>JBEKPO010000123.1:0-16015 GCA_049520675.1 Occallatibacter sp. | reverse complement strand
GGACTTGCGGCGACGGCCACGGGATCGTGGCCCACCTGGATCTCGCGATCGACGCGGACATCGACCACGTCGAGAACCGTGACCGTGTCGCTGCCACCGTTGGTCACGTACGCGTATTCGCGATAGTTCGGAGGATACTGCGGGAAATCATGTGACCGGCAACCAGCGATCAGAAGAAAGCAAGCGATCGCGGCGAAGGATGCTGGTCTCCCACCCTTTCGCGACAAGACCGCGAAAGGATGGGGCATCCGGCTTTTCAATCTCATAGGGAACACTAGGAGATCATTCCGCTGCAGCAGCAGTCGTAGCAGCAACCCGTCGCGGCAGATGACGGCCGACGACCGGAGCAATCTGCTCGAGCTCCTGCATCATCACGCTGAATTGCGCGGGGTAGATGGATTGCGGCCCGTCGGAGAGCGCCTTTTCGGGAGCAATCGACGCTCTCGCCATGGGCAGCACGCTGTCGCGGCGGCCGGTGCCATGGCTGGGATCGACGAGGATGGGCAGGTGGCTCACATGGCGCAAGGCAGGCACGATGCTCAGATCGAGTGTGTTGCGCGCGTGGTCGGCAAAGGTGCGCACGCCGCGCTCGCAAAGGATCACCTGGTAGTTGCCCTCGCTCATCACATACTCGGCGGCCATCAAGAATTCTTCCATGGTCGCGCTCATGCCGCGCTTGATAAGCACAGGCTTGCGCAACTGCCCGGCTTTCTTGAGGAGCGAAAAATTCTGCATATTGCGGGCGCCGATCTGGACCACATCGGCCCATCCAGCCACCAGGTGAAGCGTTTCGGAGTCGAGCGCCTCGGTGACGATGGCCAGCCCAAATCTCTCCCTGATCTCAGCCATAATCTTCAGGGCTTCAAGACCCAGGCCTTGAAAAGCATAGGGTGAGGTACGGGGCTTGTATGCGCCGCCGCGGAAGAACTGCGCGCCCGCCGCGGCCACCTGCTCGGCGATGGCGAATGCCTGCTCGCGGCTTTCGATGGAGCAGGGACCGGCGACCACGGCCAGGTCCCGGCCGCCGATCACGGCGCCGGTCGCAAGCCGAACCACGGTGTCTTCTTCTTTTACGTCGCGGCTGGCAAGCTTATACGCCTTGGAGACGCGGATGACTTCGGCGACGCCGGAAAGAGACTCGAGGTTGCCGCGGTTGACTTCGCCCTGATTCCCGGTAATCCCGATGGCGGTGCGTTGCGCTCCGGGCAGTGGATGGGGACGGAACCCCAATTGAACGATATGGTCGCAGACGGCCTGGATTTCCTCCGGCGTGGCCTGCGCCTTCATCACTACCAACATGTCTGGCCCTCGATCATCCAGTCTACCGGGAGTGAGGGCGGAGGGGCAATTCCAGAGGCAGCGAGTTAGAGGAGACCCCTTGGCTTATGCCTCTTCCTTGCGGGCGAAGTACTCGTTGAGCAGCACGCTGACCAGCACGGCAGTGGGGATGGCTACCATGGCGCCAACGACGCCTTCGAGGGCCGAGCCGAGAAGCAAAGCCACGAAGATGCCGAGCGCAGGAAGGTTCACGCGGTTCTTCATGATTTGGGGGATGAGAAAGTAGTTTTCGACGCTGAGATAGACGACAAAGAAGATGACCACGCCGAGGACGCGGCCCCAGGAGTCGATGGAGGCCACGAGAACGGCGAGCACCAGTGAGATGGCTGCCCCGAGAACCGGAACGATGTTGAGCAACCCGGTGAGAAAGCCGAGCGCGTAGGCGTAGCGCAGATGGAGGGAGAGAAAAACGATGGTGCTGGTGAGGCCGAGGACCAGCATGAGGCTGGCCTGGCCCAGCAGCCAATTACCCATGCGCACCGCGGCGCGCTGCAGAGCGGCGTCGAGGCGGCGCCGCCGGTCGACGGGGAAAAACGCGAGGGTCCAGCGATAGGCCTGATCGCCTTCGAGCAGAAAGTAGAGTGTGAGGACGAGGCAGACGACGATCCGGCCGAGGACGCCAACCCAGTTCCTTGCGGATTCGAGCACGTAGCCGGCTCCCTGGGCGGCAGCGTCCTGCATCCGGGAGATGATGTCAGCGGTGTTGATTCGGTCGGCAAAGGGAATCTGGTGGAGTTTCAAAAGCAGCGCGGGAAGACGGGTTGGCATTTCGCCACTGAAGCCCTGAAGATCGCGAATCACGGGTGGAAATGCGAGGCTGCAGAAAACCACGAGCACAGTGGCCAGCGCCATGAAAAGAAAAAAGATCGCTCTCGAGCCCGCGAGCGGACGCCATCGGCCAATCTGCATCCTGGATGTGGCTTGTACCACCGGCAGCAGGACGACGGCGAAGAGAGCCGAAACGTAGACCAGAACCAGTACATCCCGGACGAGCCAGGCCAGATAAAGCGCGAACGCCAGAACGAAGACGAAAACAATATTGCCGCGCACAATGCGGGCGCGATCCTGGGTGGTTGTCATGCGAGCCATCGTTCCATGAGTCAAGAGAGCTTGGCAAGCCGGCCGCGACGGCTTGCCAAGCTGGTTATTGGCCGCCGCTCAAAATGGAGCCGACGATGCCGCCCACAATCCCACCGCCGACGCTGGCAGGAGCCTGTTCTCGAACATGCGGGATGTATTCGTAAATCTGGTGCGCGAGGCGCGAGATGGGCAGCGTCTGCAGCCAGACGGTTCCCGGGCCTACAAGCTGCGCGAGAAAGATGCCGTCTCCGCCGAAGATCATGTTCTTGATGCCCGGCACGGTGGTGATGGTGAATCCGACCGTAGACTGAAATGCGCCGACGTGGCCGGGATGCACGCGCAGAACCTCGCCCGGCTGCAGAGTTTTCTGGATCAGCTCTCCCGAAAGCTCGAGCCACGCGGTGCCCACGCCGCTGAGTTTCTGCAATAGGAATCCGTCGCCGCCAAAGACGCCCGCGCCGAGGGACTGCTGGAAGCCCAAGGTGATCGTGACCTGCGGCGTCGCGCAGAGGAAGCCGTGACGGTGGATGAGATATTCGGGACCCTGGCCGAGCTCAACCGGCACAATGTGGCCCGGCACCTTGGTAGCGAAGGAGACGACGCCGGGATACTGAAATGCGCGGTACTCGGTCATGAAGATGCTGGCGCCCGCAACCGCGCGCTTGAGTACGCCGAAGATGCCGCCGCCTCCGCCCATCTGCGTGTGCGTGGTCATCTGAATCGAGGCGGTCATCCACGACAGCTCGCCGCTTTCGGAAAAGATGCTTTCGTTGGGTTGGAGCTCAACTTCCAGCACAGGCATGGTGGTGCCCAGAGTCCGCGTTTGCATTAGGAAGGCCTCCTGTTTGAAACAGTGTATCGAAAGCAGGGACCGAGGGAACCGGGAAACGAGTGAAGGAGCGAAGAAGTGAAACACCAGGGAGCGAGGGAGCAAGAGACTAGAGCCGGTTACATGAAGCTTTGAAACGGCACGAAAAAGCAGCCATTGAAAACAATAAGTTATTAATCTTTCGATAGGCAGAATGGGCCAGAGAGGCGAGATAGGCGCATCCCAAGCACAAATTAGCACAAAATCCCGGCACAGAACGGTGTCATGTACTGGCCGAAACTTCCCAATTGGCGACCATCCGGGAACAGACCGTGCGTCGGTTACTTGCTCTTCGGAGAAACCAAACTTATGAGCGCTGCCACAGCTAAGGAGCACACGACAGCGAATGGATAAGCATAGTACTCTAGAAGATTCGCTGCACCCAGGTATTTAGTCGGAATGGTCGAGGACCAACTCGTCCAGCTAGCAAGCCAGATGGCAGATTCAAAGGCTGTCCCTGCAGAGATCGAAGTCACCAAAGCACGCCGACCCCAAGGCGGAAACGACGAATCAAAGCCGCCCCGAGGCTTCGGAACCGCCTGCTTTGAAAGGGCACGACTTCAGTCGTGCCGTAACGGCAGCAAAATGACTCGGGGCTTTAGCCCCTGAAGGAAGTTCCTTCATCGCCTGAGAATATTGATGCAACCGGCTCTAGTGGGCCGTCGTTACTACTTGTCGCGGTGGGCGATGACGTAGTCCGTAGACGTCGCTGGGCAGCACGCCGCGCTCGAGTAGATCCTGCTTGGTGCGGTAGGGACGAAAGTGCACGATGCGCCCGGCCCAGCTTGCTGTCATGCCGGGAACTTTGAGGAGTTCGTCCAGGCTGGCGTGATTGATGTCGACCCGTGCCTCGGGAGGGGGAGCGGGTTTTGCAGTGGACGGCCGCTGATCGGGAACAGTTTGCGGAGCGCAGTTTGGGATAAGCGCGGCGCACAGAGCGCCAAGAAGCAGGGCTGCGACGGTTGGGGTGGGAAACCGAGCGCGGGCATCCATGGCTTCAGGCTTCGGTTGCCATGCACTTGTCGAGATGAGCCAGCACTTGCGGCCACGTTTTTTCGATGCCTCATCGGGAAAGCCGGCGTGGGTCAGGCGCAGCAATGTTCCGTCGGCGCGCGGAGCCAGTTCGACCGTCACTCGCGTCTCCGCGCCCCTGGTCGCAGCGGTTACCCAGGTGAGTTCAATCAGCCGCGGGCAGTCGAGGCGAAGGAAACGGCCGTAATGAGGATGGCGCTGGCCTTCAAATTCGGTCTCAAAGAAAAAGGCCGTATCGACCAGGGGTTGCATAACGACCGAACCAGGCGCGGCAAACCACAGATCGAATTGCTCGGTCCAGGCCTGGAAAAGCTTTTCCGCGGAGGCACGCATTTCGCGCTCGCAAACGAATGAAAATGGCGGCTGAGAAAGATCCGACACTGGCATACGCAAGGATTCTCGCACCGTTTCTCGCAAACAACACGATAAACCTGCAAAAATGTCGCTATGGCATCTTCCCCTGCCGTTCCCCCTGCCGACAGCCAAAGCCGGCCCCGATTCTTCGGCAAGACCCAGCTTCTGCTGTTCATCGCTCTCTTTGCCCTGCTGGCCTTATGCGTCGTTCTCTCGTTCACGACTCGCGGCGCCATGACCTATCTGAAGCAGAAGGGCCGCGGCGCCGGCGAGGCGCAATCTCTGGTCGACACGCAGCCCTGGCAGACAGCGCAGGCGCTGGCCCCGCTTGCCGTCTCTGCCGAAGAAGAGTCGTTGGCCCGCGAGGCCGAGCACCTGGCCGGCCACGAGGTGGATCAGGCGTTTGCTGAAGCCCTGCGGCAGGAGCGCCTGGATGCGCAGCACAAGGCACTTACCGGAGATGCGCAAGCGCTCTCGCAGAAAGTTGCACAGCTCGAGCAACTGCGGCAGCAGGACGAGGGGCTCGTCGACAGCCTGACTGCAAAGGGCGGCGGTTCCAAGTCATCCGCGGCGAACGGCGCACAGCCCGGCTCCGGCACCGACGACCTCGAAGTGGCCAAGGCTCAGCTTGGTCTCGACTCCGACGAGCTGACGAATGCGCAGCGCGATCTGGCGCGCGCCTCAGGCGATCACAGCGAACAGATCCAGGAAGAGCTGGCGGCGCACGAGGCCGCGATGAAGCAGCACGAGGAGGGGGGTGCGAGCGAGGGCCAGGTTGCGGTCGTTTCCGCTTCGCAGAACCGCACGCTGGCGATGCGCATCGGCGCCTGGTTCAAACAGCGCGAGCGCGAAAGGCTGCTCGAACAGGCGCTCGAGGAGACAGGGAACAACGCTCGTAGCCTGAGCGCCGAACACAGTGCGCTGGAAGCGAAGGTGAATGCGGCTGCGCCGCCGGGGAGCGCTCCCGACCGCGCGGCGCAACTGACGTATCTCAAAGACCGGAGCACCGAACGCCAGATTCTGAGCATCGGCGACGATCGCCTGCAAACCGAGCAGCAGCTTGCAACGGTGTACAGCAAGTGGCTCGCGCAGGTGAAGCTGCAGCATCAGATCGTGCTGCATCTGGTACTGAGTTCGTTCGAACTGATCCTCGCCATCCTTCTGGGAATGCTGGTGTGCGATGCTTTGGTTCGCCACTGGCTGGCCCGGCCCGCAATCGAAAACAGGCGCATGGCTACGTTGCGCAGCGTTCTGGTGATTTCGATTCAGGCCGTGGGCGTTGTCCTTATCCTGCTCGTCGTCTTTGGCGCTCCGCAGGAGACGCCGACCATCCTGGGCTTGGCGACTGCCGCACTCACCATTGCATTGCAGGACTACATCCTGGCGTTCCTCGGCTGGTTCGTTCTGGTTGGAAAGAACGGCATTCACGTTGGCGATTGGGTAGAGATCAATGGCGTCAATGGGGAAGTGGCTGAGATCGGACTGATGACGACGACGCTGCTCGAAACCGGGGGACTGGCCGATCATGGGCTGCCCACGGGCCGGCGCATCACATTGATGAACGGCTATGCGATTCGCGGGCAGTATTTCAACTTTTCTACCGCTGGCCAATGGATGTGGGACGAGATCACGGTGAGCGTACCTGCGGGAGTCGATATCGATGGTTTGATGAAGCAGGTCGAGAAGGCGGTCGTCGAGGAGACGCAGGAGAACTCGCGGCACGCCGAGCAGGAGTGGAAACATGCACTGCGGGGCGAAGGCCTGAGGCCGCTCAGCTCGGAGCCTGTGGTCACCGCGCGGCCGACGGGCGCAGGAGCCGAGCTGCACCTGCGCTACGTGACGTCGGCGTCGGACCGGTTCGAATTGCGGAACCGGCTGTATGAGGCATTGGCGGGACTGCTCCACGCGAAGGCAGAAGCGGCCGGAGCCGGTGCGCAAGCATAGGCTCAGCGGAAATCAATCAGGCAGGCCGCCACGCCAAACGACAGCACGGCAATCAGAACCGACCCGATCATCAGCGCGCGACGGCCTTCTCCCCTGGCGGTCACTGCCAAGACGAGAGAGAGGCCTGATGATCCAGCAACAACAACCAAAAGCAGAGGAAGGATCTGCCGGTGCTCATCGCACCATTTGAAGGGCTGCGAATCGTAAGGCACATCCAGGAAATGGATCAGAACAAGCAAACAAGCGAAAATCACGCCGCAGGTTGTCGTAAACAAAAATCGAGCGCGAAGCAGGAGTTTCCCGGCGGGGGTGATTTCCCCCTCTGACGATTCAGGCTCGGTTTCTTGCCAAATTACGATCAGGGCTCCGATGCACGGAATCGACAGGAGCAAGGTCAGCGCGAAAGCGACAAACCAGTAGTTCACCCAACTTCCCATCGCGCTCCTTTCGTTCTGTTTGCAGTCGAGCAATTATGTGCCGAATAAGCGCTGCGCGAAAGGGCTTGTCCGAGTTAGGAGGGTGCTGCGAAGCTGGCCATGACCGTCGACCTCCTGGCGGTAAGTGACTCGTCGGCGGCAAAGAATTGGTTTGACAGCGCGGCGCGGTTGCCTGTACTTTGAAAGCTATGCAGGTGTTCCGCCATCACGGTCATCACCCCCATCATGGGCAACCATGCCGGCGGACTGCCATGGCCTGAGATCATCGGTCAGAGAGATCGGAAGAAACCAAGCCCGCCGGCGAATGACGCTGGCGGGCTTTTTCATGTTCGGAGAAAATCTCAATCAAAGTGGGAACAGCAATGAGCCAGGAAACGAAGATCGATTTCGACAAGATGGATGGCCTTGTTCCGGGAATCGTGCAGGACGCGAAGACCGGCGAGGTTCTGATGCTGGGATTCCTGAACGCGGCGAGCTATGCCAAAACGCAGGAGAGCGGATTCGTGACCTTCTGGAGCCGCACCCGGCAGAAGCTATGGACGAAGGGCGAGACCAGCGGCAACCGGCTGCGCATCGTCTCGGCCTCGACCGACTGCGACAACGACACGCTGCTGTTTCGTGTGGAAGTGGAAGGCGATGGGCTGGTTTGCCATGAGGGCACGGTGAGTTGTTTCACCAGGCCGGTCACAATTCACGCGGAGGTGAGCCGTGGGTAACAAGCTGCGACTCGGGCTCCCCAAGGGGAGTTTGCAGGACGCGACGATCGCCCTCTTCAAGCGCGCCGGATGGAACATCTATGCCGACGGCCGCTCGTACTTTCCTTCCATCGACGACAAAGACATCGAGTGCATGCTGATCCGCGCGCAGGAGATGGCGCGCTACGTGGAGCACGGCGTTCTCGACGCCGGACTGACCGGCATTGACTGGGTGGTGGAGAGCGGCCTGGACGTGGAGAGCGTGACGACACTGACCTACGCGAAACAGAGCCGGCGCAAGGTGCGCTGGGTACTGGCCGTGCCGGAGTCGAGCGGCTACGAGAAAGCCGAGGATCTGGAGGGCAAAATCATCGCCACCGAGTTGGTTGAGGTGAGCAAGCGCTACTTTGCCGCGAAAGGCGTGAACGTGAAAGTCGAATTCAGCTGGGGCGCGACAGAAGTGAAGCCGCCGATGCTGGCCGATGCGATTGTTGAAGTGACGGAGACCGGGAGCTCGCTCAAAGCCAACCACTTGAAGATCATCGATACGGTGATGGAGAGCGAGACGCACCTGATCGCCGGCAAAGCGGCGCTGGCCGATGAGTGGAAACGGGGGAAGATCGACCAAATCGCGCTGATGCTGCGGGGCGCGATCGATGCGCAGTCGCAGGTGGGACTAATGCTGAATGTGAAGCAGGCGGATCTGGAAGCAGTACTGGCCGTTCTGCCCGCATTGAATTCGCCGACTATTTCGCATTTGAGCGATCCCGAGTGGGTTGCCGTGAACACGATCGTCGATGAGAGCACCGCGCGCGACGTCATTCCGCGGCTGAAGGCGGCACGCGCAACAGGAATCGTCGAGTATCCGCTGAACAAAGTTGTGCTGTAGGCGCTGCGAAGCCGCCGCACAGCGCATTGGGAGGATCCGTGCTGTCGAAAGAGTCTCGAAAAGAAGCAATCCGAAAGTTCAAGGAACAAAAGCCTCCGGCCGGAATTTATGCTGTGCGGTGCACCGCAACCGGGCGGGTATGGGTTGGAATGTCAAGGAACCTCGATGCCGCGAGGAATGGCTGTTGGTTCTGCCTGCGCATTGGAAGGCATCAGGAACCATCGCTTCAGGATGAGTGGAATACTCACGGCGAATCCGCATTCAAGTACGAGATCCTCGACCGCCTCGCTGCCGATGTACATCCTTTGGAGTTGAACGACCTGCTCAAATTGAAGAAAAGCGATTGGAGCGCTCGATTGGGCGCCCAACGGTTGCTGTGAGCCAACAGCTTTTTCGATGGCGATCGAGCTCTTTCGGATGGCGAATCCTCTGGGCGAGAATCGAAGCAGAAGAACGAGATTGCAATGAAGCTGGCGAAGACAACAGGACGCGGCGCGCGGCAAGCAGCCGAGAGGCTGGCGGCACTGGAGCGGCGCGGCGGAACGGCGCTCGACCAGGTAATGCCGGCGGTCAGGCGCATCGTGGCCGACGTGCGCAAGCGCGGCGACGGTGCGCTGCTGCGATACGCGGCCAAGTTCGACGGGCTTGCCGGCGCGGAAGAGCTGCGCGTCAGGCCGCAGGAGATGGCGGCGGCTTGGACGGCTCTTGATCCGGCACTGCGCGGTGCGCTTGGCACGGCGGCGAAGCAGATTCGCAGGTTTGCGAAACGGCAAATGCCGAAATCGTGGAGCACATCGCCCGTCGAAGGGTTGATGACTGGCCAGCTGGTGCGGCCGCTTGGCTCGGTCGGATGCTATGTGCCCAGCGGGCGGCATCCGCTACCTTCGACGCTGCTGATGACGGTGATTCCGGCGCAGGTTGCGGGCGTCAAGCGAATCGTTGTGGTTTCTCCGAAGCCCGCGCCGGAGACTCTGGCCGCGGCGCACCTGCTTGCCATCACGGAGTTCTACCGGCTGGGCGGTGCGCACGGCGTGGCTGCGCTGGCCTACGGAGCCGAGAGCCTGCCGAGGGTGGACAAGATTGTGGGGCCGGGAAATCTCTTCGTGACGGCCGCGAAGCGGCTGGTAGCCTTTGATTGCGCGATCGACATCCTGGCCGGGCCAACCGAGATTGTGGTCACGAGTGAGCATGGAAATGCAGTCGACATTGCCAGCGATCTGGTTGCGCAGGCAGAGCACGATCCCGAAGCGCTGGCGATCTTTGTGACGACGCGCGAGGAACTGGCGAGGGCGGTGATTGCCGAAACAAAGACCCGCAGCCGCAACAATCCTATAGCGCACCAAGCTCTCGAGCGCAACGGCGTAGCGATTGTGGCGGGGTCGGTGGAAGAAGCACATGAGATCACGAATCGTTTGGCGCCGGAACACTTGACCGTGGATGCGGCAAGCGATCTGGAGTGGGTGGAAAATGCGGGGTCTATTTTTCTCGGGCGGTGGTCGGCGCAGCCCTTGGGCGATTACATCTCGGGCCCCAATCACACGCTACCCACCGGCGGAATGGCGCGAGTGCGCGGCGGATTGAGCGTGAATGACTTCGTCAAACTGATCACAGTGCAGGAGTACACGGCGAAGGCGCTGAGCTCGCTCGGCAGGCCGGCGATTCTACTGGCCGAAGCGGAAGGGCTGAAGGGTCACGCTGAAGCAATTCGCGCGCGGCTCCTGCGGCGCAGCAGCTCGGGCTCAGGCCGCAACAAGCCAGGTGCGCGCGCCGGAAGGAGGGACCGTGGCTGAGTCCATCGCAACCGTTTCACCTCGCGCGCGTGTGCAGGCGATGAAGGAGTATCACCCGCCACTTGGCTGCCGTGACGCATTGCGCCTCGACTTTAACGAGAACACGCTGGCCTGTTCGCCCAAGGTGCGCGAGACGCTCGGGCAGATTTCTGCGGGCACTCTAACAAAATATCCCGAGCGCGAGCCGATGGAGGCGATTGCCGCTGCGCATCTCGGACTGAAACCGGAACAGGCTGTTCTCACCAACGGCGTCGATGAAGCTATTCATGTACTCTTCGAGACATTTCTCGAGGCTGGCGACGAGGTGCTGCTGCCGGTGCCCACGTACACGATGTATGAGGTGTACGCGTCGGCAACCGACGCGCGGGTGATGACGGTCGAGGCTGCGGAAGACTTGCAGTTTCCGTTTGAGCGGCTGGTGGGGGCAATTGCTCCGCGAACGAAGGTTATCGCAATCGCCAATCCCAACAGCCCGTCGGGTTCTGTAGCGACGCGAGCGCAGTTGTTGGAACTCGCCGCGCGCGCGCCGCAGGCTGTCCTGCTCGTCGACGAGGCCTATTTTCACTTTCACGGCGAGACGGTTATGGACCTCGTGGGAACGCTGCCGAACCTTTTCGTCGCGCGGACGTTTTCGAAGGCATACGGGCTGGCGGGGCTGCGGTTAGGGCTGCTGGCGGGGCCGGTGGAGCTGATGCGCTGGGTGCGCCGGGTGCTCTCGCCTTACAGCGTGAATTCGCTCGCCCTCGCCTGCCTCCCCGCGGCGCTCGATGACACGGCTTATCTCGACTGGTATGTGAGCGAGGTGCTTGCGGCGCGAAGCGAATTCGAGTCGGTGCTCGATCGTTTGAAAATCCGCCGCTGGTCGAGCGGCACGAATTTTATCCTGGTCGAAATTGGCGCAAAACATGCGGAGTTTGTGCGTCTGATGCGAAGTGCTGGAGTGCTGGTGCGCGACAGGTCGGCCGATCCGGGATGTGACGGCCGCGTGCGCATCACCATCGGAACGCGCGAACAGATGAAACGCGCCGCAGTGGCTTTGAACGAGACGATGGCGCAATTGCGATCCGGAGGCGAGACGCGATGACGAGGAAAACGAAGACCGAGAGTTCCCCCGGTCTCAATTCTGAGACCGGCGAAAGCAAGAAGTTGAGGACACGTACCGCGACGATCGTGCGCAACACGACGGAGACAAAAATCGAGCTTGAGCTGACGATTGAAGGCACAGGGCTGTACAAAATCTCTACCGGAATTCGCTTTTTCGACCACATGCTCGAGCTGTTCACGCGGCACGGGGCGTTCGATCTATCGCTGCATTGCGACGGCGATCTCGATGTCGATCAGCACCACACGGTAGAAGATGTTGGGATCGCACTGGGCGAGGCGTTTGACAAAGCGCTGGGCGACAAACGCGGAATTCTGCGCGCCGGCTACTTCGTGATGCCGATGGACGAGACGCTGGCCATTGCCGCTGTGGACCTGAGCGGGCGGGCAGCGTTCGCCGTGGACACGAAAGTGCGCACGCGGCTGGTGGGCGACCTTCAAACCGAGTTGGTGACGGACTTTTTTGAGGGCTTTACGCGAGGGGCGCGAGCGAACGTGCACGTGAAGACGATGTACGGGCGGTCGAACCATCACAAGATCGAAGCGATCTTCAAAGCATTTGCGCGGGCTCTGCGCGTAGCCTGCTCGCGCGATAAGCAACTGGGCGAGATGCTGCCGAGTACGAAGGGGCTGTTGTAGGTCCTTTCTATCCCAGGTCTCAGAATCGAGACCTGGGGCACCCGTTACTGGTGCGAAGGGGCTGTTGTACGCCGATTGAGGTTCGTGCTATCCCACCCTAAACGCAAAGAGCGCGTTTAGGATGGGGCACCCAGGTTTGTGCTGGGTTGAGATTGAATGGAGAGATTTTGTTGCGCGTCACGGTGATCGACTACAAGGCCGGCAATCTGACGTCGGTATTGAAGACGCTGAAGCACCTCGGCGCGGAGACGATCGTGACCGACGGCGATTTGGGGCTGGTCGATGCGGCCGACCGTATTGTGCTTCCCGGCGTAGGTCACTTTGCGGCCACAGAGCGACTGGACCGGACGGGGCTGACAGGCGCGATTCGCGCCGCCATTGCGCGCGGCGTGCCATTTCTGGGTATTTGCGTGGGGATGCAGTGGCTGTACGAGGGATCGACGGAGGCTCCCGAGCAGGTGGGGTTGGGCTGCTGCGCACAGTCTTGTTCCCGATTTCCCGAGGGAAGCGAAAAGGTTCCGCATGTGGGTTGGAATTCGCTGGATGTGAAAGCAGGATCGCGGCTGCTTGCGGGCGTCGAGCCCGGCGAGTTTGTCTACTTCACCCACTCTTACAAAGGCCCCGTCACTGCGGATACGGCGGCGGTGACTCACTACATCGAGCCGTTCGCGGCAGCCGTCGAGCGGGGCAACGTGATGGGCGTGCAGTTTCATCCGGAGAAATCGGGAGCGACGGGGCTGAAGATTTTGAGGAATTTTCTGGCGTGGGACGCGAAGGGGCATGGATGCTGACGAAGCGCATCATCGCCTGTCTCGACGTGCACGCGGGCCGTGTCGTCAAAGGCGTGCAGTTTGTCGACCTGGTCGATGCAGGCGACCCGGCGACGCAAGCAGCGCGGCATGCGCGCGAAGGCGCGGACGAGATCGTGCTGCTGGATATCACGGCCACGCACGAAGGCCGGCAAACGCTGCTCGACACGGTGCGGCGCACGGCCCGCGAGCTTTTTGTTCCGTTTTGCGTGGGTGGCGGGATCCGCTCAGCACGCGATGCGGAACAGGTCTTCGAAGCCGGCGCGGACAAGGTGAGCATCAACTCTGCCGCGCTGGCCGACCCGGCGCTGATCAGCGCGATCGGCCGCAGCTTTGGGGCGCAGGCGGTGGTTGTGGCGATCGATGCGCGACGCGATCCGGCCGCGGCAGATCCCGTGCGCGAGGCGCAGGTGTTCGTACAAGGGGGCCGGCGACCTATCGGTCGAACAGTTGTGGAGTGGGCACACGAGGCCGAAGAGCGCGGCGCCGGCGAGATTCTGCTCACGTCGATGGATTCCGACGGCACGCGGGCCGGTTTCGACTGCGAACTGACCGCGGCGGTGAGCCAGGCAGTGGGGATTCCGGTGATTGCCTCGGGAGGCGCAGGCACGGTGGCGCATTTTGCCGACGTTTTCACGCGCGGACACGCTCACGCAGCGCTCGCGGCGAGCATTTTCCACTTCGGCGTGTCGACCTCGCGATCGCTCAAAGAAGAGCTGGCCGCAGCGGGCGTTCCGGTGAGGCTGCCATGCTGATTCCATCGATTGACCTGATGGGCGGGCGCATCGTGCAGCTCGTGCAAGGCGAAAAACTGCGGCTCGCGTTCGACGACTTCGATTACTGGATTGAGAAGTTCGCGCGGTTCCCTCTTGTGCAGCTGATCGACCTGGACGCGGCGATGCGGCAAGGAGACAACTCAGCGCTCGTAGAGCGGATTGCCAAGCAGTTGCCCGTTCAGGCCGGCGGCGGCATTCACACGATCGAGCGCGCGCGGCAAGTCCTCGACGCCGGGGCGAAGCGGGTGATCATCGGTTCGGCGCTTTTCTCTGCTGACGGCATAGTGAACACGGAATTTGCGGCGAAGCTGGAAGGGAGCGTTGGCGCGGATCACATCGTTGCCGGAATCGATACGAAGAACGGCAGAATCGCCGTAAAAGGATGGAAGGCGCAGGTCGCGCTTACGCCGGATGAGGCCATTCCGCGGCTCGAGCCGTATGTGGCGGCATTTCTCTATACGCATGTGGATACCGAAGGAACGATGCAGGGATTTCCCATCGAGACTGCCACGCGGTTGCGGAAGCTTACGAAGAAACAGCTCATTGTGGCGGGCGGAATTCGCAACCAGCGAGAAGTGGACGAACTGGACGCGCTGGGAGCCGATGCGGTGGTGGGCATGGCGGTGTACACGGAGATGCTGGCGCTGTGAGGGAGGGGATGGAGCGAGTTGCCCCTCCCCACCCTAGCGACAAAAGCTAAAGCGTCGCGAGGGTGGGGCACCCGCGCGGGTTGGCGAGGACACGAGTCAGCTGGCCGTGCTCTTCAAACATTTAGAATGAAGTCTGCCTGATTCTGCGCTTCGATCGTCGTGGATTGCGCCGCGACCTGGCAGACGGAAAGGTTCGTGCGTTCGTTTATGCATCGTTGGTCGAAACTCTTTATTCCTACTCTGCGCGAAGCCCCGACAGACGCCGAAGTGGCCAGCCACAAGTTTCTCCTGCGCGCGGGCTACATCCGTCAACTCGGGGCCGGCATTTACAACTACCTCTTCTTGGGCCAGCGCTCGCTGAACAAAATCATCGCCATCGTGCGCGAAGAGATGGACAAGATCGGCCAGGAGTTTTACCTGCCCGGAATTCTGCCCAAGGAGCCGTGGGCCGAGAGCGGCCGCTGGACAACGATGGGCGACAACATGTTTCGACTGAAGGACCGCAAGGGCGCAGATTTGTGCCTGGGTATGACGCACGAAGAGATCATGACCACGATTGCGCGCGGCGAATTGCGTTCGTACAAGCAGCTGCCGCAAATCTGGTATCAGATTCAAACCAAGTTCCGCGACGAGCCGCGGCCCAAGTCTGGCTTGCTGCGCGTGCGCCAGTTCATCATGAAAGACTCGTACTCCTTCGATCTGGACGCAGCGGGGCTCGACAAGAGTTTTGACCTGCACGATCAGGTCTATCGTGCGATCTTCACGCGATGCGGGCTGAAGTTTGTGGCTGTCGAAGCCGACTCGGGCGCCATGGGCGGCTCGCAGTCGCAAGAGTTCATGGTCTACTCCAACGCGGGCGAGGACCTGATCGCGAGTTGCCCCGTGTGCGGCTACGCAGCGAATCTGGAGAAGGCAACTTCGCGTCTTGGCCCGGTGGCCGAGATGGAAGCGACTGGTGACGGAAAGCCGGAACTGGTGCACACGCCAGGCTGCGCGGCCATCGCCGATGTGGCGGCATTTTTCAAGATCTCGCCGGCAAGCGACATCAAGTGCGTGGCCTACATGGCATTGAAGCGCGGCGCGGGTGGGCAAAAGGATACCTGGCATGGTGTCGCAGCGTTCCTGCGCGGCGACCACCAGGTCAACGAGACCAAGCTGCTCGGCGCGATCGGTGCGGCCGAGTTGCGCACTATGCAGTCTGAAGAACTGCAGCAATACTTTGGCGGCCCGGCCGGTTATCTGGGCCCTGTCGGGCCCAAGCCCGATACGCAGCCACGCGGCGACGGTCTGACCGTCGTTGTCGACCGCAGCCTCGAGGGCCGCAAGAATTTGGTCTGCGGCGCCAACAAGCTCGACTACCACCTCCGCAATGTAACGCCGGGGCGCGACTTTGGCTGGACGCTCAGCGCAGACATTCGCAGCGTGAACGAGGGCGAGAGCTGTCCGAAAGACGGTTGCGCCGGGAAGCTCGTTGTCGGCAAGGCAGTCGAGGTCGGCCACATCTTCAAGCTCGGCTACAAATACTCTGAGTCGATGGGCGCGCGCGTGCTCGACCCCAACGGCAAGGAGGTCACTCCGATCATGGGCAGCTACGGCATTGGCATCGAGCGCAT
>JBEKPO010000122.1:0-11925 GCA_049520675.1 Occallatibacter sp. | reverse complement strand
GCCGACACCGAGTGCGCGCCGACCGCGAACGGAGCGTTGTACTCGGCGTCGCCTTCGGCGTTGATCACAGCGGTATTGATCGCCGCCGCGTTGTCTTTGAAAGTGATGGTTCCCGTGGGAGGTGTATACACCGGGCAGGCAGCGGTTGTGGTCAGGCAGCTCTGGACGCCTGCCACGTCTGCCGTGGGCGCCACTTGCGCGCTGAGAATCAGTTGCGAACCGTAGTCCACGCTGGGGCCGATGCTGGTGGTGAAATATTGCGGTCCGGGCCCGATGAGGTTGAATGCAATTCCCGTGCTCTCGGGGTTCACGGTGATCTGGGTCTTCGAGGAGAGGCTGCCCGAGTTATTCGTATCGCCGCCATACGAGGTCCAGATGTTGTAGGTGCCGCCGGGCAGGGTGGTCACGCTGCCGGAATAGTCCCCGCTGCTATTGAGGGCAAAAGTGCTGGCCGAGCCGCTCAGCAGGTTCGCACTGCCGACTCCCTGCTGTGCCGACTCGGTGCTGTCGGTCATCAGCGCCACGTTCCCGGTCGGCGTGCCCGAGCTCGCTGTCACCGTGCCGCTGATCGCGACCGCGGTACCGTGGGTGACGGTCGCGGGATTCGGCGGCGTCAGAGTGGTCGTTGTGGATTTGAACGTGACGTTGCCCCAGTCGGCCAGCAGTTGCGCGGCATCGACGCTTCCCAGGCCGCTGGCCAGGTCGTAGCCGGCCGTCGCGTTGTACTCGACCGTGGTGTTGGTGGTGTCGCCGATCTGGCCTTCCTCCGCCGTGCCATACGTTTGGTCAGTATCGTCGTAGTAGATGCCGGCGGTGATGTTGGCCGCGATCTGAATGCAGTCTGGCGTATCCGGGTTGAAGGCGCAGGGCACCGAATTATTTCCCACGATGACATCGTGAAAGGCTGCCGGAAACTGCTTCGCCAATGGATAAAGAACGGTGTCGGCCTGGCCCTGGCGTCCATACTTCTGATTGACGAGAGCCATGATGCCGGCGAACGAAGGCGAAGACGCTGACGTGCCGCCGACGCCGTAGATCTGCACGGTCGATGCCGGCAGCTGGCAGTCGCCGTCGGTAGCGCAGATGCCGTAGTAGCTGTCGTTGTACCCGTTAGCCGAGAACAACGAGACATCGGGTACATCGCGCACTCCGTCGCTGGGAACGCCGGTGCCGGATTGCCAGGTCGGCTTAGGATAACCCGACGGTGCGACCGAGCATTCGCCATTCGTGCCGGTATAGCTGTTGCTGCTGCACAGCGCGGCATTGCTGGCGCCGCCGCCAGTGCCGGTCGTCGTCGTGTCGGCGTCGCCGGTTGAAGCGTAATAGCTGAAGAGATTCAGGCCAAACTGGCTGTCGTTCCACGGCTGCTCTGGAATGTAGCCCTTGATGCTAGTGGTCGCGGCGTTATTGCTCGCGGTTGTTGTCCAGTAAGTCTGGAGTTGCGCATCGATCGCCGCGTCGGTTCCGCTATACGAGCTGTATTGAAAATCGGTTCCGCCTACAGAGACGTTGTATGGCGTGGAGCCGAGGCCGTTCACGGCCTGGCCATTGACGGCGTAGTCGGTGCCGCCGTCGCAGCCCGCTGCGCCGTTGTCCCCGGCCGAGACCATGACGGTTTGCCCTTGCGCCGCGGCCTGCTCCCATAGCTCGTTGATAAACGGGTTGGTGGGGCCGAGTTCAAGCTCGCAGGCGCCGAAACTGAGGCTTACCACCGGCGCCACATTTCCATAGACCGCACGTTCGGCGGCGAGGATCAGCCCGCTTTCCAGAGCGGTGTCGCCGGCGATGACAAGATCGACGGTCGCGTCCGGTGCGACTGCACCCGACCACTCGACATCGAGATAAGCCTCTGGAGAGTCGTAGTTGGGGCCGTCGGGATTGTTGATGCCGTCGACGCCCGGATCGTTGCCGTCAATAATCACCTGCGGCGGATTGGCGGGAAGGCTAAACAGGGTGCGGAACAGATTGACCAGGCCGACATTGATATTCGAATCGTTGATGATGGCGATGGTCTGCCCGTCGCCCTTGATTCCCTGCGAGTAAACCGGGTTCAAATCGTACTGCTCGTCGAAATCGCCGGGCGACATCACGAAGTTGTAACAGGTGTAATCAAAGCTGGAGCATCCTGTGCCGCCACCGACGGTCCAGAGCGACTTCGCCTTGCCGGTAGACGGATCGTAGGTGGTTCTGCCCACCTTGGCAATCTGGCTTTTGATGCGGAAGTTGTTGAGTGACGCGAATCCGCCGATCACCGGCGCCAGAGCCGCGGGAATCTGCGGGCTGTTGGCGTTGGCGTAGTGCGTCTCGCCGTTGACCATGTACTTGTGAATCTGCGTGTGGAAGGTGTCGCGCAGTTGCGCAACCGAGCCGGAGAACTCCAGCGTGCCTTTGCCCGCATTCACCTTGGCAACGCTGAACCCGTGACTGCCCAGCCAGGAACTGATGGTGGCGATGTCCTGATCGGCAGCGCCGAATTGCGCCGCGAATTGATCGGGTGTCAGCCACTGATGGTAGCTCGACGAGCCGGGGGTGTGCATCTGCGCGATGAACTGGCGCAGGGCGGCTTCCTGTGCGGGGCTTCGCTGTAAAACCAGCTGCAGCCGGTCGAGCTGCATGCCGTCAGGTGCGGCGCCGCGGTCGTTGGCGACGTTTGCCAGCGGATGCACCGAGTGGCCTAGCGTAACCAAGTGATTCTCGTCGATGGGATCGACAATGCGGATGGATGGTGCGGCCTGCTGTGCCACAGCGGATAGCGAACAGAGGAAGCTGGCCAATACGCACAGAGGGATCGAGCGCGTCTTGATCATATTGTGAGGTCCTGGACCCTTTCTTGAGAGAAACCCTTCGATGGCGCGAAGACTTGTGTTGAGGTGCATGACGCGCGACCGGCTCGGTTGTGAACCAACGAACGACTGGAAGCTATGAAGACCTGAACCATGATAATGCGGATCGGCGCCCCGGGGCGCTGAAAGACGAGTCACGCGAATGCTGCAAACGACAGCTCTGGGCCGGCAATGCGCGCGGTACCCCTTCGGCTGCGCACCCGAACCAACGGCCCATTTGATCAAGCCGGACGAAATTGTGAATGAAATGCAGCTTTCCGCAGAAAGAAGTGGTAGATACGGACAGTTAGACGGAATGGGAACAGGAAAGGTTGACCCGAAATTCGACTCAGGAGCACCTTCGTAATCGGCGCCCACCGGCGGGCTGGGGCGCTGCAATTTTGCAGTCAGAAGAGAAGATCGCTCGCTTTCCGATCGGCCCCGGATGCAATAGACAATTGTTTTCAAAGAGTTTATGATTCGGTTTCCTGCAGGTCAGCGATTTCTTCGGCCTCGAGCGCCTTCATGCGTGCCTCCTTATTCATTACCTGCTACAACGACACCCTTTTCCCTGAAACGGGTCGCGCCGTGGTCAGGCTGCTTGAGCGCCTGGGTGTGGAGCTCGAGTTTCATCCTGGGCAAACCTGCTGCGGACAGATGCATGCCAACACCGGCTTCCGCCCGGAGGCATTCAGTCAGGCCAGGCGCTTTGTGCAGATGTATCAGGACGCGGAAACGGTCGTCATTCCATCCTCGTCCTGTGTGGCGATGATCCGCGACCAATACCCTGGGCTTTTTGAAGAACTCGGCGACGAAAAACTGCGGAGGCAGTTCGCGGCGCTCGTGCCGCGCATTTATGAGCTGAGCGAGTTTCTCATCGACAAGCTCGGCGTGGAGGATGTGGGCGCCTATTTCCCTCACCGGGTGACTTACCACGCGAGCTGCCACGGCCTGCGCGCCCTCAATCTCGGCGACCGGCCGTTCCGGCTGCTGGCCAAGGTGGGTGGGCTCGAACTAGCCCCGCTCGAAAATCTCGACCGTTGCTGCGGGTTTGGCGGGACGTTCAGCGTGAAAAACGGCGACGTCTCGTCGGCCATGCTCGCCACAAAGCTCGAAGATGTCCTGGCCACCGGCGCCGAGTATTGCACAGCGCTCGATAACAGTTGCCTGATGCACCTGGGCGGCGGGATGCACCGGCAATATGCCCCGATGAAGACGATTCACATGGCGCAAATTCTGGCCAGCACGCAACAGGAGGTGCACGGATGAGCTCAGCCGGCCATCCCATCCTCGATCCGACACTGGCGCCGCCGTTTCCCGTGGCGGCGCTGCCCGTGCTGCGCAATCCTCAGCTGCGCAAGAACGTCGCGCACGCCATCGACGTGATCCAGGCCAAGCGTGACCGGCTTGTCGCCGAGAAGACCGACTGGCAGGCGCTGCGAGAGGCGGCCTCCGGAATTAAAGATGAAGCTCTCGAAAATCTAGCCGCTTATCTTGAACAGTTCGAAGAGCGATGCACGGCCGCAGGCGGCCATGTGCACTGGGCCGGCGATGCAGCCGAGGCCCGGCGCATCATCCTCGAGATTCTCCGCCAAGAGAATGCCGACGAGGTCATCAAGATCAAGACCATGACCTCGGCTGAGATCCAGCTGAATCCTTTTCTCGAAGCGGCGGGGATCCGCACTTACGAAACAGATCTGGCGGAGATCATTCTCCAGCTCGGCAATGGAGAGCCCTCGCATATTGTGGTTCCTGCGCTGCACGTCAACCGCGGCCAGGTGCGCGAGATCTTCGCGCGCAGCATGGGGATTGAAAACCTTTCCGACGACCCGCAGGCGCTGACCGCGGCGGCGAGGCATTATCTGCGGCAGAAGTTCTTGACTGTGCCCACGGCAATCAGCGGCGCAAATTTCCTCATCGCTGAGACCGGGGCGGTGGT
This sequence comes from Occallatibacter sp., assembly GCA_049520675.1. Taxonomy (GTDB): domain Bacteria; phylum Acidobacteriota; class Terriglobia; order Terriglobales; family Acidobacteriaceae; genus Telmatobacter. Next base: position 7,164 of record JBEKPO010000122.1, on the reverse strand, counting down.
CATCGTGGAGTCCGAAGGCAACGGACGCATGTGCCTCACGCTGCCGCGCACATTGATCACGCTGGCGGGAATAGAGAAGGTGCTGCCGCGCTTCGCCGATCTTGAGGTGATGCTGCAGTTGCTGGCCCGCTCGGCAACCGGCGAGCGCATGAATCCTTACACCTCGCTCTGGACGGGTGTGACGCCGGGCGATGGGCCGCAGAACTTTCACGTGGTGCTGCTCGACAATCAGCGCTCGCCGATTCTGGCACGCAAGACTGAGCGCCAGACGCTGCGCTGCATCCGCTGCGGGGCGTGCATGAACACTTGCCCCGTCTACCGCCAGACAGGCGGGCACGCTTATGGGTCGGTGTATCCGGGGCCGATTGGCGCGATTCTGACGCCGCAACTCCAGCAGTTGCAGCATGCGCGGTCGCTGCCCTACGCGTCCTCGCTCTGTGGCGCCTGCTACGACGTCTGCCCGGTCAAAATCAACATTCCGGAGATCCTGATCGATCTGCGCGCCAGGGTGACCGATCAGGAGCGAGAAACGGCGAGGAAATTTTCCGACCCGATGTACCTGGGGCTGCGAATCGCGAATTGGATCTTCTCGCGCGCGCGGTTGTTTCATCTCGCTCAGTGGACGGCGCGCATCGTGTTGCGATTTTTTACGCGCAAAGACGGTTGGATTCATTCGCTGCCCAGTGTAGGAGCCAAATGGACGCAAACCCGTGACCTGCGCGGCCTGCCCAGGGAGACGTTTCACCAGTGGTGGTCGGAACGAGAGAGGCAGCGGACGAGGGGACAAGGGGGCGAGCGACCGAAGGAACCAGGGACCCGGGAGGCGGCGAGATGAGCCCCGTGGCCGACAGCCGGAAGCAGGTTCTGGAGCGGATTCGTGCCACTCGAGGGCCGGAGGCACGAGGTTCCGCGCCTGCGACGGTCGAGCCGCCTGCGCCCGGATACCTGCGCCGCGGCTCCATGACGGCCGAGGCGCGTCTCGCGCTGATGGCTGAACGTCTGCGTGAATACGATGCAATAGTGGTGGAATGCTCGCCGGAGGGCCTTGCCGCCACCATTCATGCGCAATTGAAGGCCAGCGGCCGGCGCACGTTTGTCGCTCCGGCCGGGCTGCCTGCCGAGTGGCTTGCTTCCGAATTCGCCTGGAGAATCGACGGCAATCTTCCTGTGGACGAGATCGAAGGCGCAGATGGGGTGGTGACGGCATCTTTCTGCGCGGTCGCCGAGTCGGGTACGATCGTCCTGCATCACGGCCCGGCCGAGGGACGCCGCGTCATCACGCTGTTGCCCGACTGGCACTTGTGCGTTGTTCGCGCCGGCCAGGTAGTTCAGACCTTGCCGGAGTATTTCGATCTGTGCAGGGAGCAAGGGAGCGAGGGAGCAAGGGAACAAGGGAACAAGGGCGCGGATGGACTGCCTGCGCTTGTGACCTGGATTTCGGGCCCTAGCGCTACCGCTGACATTGAGATGACGCGCATCAAAGGCGTGCACGGACCGAGGTTCCTGAACGTGATTCTGGTAACGGACTAGGAGCCGCCGATTACGACCCACGGTCGAATCACGGACTTGTTGCTGCGAAGGGAATGTTATGAGCCAGTCAGATTCTTCCATTCACGATCTCGCATTCAAAGCGCTGGATTCTTTTCGGATTGAGATTCCCTCCTGGGGGTTCGCAAACACGGGTACGCGCTTCGGCAAATTTCTGCAGCCCGCCGCGGCAACCACCATCGAAGAGAAGTTTGCCGACGCCGCCGAGGTGAACAAGCTCACGGGCGTGACGCCGACTCTGGCCCTGCACGTGCTTTGGGATGTACCGCAGGGGCTTAAGGATGTGCCTGAGGTTCACACACTCGAGCAGCGCTTCGGGCTTCGCGCGGGTTCCATCAACCCCAATCTTTTTCAGGACCAGGAGTACAAGTACGGCTCTTTATGCAATCCCTCGGCGGAGATTCGCGCCCGTGCGCTGAGTCATGTGCTCGAGTCGATTGAGGTCGCCAAAGCCCTCGGCTCGCGCGACATCTCGCTTTGGCTGGCCGACGGCTCCAATTACCCCGGCACGCAAAGCATCCGCAAACGTATCGGTTGGCTTGAGGAATCGCTGCGTGCATCTCACGCGCAACTTGCACCCGATCAGCGGCTGCTTGTCGAGTACAAACCCTTCGAGCCGGCGTTCTATCACACCGATATTGCCGACTGGGGCATGTCGAGCCACCTGGCGCGAACGGCCGGGCCGCGGGCGCGCGTCCTCGTCGACACGGGCCATCACTACTTATCGCAAAACATCGAGCAGATTGTGGCCTGGCTGCTGCACACCGGCATGCTGGGCGGTTTCCACTTCAACGACCGGCGCTTCGCCGACGACGACCTCACTCTGGGCTCGATCGACCCCTACCAGATCTTCCGAATCTTCCATGAGCTGCACAGCGCTGAGTCCGATGGTCTGCCCCACGCAGTGGCCTACATGATCGACCAAAGCCACAACCTCAAGGGAAAAATCGAGGCCATGGTGCAGACCGTGGTCACCGCGCAGGAGCTGTATTTGAAAGCCGCGCTCGTCGACGGCGTGCGACTCGCCGAATTTCAGCAGTCCTGCGACCTGGTGGCTGCCGAGGAGCTGTACCGGGGCGCCTTCTGGCGCGACGTCCGTCCTTTGACTTGCGCCTGGCGGGAGGCGCGTGGACTGCCCGCCGACCCCCTTGGAGCGCTGCGGGAAAGCGGTTATGTCGAGCGAATCGCACGCGAAAGAAAACACAAGAACGCCACGGTGAGTAGCTACGCGTAAGGCGGCGGCCAAGGACCAGGTGACGAGACAACACCGATCAAACAGAGGGTTTCTTAGGGGTTGCAGTACCGACTTAAAGGCCGCGACTCCTCGGGGCCTGCGCGACGGCTCTCAATCTAAAACGCCTTTCTTACGGCTCTGGCGGTATCATAGGTATGTGGTCGATCCATCCCCCATTCAACGAGTTTGAAAGGTCAACCGACGCCCGCCAGCAGGGCCCGGAATGAGGGGCCTTGGATCACGCTGCGTGAATGATGTTTCTAAAGAACAATTGAGTGGACCCTATGACAACCGCAACTGCTTCGCCTGTACTGCACTTCCTTGAAGACCGGTGGGACTTCAGCGTCACCGCCGGCCTCGATGAACTGGAACTGCTGCGCTATCGCTCCAACCTGCTCGGCTCCGATCTGCGCATCACCAACTTCGCCGGTGGCAACACCAGCTCGAAGATCGCCGAGATCGATCCCCTGACCGGCCTGCCCGTCGAAGTGCTCTGGGTTAAAGGCTCGGGCGGCGACCTGGGAAGCATCAAGCGCACAGGCTTTGCCGCGCTCTATATGGAGAAGCTGCTGGCGCTCGAACGTATCTACAAAGGCGTCGATACGGAAGACGACATGGTCGCGCTATATCCCCTCTGCGCCTTCGGCAACAATTCCGTGGCGGCATCCATCGACACGCCTCTGCACGGCTTCCTGCCCTTTCCGCATGTCGACCATCTTCATCCCGATTGGGGCATTGCCCTCGCCGCCAGCGCCAACGGCAAAGAGAAGATGGAAGAGTTCAACCGTGAATTCGGCCACTCCCTGGTGTGGGTGCCCTGGCAGCGGCCTGGCTTTGAGCTGGGCTTGATGATGAGGCGCGCTGTAGAGCAGAATCCGGGCTGCGACGGAATCGTTCTTGGCGGCCACGGGTTATTCACCTGGGGCCGGACCCAACGCGAATGCTATCTGAACACGCTGACTGTAATCGACCAGCTCGGACAATTCATCGAGCGCGCCGCCGGCGACAAGGTACGTTTCGGCGGCGAAGCCGTTCCTGCGCGGGCCGACCGCGCCGAACTGGCCACCCGGATTTCCCCATTCTTGCGTGGCCGTATTAGCGCGCAGCATCGATTCATCTCCAATTTCAGCGACAGCGCCGATGTGCTCCAGTTTGTCGACTCGGTCAACGCAAAGGAGCTGGCATTTCTCGGGACCAGCTGCCCCGATCACTTTATTCGCACCAAGATTCGCCCCATGTTTGTTCCTTGGGGCGCCGAAGAGGGCTTCGACGACCTCAAGCGCTCGATCGACATGTCGCTCGCGCAATATCGCAAGCAATATCGCGCCTACTATCGTGCCTTCGCCACAGACGATTCGCCGCCCATGCGCGATGCCAGCCCGACGGTTGTGCTCATTCCCGGCCTGGGTATGTTTAGCTACGGCAAAAACAAGACTGAAGCACGCATTGTCGGCGAGTTTTATACCAATGCCATTCATGTAATGGAGGGCGCGAGCGCCTTGGGCGGCGGTGAGGTGACTGGCCCCGTTTCCCACCCCACGGACGAGGACCGGTCCGCGGGGACCCCGGTTCCTCAATGCCCGCCGGGAATGGATCCGGCCAGCTTCAAAAGCTTCAGCAACTATGTGGCGCTGCCTGCGGTTGAGGCATTCCGCATCGAATATTGGGCGATGGAGGAGGCGAAGATCCGCCGCCAGCCGCCGGAGAAAGAGCTCAGCCGGCGTGTGGCGTTAGTGGTTGGCGGAGCCAGCGGCATCGGCCGCGAAGTAGCGCGCCTGGCTGCGACGCGCGGCGCGCACGTCTTTGTCGCCGATCGCAATGAAACCGGTGCGGCACAGGTCGCCGACGATCTCGGTTCGCTTGCCTCGCGTGAGTTTGCTGCCAGTTGTGCTGTGGATATCCGCAGCCGCGAATCGATCCGCGCCATGCTGGGCGCCGCGGCGCTGGCCTTCGGCGGAATCGACATTCTCATCAACACTGCGGCAATCTTCCCTTCCAGCTCCAGCGGCGAAATTACTGACGAGATGTGGAGCAACACCCTTGCGGTGAACGTCACCGCCAACTACTTGTTGGCCGACGAAGCCGCGAAGCTTTTTCATGAGCAGGAGCTGCACGGCAACATCGTCTTCACCAGTTCGGCCAACGCCGTGGTGGCCAAGCGCGGCAGCGAGGCGTACGACGTGAGCAAGGCCGCCCTCAGCCATCTGATCCGCGAGCTTGCAGTGTCGATGGCGCCCAACGTGCGCGTCAACGGCATCAGCCCGGCGACCGTGGTGAAGGGATCCACCATGTTTCCGCGCGATCGCGTGCGCGCCTCTCTGCAGAAGTACAATGTTCCTTTCCAGGAATCGTTCAGCGATGACGAGTTGCGCAGCCGCTTGGCCGCGTTTTATGCCGAGCGTACTTTAACCGGGAAAGTGATCGATCCGGCCGACTGTGCCGAGGCGATCCTCTTCCTGGCCAGCCCTCGGGCGCGGTGCACTACGGGCCACATGATTCCCGTGGACGGCGGCCTCACCGAGGCTTTCCAGCGCTGAACGGGAGGGAGCCTCGCCGCTGCGATGCAAGAGCCTGCACGAGTCGCCATCGATCTGGGCGCGGAGAGCTGCCGCGTCTCTCTGCTTCGCTGGATCGGCGGCGAGCCGGCAGTCGAACTGATCCATCGCATTCCCAACGGCCCGGTGCATCTGGGCGGCTCGCTGCACTGGTCGCTCACAACTATTCTTGCCGGCCTTGAAGAGGGATTGCGCAAAGCGGCTGTTGCGGCGCCAGAGGGAATTGCTTCCATCGGAGCAGACAGTTGGTCCGTCGATTATGTGCGGCTGGCGCCCGGCGGCAAAATGCTCGGCGAGCCATTTTGTTATCGTGACGAGCGCACGTCGGCCGGCAGGGAGGCCGCGGAACGCGTCATTTCTCCCTTCGACATTTACCAGCGCACCGGCGCTTATCCGCTCAATATCAATACGGTTTACCAGCTCATCGCCGATTCGGTGGCGAGCCCCGAAGGGAAGAACGAGAGAATCGATCCTCGCGCGCCATGGGTCATGATGCCCGAGTTTGTTCTGTACTGGTTGAGCGGCAAGCGCGTGGCCGAATACACCAACGCCAGCCACACCGGCCTGGTGAATCTGAAGACCGGCGTCTGGGATGCGGAGCTTTTTGAGATGCTTGGGCTGGCGGTTGAAGCCGCTCCTCCGCTGGCTTCCACCGGAACAGTGCTCGGGCCCATCGAAGGGCCGCTCAAGCAGCTCGACGCTTTTCGCAACACGCTCATCGTCGCGCCGGCCACGCACGACACCGCCAGCGCCATTGCAGGCATTCCGGGCGATCTGAGCACAGCCGCCTACATCAGTTCGGGAACGTGGTCGCTCTTGGGCGCGGTGATTCAGACGCCCGTGACCACGCAGCTCGCCTTCGACGCGGGCTACACCAACATCGGCGCGGCCGCCGGCGGGCTTCTGTTTCACTCGCTTATCAACAGCATGTGGGTGCTCAAACAGTGCATGGACGCGTGGGCGTCGGCGGGGCGTCCCTGGAAAATTGAAGACCTCATCCAAAAGGCTGCCGCGTGTAACGCAGCCGGAGTGCTCGACATGGACGCCGCGCCGCTCATGCTCGACACCGATATGCCGCGGCGCATCAACGGGGAGCTGAGGCGGCTGGGATTCGACGAGATACCCGACCTGCCGGGCAACGAGCCCATCTTCGCACGCGCCATCTTTGAGAGCCTGGCGAGGCGCTACGCTTCGGCGACGGCAAACCTCGAGAAGCTGCTGGGGCGCAAGCTCGAGCGCATCCACATGATCGGCGGCGCCACGCGCAACAAGCTTCTCGTCGAGCTGACCGAGCGCTACACCGGCTTGAAAGTCGAGATCGGCGAAACCGAAAGCTCTACCATCGGCAACCTGTCGATTCAACTGGCGGCCAGCGAAGCCGGCGGCCAGAGGGTGACGCCGCCAGCCGTGCGCAAGTGGGCGCAAGTTCTGTGCCGAGGGAAGAACTGCTAAGCGGCGCGCTTGACGCCGACCCTGCTTTGGCCGTACTTTGGCCTTACACGGGAAAGGAGGTTGATCCAGCCTATGAAGATTGATTTGCCAAGTAGTACGCTACGTGAGGTGACTGAGGCCTAGGGCATCGCGCCCAAGCCCCAGAGTAAGACCCGGCGGCGCATTTTGACCGCAGGGCCCTGGCAGTCGCGGCAGCGCGATGGCCTTAGTCCAATCCCAACAGCTCACCGGCAGCGGCCTGGGAACGCGAGTTCTCGGGCCGTTGTTGTCTAAGAGCAGGGACCAAGGGACCGAGGGGACAAGGGAGCAAAAGCAGCTCGCAGTTAGGCCGCCTGCCCGAGAAGTGGGAGGGAGAGATGCAGGATCAATTTGAGA
>JBEKPO010000121.1:0-11950 GCA_049520675.1 Occallatibacter sp. | reverse complement strand
GGAAACATAGCAGATAAACGTGAAGTAGACATAGCCGGCTATCTCTCGCGTGCGCCCGCGGTGAGCAGGCCGCGCCGGCATGGGCATGCTGGCTGTAGCGGAGGAGGGCATGTCTGAGTGGGTTGCGGCGAAAGAAGACCGCCCCCCTCAGTATATCGAAGCGCCATTTTCCGCGTTATGCAGCCACCGGGGCCGGGAGCCCATCTCCCTAGCTCGCCGCCCTGCTGACCAGTCCTAGCCACTCTGTTTATTCCCGTAGACTGGAATCCGATGTCCGGCTTTCACATCGAGAATTTCGGTTGCAGGGCGGCTCGCGCCGACGGCGAAGCCATTGGCAGCCATCTCCGCACCGGCGGCCTTGCCGAATCCGCTTTCCACGCCGCCGATCTCGTCGTCGTCAATACCTGCAGCGTGACGGCCGAAGCCGATCGGGCGGCACGCGCTTTCATCCGTCGCGTCCACCGGCAGAATCCTGCCGCGAAAATCGTCGTCACTGGCTGCTATGCGCAACGCGCGCCCGATGAGGTAGCCGACATGCCCGGTGTCGCAGCGGTGGTCGGCAACAGTCACAAGGCGTTGGCGCCCCGTATAGCATTCGAGCTGCTTCACCCGTCCGAGTTCCTCGCCGCCGATACGCGGGCTCTGATCCAAATCGCCGAGGCGCCGCTGCTGAACCCAGTGGAGACCGGCCGACCCCGCACAGCACGGGCCGCGTCTGCCCCACCGCAGGTGGTCTGGGCCGACGATCGTTTCGCGCACTCTTTTCTCGAGCAAGCTCCGCTCGCATTTGGAACGCAAACACGACCCAACCTCAAAATCCAGGAAGGCTGCTCGAACCGCTGCACGTTTTGCGTCATCCCCCAAACTCGCGGACCATCGAGAAGCCTGCCGTACGCAGTGGTTTTGCGCCAGATTCAGGACTTCGTCGCCGCAGGAGGCAAGGAACTCGTGCTCTCCGGCATCAACCTCGGCCGTTGGGGGCGCGATTCTTCTTCTGGTCTCGGACCAAAGTCGCTTGCAGGGTTAGTCCGCGCCATCTTCGAGCGCACTGAACTGCCGCGGCTCCGCTTGAGTTCGATCGAACCGATGGATTGGGACAGCGACCTCATCGCCCTGATGCGCGAGTTCGGAGGCGGGCGTTTGGCGCGCCATGCCCACCTGCCGCTGCAATCGGGCTCGGACGCCGTCCTGCGACGCATGCATCGCCGCTACCGCCCGTGGCACTACGCCGAGAAAATCGAGGCCCTGTTGCAAGCTGCCGGACCCGATCTCACCCTGGGCGCAGACGTCATGACCGGCTTTCCCGGCGAAACCGATAGCGAATTCGAAGAGACACTGGACTTTCTTCGCGCCTTGCCGCTGGGCTACCTGCACTTGTTTCCCTTTTCGCCGCGACCTGGAACCCCCGGCTGGGCATTGCATGCGGCAGCCCCTGTCCCCTCTGCGGTCATAGAAGAGCGCATGGCCGCTCTCCGCATCCTCGCCGCCGAAAAAACCCGCGCGCACCGTAGCCGATTTCTCGGCCGCACACTCCGCATCATCACCTTGCAAACTGCGGAGGCGCTGGCCGCCAAGGGATGTACAGCCTCCCTTTCTGAGAACTTCCTTCCCGTGGAAGTCGTCGGTCTTTTCCCAGCCAATCAACTCGTTCAAGCGCAAGTTACCGGGCTTTCGCCTCATCACTCTCTCCGCGCCTTCTCACTCCGGTAGAATCATCCTGCTTTGCCGTTCAGGGCCTCGATGAGCGAGCAAGTGAAAGCCGGGTGCGCCGCATGAATCATTCTGTATGGGCAAGGTTCGTTGTTTGGTTTGCTGCGACCGCAATTTCGCAGGGGTTGCCGGCTCAGGCGGCATCCCATCCGCACAAGACGCAGAACGTGATCATGGTCATGATCGACGGCTTGCGATGGCAGGAAGTTTTCCACGGGGCGGATCCTTCACTGCTTCCGACCCTCGGCCCGGAATGGCTGGGAGATCCAAAACAGTTGACCGCAGCGGCCGAGGCTCATTACGGCGGCGCAGATCTACTCGAGCGGCGGCAGAGATTGATGCCTTTTCTCTGGAGCGTGATCGCGGCCAACGGGCAGATCTTTGGAAATCGCGACCTCGGTTCCGATTCCCATGTGATCAATGGCCTTAATTTCAGCTACCCCGGTTACAGCGAGACTCTTGCCGGCTTCGCCGACGCGCGCATTGACTCAAACGACAATCGGCCTAACCCGAACCCAACCGTCTTCACCTGGCTCAACGCCAAACCGGAGCTTGCAGGGAGCGTGGCAGCCTTCGGGGCCTGGGAAACATTCAACGGCATTTTCGACAAGGAGCATTGCGGATTTCCAGTCAACGCGGGCTACGATCCTCTTACGGCAATTCCAGCCACTCCGGAGCTGGCTCTTCTGAACCAGCTTAAGGCTGAAACGGTGCGAGTTTGGGACGACGAACCCTTCGACCCCATCCCCTTTCACACCGCGCTTGAGTACATGAAGGCGCGGCATCCGCACGTCCTCTTTATCGGGCTTGGAGAGACCGACGATTGGGCGCATGACGGGGCTTACGCTGCCTATCTTGACGCGGCACATCTCGCTGACGACTACTTGCGCCAAATCTGGGAGCTGGTGCAGTCGTTGCCCCAGTACAAGGACAAGACAACATTGATCGTCCTGCCCGACCACGGACGCGGGGAGGGCGAAAACTGGACGACCCACGGCGCCAAAATCCTCGAATCGAAGCAGACTTGGATGGCGTTTCTGGGCCCTGACACGCCGCCCTTCGGCGAGCGCAAAAGCGGAACCATAGTCACGGAAAGCCAGATTGCGGCAACTCTCGCAGCTTTCCTCGGACAGGATTACCACTCCGCCGTGCCGCGATCGGGGCCGCCTATTCGCGATGTGATGGGTCGGTGAATTCGATCTGGGTGGAAAGTCGACGTTCGTCCGATTCTGTCCGCCCAACCCCTTTGTTCGCTTCGATCAAGCCAATGCTATACTCAGGGTGCGTTCGTCAGGCCGCCTTTCGTCGAAAATTCGGCATGGCCCGGCCGGCGCCGCTCTTGGAGGAGCACCATCGCATTCGATAAACGAGCAGCTAAGTCTTTCATCCGTATCAATGAGCGAATTCGCGCCCGCGAAATACGCGTCATCGACGAAAATGGCGAACAGCTTGGAATCCTTCAGCCCTTCGAGGCGCTGAAAATCGCCCGTGAGCGCGGCCTCGACCTGGTCGAAGTTTCGCCTACCGCTGTTCCTCCTGTCTGCCGCATCCAGGACTACGGCCGCTTTCTCTACGAAAAGGAAAAGAGCGAACGCGCCGCACGCAAGAAGCAAAAGGTCATCACCCTTAAGGAAGTCAAGTTCTCGGTCACCGTGGACGAGCACGACTACCAGACCAAGAAGAACCAGGCAGTCCGCTTTTTGGGTGACGGCGACAAGGTGAAAGCAAGCCTGCGTTTTCGCGGACGCCAGATGGCTCACCGCGAGCTGGGCTACAACATCATCAATCGACTCATTCTGGACATCGGCGACGCGGGCGTCGTCGAATTCATGCCACGCATGGAAGGCACTATTTTGCACGCCATCCTTGCCCCCGGCCGCAAAGAGGCAGCCAAGGCGAAGCCTGCGGCTGCTTCGGCACCGCCGAACTAGAGGCGAAGATGGCCCCGGACCACAGACCCTTCTTTCTGTGACCAAGGTGTTCATTCGGGGCATAATATCTCTAATTTGGTAAACTCTTGCGGTCCGGTTCCCGTCTAGGTTCCTAAGAAGCATCCTGAGAGTGAATTTCGGATTCCTGCTCGACGGGCTTCGGGACGAGAAGGCCCCACCGCACTCTGGAGTCGCTTGCCAGCCCTATGAGATTACTGCGCGTATTTCCGCTCGCCTTGGTTGTTGTGGGCGCGGTGTTGTTGTTTGAGCGCCCCGCTTACGCCTACGCCGATCCCGGCGCGGGCCTCCTGGCAGTTCAAGCCGCAGGCTCCGCACTCGTAGCCGCCGGGTGGTACCTGCGCCGCAAGATTTATGCGCTCTTTCGTTCCGAGCCCGCTTCCGAGCCCACCCCCGGGCTCGAACCCGAGAAGCAGCTCGGGCCCGCAGGCGGCGAAGATTCGCCAAATCCGTGAACCAGCCCGCCGAGACCTTTCGCGACGATTCAGGTCTCGCTGCCAGAGACAGCGAATTGGAATGCACTTTCCGCGATCCGGCCGGCCAGCTCCGCCTGACGGCCCGGCATGCTTTACGCAGGATTCGCCCGGCCGCGGTCGAGTCGGTGCGAGCATTTCTGTCATCTCCACTCCGCGCCGCGCTGGAGAAAAGCGGCGACTTGATTCCCAGCCAGATTGCGAGTTCAGGCGACCATTCCTTTATCCCTCGCGGCGAATTCTGGCTGGAGCACCCGCGCATCGAACCCATCACATACCCGTGGGAATGGACCCCCGCGCAGTGGCGCGCCGCCGCGGAGCTCACTCTGAGCATTGCCAGCCAGGCCATCCGCGCCGGCTGGACTCTGAAAGACGCGACCCCGCTCAACGTTGTCTTTGCCGGCCCTCGGCCTGTCCTGGTTGACGTTCTGTCGCTCGAGCGGCGGGATCCAAACTCCAGCCTTTGGCTGGCCTACGGTCAATTTGTGCGTACCTTCCTGCTGCCGCTGGTTGCGGCAAAACACCTGCGCTGGCCCCTCCAGGCGACGCTGTTCGTCCGTGACGGCTATGAGCCGGACGAAATCTACCAGGCGCTCAGGCCGTGGCAACGACTTAACCCCGACTTATTCGATGTGGTGACTCTGGCGACGCTCCTCGAGCGGCCCGGGAAAGCTCAGAATGCGACGGCGAAGACACCTTCCAAAGCACGCGATCCCAAATTGACCGCGCACATTCTGCAAAGACGCATTGCACGCCTGGGCAAGCAAATTCGCCGCGCTGCCAACCTGCGCGAAAGCAGCCGATGGAGCGAGTACACGCAACAGGCAAGTCACTATCAGCCGACCGACACCGAGAATAAGAAGCGATTCGTGAAGGAAACGTTCGAGCGACTCCGTCCCCAGCGAGTGCTCGACATCGGCGCCAATACGGGGACGTACTCGCTGCTGGCGGCCGAGGCCGGCGCCCGGGTGGTCGCCATCGACAGCGATTCGGCAGCTCTCGAGACTCTGTGGCGAAGCGCAGCGCAGAATAACAAATCGATCACGGTGTTGGTTGCCAATATCGCCCGCCCAACGCCCGCGGCAGGCTGGCGTAATCGCGAACATTTCTCATTGCTCGATCGTCTTACCGGCCAATTCGATCTCGTCCTCATGCTTGCCGTTGTTCACCATTTGATTTTGCGCGAGCAGTTGCCGCTTGCGCATATCGCGGATCTTTGCGCCACACTCACGCGCCGCTGGCTGCTGCTGGAGTGGGTTCCACCCTCCGATCCGATGTATCAGGAGTGGCTTCGCGGCCGTGACGATCTCTACGGCCATTTCAGCGAGAACGATCTGCGGCATGCATTTGACTCCAGCTTCGCGGTCGTAGATCGGGTCGCCTTGAGCAACGGGCGAGTGCTCTTGCTGTTCGAGCGCCACTCCCCGCCGGCCGCTGTCGCGGCCAACGGAAAGTCCGCGGAGGAAAGCGCGGCATGATCAAAAGGTTACAGCGGTTCCGCAGTTGCTGTGTCCCGAAGCCACGGCCGCCGAGTGGATTTTTCCTTAAGAAAAATCCACCCTCCACAAAATTGGAAAACGGCTACCTAAACTGCGGAACCGCTCTGGCCCAGGCCTGGGGCATCGCCGCTCTGCTGCTTTTGCCCAGCTATGTCGACCTGACCTCGTCGTTGGGTGACGAGCAGGTACATATCCCGTTCCCGCTCACCCGGTTCGCACTGGCGGAACTTTGCGACCTGGCAATTGTGGCTCTCATCTTTGCGGGCTTGATGGCCATTCTGCGCAAGCTGAAGGCCTGGACGACAATTCGATGGTTCCTCCTTGCGTTGCTCCCGATTTATGCGCTGATATGCAATTTGGCCAACTTTCCCTACTACGTTTCGCTCGTGGTGGTGATTGCTCTGTGCACATCGTGGTGCGCACTCTTGGTCCTCCTCGTCTTCCTCGCGCCCCGCGTGGCTTCCGGGCTCTACAAGTTCTCCAACGCCGCTCTCACGGCCATCGCCATTTTTGCCGTGGTGATCAGTTTTCAACTGGTGCGCGCGGCCTTCTGGCATCCGGGCCCTCAAGCGTTTGCGACAGCCATTCCCGAGCAACCCGCAAACAAGCCGCGTCTGGTTTGGATCATCTTCGACGAGCTGGCGTATAAACCCGTGTTTGAGGCACGCGACGCATCGCTCGATCTTCCCAACTTCGATCATCTGCGAAGTCAGAGCGCGCTGTACCCTCACGTAACTCCCACTGGCATCTACACCAACGTGGTGATACCAAGTCTTCTCCTTGGTCGGGTCGTGACCGGCGCGACCTATACCTTAAGCAAGCAATACCGGGTCAGGACGACCGGCTCCAAACATTGGCAGGCGTTCGACGTCGACGCATCGCTCTTTGGCCTGGCAAAGCAGCACGGAGTCACCACCTCCATCGTCGGATGGTACATCCCTTATTGCCCGATCTTCTCGGGCACAGTTACCGAGTGCTATTGGGGTAACGTGGACACCGAGGCCGGCGACGCGCCCTCGTTCAATTCGAGCTTTCAAGAAAATCTTTGGTTCCCGCTTCGCACCTTGGCCGAACAGCTCGTCGCGCCTCAAAAAGCCTGGGCAGATATCGCGCGTTGGAAATCGATCAGTCACGGAGCTTCGGCGAACGATCTCGCTCAACACGCCCTCACCACCCTCTCGACTAGCCAGGCCGACCTGATCTATCTGCATTTCCCTGCACCGCATCCGTCGGCCTTTTGGGACCGGCGCACGCACACCTTCGCCGCGGGCGGATCGTATCTGGATTCGCTGGATTATTGCGATCGCCTGCTGGGGCAAGTGCTTGACATTCTCGAAGCACAGCCGCGCTGGCCCGCAACTACCGTGATCGTCCAGGGCGATCACTCGTGGCGCACCATGATGTGGCGTCCGTTGCCGGGATGGAGCACGGAAGACGAGCGCCTGCGCGATGACCCATGGGACGATCGGCCCGCTCTGCTGATCCATTCGGCGGGTCAGCAGGGTCCAGTCACCGTCGCCGGCGCCACGAGCCTGATGTTTGTCCACGATTTCGTCGCCGGCCAGATTCGCGCCGCGGGCAGGTAGGCCGCAGCGAACAGCTCGGTTTGCTACTTGCTCGACCGCACCGCAATCACTTCGATCTCCACTAACGCCCAGGGCGCGGCCAATGCTGCCACTTGCATGGCACTGCGCGCAGGCTTATTCGGCTGGTCGGGCGTTCCGAAGAATTTGTTGTACGACTTCATCATGCCTGCAAAGTCCAGCTTCCCGCCGTTGCTTGGGTCGCCCGCCATGAACACATGCATCATGACCACGTCACCCATGGTGAGTCCTTGCTCCTTCAGGAGCGCCTGAATCTTATTGAGCGCACTCATCGACTGCGCCTCCGTGTCACCGTAGACAGCCGGCGTTCCCTTCGCCGCATCGGCAGGCGTTACCGGCGATGCCAGTTGCCCGCTCACATAGAGCGTGTCACCGGCCCATACCGCCGTCGCAATTGGCCGATCGGCTTCTTGAAGGTGCTGGACCTTCATCTGAGCCATCGTCATGGAAGAGGCGGCGAGCATGAAAGCCGCCGCTACACTTGTCCGAACCCCGATCATGCATTTCCTCCCACCCTGCCGTCCTCATGGCACGAGCCTTCAAAGGATACACTTACTCAGGAATTGCCGTAAGTCCCCTGTTGTCGCTGGATGGGGGAAGACTCTCAGGAGGAGATGCGTTTCTTATCGGAATTCACAACGACCCCGAGAGGTAATAACGTGAAGAGATCCGCAATTAATGGCTGCATTGCCGAGGCCGATGCGTTCTTTCGAGCGAACCGATTTACTTTGCCGCCGTTTGCCAACTGGACACGAGAAGAATGGCAACAACACGGAAGCGAAGCCGACGAGATTCGCTCGAGCCGGTTAGGGTGGGATGTTACCGATTTCAACTCCGGGCATTTCGAATCTCTGGGACTCACATTGTTTACGCTTCGCAACGGATCCCCGGTCGACGGCAACGCCTCAAAGGTTTACGCGGAAAAAATCATGTTTGTCCGCCAGGGGCAGGTCACACCGTTCCACTACCATGTTCACAAAACAGAGGACATCATTAACCGGGGAGGCAAAGGAACCGGCCGTCTGGCCCTGCGACTTTACAATTCAGCCGAAGATGGAGGATTTGCGAATAGTCCGGTTCTCGTGACATGCGATGGAATTCGACGGCACGTTGAGCCCGGAGGCACCGTGATCCTGGACTCAGGCGAGTCGATCACGTTGACTCCATTTCTCTTCCATGAGTTTTATGCGATCGACGGGCATGCCCTTATTGGCGAAGTTTCCTCGGTCAACGATGATGATTCGGATAACCACTTCAAAGAACCGCTGCCCAGATATCCGGAGATCGTCGAAGATGAGCCGCCGTTGCGCCTGCTCTGTACCGAATATCCGGCTACATAAGCTGCACCGCCTGCGCTGCCGCCGCCAAGATCAGGCCCAACAATGAAGGCCTTTCTCATTGCTGCAAAATGACTTGATCGCCTTCCTTCAGCCCGCTGATAACCTCGGTAACCGAGCCGTTTGAAAGCCCCACAGTCACGGGAACCTTGCGTGCTCCATCCTTCTGGCCGCGGTCCGGAACCTGAACCGACGCATTCTTCTGGTTGTCGTAGATCACCGCGTTTTCTGGAACGGTGAGAACGCCCTTGTGCTCGTCGAGAAGAATCTCCGCGTTGGCCGTCATGTTGGCCTTCAGCTCGCCGCCGGGGTTGTTGATCGAAACCCGCACCTCGAAGGTCGTTACATTGTCTTTTTCTACGCCCATCGGCGCGATCTTGGTCACTTTGCCGTTGAACAATCGATCGCGGAAGCTCTCTACCTTGATGCGCGCCGGCTGGCCGAGATAGACGTGGGCGATGTCGGCCTCGTCCACTTTGCCCTGAACATAAACCTCTGAAGTGTCGCCCTCCGTCATCACCAGTGTCGCTGTCGACCCGAGCACGAGAATGGAGCTCACGGCATCGCCCATCTCCACGTCGCGGGAAAGGATCACGCCGTCCATTGGCGCCACAATCGTCGTATACGCGAGCTGCTCTTCAAGCTGCTTGAGGCTCGCCTGGCTCTGCAGCACCTGGGCTCGGGCCTGCTTCAGCTTTGCTGTGTCTACGCCAACCTGCGCCCGGGCCGAATCGCGCTTGGTCAGCGCGGCCAGATAGTCGCGGTTGGTATCGTCGAGCGCCTGCCGGCTTACGATGCCATCCTTCTGCATCTCGAGGTTGCGGTCCAGCGTCGCCTTGTACATCACCAGATCGGGCGCAGCAGCGTTTACCTTGTCCTGTTCGATGTTGGCCTCAAAGGTTGTCACGTTGGCTTCGGCGCTGGCCAGTTGCGCCCTTTGTGCATCCACCTGCGCCTCGATCTCCTGCTGATCGAGTTGCGCAAGCTCCTGCCCCTTCTTTACGCGGTCGTTGATATCCACGTAGAGCTTTTCTACGATGCCTGAGGCCTTGCTCTTCACTTCCACCTTCGTAATTGGCTGGATCTTCCCGGTGGCGATCACCGAGCGCGCCACGTCGCCCCGCGTCACTTTGGCAAGCTTGTTGGGATCGATGGTCGAGCCTTTCGCAAGATGAACGAGGCCGAATCCTCCAGCCACCAGAACGACAGCCAGCCCGATTCCGAGCCAGACCCAAAGACGTCGATTTTTTCGAGCAACAGGCACAACGCCCTCCCGACAAGTTCAAAAAATAGCGTGATACAGTTCACATTTCACAAACGGCGGTGGATCCCAAACGTCTACTTGATGGGACGCACCACTAATCTCGCAATTGTTCTCTCACCGATTACTACGGAAATGGCAGCAGATCGGTTCCAGCGGAATCCAGGAATGACGGGAACGCGCGCCCCCATTCGTGCGTATGCACTTTAGACGTCCATAACGAAGGTTTCGCTTGCTGCGACTGTGTGAAGCCGCAGTGAAAGAGCCCCCGGTCTTCGATGCACTATGCAGAGCCTCTCAGACACTTTCGGCCAGGTCTTCCGCGCCATCATGGCGAACAAGCTGCGCAGCTTTCTCACCATGTTTGGCATCGCCTGGGGCGTCGGCTCGCTGTTGGTGCTCGTGGGGCTGGGCGAAGGATTTCGCAGCGGCCAGCACAAGCAGCTGTCTCAGTTCGGCAATGATGTTGTTTTGGTCTTCAATGGCACCATTCCGGCATTGGCCAACCAGCACACCGGCATGCACCCTTACGAGCTGACCTTGGGCGATGAGGCCGCCATCCGGCGCTTGCCCGAGGTTCGCGCCGTCACGGATGAGCTGGCGCGGTCCGACCTCTACGAGGTGAGCCAATGGAACAATACTTCCGGCCACGTCACCGGCACGGAGCCGAGCTGCACCGTCGTCCGTTACATTCCCATGACCTCGGGGCGCTTTCTGAATGACGAAGACGTGCGCGAAGACCGGCGCGTGGCCGTGCTTGGCTCCAAAACCGCCTCGCTTCTTTTTCAAGGCCGTCCGCTGCTCGGCGAGATTGTCACGATCGACGGGTTTGCATTCACCGTTGTCGGCCAGGTGGGCAAGATCGGGCGCGGCAACAATACCTACGACGACGAAAAGATCTACATCCCCGTGACCACCATGCAGGAACTTTTCCCTCTCAAGGGAGACAACATCCCGCAGGATGCTCTGACATCCATCCAATACAGCCCCACCATCAGGAACGACAGCACCGCCGCTTCAATCGCCGTGCATCGTGTCATTGCCGAGCGCCACGGGTTCGACCCCTCGCTCCTCGATGCCTTCAACGAATGGGACACGATTCAGGAATCCCATATCATCAGCATCATCTTCACTGCCATGGATGTCTTCCTGGGCAGCGTGGGTGTCGTTACTCTGGCCCTCGGAGCCGTGGGAATTATCAACATTATGTTGGTCTCGGTCACCGAGCGAACGCGCGAGATCGGCGTGATGAAAGCGGTGGGAGCCACCAGAAACACCATTCTTGCGCAGTTTTTCTGGGAGGGACTGCTGCTAACGGGAATCAGCGGCCTGCTTGGCATCGTCATCTCGGCTGGGTTCATGGCGGTCTTACAGTCGCTGCTTACCGACAAAATTCCCGGCTTCGATCCGCCTCGTATTGTGCCGTGGTCGGCAGCGCTGGCGATCGGGTCACTGGTGCTGTGCGGCGTCGCTGCCGGTCTGTATCCGGCCAGCAAGGCCGCGGCTCTCGATCCCGTCGAAGCGATGCGCCGAGAGTAAAACCGCGCCGTTTGCCGTTCGTGGTTCGAGTCGCTGTTCGCTGTTTACAGAAACCCTCGGGAGCCGGCTGATGATCAAAGACATTCTCGCGCAAGCCTGGGAAGCGATGCTCTACAATCGCCGCCGCACCGCCATCACCGTGATCGGAATGGCATGGGGCATCGCCACGGTCGTCCTGCTGTTGGCCTATGGCAACGGATTCAGCAATGCGATTGAGGCCATCTTTGCTCAATGGGGCACCAACACCATCGGGTTCTTTCCCGGCCGCACCAGCCAGCAGGCTGGTGGAGACAAAGCCGGTGTCAAGGTGCGCCTCACCCTCGACGATGTCGAGCGGGTGAGCGCCGCGCTCCCGGAAATAAGCCACATCTCACCGATGGCCTTTAGCGACGCGACCGTCCGGAACGATTTGCACACCTACACGTGGAGCGTGGTTGGCTCACGCACCGCCTACGCCGACATCATCAAACTCATTCCCGATCAGGGGCGCTTCTTCAACGGGGCCGAGGATCAGCAGCGCGCTCACGTGTGCGTTCTGGGCTCTGAGGCCAAAACCAAGCTCTTCTCCGGCGGCTGGG
>JBEKPO010000120.1:0-21342 GCA_049520675.1 Occallatibacter sp. | reverse complement strand
AGCGCATTGCGAAACCTGCCTGGAGAGGGGCCTTTAGGAGCGCATTGCGAAACCTGCCTGGAGAGGGGCCTTTAGGGAGCGCATTGCGAAACCTGCCTGGAGCGGGGCCTTTAGGAGCGTATTCCGAAACCTGCCTGGAGCGGGGCCTTTAGGAGCGTATTCCGAAACCTGCCTGGAGAGGGGCCTTGTAACAAGGGCACGGCTTTTAGCCGGGCCGTAAGCGTCGCAAAATGAGCGCGGGCTTTAGCCCCTGCTATCTCAAATCGTCGGCGATAATCCCGTTTCTTGAGTTTTGCAACGGACGTTTAGGCCGGGCCAGTCTTCTCAACCAAAGGGCCGCGCGCAAAAGAAAGGCCCGGCTCGCGCCGGGCCCTGTGAGTCGAAAGACACCCTGGTCCAGAGCGTTGCCTGGACGGCCAGTCCTATTCGGCGGCCATCTCCTCGGCTTCGCCCTCCTGCCGCATCATCTCCAGCTCGCGTTCGGCCGCTTCGATTTCGGCCGTCACTTCCTGCTGCACGCGGGCCGCGGCCTCTTCGAGCTCTGGCGAGAGTTGCACGTTGCGATAGTACTCCAGGCCCGTGCCGGCGGGGATCAAGCGCCCCACGATCACGTTCTCCTTCAGCCCGCGCAGGTTGTCCACCGCGCCGTTGATGCTGGCCTCGGTGAGTACGCGTGTCGTCTCCTGGAAGCTGGCCGCGGAGATGAAGCTGTCCGTAGAGAGCGACGCCTTGGTGATGCCCAGCAGCAGCGGACGCCCGATGGCCGGACGGCCCCCGTTCGCCAGCACCTTCTCGTTCTCTTCGCGGAAGCGGAAGCGATCCACCTGCTGCTCCAGCAGGAAGTTCGTATCGCCCACTTCATCGATGCGCACCCAGCGCAGCATCTGCCGCACAATCACTTCGATGTGCTTGTCGCTGATGGCCACGCCTTGCAACCGGTAGACCTCCTGGATTTCGTTCACCAGGTAAGCCTGCAGCTGAGTATTCCTTCTCGTCGCCGTTGTCAGCCGTCACGTAAATCTTGCGCTGGCCCTTCGACACTTCGCCAAATCGCACCACACCGTCGATCTCCGAAATGATCGCCGTCTCGCGCGGCTTGCGGGCCTCGAACAGCTCCACCACCCTGGGCAGACCGCCGGTGATGTCCTTGGTGCGCGTGCTTTCCTTGGGAATCTTCGCCAGCACGTCGCCCGGACCCACTTCGTCGCCGTCCTGCACCATAAGGTGCGCGCCGCGTGGCAACAGGTAGCGCTTGCTGCCCTTGGCCCCCTTCATGGCGATGGCCGGCTGCCGCTTCTCGTCGGGGCTATCGGCAACCACCCAACGCGACAAACCGGTGACTTCGTCCACTTCTTCGTTCAGCGTGATGCCTTCCTGCAGATCCTTGAACTGCACCGTCCCGCCAATTTCGGTCAGGATGGCGTACGTGTAAGGATCCCATTCAGCCAGCACTTCGCCCAGCTTCACCGCCGAGCCTTCCTTCACTCGCAGGCGCGCTCCATACACCACCTGGTAGCGCTCCTTCTCGCGGCCTCGTTCGTCCACGATGGCCACCGAACCCGAGCGGTTCATCGCCACCAGCTCGCCTTCCTTGCTCTGCACCGTGTTCAGGTTGATGAAGCGCACAAAGCCGTTGTTCTTGGCGTCCAACCGCGACCGGTCCTGCACTCGGCTTGCCGTGCCTCCCACGTGGAAGGTACGCATCGTGAGCTGCGTTCCCGGCTCGCCGATCGACTGCGCCGCAATTACGCCACAGGTTTCGCCCAGTTCCACCAGGCGGCCTGAGCCAAGATTGCGCCCGTAGCACAGCGCGCAAACGCCGCGCCGCGACTCGCAGGTCAGCACCGAGCGGATCTTCACCTTCTCGACGCCTGCGCCCTGAATCGCCGAAGCAACGTCTTCGTCGATGGGCTGGTTCACTTCGACCACCACATTGCCGTCGTAGTCCTTGATCCTTTCCAGTGACACGCGCCCGATGATGCGGTCGCGCAGCGGTTCGATGATCTCGCCCGACTCCACGATCGACCCCACGTAGATGCCTTCGAGGGTGCCGCAATCCTGTTCGGTCACGATTACGTCCTGCGCCACGTCGACCAGGCGGCGGGTCAGGTAGCCCGAGTCGGCGGTCTTCAGCGCCGTATCGGCCAGGCCCTTGCGCGCGCCGTGCGTCGAAATGAAGTATTCCAGCACCGTCAGTCCTTCGCGGAAGTTCGCGGTGATCGGCGTCTCGATCACTTCGCCCGACGGCTTGGCCATCAGTCCGCGCATGCCCGAGAGCTGCCGAATCTGCTGCTTCGAACCGCGGGCGCCGGAGTCGGCCATGATGTAAATCGGGTTCATCGCGCCTTCATCGTCAGCCCGCTTCATGTTCGAGAACATCTCGTCGGCCACCTGATCGGTCACCGCCGACCACATCTGAATGACCTTGTTGGAACGCTCGCCGTTGGTGATGGCGCCGTCCATGTACTGCTTCTGGACCTCGATCACCTTCTTGTCGGCCTCGCCCACAACCTTGTACTTGCTCTCCGGGATCACCATATCGTCCAGACCCACCGACAGACCCGACCGCGTGGCGTACTGGAAGCCCAGCGACTTGATGCGGTCCAGCATGCCCACCGTGACCTCGAGTCCCAGGTTCTGGTTGCAGTAGTTCACCAGTTGCCCGATGCCCTTCTTCTTGAGCAGGCCGTTGATATAGGGCATCCCCGCCGGCAGCGCATCGTTCAGGATCACGCGCCCTACCGTCGTCGACAAGTACTCCTTGTCGATCTCAACCGGATCGGTGTGGGTCAGATCCTGATCGTCGTACGCAGTGGTCATGTCGAGCACTTTGCCTGTGTAGCGCAGGCGAATCGGGGAGAGCGTCTCCACTTCGCCGGCTTCCAGCGCCATCAGAATCTCTTCAGTGTTGGCAAATACCCGTCCCTCGCCCTTGGCCCCCTTCTTGGCCTTGGTCAGGTAATACAGCCCCAGCACCATGTCCTGCGTAGGCACTGTGATCGGCTGGCCCGACGCCGGCGACAGAATATTGTGCGAGGCCAGCATCAGCACGCTGGCTTCAATCTGCGCCTCCGGCGAAAGAGGAATGTGCACGGCCATCTGGTCGCCGTCGAAATCGGCGTTGAACGCCGTGCAGACCAGCGGATGGATCTTGATCGCCTTGCCTTCCACCAGCACCGGCTCAAAGGCCTGAATGCCCAGGCGGTGCAGCGTTGGCGCGCGGTTCAACAGCACCGGATGATCCTTGATCACTTCCTCAAGGATGTCCCACACCACCGGCTCCTGCATCTCCACCATCTCTTTGGCTTGCTTGATGGTGGTGCATTGTCCCGTTTGCTCCAGCCTGTGATAGATGAACGGCTTGAACAGCTCCAGCGCCATCTTCTTCGGCAGGCCGCACTGGTGCAGCTTCAGCTCCGGACCAACCACGATCACCGAGCGGCCCGAGTAATCGACGCGCTTGCCCAGCAGGTTCTGGCGGAAGCGGCCCTGCTTGCCCTTCAGCGTATCTGAGAGTGACTTGAGCGGGCGGTTGTTGGCGCCACGCAGCACGCGGCCGCGCCGGCCGTTGTCAAACAGCGCATCCACGGCTTCCTGCAGCATGCGCTTCTCGTTGCGCACGATCACTTCCGGCGCGTGCAGGTCCATCAGCTTCTTCAACCGGTTATTGCGGTTGATCACGCGGCGATAGAGATCGTTCAGATCTGACGTCGCGAAACGGCCGCCGTCGAGCGGCACCAGGGGCCGAAGCTCTGGAGGAATCACCGGCAGCACATCGAGAATCATCCATTGCGGCTTGTTCGACGACTTGCGGAAGGCTTCAACCACCTTCAGCCGCTTGGCATACTTCAGCTTTTTCTGCGCGGAGGTTTCGTTCTTCATCCGCTCGCGCAGCTCCATCCCTAGCTCGTCTACGCTCACGCGCTTCAGCAGTTCCTTGATTGCCTCGGCGCCCATCATGGCCTTGAAGCCCGAGGGCCGGAACTGCTGATCCAGCTCACGGAACCGCGTTTCGTCCTTGATGATCTCGCGCTCGCGCACCGGCGCGTCGCCGGGATCCACCACCACGTACGACTCGAAGTACAGAATGCCCTCGAGATCGCGCAGCGAAATGTCGAGCAGGTGGCCGATCCTCGACGGCAGACCCTTGAAGAACCACACATGAGAACAGGGTGACGCCAGCTCGATGTGCCCCATGCGCTCGCGGCGCACTTTGCTCACGGTCACTTCCACGCCGCACTTGTCGCAGATCACTCCGCGATGCTTCATGCGCTTGTACTTGCCGCACAGGCACTCCCAGTCCGTCACCGGGCCGAAGATGCGCGCGCAAAACAGGCCGTCGCGCTCCGGCTTGAAGGTGCGGTAGTTGATGGTCTCCGGCTTGGTGACCTCGCCATGCGACCAGCTGCGGATCTTCTCGGGCGAAGCCAGCATGATGCGAATGGCGTCGAAGTCGGTAATCGGGCTGGTAAGCTCAAACGGGTTCGAACGGAACAAGGCGACCCTCCCTGGCAGGCTCTGTGTTGCCCGCCGCGGTGTTTGCCCGGGATTGTTATTGGGTCCTTCCTTCCCGGGCAGCGGCGTTTACCGCTTTTGAGAAGGACCCTGAAAACAGGGGTTAGAGATCAGGGGTCAGCTTTTATCGGGATCGCGCATTCGGAAGGCCATTGCACGAACTGGGCGGCCAACCGGTCTGATCCCTGAACCCTGAAACCTGATCCCTTCCTCTTAGTCCGCCACCGCCGCCACTTCCGGCGCCGGTGCCTTCTTCGCAATGTCCGCGCGCTTGATCAGCTCCACATCCAGACACAGCGACTGCAATTCGCGAATCAGTACGTTGAACGACTCAGGAACGCCCGGCTCGATGGCCGCCTCGCCCTTGACGATGGCCTCGTAAATCTTGGTTCGGCCGTACACGTCGTCGGACTTGGCGGTGAGCAGCTCCTGCAGAATGTACGCGGCCCCATACGCTTCGAGGGCCCACACTTCCATCTCGCCGAAGCGCTGCCCGCCGAACTGCGCCTTGCCGCCCAGCGGCTGCTGCGTAATTAGCGAATACGGCCCGATCGACCGCGCGTGAATCTTGTCGTCGACCAGATGCGACAACTTGAGCATGTAAATGTAGCCCACCGTGACCGGCTGCTCAAACTTCTCGCCCGTCATGCCGTCGAAGAGCGCGGTCTTGCCCGAGCTGGGCAGACCGGCCGCCGACAACAGCGCCTTGATCTCGCTCTCCTGCGCGCCATCGAACACCGCCGTCCCGAACCAGATGCCCTTCTGCATGCCGGCCGCTACTCGCACCAGCATCTCGTCGTCGAGCTCAAGCAGTTGGCGCAAGGTCGCCGTCCCCGCAAACTCCTTCTTCATGACTTCCCGAATGTAATTCGCGTCGGAGTTCGCCTTCACCAGCGCTCCGATCTTCCTGCCGAGTCCATGCGCGGCCCAGCCCAGGTGCGTCTCCAGTATCTGGCCCACGTTCATACGGCTTGGCACGCCGAGCGGGTTCAGCACGATCTCCACCGGCGTTCCATCGGGCAGATACGGCATGTCTTCTTCGGGAAGAATGCGCGCAATCACGCCCTTGTTGCCGTGGCGGCCGGCCATCTTGTCGCCCACGCTCAGCTTGCGCTTCATGGCTACGTAGACCTTCACCAGCTTGATCACACCCGGAGGCAGCTCGTCGCCCTTCTGCAGCTTGGCCACCTTTTCGTTGGTGATCTTGCGTAATACTTCGATCTGCCGCGACGTCATCTCTTCGATCTCGTCGATCTGCTCGTTCACCCGCGGATCCTTGTCGTTATAGCGGATGCGCTTCAGGTTCTTCGTCGAGATGCGCTCGATCGTGTCGCGGTCCAGAATCGCGCCCTTGGTGATCAGGCGCTTGTTGGTCCGCTCATCGTGCAAATCGGCCAGCACTTCCTTGCCGCCCAGAATCGCCTCCAGCCGCTTCAACCGCTCATCGGTCAGAATCCGGATCTCGTCGCCCAGGTTCTTCTCCAGCTTGGCCACATACTCGGCCTCGATCAGCTTGGCGCGCTCATCCTTCTCCTGTCCCTTGCGGCTGAAAATCCGCACATCTACGACCGTGCCTTCGATACCCGGAGGGCATGTCAGAGACGCGTCGCGCACATCACCGGCCTTCTCGCCAAAGATCGCGCGCAGCAGCTTCTCTTCGGGAGTCAACTGCGTTTCTCCCTTGGGAGTCACTTTCCCGACCAGAATGTCGCCGTGGCCAATCTGGGCGCCGATGCGGATCACTCCGCTTTCGTCCAGGTCGCGCAGCGCGTGCTCGCTCACGTTGGGGATATCGCGCGTGATCTCTTCCGGACCCAGCTTCGTATCCCGCGCCTCGATCTCGAACTCCTCAATGTGAACGCTGGTGTAGTAGTCCTCCTTCACCAGCTGCTCGCTGATCAGGATTGCGTCCTCGAAGTTGTAGCCGCGCCACGGCATAAAGGCCACCAGCACGTTGCGTCCCAGCGCCAGCTCGCCCTGCTCGGTGCAGGGTCCGTCGGCAATCACCTGGCCCTTCACCACCCGCTCGCCCTCGCGCACCACCGGCTTCTGGTTGATGCACGTGTTCTGGTTCGAGCGCTTGAACTTGATGAGCTGATAGATGTCCGATCCCACTTCGCGCGAAAGCTGCGTGGGATGATGCTCGCCCTCGACGCGCACGATGATGCGCTCCGAGTCGACCGAGTCCACGATGCCGTTGCGCTTGGCCAGGATCACCGCGCCCGAGTCGCGCGCCGTCACGCCCTCCATCCCCGTGCCCACCAGCGGCGCTTCGGCCGCCAGCAACGGAACCGATTGGCGCTGCATATTCGCGCCCATCAGTGCGCGGTTGGCATCGTCGTGCTCCAGGAACGGCACCAGCGAGGCTGCCACCGATACCAGTTGCTTCGGGCTCACGTCGATGTAGTCCACCTCGGCCCGGTTCACCAGCACAAAGTTCCCCTGGCGGCGCGCATTCACCAGGTCTTCCGTGATATGGCCGCTCTCGTCGAACTCAATATTCGCCTGCGCAATGGTGTGCTTGTCCTCCTCCCACGCCGAGAGGTAGAAACTGTAAGGAATCCAGTCAATGGCGCGCTTGCCCGCCTTCTTCAGTTGCGCATTCAGCTTCGCCGCCTCATCCTTTTCGATGTGGTCGCCTACGCGCAGGCCGCTTTCGCCGGCGTTCACAATCTCCACATAATCGAGAATCTTCGAGTCCTTTACCTTGCGATAAGGCGACTCGATGAACCCGTATTCGTTGATGCGCGCAAAGCAGCTCAGCGAGCTGATCAGGCCGATGTTCGGCCCTTCCGGCGTCTCGATCGGGCAGATTCGTCCGTAGTGCGTGGGGTGCACGTCGCGCACCTCGAATCCGGCACGCTCGCGGCTCAGCCCGCCCGGTCCAAGCGCCGACAAGCGCCGCTTGTGCGTGATCTCCGACAGCGGATTGGTCTGGTCCATGAACTGCGAGAGCTGCGATGATCCGAAAAACTCGCGGATCGCCGCCATCACCGGCTTGGCGTTGATCAGGTCGTGCGGCATCGCCGTGTTCAATTCCTGATACACGCTCATCTTTTCCTTGATGGCGCGCTCCATGCGCACCAGCCCGATGCGGAACTGGTTCTCCATCAGCTCGCCCACGGCGCGCACCCGGCGGTTGCCCAGGTGGTCGATATCGTCCACCACGCCGATGTTCTTGCGCAGCTTGAGCAGGTAGCGGATGGTTACATAGAAGTCTTCCGAATCAAGCGTCCTGTGGTCGAGCGGCCCAAGATGCCTGCTCGAATCTCTCTTTTTTTCTTCCTCCACAAAACGCACCCACGACGCCGACGCATACTCCGCGTGCTCGTGAATCTTGATGTTGAACTTCAGCCGGCCTACGCGCGAGAAATCGTACTTGCGCGGATCGAAGAACATGCCCTCGAAGAGCGCCGTCGCCGTGTCCAGCGTCGGCGGGTCGCCCGGCCGCAGCTTGCGATAGATCTCGATCAAAGCCTCTTCCGGCTTGTGCACCGAGTCGCGCTTCAAGGTGTTCGAGATAATGTTGCCCACGTCGTCGCGGTCGGGGAAAAATACCTCGAAGGTGGTGGCGCTCGACGCCATGATCTTGTGCAGACGGTCCGCCGTCAGCTCCACATTCGCTTCCACGATCACTTCGCCGCTCTGCGTGTCGACCACATCGGCTGCGGTCATCGCACCGTCCAGCTCGGCAGCCTCCACCTCGACGCGATCGACGTGGGCAGCGCGCAGCGCTTTCAGCGTATTGACTGTGATCTTGCGGCCCGAGTGGGCAATTTCTTCTTTGCCGTGCAGAATGGCGTGCGCCGGCTTTGCGCCAACCAGGTGCGAGTGTTTCGTCGCATCCTGCTGCACCTGCCACTGCAGCTTGCCGTCCGCAATGTGCAACTGGTCGACCGTATAGAAGGTCTTCAGAATCTCCTCGTCCGAGCGCAGACCCAGCGCGCGCAGAAAAATTGTCCCCAGGAACTTCCGCTTGCGGTCGATGCGCACGTAGAGCG
Source organism: Occallatibacter sp. (assembly GCA_049520675.1). Lineage (GTDB taxonomy): Bacteria > Acidobacteriota > Terriglobia > Terriglobales > Acidobacteriaceae > Telmatobacter. Next base: position 12,826 of record JBEKPO010000120.1, on the reverse strand, counting down.
TGTTCTTCTGGTCGTATTCGAACTCCACCCACGATCCGCGGTAGGGAATGATCTTGCCCAGGAAGTAGGTGCGGTTGTTCGCCGTCTCAAAGAAGACACCGGGCGAACGATGCAATTGCGAAACAATCACCCGCTCCGTACCGTTCACAATGAACGTGCCGTTCGGCGTCATCAACGGAATATCGCCAAAAAAGACTTCCTGCTCCTTGATGTCGCGAATCGTCTTGTTGCCGGTCTCCGCATCCTTGTCGTAGATCGTCAGCCTGACCGTCACCTTCAAGGGCGCCGAGAAGGTCATGCCGCGCTCTTCGCACTCCTGCTGGTCGTACTTCAGTTGCAGGCTCACCGGGTCGCCGCACTTGTTGCAGAAGTCCGGCGTGTTCTTGTTGTACGTTCCGCACTTCTGGCAGAGCACGTCGCCGGGCAGAAACGGATTGGTAATCACCATCGCCCCGCAATGCACGCAGGCCGTCCGCAGGTGGTGCAGGCCTTTCAGGTGGCCGCACTTGCACTCCCAGTTGCCGATCGAGAAGTCCACGAAGTCCAGCTGCGAGATGCCCCGGAAATCGGTAATCGGAAAGACCGAAACAAACACCGACTGCAGTCCCGAGTCGTCGCGCTCGTTGGGCAGCTTGTCCATTTGCAGGAACCGCTCGTAGCTGCGGCGCTGCACTTCAATCAGGTTGGGAATCTGGGTGGCAGTGGGAATCTTTGAAAAATCGAGCCGGCTGCGAATCGCACGCTTCTCGTTAGGCATGTTCACTCCTGAGCCTCGTCGTTCCGGCGTCTGCCCTGGACTTCAGTGGCCGCGCCGGGCCGGCGCCCGAGTCTCTTCGGCGCCGGCGTCGATCCGGAAAGAATCGAAATACATGGGAGCAGGCAAGGAATGTCCCGCTCATCTACCGGCACGCCGGAACTCCGATTCCCGGCACGCCGCGTTTGAACCCGGGTCAGAAGGGTTCGGTGAGATTTGTGTCAATTACTCGCATTGGATATTGCCGCCGTTCGTCGAGGTGCGCTAGACTGCGCACAATTGGAAGATGCGAGTGCGACGGCCGAACCGCAATCTCAGGGTGAGGCTTGAACAGGAAGGTTGTGCGCACTTTGCTCGCGAAACTCCAGGAATCTGTTTGCTTAGGCCAACGGCAGACGCAAAATGCCCGTAAGGACGCAATGCCTCACGAGCGCTGCCTAACGCCAGTGCTCCCAATCGAGTTCTCTTATTTTGCCCTCGCCGATCGCCAAATCCGCATCCGCCGCGTCTTGCCCGCTGCCAGACCATCCTCAGCAGCCGCTTTGCCTGACCACAAAGCAAACTGCTGACCACAAAGAGCTTGTCTTTTGTTTTACATCCGCGCCCTTGCTTGCAACAACCGCCTCGAGCCCCGGACACTTGCGCGCATCGCGCGCTCCGATTTTCCGCGCCCCACGGTCAACCAACGAGCAAGCAAGACACCGGGACGCGCACCCTTTATCATAGCGCGGCCCAGCGTCCCTTGCAAGTCTCGTGCCGTTTACCTGACCTGCTTACTTAACCTCGACGGTTGCGACGCCCTCAAACTTCTTTTTGATGGCCTCGGCCTCTTCCTTGGTCGCATTTTCCTTGATGGCCTTGGGAGCGCCATCCACCAGGTCCTTGGCTTCTTTCAGGCCCAAAGAGGTCACTTCGCGTACCGCCTTGATGGTGTTGATCTTATTCGCACCGGCATCCTTCAAGATGACCTGAAATTCGGTCTTCTCCTCTACCGCCGGCGCTGCCGCTGCCGCACCGCCGCCCGCTACCACGACCGGTGCTGCAGCTGCCGCCGAAACTCCCAGCCGCTCCTCGAGCTTCTTCACCAGAGCTGCCGCTTCCAGCAGGCTGAGGCTCACAATTTGCTCTTCCAACTGCGCTATATCCGCCATTTTGTTCTCCAATCAAAATCGTTTGATGTTGCTGGACGAGCCACAACCCCCGTCCAAAAGTCTGCTCCACGCAGTGGCTGCTCCATGCAAAGGTGGTTTCCGATGCGCCAGACCCGCGCCCCACCCGCATGCTCAGCCGCCAAAACCCTTAAAAACCTGGTTGCGGGTGCCCCATCCTAGGCGCGTTTTGTTCTTGCGTCTAGGGTGCGAGCCCGATCACTCAGGCTGCAGCTCCCGCTGCGAACTTCTCTTTCTCCACTCCCTGGCCCAAAACCACCGCCAAATCCCGGCCCGCGGCATTCAGCACCGTGACCAGCCGCTGCGCCGGAGCATTGATCAGGAACAGCAGCTTGGCGTAGATCTCATCCTTGCCCGGCATCGTAGCCAGAGCTTTCACGTCGGCCGCGGTCAGCAATTCGCCGTCAACGATGCCCAGCTTGAACTGAAACTCGGCTGCATTTTCACCGGCCCACTTGGCGAACACCTTGGCCAGCGCCACCGGGTCGCCGGCTGTGAACGCCACCGAGTTCACGCCCTTCAAGCCTTTCAGCGCCGCTTCCACCTGCGTGCCGGTACCCGAGATCGCCGCCAGCTTGTTTTTCACCACGCGGTACTTTCCACCCGCCTCGCGAATCACCTTGCGGAGTTCATAATCCTTGGCCACCGTCAGCTTGTTAAACGTGCCGATAATCGCGGTCGTCGAAGTCTGCAGTTCGGCTGCAAGCGCCTTCACCTTCTCCGCTTTCTTTCCTCTCGAAATCGCCATTGCCTTCGCTCCGCCTGTTCCCTGGTCCCTATTCCCTGGCTTCTCAGTGCTTGCCCGCCGCATCCGCAACAGCCGAATCCAGCGGCACGCCCGGGCCCATCGTCGAGCTCAGTGTCACGCTCTTGATGTACTTGCCCTTCGCCGCGGCAGGCTTGGCGCGCACAATCGACGTGATCACCACCGTCGCATTGTCGATCAGCTTTTGCGGATCGAAGCTCAGCTTGCCCACCGGCACGTGCACCAGGCTGGTCTTGTCGGCGCGAAACTCAACCTTGCCGGCCTTGATCTCTTTCACCGCCGCAGCCACATCCATGGTCACGGTCCCGGTCTTGGGATTCGGCATCAGTCCCTTCGGTCCCAGCACCTTGCCCAGCCGGCCGACCACCTTCATCATGTCCGGCGTCGCGATCAGGGCATCGAAGGCGGTCCAGTTCTCCTTCTGGATCTTCTCCACCATCTCCTCGCCGCCCACAAAATCAGCCCCCGCTTCGGTGGCTTCCTTTTGCCGGTCACCGGCGGCGATCACCGCCACGGTCTTGGTCTTGCCCAACCCGTGCGGCAGAACCACCGTTCCGCGCACCATCTGATCGGCATGCCGCGTATCCACGCCCAGACGCATCGTCAAGTCGACGGTCTCGTCGAACTTTGCGTATTTCACTTGCTTCAGGAGATCGACTGCTTCAGGCAGCGGATACGCCGGCTTGCTGACAGCGGCGCGCGCCTTCGCAATATTCTTTCCAGCTGACATGCTTCCCTCGTCTCCCACCGCCTTTGCCAGCCCGCCTTGATCCCGTGGAAGAAACCCGGCTTCGAAGGACGCGACTTGGATCGCGCCATTTAGCCAATCCCGGCCTTGAAAGGGCACGACTTCAGTCGTGCCGCAAAGCCCGAAAAATCGATTGGGCTTTAGCCCCTGAGGGACGCCCTCTTCGACTTCTCCACAGAACCTCGGCAGGAATCCTTCGACCTCGCAGGGCATCCATCCAGAAATCTGCCCGTCCGGCCAGGACTCAAAAGCCGTGGTGCAATTGACAGCGCAGGGCTTCCCCTGCGCGTACCTACTTATGGTAGCGAATTGGTCCTAGGATTGCAACTTGCCGGTGGCGGGTGCCCCAGGTCTCGCTTCTGAGACCTGGGAATCCTCGAATCAACGCTCGCCCGCAATCCCGCGCCGTAGGCGCCACGGTTGTTGGCCCCGCGCTTCAGCGTGGGGTGAGCGAACAGAATAGAACCACGAGTCCCGTGGGGACGGTGCCGGGTTCCGTTGACTTGTGTACACATTTGTGTTCACATATAAATGTGCGCGATGGCCCAGCAGGAGCTCGAGTTCGAGTGGGACGAAGCCAAAGCCAAGATCAACCTGAAGAAGCACGGCGTCTCGTTCTTCATTGCCGCGGCCATCTTTCTGAACGAGAAGCTGAAGCGAGTCGACGATCGCGAGGACTACGGCGAAATGCGTTGGATCTCACTGGGCCGCGTCAATATTGAGGTGTACCGTGTCGTCTACACGTGGCGTGCCGAAAACCTTGTCCCCATCATCAGCGCCCAAAGGGCGAGCAAAAATGAAGAAGAAGCCTACTATCGTGAGGATTTCTGGAAATCTGCACGTGTCGTCATGCCGCCAGGCAAGACCTCGGTCCATCTGCGTCTCGATAGCGACGTGGTGGAGTGGTTCAAGGCGCGAGGCAAAGGCCACCTCACGCGCATGAACGCGGTTCTTCGCGCCTACGTCAACGCCGAAAAGCGCGGCGCGTAACCGGCCTTCCCGCGCCGCTCACACGCGGAAGTCGTAGCTCTCTCAGCCGCCTCATCCCCTCTCCAAATAGTCCCCCGGCGTAAGAATCTCGATCCCGCGAAAAGGATGAGGCTCCAGCAGGTCCGCGTCCCCGGTGACGATAACGCGAGCGCGGCCGTGGACGGCAACCTCGAGGAATTTGTCGTCGCGCGGGTCGCGGCAGGCGCGAATCGGCGATGGGGTTTCGATCAATAGAGTTGCATTCAGATACTGTGCGACCAGCCGCGACCGGATTCTCCGCCCGACGTACCGGTCGAATCGGCCCCGGCTCAAGACTTGAATCAGCTCAAGCCGCGTCGCATCCGACGACAGAACGATTCCCTTTTGGGCTTTCAGCAGCGCCTTCGCCGGAGCTGCCCCCGGGAAGAGCAGGCCGCTGACCACTACGTTCGTGTCCAGAACCAGCCGCTCCTCGCTCGTCATCGCTCAGCGAGAATTTCCGCCAGAATCTCTTCGGTGAGTCCTTCGGCCTTGGCCTGCTCCGCGGCAATGGCCGCGAGGCGATTGAACTCGGCCCATCGGTCCTCGCGCAGCCGGTCGTATTCCTCTACCGAAGTAAGCACAACCACATCGCGGCCGTGCCGCTGAATGCGCACCGGCCCACGCTGGGCCGCGTCAATCAGCTCGGCGAACCGCTGCTTGGCTTGCGTTGCGGAGACAGTAGTCATAACTCGATTCTAAGCGAAAATGATCAAATTGTCTAATTTGTACATTTTGTTAATTATGATTAGGTTCACCCAGAAGACCAGCAATAGACCGTCGCTGGTATTCCTCCGCGTAGCCCGCCGTCAACCCCCATGCGGCTCGGCCTTTTCACCCCATCGCCCCGCCAGCCTCCTGATTCCTATTCACTTACCCACTTCTTTGTTCCTCAAACTTTTTCCCGCAAAGTTGCCGGTAATTTCCCCCTCCTGGCGCATGATGATCGTATGAGCCAAACCTTCGCGACCACCCAGGGGAGCCGGGAGCAGCGCTCCTCATTACCCGCCGCCTACTGGAAGCGGCGCAAAAAAAATTCCCGAAACCTGCCCCAATTCTGGTGCATTTTCCGTTGTTTTCAAGAGTTTTCTAATAAAATCAACATGTTACCTGTTAACGAATCCATCAACAACCTATTATCAAATCGATAAACATTTTCGCCTCTTCCTCGCCTGAAACCCCAACCTTTGATCTCGCGCCGCTGTCCACAGCTCACCGTCCACTGTTCGGTACACTAGACTCAGGACCGCTCGCCTTGCATCCACTCCTCCAAAATCTGAATCCCGAACAACGCGAAGCGGTCGAGGCTACCGAGGGCCCGGTCCTCATCCTCGCCGGCGCAGGCTCCGGCAAAACCCGCGTCATTACCCATCGCATCGCCTGGCTCATCCGCGAGAAAAACGTCGCGCCGGGCTCCATTCTCGCCGTCACCTTCACCAACAAGGCCGCCGGCGAAATGGCCGAGCGCGTCGATCAGCTCCTCGGCCATCATTCGCTTGCCAAGCCGCTCATCTCCACCTTCCACTCGCTCTGCGTGCGCATCCTCCGCCGCGACATCGAGGCCCTCAAAACCGGGGCCCCCGCGGACAGGTCCTCGTCCGCGGGGTCGAAAACCGCCACCGGTGGTCTCACCCGCTCCTTCACCATCTTCGACGAGAACGATCAGTCGGGCATCGTCAAGCAGGTCATGAAGCGCATGGGCCTCGACACCAAGCAGCTCACGCCGCGCAGCGTGCAAGGCCGCATCTCATGGGCAAAAAATCACATGGTCGATCCGCAGGACTATTTCCTCAGCTCCAAAGATCCGGCCAGCGAGCGCATCGCTCACATCTTCAAGGCCTACCAGGACGAGCTGCGCAAGAACAACGCCGTGGACTTCGACGACCTGCTGCTCGAGGCCGTGCACCTGCTCAAAGCCTCCTCCGAAGTCCGCGAGCGCTACCAGCGCCACTGGCGCTACCTGCATATCGATGAATACCAGGACACCAATCGCCCGCAGTACGAGCTGATGAAGCTCCTCGCCGGCGAGCACAAGAATGTCTGCGCCGTCGGCGACGAAGACCAGAGCATCTACTCCTGGCGCGGCGCCGACATCCGCAACATTCTCGAGTTCGAGCACGACTTCCCCAATTCCCGCATCATTCGCCTCGAGCAGAACTACCGCTCCACGCAAATCATTCTCGAGGCCGCCGGCACAGTTGTCGCCAACAACGTCCGACGCAAGGGCAAGAAGCTGTGGACCGAGCGCCAGGGCGGCGCGCTCATCGGTTACTACGAGGCTCCCGACGGCGAAAACGAAGCTCTCTTCATCGCGGGCAAAATCCAGGCGTTCTTGAACGCACCAAACTCATCCGAAACCCAAAACCGCGGAGCGGCGGTTCTCTATCGCACCAACTCGCAATCGCGCCTCGTTGAAGAAGCTCTGCGCCGCTACAACATCGCCTATACCATGGTCGGCGGTTTCAGCTTTTACGAGCGTGCCGAGATCAAAGACCTTCTCGGCTATCTCCGTCTCGTTCGCAATCCCCACGACTCGATGGCCTTGCAGCGAGTGATCAACACGCCGGTGCGCGGCATCGGCAAGACCACGCTCGAAACCGTCGAGCGACTGGCCCTCGAAACCGGCCGCTCAACATGGGATGCGATCGGCTCTGCCATTGCAAACCATCTCGTCCCGCCGCGCGCGCTCGCGGCACTTGAATCGTTCCGCCAGCTCCTTCTCGACGCGCAGGCCATGATGGACCCCGACTTCGCCGGCAAGCTCGCCGCCGATGTCGCCGAATCCCAAGCCGGCGATGCCGACACTGCCTTCGGCTTTGGCGCGGAAGTCACGGGACAAGGGACCGAGGGAACAGGGGAACAAGAAGACGCCGCTGAATTTGCCTCCGATGCTTCCGCTGTTTTGAAAGGGCACGACTTCGAGCCCGCTTTGAGCTTGCCGAAGGGTGCCGAAAGAAGCCAAGATTTGAAAGGGCACGACTTCAGTCGTGCCGAAAGAAGCCAGGATTTGAAAGGGCACGACTTCAGTCGTGCCGAAGGAAGCCAAGAAATGAGTGGGGCTTTAGCCCCCGAGGCAAGTGATTTGCCGTTCGATCACAGCGCCGACGGCTCGCAGCTTTCTCTCCTCGACGCCTCACATTTCGGTCCCGCCGCCAGCACACCCAAGCGGCCATTCCTCGTCATACCTTTGCAGACGCAGGTAAAAGGGGCGCCCCCGGTCTCGAGTCTGAGACCGGGGAGCGATACCTCAACCGGCAACGAACCAACTCCAAAACCAGAACGGCCCGAAGGGCAACCAGAACAGCCCGAAGGGCCATTTCGCTCCCCCGGCGACTCCGCCACGCTGCCCGAACTCATCCGTTTCCTCATCGACCGCACCGGCTACATCAAGGCTCTCGAAACCGAAGGCACGCCCGAGGCCTTCAGCCGCATTGAGAACCTGAAGGAACTCGCCAACGCCGCGCACGATGCCGAGGAGCGTGGAGAGACTCTCGCCGATTTTCTCGACCACGCCGCGCTCGCCTCCGACACCGACCAGTACGATCCCAACGCCCGCGTCACGCTCATGACCCTCCACGCGGCAAAGGGCCTCGAGTTCCCGCTGGTCTTTCTCGCTGGCATGGAAGAGGGCCTGTTCCCTCACTCGCGCACACTGAACGATCCGCAAGGCGAGTTGGAAGAGGAGCGGCGTCTCTGCTACGTCGGCATGACGCGTGCAATGAACCAGCTCATCCTCACCCGCGCCAACTACCGCCGCCGCTACGGCAACGATATGCCCGAACTCAGCATTCCCTCACGCTTTCTCGAAGAGGTTCCGTCGCAACTGGTCGAGAACCTCGGAGGGAGAAGGCCGGCTTGGTCCACTCCCGCTTACGGCGCGGGGCGCAATCGCCGGAGCTTCGGCGAAGCTGACTCGCCCCACTTCAACTACGAAGACGAAAGCCAGGAAGCCCCGCGCAGCACCACACCGAACTTCTCGCCTCGACTGGGATCTGCTCCAGGAGGTAAAGGCACGGGAGCGTCACCGCCGGGATCGCTCGATAACATCGCCCGCTTCTTCGGCAGCAAGTCATCCTCGCATCCAGGGCGGGTGCCCCATGTCTCGACTTTGAGACATGGGAGCGATGCCCGTCCCGCCATGGAAATCCCCACGCCCAACGGCGCTAAGGGCATCAGGAAAGGTCAGCGCGTCCTCCACGCCAAATATGGCGAAGGCACCGTCCTCATGCGCGAGGGCGACGGCGAAGACGCCAAACTCACTGTCCTCTTTGCGCGCCACGGCATGAAGAAGCTGATGGAAAAGTTCGCGAACCTGAAAAAGCTCTGAGGCCTATCTTCCCATTTCGCCGCACAAACATCGCGGTCATCCTGAGCGGAGGTCGGTGCGGCGACCGGAGTCGAAGGACCTGCATTTGAAACCTCGGGAACTGCCCGCCGGGTGCCCCATCTTGGCCGCGCTTTTGTCCTCGCGGCTAGGGTGGGGGCGGGATTTAGCTCTCGCACAGACTCCGCCCCTAACTACACACCGTGGGTGCCCCACCCTGGCTCTGCTAGGGTGGGGGCGGGATTTAGTTCTCGCACAGACTCCGACCATTCACCACGCACTCGCGCCTCTCGTGCCTATCGGCTATTTCATCACCGACCAGATTGCCAGATTCAACCCCACCATCAACACCGCCGACGCGGGAATCAGCAACAAGGCTTTCTTCAGGCGCCGCGGGTCGCCGCCGGCTATGGCGCCGATCACGCGGCTGCTGACCGCCAGTCCCGCCCAGCCGCAGGTGATGACGAAACCGATGGCTGTGCCGGTCATGCGCGGGAAAGCCGTGCCGGCAATCGCCAGCGCGGTGGGAAACACCGGGGCCATCGACAGTCCGGCGATGAAAACCAGAGCCGCTGCGACAGAAGGCTTATTGATGCGCAGCATGAGAAAGGTCGAAATCGCCATGGCAATCGACGCGGCCAGCGTCACCTCAATCGCCGGCACGCGGATGAGGATCGGCGATACACCGACGCGTCCGATCAGCAGGCCGAGCGCGAATCCCAGCGACAGGATATTCAGCGCCCGCGCCTCGGGGATGCCCTGTGCGATGAGGTGACGCGGCAGCCAGTTCCACACGCCCACTTCGCAGGAAACGTAGAGGAAGAGAAACAATCCCAGCATCAACAGCAGCGGGCGGCCGAGAATCGGCGCGGCCTGCGTGAGAACAAAGCCCGACCCTCCTGCCGGGGCAGGCATCTGTGTCGCCAGATTCACGCCCAGCGCAGCGATCGTGAGCGCGGCAACCGTGTAACAGAGCCGTACCCAGTTGCGCTTGAAAAGATTCGCTGCGATGAAGGGTGTGGCCAGGCCGCCCAGGCCAAAGAAGAGGTTGACCAGGTTCAGTGCCGTGGCGCGATGGGTGGCGCTGACGCCGCTCACCAGCGCGTTGGCTCCGGTCACCACAATGCCGCCGCCCACGCCCAGTACGAAGAGCAGGATCACGATCGGCCCGAAGCCTGTCGCGCGCGGCAGCGCCAGAAGCGCAAGTGCGATGCACGCGAGCCCGAGGACAAGGCCGATCTTGTCGCCCTCCGCATCGAGCAGCGGACCAACCGCGAGCGACGCGATCATCAACCCCAGCGCCTGGGCGAAAGCGATGGCGCCGTTCTGCGATGGGGTGAGTCGGAAGCGGTCCGACAGGTCGGGCAGGATGGTGCCAAGCATCGCGGCGGTCATTCCGTAAACAAAAATGGCGAGGATGGCAGAGAAGATGAGCACAGATCGGGATCCTTTCAGGGAACGCGTTCAAAAATACAGGAACGCCGAGGGCAGCAGCAAGGACAGCGCAGCAGGTCAGATAGACTGAAATCGCAATGCAATCTCCAAGTTGTTGGGTGCCCCACCCTCGCCGCGTATTTGTTTTTGCGGCTAGGGTGGGGAAGCTAGGATTACGAGCTTTTCCTGCGCGGGTGCCCACGGTCCGGGATCCCCGCGGGCCCGGGGTCCCCGAGAAGCGATTTTTGCTTCTGGGGGTGGAGGGACAGGTCCACGTCCGTGGGGTGGGGGTCCCTCGCTTTTGGAGACCGGGGAGGGATGCGTCCATCGCGATCGTCCTCGCCACCGCCGCAGCTCTCACCGGCTGCGGCATGCCCGGCGCTCCGCAGCCGCCCTCGCTCAACCTTCCGGTCCCCGCTTCCAATCTCTCCGCCGCTCGCACCGGTGATCAGGTCGCCCTTGCCTGGACCATGCCGAAGAGAACCACCGACAAAGTCGAACTCAAAGATCCGATTGCCGCGCGTGTTTGCCGTGGCCAAAGCGGCGAATCATCGTGCAACACGGCCGCCACAGTGCAGTTCGCCCCGGGCTCCAGCGCAGCCTTCACAGATGTGCTGCCCTCCGGCTTCGCATCCGGTTCGCCCCACCCGCTCACCTACTACGTTGAGCTCGTCAACCACAATGGCCGCTCAGCTGGACTCTCCAACGGCGCCGTAATTCTCGCCGGTCAGGCGCCTGCGGCCATCGACGGTCTCACCGCAGAACTTCGCGGAGACGGAGTTCTGCTCTACTGGGTGCCCGCGCCGCCCAGCGCACCTCCCGCCGCCGTCCGTCTGGTACGCACGCTCCTCAATCCGCCCGCCAAAAAGCCTGGCCAGGGTCCGATGTCAGCCCCACCCGAGCCCGTCGTGCGCAATCTCTTTGTTGACCCCGACGCCTCCGGCCGCGCCCTCGATAGCGATATCCGTTTTGGCGAGAGCTATGAGTACCGTGCCCAGCGCGTGGCTCGCGTCACCGAAAGCGGCCAAACGCTTGAGCTGGCCGGCCCGCTTTCTGCCCCGATTCGCGTCGATGCACTCGACATCTTTCCTCCCGCCGTCCCGCAGGGCTTGGCTGCTGTTGCCACGGCCGGCGAAAACGGCAATCCGCCCGCTATCGACCTCAGCTGGCAGCCCGACACTGGCCCCGGGCTCGCCGGCTACGTCGTCTATCGCCGCGAAACCTCCGCCGGAGAGAGCAGCGACTGGCAGCGCATTTCCCCCGCCCAACCTCTCATCGGACCGGGTTTCCACGATTCCAACGTGCAAGCCGGCCACTCCTATATGTATGCTGTCAGCGCCGCCGGACAAAATGGCCACGAGAGTGCGCGCTCGGCCGAGGCCGGGGACACTGTTCCCGCTCCTTAGGTCGGCGCCGGGCAGAGGAGGCTTTTCGATGAGATATTGCCGGTTCTTCTTCGGCGGACAATCGCGTTACGCCACCGTGGAGAAGCGTGGCAATGAGTTGCGCATCCAGCGCGCCATCGATGCACCCGAAGAAGACATGCGCTCCCAGCTCGAGCATGCCGGCATGGCTTCGTGGTTTGTTGACTTCTCGCCCATGCCCCTCGATGAGGCCGACCTGCTCCCGCCGGTCACGCCTTCGAAGATCGTCTGCGTCGGCCGCAACTATCGCGAGCACGCCAGCGAATTGGGAAACGAACCGCCCTCGGAGCCGTTGATCTTCTTCAAGCCGCCCTCCTCTCTTCTCCGCCCTCGCGGCGAGATTTGCTTGCCCGCCGTTTCCCAGCGTGTCGATTACGAGGGTGAACTCGCCGTGGTAATCGGCAAGCGGACACGATACTTCAAACCCGACGATAATTGGCGTCAAGTCGTGCGCGGCTTCACCCTCGCCAACGATGTCACCGCCCGCGACCTGCAAAAGAAGGATGCTCAATGGACGCGCCCCAAGGGATTCGACACATTCTGTCCCGTCGGCCCGCTGGTCAGCGACGAGCTTGACCTCGACGCAGGCGTCACCATCGAGACGCGGCTCAACGGCGAGGTGCGCCAGCGCGCCTCAACGCGCGACTTCATCTTTTCCCTTCCCGTTCTGCTCAGCTACATCACCGCGGCCTTCACCCTCGAGGCAGGCGACCTGATTCTTACCGGAACCCCGGCAGGCGTCGGACCGCTCGCGCCCGGCGATACCGTCGAAGTGTCCGCAGCCGGACTGGGCACGTTGACCAACACCGTGGTAGGCGAGTCGATCTAGGCCGCGCTCCAGAACCGGATGATCGTGTCGTAAAGAGGGTTGGATCAGTTTGCGCCCATTTTGAAAGGGCACGGCTTTAGCCGCCGAGGGATGGTTTTTCTTTCTGCTGGGGACTCTTCCGTAGCTTGTTCGCCGGACTCTCCGTCATCCGCACCTATTCAGCAAGCTCTTCCGCCGCGCCGTGAACAGAACGAGTGCGGGCTTCAGCCCCTGGACGATGGGTTTCCGTTGTCATCCCAAACCCATCATCCTGCACTGCAACAATCGAGGTGTACACTGGCTGCGAGCGCGCATCCAATAGATATGGAACATCCCCGAGGAGGAGTCATGCCCCAGAATCTGCTCGAGCAACTGCGCAAGTACACCGTGG
>JBEKPO010000119.1:0-12067 GCA_049520675.1 Occallatibacter sp. | reverse complement strand
TGACGGAAGTCTGCATGGCGCGAAGAGCGAGCGCGGCAATCGCCTCCGCGAACCTCGGATCGCTCGGAAGCGAATCGATTCGTCCCTGCAATTCAGCTTGCGCTGAGCGCAGATCAGCCAAGTCATCGCGAACTGCGGTAATCGCGAAGATCAAGTTGCTCGCGTAGCTCGCTCCCGCGAGCGTGCGTATTCTGTTTAGGAGACCTATGGCCCCGCCGGCCACGGACCAGGGGCCTCGTGCACCGACGAGCTTGAGAAGGTGGCCCGCGATCTCCGCAAACTCCCCGCCGGGAGTCTTAGAAATCTCCTCGAAGTTGAGTTGCGCAAGCGCGGCGTCTGTGGCCGAATCAAACTGTCCCATCTTCTGTTCCGACTTTCCTGCGCCGCCAGGATCAGCCGCAGGTTCTCCGACTCCTCGCTTTGCTCGTCGCTCAGGATGACGAAGCTGCAGGGGGCTACGAGTTGGGGTGGGAGACCTTAAGATCGCCCACCCCGCTGACCTGCTGACTTGCCGACTCGCTTTACTTCTTCTCGTCCACGTCCACGTACTCGGCGTCGATCACACCTTCGTCCTTTTTCGGCTCCGCAGTGCTTGCCCCACCAGGGGCTGCATCCGAAGGTCCGCTCGGCGCAGCCGCCGTCGCCTTGTACATCGCCTCGGCCAGCTTGTGACTGGCTGAAGTCAGCTTTTCGTTCGCCGCCTTCAGATCCGAAGTCGACGGCGCCCCCTCAAGCGTCTTCTTCGCGTCAGCCAACGCCGCTTCCACATCGGTCTTGTCGGCAGCAGCCACTTTCTCGCCGCTCTCCTTCAACATCTTTTCGATGTTATAGACCATCGAGTCGAGCGAGTTGCGGGCCTCGATCTGCTCGCGTTGCTCCTTATCCTCAGCCGCGTGGGCATCGGCTTCCTTGGCCATCTTCTCGACTTCTTCCTTGCTGAGACCCGAGCTCGACGTAATCGTAATGCGCGTGTCCTTGCCTGTCGCGTTGTCCTTCGCCGTCACGTTGAGAATGCCGTTGGCGTCAATATCGAAAGTGACTTCGATCTGCGGCACGCCGCGCGGAGCCGGCATGATGCCGCCCAGCTTGAACTTGCCCAGGGTCCGATTCTGCGCCGCCATGGGCCGCTCGCCCTGCAGCACGTGCACCTCGACTTCGGTCTGACTGTCGGCCGCCGTCGAAAACGTCTCCGTCTTCTTCGTCGGGATAGTCGTGTTGCGCGGGATCATGGTCGTCGCCACGCCGCCCAGTGTCTCAATCGACAAAGTCAGCGGCGTCACGTCGAGCAACAATAGATCCTTCACATCGCCCGACAGCACGCCCGCCTGCACAGCAGCGCCGATGGCAACCACCTCATCGGGATTCACGCCGTGATTCGGCTCGCGCCCGAAGAGCTTTTTCACCAGCTCCTGAATCTTCGGCATGCGCGTCTGTCCGCCCACCAGCACCACTTCATTGATCTGGCTCAAGGAAACGCCGGCATCGGCAATCGCCTTCTTGCACGGCTCGATCGAGCGATCGATCAGGTCCTCCACCAACTGCTCCAGCTTGGCGCGCGTCAGTTTGCGCACCAGGTGCTTGGGGCCCGAAGCGTCGGCGGTAATAAACGGCAAATTGATTTCCGTCTCGACCGTGGTCGAGAGCTCGATCTTGGCCTTTTCCGCCGCGTCCTTCAGGCGCTGCAGGGCCATTTCGTTGCCCTTCGAAGTCAGGTCCAGCCCGTGCTCCTGTTTGAACTCGGCCACGAGCCAGTCCACAATGCGCTGGTCGAGGTTGTCGCCGCCCAGGTGGGTGTCGCCATTGGTCGATTTGACTTCGATCACGCCTTCGCCCACTTCGAGAATCGAAATGTCAAAAGTTCCGCCGCCAAAGTCGTAAACGGCGATCGTCTCGTCCTTCTTCTTGTCGAGTCCGTAGGCCAGCGCGGCCGCCGTGGGCTCGTTCACGATGCGCTTCACGTCGAGGCCGGCAATCTTACCCGCGTCCTTGGTCGCCTGGCGCTGCGCATCATTAAAGTAAGCCGGAACCGTGATCACGGCTTCCGTGACGGTCTCGCCCAGATAGGCCTCTGCCGACTTCTTCAGCTTTTGCAGGATCATGGCGGAGATTTCGGGCGGGGTGTACTCCTTGCCCTGAGCGACGACGTCCACGTGGTCGCCCTTTTGAACGACCTTGAACGGCACCATCTTCAACTCGTCCGACACTTCGTTGTAGCGTCGGCCCATGAAGCGCTTGATGGAGAAAACTGTGTTTTCGGGGTTGGTGATCGCCTGGCGCTTGGCCACCTGGCCCACCAGCCGTTCCCCGCTCTTGGTGAAAGCGACGATCGAGGGGGTAGTGCGCGCACCCTCCTCATTTGGAATGACTTTTGGCTCGCCGCCTTCCATGACGGCAACGCACGAATTGGTAGTCCCGAGGTCGATTCCGATGATTTTAGCCATGTTGTTCCTGCCTTTTAGGAAGATCCTGACAAGGCAGGATCTCAGATTGAGTGTCTTACTGTCAACTAATATGATGCTAATTTCCTCATCTGGATTCAGGCTTTCGCCCTCTTTTCAGCCCCCATCCCCTGCCCCTGACCGACAAAAACAGGCTTATACTGGGTTCAACTTTTCTTACAGGACTCATCGTCATGCCACAAGAGACCCTCGCCAGCCGCCGGCGAGCCATTGCTTGCCGGCGTTTCTTCGTCAACGTAGTCGCGGCCGGCCTGGCCTGCCTCCCATCGGCGATCCTGCATACGCAGGCACCCCCAGTGCATGGTTACATCACCGCCGTTCATCCACCCGACGGTTTCGACGTCAACGGGGAACATGTCATCACCACCGCGGAGACTCAATACGGATTGATCGGGATGAAGAACCTGACAGACAATGGGCCGATGCGCGATGCGCTACATATTGGCGCGTGGGTAGAGGTATCCGGCGGGTATGACCGGAAGGCGAAAACCGTGGCCGCCCGGATGGTGCTTTTTCGGGACGATCGGGACAACAGGCTCAACGGGCTGGGAGTGATTGATCACGTGATCTCGACCGCTCCGGAGCTGGTGTTTGCAGCGGATGGCTATCGCATCCGCGTGACCGCAGCGACCGAGGTCAAATTCCCGCGCGATGTGAAATCGGCGGCGGACGTGTACGCCGGTATGTGGGTGCTTTACGAAGGCAAAATGGGCCAGGATGGCCTGCTGGTTGCCAGCAAAGCCCGGTTCGTGTCGACCGATCACCCCAAGGCAAAATCGGAAAAAGCACCCAGCGGTTCGAGTGCGCCGGCCGCGACGTCGCAGCCGCCGCTTAATACCTCCGGCCGGACGGAGGTTCAGATAGCAGTAAGCGAGACGGAAGTCCAGATCGGCGACGATACCTACAGGGTCTCAAAGGACCACGCATTGCAATCTCGCGTGAGCCAAATCGGTTTGAACCTGGTTCCCACCTCGATATTGGAGTTGCCGGTAAACGATCCGGCGAAAATTCATTTCTCCTTTATCGCCGTCGATAACGGGGCGCACGAGGTGCTCACGTTCCCGGACTCGAAGGGTCTCATCCTTGTTCCCGCGCAACTGGCGGCGCGATTCAAGAACGACGACCAGCTTGCCGCCGTGCTGGCCGATGGCATCGCATACAGTCTGCAACTACAAGCGCCAACGGTGATCCAGTTCAACCGAACTACCCTGGCAGAGGCCGCGGGCCTGGCCGCGGCGGGTCTTGTCCCATACGGTTATCTCGCGGCGGGCGCGGCGGGTAGTGTGTATTCTCACGAGATGAAAAGGGCATTGCAGGAGCAGCGCGGAAGAGTGGCGCTTCAGTTGATGGCCGACGCAGGCTATCATCCCTGGCAGGCTCCCGAAGCCTGGCGGCTCGCCGCCTCCGGCAAACTGCCCACCGATACCAGCACGCTGAAATACCCGGAGCGAAGCGGCTATCAATTTGCGATTCTGAATCTGATGTACAAAAAGTTCGCCCCAACCAACGCCACTGCGAGCGGCCCAACTGCGAATTCCGGCGCAAGCGGAAAGCCGTAGGTTTCATGAGGAGCAGGGATTTGAAACCAGGGATATTGAGACTCACAACCACGGTTGCGTTCCTGATTCTTGTTTTGAGCGCCGGACAGGTGCGTGGCGCCGGGGCTACGGGCCAGGAAGCAGCAGCCGGAGAAAAGCCGCAAGTGACCCTCGACGGCTACGTGAGCGCCACCCACTTCCCCGATGGCTTCGATGTCAACGGGCAGCCTGTCGTTGTGAAGTCCACAACCATTTATCAGTGGAATGAAAACAAAGACGCAGCGAGCCAAACCGCCGCGAGCAGCGACGTAACACCGGGCGTGTGGGTGGAAGTAACGGGGACGAAAGGCGCGCACGGCGTGGATGCGGACACGGTGAGCCTGCGCGAACGCCGCGACAGAACGATCAGCGGATTCGGGCTCATCGACAAAGTAATCGCAGCCGGCCCAGAGCCCGTATATCGTCTCGACGGCTACCGGGTGCGCGTTGCAGCATCGACGCGGACCACATTTTCAGGCGGACTGAGCACGTTAGCGGACGTAGGACCGAATTCATGGGCGAAGTATGAAGGCAAGTTCGACAAGAACGGCGTTCTGATCGCATCGCAATTGGCGTTCTACCCTGGAAAAGCCGGCAAGAAATCGAACCCCAGGTCTCTCCGGCAGGAGGTCGTCCTCTCCGGTCAGAACCTCCTGGATTCCGACGGCCAATTCCACAGCATTCATACCAAGTACCGCCTCGAGCAAATGAATGGCATCTGCGGCTGGCACCGGGCCCCTGCGGATCAGGCATTGCAGAATCGCGTGGCGCAAATCGGAGCCAGACTCGTACCCGCCTTTCAGAAGCAACTGGCTGACGACGAGAGCGCCAAGATCTCTTTCCGCTTCTACGTTGTCGACGACCCGCAATTCCGTTTCGAGTTCGGTTGTTCTTCCGGGGTCATTCTGGTTCCAAAGCAGGTGGTTGACAGACTCAAGAGCGATGACCAACTCGCAGCGGTCCTCGCCGACGGGATCTCAACTTATCTGGAGTGGCAATCGGCAAGATTGGTGGCGGAATACTACACCATTCTCGGCGTTGAATTGGCGGGCGAATTTGCCACCGGCCCTGTCCCGTGGGTGTTTTTCAGCGCTGAAGGTTCAGCCGACGCGGCGGCACTTATAGTCAAGAGGCGTCTCGAGGAGCAGTGCGGACGCATTTCGCTCGGGCTGATGGCTGACGCCGGGTACGACCCATGGCAGGCGCCTGAGGCATGGCGCCTGCTGGCGCCGAGGAAGCTGCCCGCCGATTCCAGCCACCTTAAGTACCCGGGCCGCGCCGGCTATCAGCTCGCGATCCTGAATCTCATGTACAGCAAACCCGCCGCAGCCGACGCGAAATAAAGCGGCCCAACGACCGAGGGCAGCGCGAGCGGCAAGCCATAAAGCCCCTCAGACAGCGCGCAGACCGGGTCCGCCCGCCCCACCCCACACATTTCCATCCGTTAACGCCCCTTTAATCTCTTTTCAATCCTGTAACACTCCTTTAACATGGACGGATTGTCAGGAGACAGTTCATGGGCAGCCTGAATGGCGCTGTAGCCGCGCCCGGATTTAGCTCCGTCCGTCGATTTCGATGGCGCCAACTCACCCGCCAGGCCTCGGACAAAATTCGCCTCCGCCTGTGGCTTCGTTATCCCATTTTTCTGCTCTTCATGGAAGGGCTCTCTAAAGCGCTGGGCCGCTGGAGCAGTCGATTACCGCTTCATGCCCACCTCCGTGTTGAGGTGCCCTTGCTGCTTGCGCTTTACTGGGCCTTCAGCTTTGCGCTGCGGCGGGGAAAACTGTCAGCCATTGTTGCCGCGTTCCCCTTGGTGATGGCCTATATCGCTTGCGATCTCTATTTCATCGCCTACGGAGACGTTCTGCGCGTCATCGACGTCGGAAACCTTCCTGAGCTTCTTAAAGTGCTGCATTTCGAGGGCACAGCGGCGTTGTTGTTCGCCCTCGCTCTGCCGGCTGTCCTGCTACTCGCTTTCGTCGACTATCGCCGAATCTGGCGCGCCCTCACCCTGGCAGCGCTGCTGATCCTGGGGGCTGCGACGGTGGAGTTCTTCCCGCATGCCGTCGTCTCGGGGCTCGTTCTCGCGGGCGTAGAACAGATGGATTTCTCCGATGCGGGGTGCCTCGACGATAACGGCCGCCTCACAGTTCTGGTCTATTTCGAGGCGGCGCGCAGGGTAGCAATGGCGCAGACCACCGCGTACCGCAAGCGCGCCGCGGATGACCAGCGGATTCCCGCCACCGCCGATTTCATCCGCACCAACGGCAGTCGCCACAACGTGTACCTGGTTGTGCTCGAGAGCTGGCTGGACCCAACCCTCTTCCGCGGCGTCACCTTCTCCAGGGATCCGCGCCATCCCGATTTCGCGCAGTTGGTCGGCGACAGCCAGGGGTTTTCCATCTCCCCCGTCTTCGGCGGCCGGACCGCCCAGGCGGAGTTCGAGGCGCTATGCGGCGTGCCTGCTTTGTCGAAGATCTCCTTTATTGAATTCAACAGTTTTACCGGGCATCCGGCAGGTTGCATGCCCGCCATCCTGCGCCGCGCCGGTTACACAACCTACGCCAGCAACGCCTATATGCCCGACTACTTCAACACCATCAAGGCCTACACGGGAATCGGGTTCGATAACATCTACTTCGCTCGTGAATTCGCCCCCAGCCGCGAGACCTACCTGACGGCACAGAACATATCGGAGGACGAGGATTTCTTGTTTGACGGCGATCTGTTCAACCAGAACCTCGCCTTCATCGCGCGCACGCTCAAGGAGCATCCCGGGCAGCCGATCCTCAACTACGTGCTCACAATCTACGGCCATGAACCCCACGATATCGACACCGATCGACGGCCCCTGGTCCTGTCAATGAATGCGCCGCATGACGACCAGCAGTTATTGCGGGCCGCCAACCAGTATTGGTACCGCACCCAGGCCATCGCTGCCTATGTTCGCGGCCTCATCAAGCTCGATCCCAACAGCCTGATCATCCTGGTGTCCGACCATGTGCCGCCGCTCGACGAGGGAACCGATAGTTACAAGGATTTTCGCTATCTCGATAACATTGACGACAGCATCCACATGAACCGCATCCTCGTCGTAGAAAACGGCGAAGTAGTCCGCCATCAGACCATCCACCACTACCAGGTGCCATCCCTTATCTACGACTACCTGACCGGGGAAAAATTCTGCGCCCAGCACAACTGCGATCCCTCGGCCGACGCGCGCAAGGACCAGTACATGCTGCTGATGTCGCGCGCCGCCAGTCCCATGTAAATCGCCATTGCAACGCTTCAGGGTAGCGCCGGTCTCCAGACCGGCTGTAGCGGGGGTCTCCAGACCCCCGCTGGCCAGGCACCCGTTGAAAATAGTCCATTTCTCCCGCCGTCAAGACATCTGTCAGAAATGCGGATTAGGGTGGGATGCTGGCGCTACTTACCCACCGCGTCCATCGCCGCAGCCATCACCTCTTCCGGCTCGGGCCGCACGCGAAAATCGGCATGCGCCTGCGCGTGCACGACGCGTCCGGCGGCACTGATGACGTAGGTGGCCGGAACAATGAGCCGCCAGGACTCGTCGCCGTTCACAAACGGAATATTTACAAGAATCGACCGGTAGTAGTCGCGGTGGTAGTCGGGAATGGTGTACGCCAATCCGAATTGCGCCGCGACCGTGCAGCCGGGGTCCGAAAGCACGGGAAACGGGAGCCCGTGCTGGCCCACCATGAAGTCGCTCTGCCGCCGGGTTTGCGGGCCAATGGCGGCCAGCAGCACGCCAGCCTCGCGCAGCCGGGGATGAAGGTCGCGCCAGGCCTCGATTTCCGTAATGCAGTATGGGCACCAACGGCCGCGAAAGAAGTTGAGAACCAGCGGTCCAAGGGCGAGCAGGTCAGCCGATCGCACCGGCCGGCCGGAAGCATCGTTCAGCGTGAACTCCGGAGCCATGGCCCCGACGGGCAGGATTTTTCCCTCGATGCCGGACTCAAACAGCTCGCGGACCGCACGCTCATTGATCGCCATGCGCTCAGCCTGCACCAACTTGCGCGTGTTCGCCGTAATCTCGTCGAGTTGGTCCTGGAGCAGGGTCATGAAGTTACTTACCTTCCGAACCGCTGCTTGCCGCCCATCCCCGCGAGGCCCCCGCGCATCATGCTCTTCGCCATGCCCATCCTGCCCACCTGCTTGAACATTTTGGCCATCTGCGCGTACTGGCGCAGGAGCTGATTCACTTCCTGCACGCTCGTTCCCGAGCCGGCCGCGATGCGCTTGCGGCGCGTGCCCGAAATCATCTCGTGATTGCGCCGCTCCTTCGGCGTCATGGAGTTGATGATGGCCTCAAGTCGCACGAATTGCTTTTCGTCGACCTGGCCCGCGGCTTGCTGCATGCCGGCGAAGGGACCGACCGAGGGCAGCATCTTCAAAATGCTCTCCATCGACCCGAGCTTTTTGATCTGCCGCAGCTGATCGCGGAAATCTTCGAGCGAAAAGCCGTCGCCGAGCAGCGCCTTCTTGGCCAGCTCCTCGGATTTCTTGCGGTCGAGTGTGGACTCGGCCTTTTCGATGAGCGACAGCATGTCACCCATGCCGAGAATTCTGCCAACAATACGATCCGGATGAAACGGCTCGAACGCATCCGGCTTTTCACCCACGCCGATGAACTTGATGGGCTGGCCGGTGACGTGGCGAATCGACAGCGCCGCACCACCGCGCGCATCGCCATCCATTTTCGTCAGCACCACTCCCGTCAGTCCCAGTCGCGCATGAAAATCCTGCGCGGAGTTGACCGCGTCCTGGCCGGTCATGGCGTCGGCGATGAAGAGAATCTCCTGCGGCGCGAGAAGTTTTTTTAGGCTCTCCATCTCGGCCATCAGCTCTTGGTCGACGTGCAGCCGGCCCGCGGTATCGACGATCAGCGTGTCGCAACCCATAATGACGGCTTCGCGGCGCGCTTCCTTCGCCAGCCGTTCGACCAATGCGGATCCCGCAGCCTCGCCCTTCAGATCTCCCTCGTACAACCTGGCCTCAACGGACTTGGCGACCACCTTGAGTTGTTCGCGCGCGGCGGGCCGGTAGACGTCGACCGAGACCAGCATGGGCCGGTGCCCCCCCTTCTTGAGCCACGCGGCCAACTTCCCCGATGTCGTCGTCTTGCCCGAGCCCTGCAACCCGGCCATCAAAATCACCGTGGGCGGCTTGGAAGCAAAGTTGAAACGCGCGGTGTCTTTGCCCAGCAGCGCCACCAGCTCGTCGCGCACGATCTTGACCACCTGCTCGGAGGGCGAGAGCGCAGTGAGCACTTCGCTGCCCACGGCCTTCTCGCGGATGTGTTCGATCAGGTCGGTGACGACCTTAAGATTGACGTCGGCCTCGAGCAGGGCCACGCGAATCTCACGCAGTGCTTCGGCGATGTTTTCTTCAGTGAGAGTGCCCTGGCCGCGAAGGCTCTTGAAGACACGCTGGAGTTTGTCGGAAAGATTCTCAAACATAGGTCTGCATCTAGTTTATCGGACCGCCAGCGGTGGGGTGTAAACGCTTCGCAATCGTCAATTGGCATCGTTAGACTAAAGGCGAGGAGCGCTGATCATGGCCGACGGACGCGAGGAACGCGAGGAACAGAAAAAGCGGCGCGAAGAGGAAGAGCGTAAAGACCAGGAAGACCGGCTCGATCGGGAACGCCGCGACAACGGAGAACCAGAGCGAGGCGGATCATAATCCGACCCTTCCTACCGGCTCCATTCGTGTGAGAGTTGAAACTTCGCGCCCGAGAGCTATCCACAAACCCACTCCTATCCGCACATCCACTCAATAATCGGCCCCCAGTATGAAATGTGCGGTTTGCTGAAGGGCTGATTGTGCGTGGTGTCGGGGACCAGTACTACCTCCGCTCGCGGCTCGCACCATCCGGCCAGCTCGCGCGCCATCGCGATGGGAAACAGCCGGTCCTTCTCTCCGTGAACAATAAGCACCGGCACCTTGCACCCGGCGAGCCGTTGCTGCGCATGCCATATGGGTGGCACGAGACGCGCAAGCAAGCGAGGGACCCCGGCGGACACGGCGGCGTCGCGAAAAGATGTGAAAGCCTCGCATAGAATGAGGCGCTCGGCGGCGAGCCGATCGATGGCTGCTATGGCCACGCCGCTACCCAGCGAGAAGCCGAGAACCGAGAGGGGCAATGAAGGAGCGAGCTCTTTGAGCACCGCAAAGGCGGCGATCGCATCGAGCTCAAACTGCTCCCAATGCGGGCGGCCGGCGCTCTTGCCGTAACCTGAGTAGTCAAAGACCAGCGAGGCGACGCCGTTGGCGGCAAGAAGTTGCTGCACCCCGAACCACTGCTCCACGGTTTCTCCAATGCCGTGGCAAAGCAGAGCCGCGGCCCGGACGGGAACGGCCGCGGGTTCCACAAAAACTGCGTCAAGAACGTGACCGGGGAGATGGGCCGCGCTGGGAAAAGCGTGCCGTGAAGACCGCTCATGGATTCCCGCTGGAGCGTGGCCGCGTTTTGTCCAGCCGAGCGCGCGGTCGCGAAGAATCATGAACCGGCTGACGCAAGAGATCGCATACGAAAACGCGGCGCAGTGCGCCCGACTCGACGACTTGCTCCGCGCATCGCCCAGTGATTCGCTCGGCGAGTGCTCCCCGGCGTTCGGCGTACCGTTAGCGCGCATGGGCCTCTACGCCTCTCTGGTTACTCGGAAGGAGCGATGAGATACTGCTCGAGCTTACCGTCAGGATAGGTATATGTAGTGAGCTCAAGGCGCCTGCCGGGGTAAACAATCTCGAACTCGCGAAAGGTCATGCCGCCGCGAAGTTCGCTGCTGGTCTGGCGAAGACTGAGCGGCTCGCCGAGAGGCGCGAGACTCGACTGAAAATCGGTGACAGCCTCGGGAGTAAAGTAGTCGCTCAAATTCGGCGCGAGCAGGGAGCGATCGATGTGGCCCTGCTGCAAGCCGTGATAAATGTCGAGTGCCTGTTGCTCGGGCGCGGTGAGCGGATAGCCGGCGACCAGCGGCGCGGCGAGTTGCGCAATAGTCTCTGCGGCATCAACAGCCATCTGATTGGTTAGCACAACCACGGCCGCACCATCGTCGATCAGCACTTCGTTGTCCGAGACGAAACCGGAGACTTCACCTGAGTGCTCGATCGAACGATGGCCGTTGCGCTGCCGCACCTCGACGCCCAGGCCATAGCGCGAGCCCTCGCCGTTCTTCAGCTTCACTTCGGTAAACATTTCTTTATAGCTCCCCGGCTTCAGGACCGACCGAGACAAAAGGCTCTCGTCCCAAAGCGCCAGGTCGTGCGGCGTCATGGCCAGCTCGCCGGCCGCGAACATCCAGCCAATCCCCTCCTTGGGCGCAACCCGCAGCGGGCCGAGCGCATTCCGCACATACGGCGTAGCGTCCACCTCGGTGAGCTTGATGGCGTCGGAGTTCCACACCGACTTCATGCCCAGCGGGCGAAAGATGTGCTCGCTCAGAAAATCCCAGTAGTACTCGCCGGAGACCACTTCCACGATGCTCCCGGCAATAACGAAATTCGTGTTCGAGTACTGCCACTGCGTCCCCGGTTCGAAGTCGAGCGGCTTCTTGCCCCAGGTGTCGATGATCTGTTGCGCGGTTTCAGGACCCTTCATCGTCGTCATCACATAATCCTCGGGCCAGTAGTCCTGGTAGCCGGAAGTGTGCGAGAGGATTTCGCGGATGGTCACCTCATTGCCCCGCGTGAGACCGGGAATGTACTTGCCGACAGGATCGTCGATGCTCAATTTGCCCTGCTCCTGCAAAAGCAAAATCGCCGTCGCCGTGAACTGCTTCGAAATCGACCCGATGGAGTAGCGCATCTCCGGCGTTGCCAGGACGGCCGGAGACGATCCCGTGGCCACGCGCGCACTGCCGTAAGCGTGCGTATAAACGAGCTTGCCGTGCTGCACCACAGCAACAGACGCCGATGGCACGCCAGTAGCCTCGAGCACCTGCGTGGCGATGCGATCCACCTGGCCGCGCAGCGTGGGATCGATGGTGTCGGCCGTTTGGGCGCGGA
>JBEKPO010000118.1:0-12255 GCA_049520675.1 Occallatibacter sp. | reverse complement strand
GGAAATCCTGGCGCCGGGGAAATAATGAACTCCTCGACCGGCTTGAATCCTTATTCTCTTCGAACAGGAGAGAGAATACTGAGCCTTCTGATACGCAATCGGTTTCCTGCGCCGGAGCCGGGCAAGCTTTTCCAGTGGCCGCTGCTCCGTTCACGCACCTGGAGTTCCGTTCCGACGGCACCCGAAGCCTGTCAAGAGATTCGACATCCCCCGCCCTGCCGCATCCTCCTCATTCAGAAAGGAATAAAATTCTACTGCACAGTGCAGATTATTTCCCTGGCGAGCGCACAATGATTGCAGCATCGATTTCTTCCGCCCTCCAAATGATGGGGCGGCCGAGAAATTTTTTTTCGAGCACTTTTTCCTGCTAACTCTTTGCCTTTGAATAAACTGGCCTGAAAATCGCGGTCAAAAATGGTCAAAAACGCAAAAAAATGAACGCCGCGTGTGATCGAAGTCACCGAATTCCGCAATGCAACAATCTGCAGGCAACTCATTTTTTTCCTGCTATTTGCAGGCGACGGCATCGCCTAGGCTGATGAAAGCAACGTATTTGTTTGCACAGACAGGGGCACCGGGGGGGAGGGCACAAAGATGGGCCAAGACACCGTCAAAATCATCGAGTGCCCGCGTGACGCCTGGCAGGGTCTGCCTGGCCGCATCCCGTCGGAAACTAAAGCCGCCTACCTTCGCACCCTGATCGATGCAGGCTTTACCCACATCGATGCTGTCAGTTTCGTTTCACCAACCGCAGTCCCGCAAATGGCCGACTCCGAGCGTGTGCTGGAGCTTCTGAACTCTCCACCTCAGGTCGAGATCATCGGCATCGTCGTCAATCGCAAAGGCGCAGAGCGCGCCGTCCGCGCAAAGGGCGTCCGCACGCTCGGCTTTCCCTACTCCATCTCGCCGGCGTTTCTTCGCCGCAATCAACATCAAACTCCGCGGGAATCTCTCGACGAACTGGAAGCTGTCGTCGCGTTGGCCAAAGGTGCCGGTCTGGATGTTGTCGCCTATCTTTCCATGGCATTCGGGAATCCCTACGATGATCCTTGGGGCGTCCCTGCCGTGGTCGAAGCGTGCGAACAACTGGCGCACCTCGGTGCGCAAGCCATCTCTCTCGCCGATACGGTCGGGCTTGCACCACCTGAACGAATCGCAGAAACGGTAGCCGCCGTAATCGCGTCTCATCCGGAGATCGAAATCGGCGTTCATCTTCACGCCCGACGGAACGAAGCTCCATCGCGCATCCGCGCGGCATTCGACGCAGGCTGCCGGCGCTTCGACTCGGCGACCGGCGGGCTCGGTGGCTGCCCCTTCGCGCAGGACGCGCTGGTCGGGAATATTCCCACTGAGGTATTGCTTTCGACGTTGACGGAATGTGGCGCGCAGGTTCAGGCGATCCGTCCGTTGGACGAACTGATCCACGCAAGCGCAGAGATCGCGGCCAGTGCCGGAGCTTCCGCTTAAGATGGATCTTGCTGCTCTTCGAGAGAGAGCCGTCACCGAGGGAAGTCCCGTTGAAGACCTACTCGACCATCGTCGTTGACGACAGCGGCCCCATCCGGACTGTCACGCTGAATCGTCCCGAGCGCCGCAACGCCATGACGCCCGAAATGCAGCAGGAGCTGATCGCCGCGTTCGAGGATGCTGCTTCAAGCGACTGTCGTGTGTTGGTGCTGGCCGGAGCCGGCCAGTCGTTTTGTTCCGGCTTGGATCTATCGGCGTTGCAGGCCATGCAGGGCCAGAGCGCGGCAACGCATCTCGACGATGCGGAGCGGATTGCCAGGCTCTTCCTCGCCTTGTATGAGATGCCCATGCCGACGATTGCTGCGGTGCACGGCGCCGCGATCGCCGGCGGAGCAGGACTAGCCATCCTCTGCGACTTCACGCTAGCCACTCCGGCGGCGAGGTTCGGTTTCACCGAAGTGCGCATCGGATTTGTGCCCGCGCTGGTGTCCGCTTTTCTTGTCTTGCAGATCCAGGACAAGCGAAGCCGGGATCTGCTGCTGACCGGCCGGATCTTTGATGCCGCCGAGGCTCATCGTCTCGGACTTGTCAACGAAATTGTCGCGCCAGAGGAACTCGCGAAACGGGTCGCTGCGCTGGCCGAGGTGCTACTCACAAATAGTCCCGAATCGCTCAAAGCAACCAAGCGGCTTTTAGCCGCGCAGCACAAATCGTGGCTCGATTCAGCCGTCGCCCAGGCGCTCGAAGCTAACGCGCTCTCTCGCGAAACCGCCGACTTTCGCGAAGGCATCGCGGCGTTTCTTGAAAAACGCAAACCCTCCTGGAAGCCCTGACTCCGCTAACCCCGCAAACACTCAGCTAACACAGATAACTCCGCCGCCCCTATCTGACCTGCGCCTCACTCCGTCGTTCCACCTCTTCGCGTGTCACTCCCTCCGCCAACTCCTTCAGCTCGAATCCCCCCGGAGTTACATCGACCACGCATAGATCGGTAATCACGCGATGGACCACTCTCGTTCCTGTCAGCGGCAATGTGCATTTGTGCAGCAGCTTGGCGCCGCCATCGGGTGTGTTGTGTTCCATCAGAACAATCACGCGGCGTACGCCCGAAACCAGGTCCATCGCGCCGCCCATGCCCTTGACGCGTTTGCCCGGAATCATCCAGTTCGCCAGGTCGCCGCGTTCCGACACCTGCATCGCGCCCAGGATTGCCAGGTCAATGTGCCCTCCGCGGATCATGGCGAATGAGTCGGCGCTCGAAAACGTCGCGGCTCCAGGCACGAAGGTTACCGTCTCCTTGCCCGCATTGATCAGATCGGCATCAACCTCCGATTCACGCGGAAACGGCCCCATGCCCAGCAGCCCATTTTCCGACTGCAGTGTCACCACGATGTCTGCCGGAATGTAATTCGCTACCAGGGTTGGAATGCCGATGCCCAGATTCACGTAGAATCCGTCCTCGAGTTCCTTTGCCGCGCGCACCGCCATCTGTTGCCGATTCCAGGCCATCGTCACCCCTCGCGAGTCGTCAGCTTTTCAATGCGCTTTTCCGGATGCGGATTGTGCACCAGCCGGTGCACATAAATCCCCGGCGTGTGAATCTCGTCCGGATCAAGCTCTCCTGGCTCGACCACGATCTCGGCTTCCGCAACCGTGAACTTACCGCAAGCGGCGGCATTTGGATTGAAGTTCCGCGCTGTTCGCCGGTAGATCAGGTTTCCGTTGAGGTCTGCCTTCCATGCCTTCACCAGCGCCACATCGGCCACAATGCCCCGTTCCAGAATGTACGTCAGGCCGTCGAACTCCTTGTGCTCTTTCCCCTCGGCAACTTGAGTGCCGATTCCCGTGCGCGTATAAAACCCAGGGATTCCCGCGCCGCCTGCACGCATGCGCTCAGCCAGCGTTCCCTGCGGACAAAACTCCACCTCCAGTTCGCCCGTCAGAAACTGCCGCTCAAATTCCTGGTTTTCCCCCACATAGCTCGAGATCATCTTCTTCACCTGATGCCTCTCCAGCAGCAGTCCCAGTCCCCATCCGTCCACGCCCGCATTGTTGCTGGCAATTGTCAGGTCGCGCGCTCCCGAGTCGCGCAAGGCCAGAATCAGCGCCTCGGGAATGCCGCAAAGGCCAAATCCGCCGATGGCCAGCAGCATCCCGTCGCGCACCACGCCGTCCAGCGCCGCCCGCGCATCCGGCCATAGCTTGTTCATTCTCATGGCTCGCTCGCCTCTTCCAGTCCGCTCTTGACTATAGCGGCATTCCCCGCCGGCGCAAAAGCGCCCGAATCGACAGTAGTGTCTGCAGACTCTACCCGAATCGACAACGCTCCCGATCAATCTTGCTATACTTCGGAGTGCCACAATTCTGCCGCGGGCGGGAGTAGTTCAGTGGTAGAACGTCAGCTTCCCAAGCTGAATGTCGCCGGTTCGATCCCGGTCTCCCGCTCCATCGAATCAACAAAATGACAGACGGCTGATCTCGACGGGCTGCATGCCTCCTTAGGCCATCTGCTATACTCGCCCGGTAATTCTCCACGAACTCAGGAATTGGACAAAATCTCCCCGAACTTGGGAATTGGACAAGAGCTATGCGCGTTTTGCTGACAATGGCAGCGGCAGCGGCAATCTCGATCGGTGCATCGTCCCGGGCGAGCGCCGCGGATATGACCTGGGCTGCATGTGTGAACGAGACTGGGCGCCCGTCGGATGTCCTGGCAGGGGGGACGCTTTTTGCCGCAGTCACAGCTGGCCCAAGCGCGACTGTAAACGGGGTGAAGTTTATCGCGCAATCCCCATCCGGCAACGGCGGCCTCATCACTTTTGGGTCCGCGCCCATCATGGTCCAAGCCGTACAAACTCCCTACGGTCAGTACGGCGCGCCGCCCGCCACATGGGATGCGGGTTATCGCTCACTCGTGTCGGGGGGGAGCATACTCCGAATATCCCTCGGGCGCGGTGACGATTCAAATAACTGGGCTTACCGCCGGACATAGTATGTCGTGCAAATTTTCGAGGCTTTCTGGAACACCAACTTCGCCACGGCGTTCACCGGCGGGCAGAATAGTTCCAGCCCGGTAAATCTGTCCGGCGCCGCGGCCACTGGTGCCGCCGCCAGCGGTACGGCGCAGTATGTTGTTGGAACGTTCGTCGCCGATTCGGATACCGAACCGCTCTCTCTCAGTTCAACCACCGGGTACGTGATCTTCGATGCCATCCAAGTTCGCGATATGGGCGCACCGAGTGCAGCGAACCCGCCAACCAATTAATTCATTCAGCCTTGCGGCCAACTGCCGGCGGAGATTCAGGTGCTACGGCTGCCAGCGTAGTTCTGTAGCTTTGTCATCCTATAAGACCTCCTGCACCTTCATCACCAGGCAGGTAATCGTTTCGTCTCCCGTAAGCATCATTTGGTGCGGCGTGCCCGCCGGCACGTGCGCCAAATCGCCTGCTCTCAATTTTTGGCTTATGCCGCCATCGATTGATGGCCCGCGAATCTCCGCCGTCTCAACCGTGCGCGCTCCCACCACGGCTCCGCCGGTCACCAGCGTGGCGCTCCCTGCCAGCACGCAAAATAAGTCAGCGAACACCTCATGCACCTCGGCCTCGCCGCTGCGGCTCCGATACGAAAGCATCGCGAAATGCTGCGGATACTCCTTCAGCACCTCGGATGTCGACCCATTCCCATGCTTCGCCAACTTGCGCAAATATGCAGCGCGCTCCAGCAAGATCGCCGGCGACCAGTGATCGACGGGATTCTTCGGCCCGCGCGGCTTCGGCGTCACCTCATCAAGCGAGACATCTTTCAAGATCGCTCTCTCCAACCGCTCCATCTCA
This sequence comes from Occallatibacter sp., assembly GCA_049520675.1. Classification (GTDB taxonomy): domain Bacteria; phylum Acidobacteriota; class Terriglobia; order Terriglobales; family Acidobacteriaceae; genus Telmatobacter. Next base: position 6,955 of record JBEKPO010000118.1, on the reverse strand, counting down.
ACTGCTCCCTTCCGCCGCCACGCGACCCGCCATCGGTCCTCACAGCTCCGCCAGTTTGCGCGCTCGTCTAAAGATCTTCAGCAACATCGCCCGCGTCAGCTTCCCGGTATTCGTGTTTTGCAGCGAAGGGTGATAGCTGGCAATCGCGGTCAGCCCGCTCGGCAGCTTGTACTCTGCGCCGTGCGCAAACCGAATCCCCGTCCGCGATGGCAATCGGCCCGCTCGGGCCTCGTGCGCCAGCAAACCGTCAAACGCGACGCGGCCCAGGCAAACCACTACGCGCAGATCCTTCAGCAGACGCAATTCTTCGTCGAGCCATCGCGAACAGTTGCGCAGTTCCTCAGGCGTCGGCTTGTTCCCGGGCGGCGCGCACCGCGCCACAGAGGTGATCCACAGGCCCTTCAACTTCAAGCCGTCTTCACGCGAGGTTCCTGTCGGTTGCGAGGCGAAACCCGCCGCGTGCAACACCGGATATAGGAAATTTCCCGATCCGTCTCCAGTAAACGGCCGGCCAGTTCGATTCGAACCGTGCGCCCCCGGCGCCAGTCCCAGCGCCAGCACGCGCGCCATCTCGTCGCCGAATGAGGGCACCGGCTTTCCCCAGTACTCCCAATCGCGATAGGCCCGCCTTTTCACCCGCGCAACTGCTGTGCAATGCGTGCGCAGGCGCGGGCAAAGCTCGCAAGCAACAATGCGCTCATTCAGGACAGCTAGAGAATTGGCCGCAGCCATGCAAGAATTCTACGTCTGCAAGTCAGAGCAGATCGTTGCCGAATTGACAACAGCGTAAACTCGTTTCCGGCTCGCTCAATAGACGCCGGGAATCAATCTTTTCGTCGTTCTCATATACGCCGCATAGTCCTCGCCAAATGCGCCCATCAGCGCCGCCTCTTCCACGTGAATCCGATAGAGAACCGCGATCGTGGGAGGCACGAACGCGGCCGCCAGGCAGGCCCAATCATGAGCGTGCAAGCCGATCGCGAGAAAAATGATTTCCATGCCGAGGTACGAAGGGTGCCGGACGAACCTATATAGCCCTGCTCGCTGGATCGTCTGCTTCTCGTGCGTTGCGACATTCGCACTGAACCATTTACCCAGCGTCAAGATCGCCGCGATGCGCACTGCCAGCCCCGCTGCGAGCAGCGTCACGCTCGCCGGGCGCAGCCAGCGTTCACTTCCATGCATGTCGGCCGGCTCAAGGTGCCGCATCCAGCCGCTTGCAGTCAGCGAGAGAAGGATCACAACCCACAAAAGAATCTGGGTTCCGCGGTCCTGTACCTTGCCTTCTTTGCTTCGCGTCCGCGTACCGATCGCGATCGCAATCTCCAGCAAGATCCACGCCACGTACAAGACTGTCCACACCGTCGCCAGGCTCATTCTCTGTGCACCGCCGGTTTTTTCAGCAGTATACGCGCGCCATCGCTCTGGCCCGCGAATTCGAAGAGGCGCGCCCTGCGGAGCTCGTCACCTTGTGGCAAACTTGGTGCGGAGGAATTCACTTCATGAAATCCGCAAAACTTCTCTTGCTCGCCGGCGATTTCGTCGAGGACTACGAGGTCATGGTGCCGTTCCAGGCCTTGCAGATGGTTGGCCACACCGTGCACGCCGTCTGCCCCGGCAAGAAAAAAGGCGATCAGGTCCGCACCGCGATCCACGACTTCGAAGGCGACCAGACCTACACCGAAAAACGAGGCCACAACTTCACGCTCAACGCCACCTTCGACGACCTCGATCCGGCGCAATACGATGGCCTTGTCATCCCCGGCGGTCGCGCTCCGGAGTACCTGCGTCTCAATCCCAAGGTCCTCGACATCATTCGTCACTTTGCCAAGGCCAACAAGCCCATTGCCGCTCTCTGCCACGGTCCACAACTGCTCGCTGCCGCCGGTGTACTCAAAGGGCGAAAGCTCAATGCCTATCCCACCTGCGCGCCTGAAGTGGAACTCGCCGGCGCCACTTATGTCACCGTCGACATCACCGGCGCCGTCGTCGACGGCAACCTGGTTACCGGTCCAGCCTGGCCTGCGCATCCCACCTGGCTGGCTCGCTTTCTTGAGGTGCTTGCATCCCGCGCCGTTTAGATGACCCAAGTCCAAATCGCCGCATCAGTGCAGCGGTCATCTTGAAAGAGTTTTGGCGCGCCTCAACACCAAAATGGGTCGAAAGCCTGCCCTGAGCGCAGGTCGCGTTAGGCCGAAGTCGAATGTGGACCTGCGGTTCCGCGCTTTGAATTTTGCCAAAGGGGAAGCGGGAGGGCGGACCGTTTCGGGCGCCCCCCTTTATTCACGGCACTTTTTCACTGCGCCGGAGTCACCGCCACAATCCCGCAATTCACTGAGTTCAGTCCCTGCTGCACCGTTCCCATATTGAACGGATTGTAGGTGCCCGTCCCGCCCGGCTGAAGGGGCCCGTTCAGGTTGGTTCGATTCTGCGCCAGCACCTCATTGTTGGCGTCATACTGATCGCACTCCAGTACCGACGACTGAATTGTCACAGTCGAACGGTTCACCCACTTCACGTTGTACTCCTGGAGCGATCCGTTGAGCGCCCGCCAATCTCCAGAGACGTCTTGTAGCCCCACCAGCGCCGCGTTCGAACCTCCCGGTCCAGGATCTCCCGGTTGCACAGCGACACCTGGCTGCGGCGCAGCCCCGGTTGTTGGCGTGGCTCCCGGCTGGGTCGCTGCGCCCGGTTGTGTCGGCGTTGTCCCTGTTCCTCCGGTCTGCTGATTGTGTGTCCCGAGATAGTACAGTCCGTAGAGCACAACTCCGGCAATAACTAATCCCCAGAGCCATCCGCCGCGTTTCGCAGGTGCAGGCGGCGCGCCCATGGCGATGGGAATCGGCCCCGGCGCATAAGGACCCGGAGCGGCGAAAGGCGGAGCTGCCTGTCCCGGAACCGCCGGCGCCGCCATCACCGGACCCTGTGCGGGCGCTGCCGGTGCTGCAACCACTGGGGTCTGAACTGCCGGTGCCGGCGCCGCCGCTCCATTCGCAGCCACGGGAGCCCCGCACTTCACGCAGAACCGCTCGCTGCCATCCAATTGCGTGCCACACTTACCGCAGAAAGCCATACGTTCTATCTCCCCTTGCTTTACCGTTCAACCTGCCTTCGTCTTGCCGGTGCAGCGTGCTTCTCTGCGCCTCATCTCCCCCGACACACCTTAAGCAACCGGCACAGACCTCGGTACAACCGCCGCCTTCATCCCCAGCCCCAGTGTCGCCTCCACGTTGGTCAGTGTGGTCTGCAATTGCGACTTCTGCGCATCTCTGACTTGCCGTAATCCCTGCTGAATCAGGCCGAATAGAACGTACCAGGTCGTCACTCCCGTGCCAATCCAGAGCAGGACGTTCAGGACCGAGGGAATATTCGGGAAAACCACCGACGCGTCCCAAAGCGTATGCATGGCCACAGGAATCGCGAATGTCTTAAGGAAACTCGGATCCAGCAGCATCGATGGGCTTACCGGCCTGTCCTGCTTCACGCGCCAGAACGCGCCCGCTGCGATCGCCGTCCATGGCATGTGTCCGAATGGAGCCAGAATCCCCCGCAGCACCAGGCTGTCCACCATCGTCTGCGTCGCCGCGGTAAAAGCCTGCTGCGCCTGCATCCCCTGCTGCACTAGCCCCTGAATCAACGCCGGTAGGAATGCATTCAGCCCGTAGTAGCTTGTCTCGAACGCCGCAAATCCCGCGCCCACCGCCGCCCCAAACAGGATTCCATTCAGCTCATATTTGTAGCGTGCGCTGCGCATCACCAGCAGCACTGCAGCCAGCTTCGCGGTCTCCTCCACAACTCCAGGAAGCTTGCCGGCCAGCGTATTCATATATTCAAACGAAACCGCGCAAATCGCCGCCAACCCGCCCATGATGAATAGCTTTCCCAGCACCACCACCGAAACATCGCGCGGCGTGTTCATCTCGAACAGGAAGATCAGCACCGCCACCGGCACCGCAAATGCACCCATGAACAGGATCGCCGGCACCAGCGGCGTATTCCCCGTGAATTTGAAAACCGCGTACAGCGCTGCAAAGGCAATCGCGAACAGCGCCAGTTGCCTGAAGAACATCCACGGCTTGGGCCACCCCGTTTCCACCAGCTCAATCGGCGGCGTGGTCCGCGATGAGCCCACCATCACGTACTCCTCCACGGCATCGGCCCCGTGGTGCCTGAAGGTCTCGCTGAATGTTTCGCTCAGGCTGAACCCCTCCAACTTGTCCGTCGAAGCCAGCTCTCTGATCTTCGAGCTCACGCCTTCCAGGAATCCTGCCCCATGCGCCTGCGTCCCCTGCGCGGGAACGTAATATACCTGCTGCGGTCCCCCAGGGTAGGCCTGGTACACCACCGGCACCATCCCCGGCGGAATTCCGGGGGGCATTCCCGGCGGCATCCCCGGCGGAACTGCCGGCCAACCCGCAGCCGCTTGCACCGCCGGCGCAGCTTGCCCAACCGGCATCGCCACAGCAGGATGCGCGGCCGGCGTCGCGGCGCTCGCCCCCTGGCCGTTGCTCCCTACCGCAGCTCCACAGCTTCTGCAGAATTTGTATTCCGGCTGGCACTCGGTTCCACACTTCGCGCAATACATTGGCGATTCTCCTGTGGTGATCCTTCAGAGAACTGGACCCGGGGGATGCGTTGGACTGTAGCATTCTCGCGCCCGCCAAGTAAAGCGCGATTTAAGTTGTCACTTGAGCGTAGTTTGGCCGACTTTCGGCCTGACGCAGTCGAAAGCCTGCCCTGAGCGGAGGTCGCGTAAGCGACCGGAGTCGAATGGGGATCTGCGTCGGTTCCTTACTAACCGGGCCAGCTCCGCTAACCCCGCTACCTCCGCTGACTCGCGGACCCCTTCCCGCTGCCTTCCTCTCACTTGCCCGAGCGGGTCAGCAAGTCAGCGGGTCGGCGTCTACCCCGCCCCGAGCGAAGCTCCGGTTCTCTGTCAATTTGCGTCCAACTTTCAAGCGTTTTGCCAGCGTTCATCCCTTTCTGGAGCGCCCAAACTCGCACGAATCCACCCTTGCAACGATGGGCTGCAAGGTGGTGTACGGCATTGTTCCGGAGGGCGGCAAGACGCTGGAGAAGCTGGCAGAAGAGAGGTACTGGCGGAGGGTGCTGGGGACCAGCGGTCAGTGTTCAGTGGCCGGTGATCAGAGGCCGGGGACTACGGAGGGGGTCGAAGATGGCGAGCGTGAAAATGCAGGGAAACAGGGGACGAGAGAACAGGGGAACGAGGGAGCAACGGAGCGAGGAACGAGCCACCCTAACGAGCAAAGACAGCTCAATGGGGACCCCGGTAGCGTGCGCGGCGGCGCCGCCGGAAAAGCCAAAGCGCAAGTGGCGGGGGAATGGGGCGGCGAAGCTGAAGAAGGCCGCGGACCGGGCGGTGGCGGAGAACAGCGAGGAGCTGGCCAAACTGCTGCTGAAGGATGCGCTGAAAGGGAAGATGGGGAGCGCGCGGCTGTTGGTAACGCTCGCCGAGAAGAAGGAGCAGTTGCCGGCGAGGAGGCGGCGCGGACAATTCTGGGCTGACGAGATTACCGCGGAGCTTCTGGGCGAGGAACGGCACGGCGGGCTCACGGCGGCCGATCTCCCCAGATCGGAGGAGAATTGGGAGAACGAGACAGCGGAGGCGATGGAGAACAGGGAACGAGGGAACAAGGGGCGCCAGGCATGATGGGTGAGATTCCTTCCCTAAACACGCAGGGGAAACCGCAGATCCCCATCGACTCCGGTCGCCTACGCGACCTTCGCTCAGGGCATGGCTCTCGACTCCCTTCGCTGCGCTGCGGTCGCTCGGGATGATAGTCACTCGGCGGGCTTTCGTCGTCTCCACGTCTCAGAATCGGGGCCCTTCCATCGCGTTCGGGAAAGCTCTCCGCCCACAGACCGAGAGGACTCGGAACCCCGGGGTTATAGTGGTTGCCAAGGAAGGTTCTGAAGAGATGGCTACCCACGAAAAGTTCGTGTTCCGAAGGCACGCCTCTATCGGCGCGGCCGCCGCCGAGGAAGATGCAAAATTCCTCACGCAATGCTTCGTAGACACCGGAGACCTGGAGGTGCTCCGTGACTGCTCCGACAGGCGGCGGATCATACTGGGAAGAACTGGAGCTGGTAAGAGCGCTCTCTTGAGGCAATTAATCGCTGAGACCGAAGCCATTGTCATCAACCCAGAAACGCTTTCCTTCAACTACCTCACAAATTCGACAATTCTCCAGTTCTTCTTGGAAGCGGGGGTGAAGCTCGACCTGTTCTTTAAGCTTCTCTGGCGGCATGTGTTTACAGTCGAATTGCTGAAGAGTAGGTACGATCTGAGAACCCTAACCGACACCCGGACCTTTCTTGACCGGATTAAGCTTGCTTTCGCCCGAGACCCACACAAGGAGCGCGCGATTAAGTACCTGTTGGAGTGGGGCGACCAGTTCTGGGAGGAGACGGAATACCGAATCAAAGAGATAACGCGCCGCATAGAGGAGAACCTAAAGGCAAGTATTGACGCAAGAATCCCATCCGCGGAATTCGGCGTAGGAGCGGCTTCCAGGCTGACGGACGAGGAGCGGGCAGAGGTCGTCCAAAGAGGAAAGACGGTAATCGACTCGATCCAGATGCGGGAGCTCACCGACGTCTTAACCTACCTAAAGGAGGACGTGTTCTCCGATTCCGCGCACAATTATTTCATCTGCATCGATCGGCTGGACGAGAACTGGGTTGACGATAGTTTTCGGTATCTCCTGATTCGCAGCCTAATCGAGACGATGAGGGACTTCCTCCAAGTCCAAAACATCAAGATTGTTGCGGCGATTCGGACCGACCTCATTGAGCGGGTGTTCCGCCATACACGGGACGCCGGGTTCCAAGAAGAAAAGTACCGCAGCCTTTACCTCCCTCTGCGTTGGACAGGTCAGCAGCTGAAGACGCTTCTCGACAAGCGTGTTAACTTCCTCGTCCGCCAAACGTACAC
>JBEKPO010000117.1:0-12275 GCA_049520675.1 Occallatibacter sp. | reverse complement strand
CGGTCGGATCGTGCTCGACCCATCCAGCCTGCGGGTAGAACTGCTGGAATTCCTTCTGCGCCACGGCGGCAATCGCGCCGACCTCGTCAAACAGAATTGCCCGCGAACTCGTGGTTCCCTGGTCCAGCGCAAGTACGTACGCCATAATCGCCGTCACCTTTCCGGCAACCAGTCAATCACGCAGGGCAGCCAAACCGCAAGGCGTGCGGGATGCTTTTACTCGATTCCCAACTCGTCTTTGACAAGGGCAACGATCGGCGTCTTGCTCGCTTGCCAGGCTCGCCAAACATCCGCGCACCACGCATGGATCATGGCGTCTCGCGCTGTCCCAGGCTCCGCGGCCAGCACATCGCGAATCCTGATCGCGCCCCGAAACTCCGGTAGGGCCGGCCGGATCCATTGGCGCCGCCGCTTGGCCAGGCGCATGTGCGCTTCCTGCACTTGCCTGCCGGTGAAGTTTTTCTCCACGTGCAGGTACAACCCGACCAGCGCAAAGACAACCGAGATTGGTTTTGAGGATTCATCGGTGTTCTGTGCGGCAAATGCATCCACCGCGTGCTGGTGGATAAAACTGGGATCGGAATGAGCCAGGGTGTAGTACGACAGCTCGTGATTCAGCTCCTGTTCCGATTTGGCCTTTAGAGCCATGCTGGTTCGACCTCTTCAGGCGGTGCGCTCTTTCTCTGGCGCTATCCCAGCCGAGCGGTTTCTCATGGCAACCCACTCTAGCAGACCAGCGTCGCATACACAGCGGGTTCGGGACCCACAAGCCTTCCTGGGGAGAGCCTCGTCACTGTGAACTTCGAACTTAGGGCTCTGGCTGTACCTTGGCCGATAGTGCCCTTACGGCCCGTTGTTATACCATTCCATTGAATCCAAACACTGCAGGAAGAATTCAACCCAAATGACAGCAATATCCTCTCCAACACTTCTCATTTTGGCCGCGGGCATGGGCACCCGCTACGGTGGCCTCAAGCAGATCGACCCTGTCGGTCCCGGCGGTGAAACGATCATCGATTACTCCATCTTCGATGCTCTCCGCGCGGGCTTTGGAAAGCTCGTATTCGTTATCCGTAAAGACATCGAAGACGCATTCCGTGAAACCGTGGGCTCGCGTTTCGAAAAACGTGTCGCCGTCGACTACGTCTTTCAATCGCTTGAAGCGATTCCGTCCGGGTTCTCCGTTCCGGCCGGCCGCACCAAGCCGTGGGGCACCACTCAGGCTGTCCTGGCGGCCGCCAGCGTTATCCACGAACCATTCGCCGCCATCAACGCCGACGACTTCTACGGAGCGCAGGGTTATCTTGAACTCGCCGGTCATCTCACCTCCGGCTCTCCCGATTACGCCATGGTCGGCTTCGTTCTGCGCAACACACTCTCTGACTTTGGAACGGTTGCGCGCGGAGTGTGCCATGTCTCCAAAGAAGGCTTTCTCGAAGGCATAGGCGAGCTCACCAAGATCGAGCGCGACGGCAACGGCGCGCGCAACACCGACGCCGCCGGCAACGTGACCAAGCTCTCCGGTGACGAGCCGGTCTCGATGAACATGTGGGCCTTCACACCCCGCATCTTTGATCAGCTCCGCGAGCGCTTTGCTGAATTCCTCGAACGGAACGGTTCCGACACGAAGGCCGAGTGCCTGATCCCCAACACCGTTGGCGAGCTGGTCCACGATGGGCAGGCGCGAGTCAAGGTTTTGCATACCAATGATTCCTGGTTTGGCGTCACCTATCGCGAAGACCGCCCGCGCGTCATCGAAAGCGTGCGTGCCCTCATCGCCCGCGGCATCTATCCCGAAAAGCTCTGGTCATGAACGCAACGGCCAACGTTCTTAACGCCGCTAGCCAGTTCCAGCTTCAGGGCCAGGTTTCCGGCTTCGAGCCCTACGGCAACGGCCACATCAACGACACCTATCGTGTCACCTGCGATGCGGCCGGCTTGTCAATCCGCTTCATTCTGCAGCGCATCAATCGCCATGTCTTCCGCAACCCGGCCGCAGTCATGCAGAACATCGAGCGCGTTACGTCGCACCTGGCTGCGCAGGCGGCCGGCGAACCCGAGAGCGCCCGCGCTGTGCTCATGCTCATTCCCGCGCTTGACGGCCGATCCTGGCACGTTGACGCTGATGGCGAAACCTGGCGCGCCTATCGTTTTGTCGATGGCGCTCGCACATACGATACTGCCGAATCCACGTCTCAGGCCTTTGAGGCGGCTCGCGTCTTTGGCCATTTCCAGCGGCAGCTCGCCAGCCTTCCTCCTCCGCGCCTGAACGAAACCATTCCCGATTTTCACAACACCCCCAAACGCTTCGCTGCGCTCCGCCAGGCCGTTGACGCCGATATTTGCCATCGCGCCGCGCTCGCCCAACCCGAGATCGATTTCGCGTTACGGCACGAATCCATCACAGGAATTCTTCTTGACGCAAATCTTCCCGAGCGCATCACCCATAACGACACCAAGCTCAACAATGTACTCTTCGACGAAGTCACCGGCGAAGGGATCTGCGTTGTCGACCTCGACACTGTAATGCCGGGCCTGGCGCTCTACGATTTTGGCGACATGGTGCGGACCACCACCAGCCCCGCCGCCGAGGACGAGCGAGACCTCGGCAAAGTCACCATGCAATTTCCCATGTTCGAGGCGCTGGTGCGCGGCTATCTGTCGGCGGCGGGCGGATTTCTGACCAAATCCGAAAAGGAATTTCTCGCTTTCTCGGGAAAACTGATTACCTTCGAAGTCGGCATTCGTTTTCTGGCCGACTTTCTGGCAGGTGACGCCTACTTCAAGGTTCACCGTGAAGGCCACAACCTCGACCGCTGCCGCACCCAATTCAAATTAGTGGAATCGATCGAGCACCAGGAAGAAGAAATGACGCGGCTTGTCGAATCACTCGCTGATTGACAATCTTGTTCAATGCGAGTTTGAACTAGAGGTGCGGCGCAATCTTGGCGTGAACTTGCGCACCAGGAATTCCTGAAAGAGGTTTTGCACTCCGGTTCCGGCGGTCCCAATCCCCAGATTCTCAAAGCTCACGGTAACGCCGCTGCGGCTGCTCGCCGGATAATAAAGGTTCGCAATGCCGCCGGCGGCGAGCCCGCCAATAATCGCGGAATAATTCGGTTGCCATCGCGCGTTGTCGCCCTTGCAGATCACCGAATTGGCAATCGCATAGGCAGCCCGCGAGACCACACTTCCGGTTCCCTTGTAGAAGTACCGTGGATCCTGCTTGAACCATGAGGGAAGGATCGCGTTGCCCACCATCGTGCCCACGAACCCATCCGCATAATTGGCGCCGAAGCGTTTCCCGTATCCCTGTGCGCCCTGCCCATATCCCGACAAGGCGTTATGGGCCTGCTCGACCCCGGCGATGGCGCCCGCCAACGCAAACGACACCGGATCAATCTCTGTCTTCCACGCGAGCTGAAACTTTTGCCGGGTGGTTAACGGCAATGGGTCGCGGTCGTAGCTGACGTAGTAGTTCGGAATCACACCCAATACCCGCTGCTTCTCTTCGACATTGACCTGCTCTTGAGCCAACTCTTCCTGGGACTCAGCGGATACCCGGATTTCAGTGGCCGCGTTCGCAACCGGCAACGTGATCGTATTGATCTCAAGTGCCTGTCCGGTGTCGAGCACACCGGCGACCTTCTGAGTTTCAAAGCCGTTTGAGGAAACGACGAGCTCGAACGTCCCAGCCGGCAGGTTCTTGAATGTGAAAGTCCCTTCGTCGTCCGTCTCCTGGAATGTAGGCGGCCCTCCACCCAACTCCAACTCGACCCGCGCCGCCTCGTAGTCTGTCCCGTCGGTGCTTTTCACTGTGCCGTGAATGCTGGCCGCATTCGCGGGCAGCGGAGCCGGATTCGGCAAACCAGTTTGAGCGTCTGACTGCGTGCACGCATAAGCCTCAAACGCCAGCAATGCAGCAAACACGCAGAAGCGCAGACACAGCCGGGCGAGGCGCCGCATATCGCACTGCCTATGAATCTGGCTTGAGGACAGATGGTTCCCCACGTTGAATCCCGAAGCGATGAAGGTTATAGAGACTTGCTGAGAGAGATCTAAGAAGCATTTCCGGGGGGAAGCGCCACATTGATTAGACGTGAAACTTGCTGGCACAGGTAATCGTCGCCGGCTGTTGATGACTTTAGCTCATGCTGCCGGGCGATCAACATCCCTCATTTGAGGTAGTTGATGAATCGGGCCCTTCTTCAAAAAAAGGAAATACCGTCCTAGTCTGGCCGGCCCGTATAATGCTGCACGCGATGCACTTCGCTGTGATCCTGGAGCGATTCCAGGTGCGTGGTCACTTCGGCGGGCATTTCGAGGTCGGCAGCCACACGCTCTTCCACCATGGTTGCCAGCCTGTGAGCTTCGCCCAGCGCCATGCTGTCGGGAAACAGCAGGTGTACCTCGATAATTTGCCGATAGCCTGTGGCGCGAAAGCGCACGCCGTGGTACTGAATTCCCAGCTCATCGCAAATGGCGTCGAGCCGGCCGCGAATTTCGTGGCCAACCCTAGGATCCGAGTAATCGAGCAATCCCTTTAGTGCACGCCAAAGCAGGCGTCCGCCCGTCCACAAAATGTTTGCCGCCACGCCGTATGCAATCAACGGGTCGCACGGCTTCCATCGCGTGGTCATCACCAGAACCAGGCCCGTCGCCACGCCGAAGCTCGTCCAGCTATCGGTCAGGACGTGCCTTCCGTCGGCCTCGAGGATCAGCGAGTGATTCCGCTTGCCGGTTCTCAGCAGGTACCACCCCAAACCGGCGTTTACGATTCCGGCGGCGACGATCAGCAGCACGCCGCCGCCCAGGTTTTCGAGCTCGAGCCCATGCCGCCACTTTTCCGTAGTCGTATATACAATGCTGCCCGCGGCCAGCACGATCATCGCGCCCTCAAATCCCGCGGAAAAGAAGGTGATCCTCTCGAATCCGTAGTGGAAGTGCGGAACGGCCGGCCGCGTGCTCAGCCACAGGCTGAACACGGCAAACGCCACAACCACAACATGGACGACGGACTCGGCGGCGTCAGAAAAAATCGCCGACGACCCAGTGAGCAGGTACGCCGTCAACTTTCCGGCGAGCATCAGCACGCCTACCGCCAGCGACAGACTCAGAGCAAATCGGGCGTCGCGATGCTGCTGTACGCGCTTGTCGAGCGAGTCCTGCTTCGGCGTTTCGTTCATGGCCGAGCCCTCGGTTCACTTGCGCTGGCTACGCACATAGTCTACGCGCGTTCGCTGTGCGGCATTATTGCGGTTGCCCCGGCACCGCTGGATGGGTTTGCTTGAATCCACTCAAGTCCACGCCGAACTTCGGATCGTCGCGCGTTCCATCGATACGAAATCCGATTTCCGTTCCCGCGCCATCCTTTTTGAAGAAGCGATCCGCGGGTTTCAACAGAAGTCCTTTCCAGCCGCCCACCATCTGCGAAACCGTGGCCTGCATCTTGGCCTTTCCGGCGAAATTCAGCGTGCTGCCCTCCACGCCATACTTACCCGCCACATCGATCTCTGCGCCAGGCACGGTGTACTTCAGATCCGGCAGGTTGATCACGCCACCCGCCATCGTGAAATCGCTTTGCATCACCGACCGCACATCGTTTCCGCCGTTTTGCTTCGCTTGCTTGAGGTCTTTCGGGTCGCCTTGTCCGCGCAGGCTCAACTGCTCAATGTCGTTTTGAATCTTCTCGCTCGTGAACTGCGCATCGTCGAGAGAAAAGTGTCCGTTCAGTTTCATGCGCTCATGCACCGGTTGCGTTCCTGGTGGAATGTCAAGCGTGGTCTTCAACGTCAGATCGCCCGTCAACAACGGCGGTCCTGACTTGCTCGTCAGCTTCAGAAAGTCTTCCATTTTGCCGCTGGGAATGTTTACTTTCAGCGCGATGTCGTGGCCGGCAGGTTGCTGCGTTCCATTTGGCAATTTCACCGCCTGCGACCCGATGACCTCGCCCTCGCAGGTAAAGTGCGACTGCCCAAGCACCGCGTTCACTGGTTGCAGCCAGGTGTCTCCATTCGTCCCGTCCACGGTGGCATGGAAAGTCGTCTTCAGCGGCAGTGCCGTGCCGAAGTGAGTCAGCCGGAAATCGGGCGTGCTCGTCTCGCCGTCTACAACGAGGTTGCGCAATACTCCCTGATACTTGCCGGTCGATTCCATCATTCCCGCGATCCCCTTGAAGACGCTCAGATCGGCGTGGTGAAACTCGTAGCTGCCGGCGATCGGCGTCTCTCCCGGGTCCTCCACTGCCCATGGTCCCACCGAGCCCGATGTCAGGATCACTCCCGCCGGGCGCGGATTCGTCAGATGGGCATCAAAGTGCATGGCCCCATCCGCTGTCACGTCGGTCAGCTTCAGGCGCGCGATGTCAAATACCAGCGGCAATTTTCCCGGTTTGCTGGTTTCCAGCGTCAGATGCGCATCCTCACACTCCACAGCGCCGATCGCGAAGTGCACCAGCGCTGCGCTCAGTTCTTTCTTTTCAGTTCTGCTGCCCTGCTGCTCGGTCTTTGGCGCGTGGGTAAAGTGCGACTTCGGCGGAATGTCAACCACCAGCCCCTTCAGCTGCACCGCCGAGATTCTGATCGGCGTGCGCGGATCGTAGTGCAGCGGGGCATGAAAACGGAATTCGTCGAGCTGAATGAGAGGAGCCCCCGAGCTGGCAGGCGCGCCGCCTGGAACTGTGACACCAGCCACCTCGGCCGGCGGCCATATCCTCAATCCCTTGCCCTCGGCCGACAGACCCTTCACCAGCGAGATGTGAAAGCTATCGAGCTCAACTCGGGCATGAAATTGGTCCTGGAGCTTCTCGATGATCACCGCGCGCAGCAACGGCTCGACGCGATGCATCGCCTCAACCACCACCACGATGAGCGCGGCCAGGATCAGTGCGAGCGCACCGCCAACCCAGATCAACCACCGTCGCTTGCGCCCGCTCTTTGCCCGTCTACGCGCCATGTTCATTACCGCCGCATCCATTCTCGCAGGGCAACCCGAAAGCCAAAATGGCGGGGCTTTGCCTTCCCCTATGACAATTGGATGCGGCTTCCCGCTTCCTACTTCCCTGCCGAGGTCCCAGGCAGCTCCGCCGCTGGGGTGTCTTGTTCCCTGTCTCCTTTTGGCTTAGACTCTTGATCACGCATGCACGAGCACATCGAAAGCCTCGTCAAGCTCCAATCCGTCGAACTCGGCAGAGCCCGCCTCGCTCAGCAACTGCGCGCCCTGCCCAACGAAATCGTGCAAGCACAGGCAGCCCTTGGCGCAGCCGAACGCCAGTCTGCCGACGCCTCCGCGGCGCTCAGCCGCGAAGAATCGGCCCGCACCCGCCTGGAGCGCGAAATTGACACTCATCGTCAAAAGGCCGCGCGTTTTCGTGCCCAGCTTGATTCGGTGAAGACTCCAGAACAGGCTGCAGCCATTGAGCATGAAGTCCAGTTCGCCACGGCCGAGGTCGACCGCCTGGAAAGCGAAGAGTATGCAAGTTTGGAGCGCACCGAGGCGCAGGAGACTGCGCTGGCCGCAGCTCGCGCTCAGGTCGAATCGCTCTCGGAAGTGCTGGAAGGAGTCCGCACCCGAATCGCGGCACGCCAGAAGGAACTCACCGCCGAGCTCGCCGCGTTCGACGCCGATCGCGAAGCCGTTCGCGCCGCGCTCGGGCCCGAGTGGCTGACGCGCTTCGACCGAATCGCCGCCGTCCGCGGCACGGGCATCGCGCGCGCCGAAAACCAGCAATGCACCGGCTGCAGCATGGGCGTTCGCCCGCAAACCTGGAACGAGCTGCGCGAAGGCCAATTACTGGCCTGCGACAGTTGCAGCCGCCTGCTCTACTGGGATCCCGCGATGCAACCAACCCCCAAGGCTCCGCAGCCCGAAGTGATTCCCGGTGCCGGCCGCGCCCCGCGCAAGCCTCGCGAAGCAGAAGCCTGACCCGGCGCTCTCAGAGGACCTTGCCGCATAGGCCATCTCCGCTCACCGCTTCCACGAGGACCGGAGGGCCCCGTACTCCGTGGCTCGACGAGTCCGCATCGCTATGCATCCAAGCTTCCTGAACCACCCCGCCATTGCGGACTCGAGGGCAGACTGTTTTCTACTAACTCTGATGAAGCCAGCCGGCGGAGCCTGCGTTCCATCGAGTGGCTCAACTTCTTTCTCGCTGACGTGCAGACCGGGTTGGGTCCATTTCTGGCGGCCTGCCTTGCTGCCAGCGGTTGGGGTCCGGCCCGCGTCGGTTACGCACTCACGCTGGGCGGGCTGGTCACCGTCGTCATGCAAACCCCCGCGGGCGCCGCCGTCGACGCGGTCCATCGCAAGCGCCTTCTCGTGGCACTGAATCTCGGTGTTCTCGTCCTGGCTTCTTTCCTGCTCATGGGCCATCTAACCGCGCCTGCGGTTTACGCGGCTCAGGTTCTCATCGGCGGCGCCGCTCCGTTCCTCGGTCCGGCTGTTGCAGCCATCACTCTGGGCCTAATCGGTGCCAAGGCATTCGATCGGCAGTTCGGACGAAATCAGGCCTTCAATGCCGCCGGCAACGTGTGCACAGCATTGTTGGCCGCTTATGTCTCTTACCGGTTCGGTGTGCGCGCTATCTTTGCCGTCGCCGCCGCCATGATAGTTCCGGCTTTGCTTTCGCTCGCCGCCATCGACGGCCGCAAGATCGACTACGCCGCGGCTCGCGGAGCACTCGACGGTCAGACAAAGCTGAGAACCGAGGGTTTACACGATCTGATCAAAGACCGCGTCCTGTTCCGCTTTTTTGTCGCGGCTCTTCTGTTCCACCTGGCTAACGCTGCCATGCTGCCCCAGTTGGGCGAGATGCTGGCCAGAAACAAGCCGCGCGACGCCGCGCCGTTCATGTCGGCATGCATCATCGTCACGCAGCTGGTCATCGCTTTCTCCGCGGGCTGGCTGGGCAAGCGCGCCGCCATCGCGGGACGGAAGCCGCTGCTGCTCTTCGGGTTCGGCGTGCTGCCCGTACGCGGAGCGCTCTATACGCTTACCAGCTCGACCGGTGTCTTGGTTGCGATCCAGATTCTCGATGGCGTCGCAAATGCCATCTTTGGCGTCGTCTCCATTCTTGTTGTCAAGGATCGTACCCACGGAACAGGCCGGTTTAATCTTGCTGCGGGCGCGCTGGCCACCATGGTCGGGATCGGCGCCGCCTTAAGTACCACCGTGGGCGGCGTTCTCATTCAGCGTCTCGGCTTCCGCGCTTCTTTTCTTGGCCTGGCTGCGATAGCATTGGGCGCCGTTGCGGTGCTCGCAGCCACGATTCCCGAAACTTTGCCGGGCCATACACCTGCAAAAACGACTGCCTTTGAGACCGCAACCTGATCCTCCCTCTGGCTTCGCGCCCGTGCGCATACGCCGCCCTCCGATCCTGCTAACCTTTTCTTATATCCCTTGCGGGAGAGTTCTTCGTGCAGCGTATTTGCGTCGATATGGATGAGGTAATGGCCGATACGCTCTCCGAGCACATCCGGCGCTACAACCAGACCTTCGACGAGGACGTGTCGCCGGAAGACCTTGTCGGCAAGGGCCTTTGGGAGATCGCTCCGCTCGACCGCCAGGCGCAGCTCCGCGCCTTTCTCGATGCCGAAGACTTTTTTGAAGATCTTCCGCTGATGCCCGACGCGCAACCAGTCCTCAAAGATCTCTCCACGCGCTACGAAATCTTCATCGCCACGCAGGCTATGGCCGTGCCCAACTCGCTCGGGCCCAAATATCGCTGGCTACAGCGCCATTTTCCGTTTATTCCGCCCACCCACTACGTCTTCTGCGGCAACAAGAGCATTCTCCGCGCCGATTTCCTTATCGACGACCTGCCCAAAAACCTGCTCCGTTTTGAAGGCCAGGGCCTGCTTTACACTGCGCCGCACAATCTCACGGCGACAGGATTCGCCCGCGTCGACAACTGGCTCGAAGTCGCCCAATATTTCGCCGGCCCTGCGGCGGAGTCATAGTCGCTCCGCGATCTTCGCCATGCTCGTTGCCCCAATCTCGCCCTTAGCCCCGCCGCTTCAAGTTCGATACCATGAAATATGACACCCGCCCGCGCCCGCCATCCCATCACGCGCCGCAGCTTTCTAAACGCCGGCGCCTGTCTCGCCGTGGGAGTCGCGCTGTATTCGAGCGAAATCGAGCGCCATTGGATTGAAATCTCCCATCGTGATGTCTTCTTGTCCGGCCTTCACTCTGCGTTCGACGGCCTGCGCATCGCGCAGCTCAGCGACATTCACTTCGACGAATTCACTGAGCCGATTTTCCTCCGCGAGGCTGTTCGTCGCGTCAACAGCTTGAGCCCCGACATGGTTTTCCTCACCGGCGATTATGTCACCCGGTCGCCGATTTCGCGACGAATCTTCAAAGATGCTGCCTGGCACTGCGCTGCGATTCTCAATCAGCTGCAATGCCGCCTGCGCTACGCCTGTCTTGGCAATCACGATCTGCTCGTGGGAAAGAAGCGGGTCGCCGCCGCACTCACCGCCAACGGCATCGCGGTCATCAACAACGCCTACGAGCCCATCGAGCGCGGGGGAGGCAGGTTCTGGCTGGCAGGGCTTGAAGACCCCCTCGAAGGCCACCCCGATCCTGAAGCTGCCATTCCGCCTTCCATCCGTAACCTGCCCGGCGAACCGGTCATTCTGATGTGTCACGGCCCCGACTACGCCGACAATCTGCTCGCTCGGCCAGAAGGCCAGGCGGTTTCTCTCATGCTGAGCGGGCACACTCACGGCGGCCAGGTTTGCCTCCCGTTTGTCGGCCCTCTGGCTCTTCCACGCTATGGACAGAAGTACGTATCGGGCTGGTTCGAGCTCGGCAAGATGCAGCTTCACGTCAATCGCGGCCTCGGCACCGTTGGGCTTCCGTTGCGATTCAACTGCCCTCCCGAAATCACGCTCATCACCCTGCGTACGCAGGCTTCTCGCGGCTGATTGCGCCCTTCGAGCCTAGGAACCCGCAATGGTCATGCCGTCGATACGCAGTGTCGGCGATGCAACCGCTCCACGAAACACCAGGTCGTTTCCGATAGCTGTCACATTACGCAACATCTCGCCAAGATTACCCGCGATGGTCACCTCTTCCACCGCATGCGTCAGCCGGCCGTTCTCGATCCACAATCCAGTCGCGCCACGCGAGTAATCTCCGGTGACCAGGTTCGTGCCGAACCCCATCAGGCTCGTAACGTAAAGCCCCGCGGGAACCTCTGCGATGATTTCCTCCGGGGTCTGCTCGCCCGGCTCGAGAAACAGGTTTCCGCAACCCGTACCCGGCGCCCCGGCCAGACCTCGCGCGGCGTTGTGCGTGGATTTCATCTTCAGTTTGCGCGCCGTATAGGTATTTAGGAGGTAGTTCCGGAGCACGCCGCTCTCCACGACCACGTTACGCTGCGAGGGCAGTCCCTCGTCATCGAAGGGCGAGCTCCCGAAGCCGCCGGCGCCCGTCGGCAGCACCAGCGTGTGGTCGTCCACGATCGTAATCGCGGAAGCCGCAATCGTCTCGCCCAGCTTTCCCGCCAGAAATGATGCTCCGCGCCAGATAGCATCGCCTGAAGCCGCGTCGAAGATCGACCCAATCAGCGTCCGCGCCGTTTCCGGAGCAAACACAATCGATGCCTGCTGTGTGGGGACGCGCCGCGCGCCCAGACGGCGCAGCGTCCGCCGCGCTGCCTCCTTGCCCACAGCTTCAGGCGATTCCACGTCCGCGAGTCGCCGCGCACTCGACCACCATCCATCGCGCTGCATCCGGCCGTCGGTATCTTTGGCCAGTGGCGCTGCAGCCACGCCCGCGTAACTGGTGCGGTAGCTGCCTAGAAATCCGCGCGAATTGGCCAGCGCCTTGCGCCCAGTCGCTGCGTCAAAGCTGCCGCCATCGGAGTTGGTGATGCGCGGGTCGGCTTCGAGCGCAGCCGCTTCGGCCCGCCGCGCCCATTCGATCCGCTCCGGCCCGCTGAGCGAATACACATCGTCGTGGTAAAGGTGCTGATCGTCGGCCCGGGAGCCGAATTCGCTCGCTTCCGCCAGCCCGGCAAAGGGATCCTCTTCCGTCACCTTCCCGAGCGCTATCGCTCCATCAACAAGCTGGCGAATTCCCTCCGCAGTCAGATCGCTGGTGGAGGCCGATCCGGACCGCTGCCCCAGAAACACGCGCAGCCCCAGCGCGCGCGATCCCGATTCCTTCAGTGTCTCCACCTGGCCCATGCGTACGTTCACGCTGAATTCGTCGCCCTCCCGCGCCACCGCCTCCGCGTCGCTCGCGCCGGCCTTCATCGCCAACGCAAC
>JBEKPO010000116.1:0-12667 GCA_049520675.1 Occallatibacter sp. | reverse complement strand
GCCCACACTTCCATCTCACCGAAACGCTGTCCGCCGAATTGCGCTTTGCCGCCTAGAGGCTGCTGCGTAATCAGCGAGTACGGCCCGATCGACCGTGCGTGAATCTTATCGTCGACCAGGTGCGACAGCTTGAGCATGTAAATGTAGCCAACCGTTACCGGCTGTTCGAACTGCTCGCCCGTCATGCCGTCGAAGAGTGCCGTCTTACCCGAGGAAGGCAGGCCGGCCGAAGCCAGCAGCGCCTTGATCTCGCTCTCCTGCGCGCCGTCGAACACCGCAGTTCCGAACCAGATGCCGCGCTGCATGCCTGCGCCGACGCGCAACAGCATCTCGTCGTCGAGCTCAAGCAACTGCCGCAGTGTCGCGGTGCCTTCGAACTCTTTCTTCATCAGTTCGCGCACATACGCCACATCGGTGTTTTCCTTGATCAACGCCGCAATCTTCGCGCCCAGTGCATGTGCTGCCCAACCAAGGTGCGTTTCCAGAATTTGACCCACGTTCATACGGGAAGGTACGCCGAGGGGATTCAAAACAATCTCCACCGGGGTGCCATCGGGCAGATACGGCATATCTTCCTCAGGAAGAATGCGCGCAATCACGCCCTTGTTGCCGTGACGGCCTGCCATCTTGTCGCCTACGCTTAGCTTGCGCTTCATGGCGATGTATACCTTCACCATCTTGATCACGCCCGGCGGAAGCTCGTCGCCCTTTTGCAGCTTGGCTACCCGCTCGTTGGTGATCTTGCGCAGCACTTCGATCTGACGAGAAGTCATCTCTTCGATCTCGTCGATCTGCTCGTTGACGCGTGGATCCTTGTCCGTATAACGAATCCTTTTCAGGTTCCTGGTCGCGATGCGCTCAATTGCTTCGCGGTCAAGAATGGTTCCCTTGGTCAGGAGGCGCTTGTTGGTCCGCTCGTCGTGCAGATCGGCCAACACTTCCTTCGCACCCAGGATGCCTTCGAGGCGCTTCAAACGCTCGTCTGTCAAAATGCGGATCTCGTCGGTCAGGTTCTTCTCGAGCTTGGCCACGTACTCGGCTTCGATCAGCTTTGCGCGCTCGTCCTTCTCCTGCCCTTTGCGGCTGAAGATGCGAACGTTGACCACCGTGCCTTCAATGCCCGGAGGGCATGTGAGCGAAGCATCACGCACGTCGCCGGCCTTTTCACCGAAGATCGCGCGCAGCAACTTCTCTTCCGGAGTCAGCTGGGTCTCTCCTTTAGGAGTGACCTTGCCCACCAGAATGTCGCCGTGCTTGATCTGAGCGCCGATGCGGATCACGCCGCTCTCGTCCAGGTCGCGGAGTGCATGTTCGCTCACGTTTGGAATATCGCGCGTGATTTCTTCTGGGCCCAGCTTCGTATCGCGCGCTTCAATCTCGAACTCTTCGATGTGGACTGAAGTGTAGTAGTCCTCGCGAACCAGCTTTTCGCTGATGAGGATCGCGTCCTCGAAATTGTATCCGCGCCACGGCATGAAGGCCACCAGAACATTTCGTCCCAGTGCCAACTCGCCCTGTTCAGTGCAAGGTCCGTCAGCGATAACCTGACCCTTCACAACCCGATCACCTTCGCGCACAACCGGCTTCTGGTTGATGCAGGTGTTCTGGTTCGACCGCTTGAACTTGATCAGCTGATAGATGTCCGAACCAACTTCGCGCGAAAGCTGCGTCGGGTGATGCTCACCCTCCACACGCACGATGATGCGCTCGGAATCGACCGAGTCCACAATGCCGTTACGCTTGGCCAGAATCACGGCGCCGGAGTCGCGTGCCGTGACACCTTCCATACCCGTACCCACTAGCGGAGCTTCAGCCACCAGCAGAGGCACTGACTGCCGCTGCATGTTGGCGCCCATCAGAGCGCGGTTCGCGTCATCATGTTCAAGGAACGGCACCAGCGATGCGGCCACTGAAACCAGCTGCTTCGGCGAAACGTCGATGTAGTCCACTTCGCCGCGGGCCACGAGCACAAAGTTTCCCTGGCGACGCGCATTCACCAGGTCTTCGGTGATTACGCCCTCGTCGTTGAACTCGATGTTGGCCTGCGCGATGGTGTGCTTGTCCTCTTCCCATGCCGACAGGTAAAAGCTGAACGGAATGCTGTCGATTCCACGCTTGCCGGCCTTCTTCAGGCTGGCGTTCAAGCGCGCCGCCTCTTCCTTCTCAATGTGGTCGCCGACACGCAGGCCGCTATCGCCCGCATTGGCAATCTCAACATAGTCCAGAATCCGCGAGTCCTTCACCTTGCGATAAGGTGACTCGATGAATCCGTATTCATTGATGCGCGCAAAGCAGCTCAGCGAGCTGATCAATCCGATGTTCGGACCTTCAGGCGTTTCAATCGGGCAGATGCGTCCGTAGTGAGTTGGGTGCACGTCGCGGACTTCAAAGCCTGCGCGCTCACGCGACAAGCCACCAGGTCCAAGTGCCGAAAGGCGCCTCTTGTGCGTGATCTCCGACAGTGGATTGGTCTGATCCATGAACTGCGACAACTGCGAAGACCCAAAGAACTCGCGGATCGCAGCCATCACCGGCTTGGCGTTGATCAGGTCGTGCGGCATCGCCGTCGAGAGTTCCTGATACACGCTCATCTTTTCCTTGATCGCGCGCTCCATGCGCACCAGGCCGATGCGGAACTGATTCTCCATCAGTTCGCCGACAGCTCTCACACGCCGGTTGCCCAGGTGATCGATGTCGTCCACCATGCCGATGTTGCGGCGCAGCTTCAACAGATACCGGATCGTTGCATAGAAATCTTCCGGCGTCAGCGTGCGGTGATCGAGATGCGTCGCGTCCTGATTCTCATACAACTTGATGTTGAACTTCAGACGACCTACCCGCGAGAAGTCGTACTTGCGCGCGTCGAAGAACATACCTTCGAACAGCGCCGTCGCAGTGTCCAGGGTCGGCGGATCGCCCGGCCGCAGCTTGCGGTAGATTTCGATCAGTGCCTCTTCAGGCTTGCGCACCGAGTCGCGGCGCAACGTGTTGGTAATGATGTTGCCCACGTCATCGCGCTCAGGGAAGAACACTTCAAAGCTGGCCGCACCGCTCGAAAGCACCTTGTGCAGGCGGTCGGCGGTCAACTCCACGTTGGCCTCGACTACCACTTCGCCGGTGTTCAAATCGACCACGTCGGACGCGGTCAGCGCGCCGTCCAATTCAGCTGCTTCCACTTCGATCCGATCGATCGCCGCGGCGCGGATGGCCTTGATGGAGCTTTGCGTGATCTTCCGGCCGGAGTGCGCAATCTCCTCCCCCTTGTGCAGAACCGCATGTGCCGGCTTCGCTCCCACCAGGTGGGTGCCCAGCTTTGCGTCCGGCTGCACAGCCCATTGCAGCTTGCCGTCCACAACGTGAATCCGATCCACGGTGTAGAACGTCTTCAGAATCTCTTCGTCTGAACGCAGACCAAGTGCGCGCAGGAAGATGGTGCCCAGGAACTTACGCTTGCGGTCGATACGCACATAGAGTGTGTTCTTCTGGTCGTACTCAAACTCAACCCACGATCCGCGATACGGAATGATTTTGCCCAGGAAATAGGTACGGTTGTTCGCCGTCTCGAAGAACACACCAGGTGAGCGGTGCAACTGCGAAACGATGACGCGCTCAGTTCCGTTCACGATGAACGTGCCGTTGGGCGTCATAAGAGGAATGTCGCCGAAGAAGACTTCCTGCTCCTTGATGTCGCGAATGGTCTTGGTGCCGGTCTCCGCATCCTTCTCATAGATGGTCAGCCGTACCGTCACCTTCAGAGGCGCGGAGAAGGTCATGCCGCGCTCTTCGCACTCCTGCTGGTCGTACTTCAACTGCAAACTGACCGGGTCACCGCACTTGTTGCAGAAGTCAGGCGTGTTCTTGTTGTAGGTGCCGCACTTCTGGCAGAGCACATCGCCAGGAAGGAACGGATCCGTAATCACCATCGCCCCGCAATGAATGCAGGCCGTGCGCAGGTGATGCAGGCCTTTCAAGTGGCCGCACTTGCACTCCCAGTTGCCAATCGAGAAGTCCACGAAGTCCAATTGCGAGATGCCGCGGAAGTCGGTGATCGGGAAGACCG
Source organism: Occallatibacter sp. (assembly GCA_049520675.1). Classification (GTDB taxonomy): domain Bacteria; phylum Acidobacteriota; class Terriglobia; order Terriglobales; family Acidobacteriaceae; genus Telmatobacter. The sequence continues at coordinate 8,607 of JBEKPO010000116.1, read as the reverse complement.
ACACAAATACTGACTGCAAGCCCGAATCGTCGCGCTCGTTGGGCAGCTTGTCCATCTGCAAAAAGCGCTCATACGAACGCCGCTGCACTTCAATCAGGTTGGGAATCTGGGTTGCGGTGGGAATCTTTGAAAAATCGAGCCTGCTGCGAATCGCGCGCTTCTCGTTGGGCATGCTTCACTCCTGAGCCTCTTCTTGCCGAATCCACCCCAACGATTGAGGCCTGATTCGGGCCTGCACCCGAGTCTCTTCGGCGCCGGCTGATTACGTAAAATCGCTATCCAAACTTGAGACCCGACGGAAGTGACTGCTTCCAATCGAATCCCGGCCATGGAGTTCGGATAGCTCTCAGTTCGCACTGAAAGCACACCGTACCCCTCGCTCATGCCAAGCGTGTAGCGTGAGTAAAGCGTCAATCAAGCGATTTGGGCATTGCCGCACATCCGGCAAGTGCGCTAGACTGCGCACAATCGAGGAGAACAGGCACAACGGGAAATCCCGTCGAAGTAATCTGTGTGCCGCAGGTGAAGCATGCCCAAAGGGCACTCACCACGCCAGTAAAGAGACACGAAAAGCCCGCAAGGACGCAATGCCTCGCGAGCGTGGCTTGTTGCCTATGCCCCTACCGAGTTCTCTAACACTGTTCTCGCCGATCCCAAAGCTCGCTTCTGCCGCTAGCTCGCCACCCGTCAACAGGATTCAAGCCTGACCCCCAGGCCCACCCCGGGCTCCCCGGGCAATCCATTGACCCTAAGGCACTTAATCCGAGCGTTCAACCCGCTGCCAGAGTGCTTGGCACTCCTCTGGCCCACAGACGCTCACGTGCCACTCCACCGATTCAAGACACCAGCCGATCCGACCTGTCCATCCCAGGAAAAACGGAATGATCCGGAAAGACGCGCAACAAGTATCGTAGCGCGTCCCGGCCTTCCTTGCAAGTCCCGTGCCATACTGAGCCGAACTACTTAATTTCGATGGTCGCGATTCCTTCAAACTTCTTCTTGATCGCTTCGGCCTCTTCCTTGGTCGCAGACTCCTTGAGAGCCTTCGGAGCGCCGTCGACCAGGTCCTTCGCTTCCTTCAGGCCGAGCGAGGTCACTTCGCGCACTGCCTTGATGGTGTTGATCTTGTTGGCGCCGAAGTCCTTCAGAATCACCTGGAACTCGGTCTTCTCTTCAACCACTGGAGCCGCCGCGCCCCCGCCTGCGGCCACCGCCACCGGAGCTGCGGCTGCTGCCGAAACTCCAAGCCGCTCTTCCAGCTTCTTGACCAAAGCCGCCGCTTCCAACAGGCTAAGGCTTACAATTTGCTCTTCCAACTGCGCTAGATCCGCCATTTTCTTCTCCAATCAGAATCGTTGATTTTGATGTTTCCCGGCCGCCGTCACTGCCTGGAAGTTTCCGATGCGCCAGACCCGCGCACTCCCAAACCGCTCCGCGGCCAAATCTTGTTTCAAGTTCGTAGTTCTTAGTTCACAGTTCGTAGCCCCTAAACTGCGAACTAAGAACTGCTGCCGTCAGGCAGCGGCAAATTTTTCTTTCTCAACACCTTGGCCCAGAACCACCGCCAGATCGCGCCCTGTAGCGTTCAGCACCGTTGCCAGCCGCTGTGCCGGAGAATTGATCAGGAACAGAAGCTTCGCGAACAGCTCTTCCTTGCCTGGCATGGTCGCCAGCGCCTTCACTTCTTCCACATTGATTAGCTTGCCGTCGACAATGCCCAGCTTGAACTGGAATTCCGCGTTTTCGCCAACCCACTTTGAGAAAGCCTTTGCCAGCACCACCGGATCGCCCGCAGTGAACGCAACAGCGCTTACGCCCTTCAACCCCTTCAGCGCAGACTCAACCTTGGTGCCTTCGCCGGAGATTGCAGCCAGCTTGTTCTTCACCACGCGATACTTGCCGCCCGCTTCGCGAACCACCTTCCGCAGCGCAAAATCCTGCGCCACAGTCAGCTTGGCAAATGTGCCGATGATCGCTGTCGTCGAGGTCTGCAGCTCCTTGCTCAGCAACTCGACCTTCTCTTTTTTCTTCGCCCTTGAAATCGCCATGTCTTCGCTCCGCTACGACAGTGATCAGTTGTAAGTTACCAGTCGTCAGCTCTTCCCCCCCGACCGATGCCAACCTCTAATCCCTGCTCTTTCGCCCTCACGGGGCGACCGTTTCAAATCTTGCCCGAGCCAATTTCCAGCTCGACACTAGGCCAGTCGATCCACAGCACCAACTGACAACTGACAGCTGCTTTTAGTGTTTGCCCGCCGCGTCCGCAACCGCCGAATCCAGCGGCACCCCGGGGCCCATCGTCGAGCTCAATGTCACGCTCTTGATGTACTTCCCCTTGGCCGCCGACGGCTTGCTGCGCACAATCGCACCGATTACGGTTGTCGCATTGTCAATCAGCTTCTGCGGGTCAAAGCTCAGCTTGCCCACGGGCACATGCACCAGGCTGGTTTTATCGGCGCGGAACTCCACTTTGCCGGCCTTGATTTCCTTGACCGCCGCGGCGACATCCAGTGTAACTGTGCCAGTTTTCGGATTTGGCATCAGGCCCTTCGGTCCCAGCACCTTGCCCAGGCGACCCACAACCTTCATCATGTCGGGCGTTGCGATCAGCGCGTCGAAAGCGGTCCAGTTTTCCTTCTGGATCTTTTCCACCATCTCCTCGCCGCCCACAAAGTCAGCACCAGCTGCAGTGGCGTCTTTCTGGCGGTCGCCTGTCGCAATCACGGCCACAATCTTGGTTTTGCCCAACCCGTGCGGCAGAACTACAGTTCCGCGCACCATCTGATCGGCGTGCCGCGTGTCCACTCCCAAGCGCATGGTCAGGTCGACGGTTTCGTCAAACTTGGCATACTTCACCTGCTTGAGCAGCCCAACGGCCTCAGGCAGCGCATACGCCGGCTTTTGCACAGCCGCGCGCGCCTTCACAATGTTCTTCGATTCTTTTCTTGCCATGTTTCCCTCGTCTCCCACCGCTCTTGCCAGCCCCGCTTTGCAGGGAACCCGGAACCATCATAAAAATACCGCCTGAGGTTCGAACGGGTCCAAAAGCCGTGGTGCTTGTGACTGTCCGGAGATTCCCCCGGACGCATCTTCAAATCATACCCAAATGGCTCTGGAATTGCAAACAGGTAGAGATATTCGGTAGTGGGACACCTTCAAAAGAAATCCAGAAGAAGGATCATGTTTGATCTGCTGTAGCGCCGCATGCCCCCTGCCTAATCCGCTGACCACGTCCATCTCCGCCCTTCACACTCAAAATCTGCGCCACTTCAGGAACCGCATAGAAGAAATCCCTATCCCTGCCGATAAACCAACCACATCCGGTAAACGCAGCAAGCGCAATTCGGATGGAGGGTTTGCGATGGGAAGCCAATTCAATTGGTATGTCGGCGATGACACAACCGTGCCCCAGAACCGCGAAACCGACAAGGCGCCCGCTTCCAACCTGCCCGGTTCAAACCAGTCCGGGCAGGCATCGCAATTCGCAAGCGAATTTCATCAGTTGCTTGGAGAAGGCTCTGAGCCGGACCCGCTCTTTTTTATAGAGACATGGACACTCGGCACTCCCGCGGCAATTGAGAACTTCAAACTGCGCCAGTCCTTGCAGGCTGATCACCACACGCATAGGAGCGGTGATTTGGGACCCGCTTACGTCACAAACCATCAGTTCTTCAACGCGATTCCCACCAATTGGTCCGTCTTCACATCCGTCCACACCGTTGCCACAGAAAGCTGCAACCCGGCCTCCGCGTATCAGTATCCCCTCAGGCAAGATCAATCCGCCGCAGAGAACTTGAGCATTCAGGATGAAGCCCTTCCCATCACGCTTGATGACGCATACAGGATTTTAGGATTGACGCCGACCAGCACCCTGAGCCAGATCAAGAGTGCGCATCGTCAATTGGTGATTGAGTGGCATCCTGACCGGCATCAGAACGAGTCCGAGGAAGTGCGCCTCCATTCCACCCGAAAGATGGCAACCATCAATGGAGCCTACAGCATTCTTCGCAATCATTTCCTGCTGCACTCTGCCTGATCTGCGTCAGCCAATCATTAACTACCCTCCACGAGCAGTCAACTGCTTCCAAAACGGATGAAATGTAACATCAAAGGTTCTTACCGCTACATTGGTCTTTCCCGCTCCAAGCATTCTGTGGCACACTTCTACGCATGGGAAGCAAAGATAAAGGCAAGAAAGAAGTCAAGAAAGCCCCGAAGCCCAAGCCTAAACCGGAACCCGGCCGCAAACGCGAAGGGTTCGCCCCAGCCCCGCCGAAATAGGGCACTCAACCTCCGCCCTCGGCGTGCATCAATGCAAAAGGCCCTCCTTGATTGGGGGGCCTTTTTGCGTTGAATGCATCCGAATCAGTGAGCAAATCCGCTGATGATCCGGAAGCTATTTTGAAGATTTCTTCCTTTTGGGTTGACATCCGACCCAAAGCGCAGGATACTTGGGTCGGATGACTACCCAAGAGGGTAACGACGACCGCATCGCGCTGCTGCAAGGCACGCTGGACCTGCTCATTCTCAAGACACTGGCACTGGGCTCATGCCATGGGCAAGGCGTTGCGCGCCTCATTCAGCGCAACTCAGAGGAAGCATTCTTTGTCGACCACGGGTCCCTTTATCTGGCTCTGCAGCGGCTGGAAGACAAGAAGTGGATCAGCGCCAAATGGGGCGTAAGTGAGAACAACCGCAAGGCGCGCTTCTACTCGTTGACTGCTGCGGGCCGGGAACAGCTCGTCGAGAAGGTTGGCGAATGGCAGCGGCTCTCCCGAGCCATGGGATTGATTCTGAATGGCAGCACGGAGCCGAGCGGCGAGGAGGCATGAGGATGCTCAGGCGCAAACGGAGTCCACAGGATTTTGTGGAGGAAATCAAGGCGCATCTTGAACTCGAAGCCGACGAGTTGAAGAGCGAAGGTTTGAGCGACGAAGAGGCACGTTGGCAGGCCCGGCGCAGCTTCGGCAACGTGACTTTGGCTCGCGAGCGCTTCTATCTCAAGGACCGGTGGGTGTTCCTGGACAAGGCGGTTCGCGATCTGCGGTTCGCTTTTCGCTCGTTGCGCCAGAGCCCCGGCTTTGCGATTACGGCCATTTTGACGCTGGCTCTGGGGATGGGCGCGAACACAGCGGTCTTCAGCGTGATGAATGCGGTGCTGCTGAAGTCGCTGCCGGTCGACGATCCTGAGCGTCTCGTTTTCCTTGAAACTTCGAATCCGCCACGCGGCACCGGCACCATCGACAGCCACCTGACCTTTTCCTACTCCGTCTACGAGTCGCTGCGCAACCAGAGCCGCGGCCTTTCGCCTGTCATGGCCTATGTCCCTCTGTCCAGCAGTAAAGTTGCCGTACGTTACGGCGCGGAGCCGGAAGAGGCGGAAGGCGAGATGGTCAGCGGCACATTCTTCTCAGGCCTGGGCGTGGACCTTCCTCTCGGCCGCGGCTTCAGTCCGCAGGATGAAACCAATCACGCACCACTGGCCGTACTCAGCTACAACTACTGGACCCGCCGTTTTGCACGCGACCCGGGGTTCTCGGCAAAACTCTGTTCGTGAATGGCGTGCCCATGACCATCGTCGGGATCTCCGCCAAAGGATTCGAGGGTGTGGACGGAGGCCGCTCCACCGACTTCTGGCTTCCTTTGCAAAACCGCCCGGAACTGAACGCATGGGGCAATCCTCCCGACAACGGCAAGATCTACACAACCGACCCGACCTGGTGGTGTTTGCGCATGATTGCGCGCCTCGCTCCCGGCACCAGCCGTGATCAGGTTATGGCTCAACTGCAGCCGGTCTTTCAGCAGGCGGCCTTTGTTGGTCTTGGCATGAAGATGGAAGGCGAAAAGCCTCCGGTGCTTAATTTTGCCGATGCGAGAAACTTCTTCGGCTTTGATGACATGTATGCGAAGCCATTGCGGGTCCTGATGGCCCTGGTGGGCCTTGTATTACTGATCGCACTCACCAACGTGGTGATGCTGCTGATGGCGCGGAATGCTACCCGGCTGCGCGAATTCAGCCTGCGCCTCGCGCTCGGAGCAGGGCGAGGCGCGCTGTTGCGGCTGCTGTTGATGGAAAGCTTTCTGCTGGTGACTGCGGGCGGTGCTTTGGCGTGGGCATTTGCCGTGGCAGCCACGCGCATTCTCGGTCAATGGGCGCAGATTGAATCGAGCCTGGCACCTGATCGGACAGTGCTACTCTTCACACTCGGCGCGCTGGCATTTGCCGGTGTGCTTTTTGCCCTCGCTCCCATGCGTGTGGCTCTTGCCGGGAAGGCCGAACTTGCCCTGAAGACCTCGGCCGCCACATCCAACGCCGACGCGGGCAAGTCGCGCACCGGCAGAGTCCTCGTCACCCTGCAACTTGCCATGTGCGTGGTTCTGCTGGTCGGCGGGGGCCTGTTGATTCGCACCATGCGCAACCTGGAAAACACGCCGCTGGGAATGAAGGTCGACGGCCTGGTCGTCTTTGGCGTGAACCCCAGGATCCCGTCTGTTCCCGAGGGTCGAGTTTTCTACGTGAACCTGATTGGCAAGCTGCGCAATCTGCCCGGCGTGGAGTCGGTGACCGTGGTGGAGGGGCGCCTTGGATCGTGGTGGTCAAACAACAGCGCCATGCTGGTCGACCACCGCCTGCCCGATGTTACCAATGGCGGGTCGAATACAGTCCGCTGGAATATCGCAGGGCCAGACTTCTTCTCCACACTGGGAGTGCCCGTCCTGGCCGGCCGTGACTTTGCCGACAGCGACACCGCTTCGCCCCCCTTTGTCGGCATCATCAATGAAGAGTTCGCAAAACGCTTCCTGCCTAACGTGAATCCGCTGGGACACACGTTCGGCCCCGACAACGGAATAGCCACAATGACCATTGTGGGCGTGGTCAGAGACCACAAATTCCGCAGCATCGACGAAGCACCCATCCCGATGGCCTGGTTCATGTACGCGCAGATTCCAGTCATCGGCTCGATGAACGTTGAATTACGCGTCCACGGCGATCCGCTCGCCATTCTGCCCGCGGCCCGCAAGGTTGTGCAGCAGATGGATCCGAACCTGCCGCTGATCCGGCCCATAACCCAACGTGCTCAGTTCGACACAACGATCTCTCAACAGATCCTGTTTGCACGGCTCGCCGGCTGCTTTGGCATTCTCGCCGTCGTGCTCGTCGCCACCGGACTCTACGGCACCCTCGCGTATCGCGTGAGCATGCGCACCGCGGAAATAGGCGTGCGCATGGCCGTTGGCGCAAGGCGCGGGCAGGTGGTGTGGATGATCCTGCGATGCAGTTTGCTGCTCACAGCCATAGGTGTAGCAATAGGCGTTCCTGCCGCAATGCTCGTGGGGCACGCACTTGCAGCTTCTCTCTACGGGGTGAAACCGCTGGATGAGATGAGCTACGCGATGGCAGTTTTAGGGGTGTCCGTGGTTGCGTTGGTTGCGAGCGCTGTTCCTGCAGGCCGCGCCGCCAGTGTGAACCCGCTGATCGCGCTACGCATCGATTAGAGGCCATTGCTCATTCGAGCTTCGCAACGAAACGCATCCTGCCGAAACACGAAGGCCCCCGAAACGGAGGGCCTTTATGCGAAACGACTGTGATTGCTACGCGACTACTTCAATGCCCATCGACCTCGCCGTGCCCTTGATGCTCTTCACTGCCGCATCCACTGAGGCTGCGTTCAGATCCGGCATCTTCTGCGTGGCGATCTCCCGAACCTGCTTCTCAGTCACCTTGCCGATCTTTTCCTTGTTCGGCGTGCCCGAGCCCTTCGCGATACCAGCTGCCTTCTTCAGCAGAATTGCAGCCGGGGGCGTCTTGGTAATGAACGTAAAACTGCGGTCCGCATAAACGGTAATGACGATCGGGATAATCAGCCCGGCCATTTCCTTGGTTTGCGTACGCGCGTTGAACTGCTTGCAGAATTCCATGATGTTAACCTGCGCCTGTCCAAGCGCGGGACCAACCGGCGGCGCAGGTGTAGCCTTACCCGCCTCAATCTGCAACTTCACGTACCCGGTAATTTTCTTCGGAGGTGCCATATTTCAGTTCCTTTGCAACCGGCTTTCAGCTCCTGGCTCTCGCCTTCTGCCGGTCATTTTCTATTCAATTTTTGGAGTTACCATCCCAGTGTTCGCCTTCAACCGGTGCCCGCCAGACAGGCTTAACCGGCTAGAAGCTGGAAGTTACTAGCTGGAAACTGCAACTACTCAATCTTTTCGACCTTGCTGAACTCCAGCTCAACCGGGGTGGAGCGCCCAAAGATCGTCACCATGACCTTCATGGTCTCGCGATCTTCGTTAATCTCATCCACCACGCCATTGAAGTTCGCAAACGGCCCGTCTGTAATCCGGACCTGTTCATTCTTCTCAAACTTGATCTTCATCCGCGGCTTGTCCTTGGCCGTTTCGCTGCGGAACAGGATCGAACTGACTTCTTCTTCGCTGAGCGCCACTGGCTTATCGCCCGTGCCCAGGAAGCCCGTCACTTTCGGCGTGTCCTTCAACACATGCCAAAGGTGATTGTCCAGTTCCATCTCCACCAGCACATAGCCAGGCAGAAACACCCGCTCCACCGTGCGCTTCTTACCGTTCACAATCTCGGTAACCGGCTCGGTG
>JBEKPO010000115.1:0-13126 GCA_049520675.1 Occallatibacter sp. | reverse complement strand
ACGACTTTGTCGGCCGCGCTGGGGTCGATGCCGGCGCGCACTTCTTTGATCGTTGCGTCGTCGATCAGCAGGTCGGCCTTGGCGCTGGCGTCCGCGTTGACGATGGTTCCGTTCTGAATCAAAACTTTCGACATAGATCACATCCCGATTGACTAGAAGCTGTCTTATAAATCTTGACTGGCCGGAAAAAACGTACCTCAGGGAATAGAGGCCACGTCTTTGTTGGCGTTTTACGGCACGATTGAAGTCGCGCCCTGATTCTAGACAGCGTCTGGCAATTGAAAACGAACGTTCTCGCCTCAGGGGTTAAAACCCCGTCATTTGTCGATGCCTTTTCGGCCCGGCTAAAGCCGTGCCCTTTTACAAACCCTCCGCGCCAAGATTCGCCAGACCCTGCCTAATCCCTGATCCCTGATCCCTGCTTTATCTGTGTCCGCTCTGTCTGCGGCGGCACATCCTTGTCGACACGCACCATCGTGATGCACCCCTCGACTGGGCACACACACCAACACAGATTGCACCCCACGCACTCCGTCTCATCCACGCGCGGAATCCTCGCGAGCGGCGTGGGATACGGACCCTGGGCAAACGCCGCAGCGCGCTCCTTGCGCGTCACCGGCGTCTCAGCTAGAGACGCCCGGCTCTCCGCTTCCTCTTCCGCTGGCGTCCGGTGCAGTTCCACGTGCCCGTCAATAGGGCCGGAAGCGCGATCGAGATGAATGCACTGGTGCGCGCCATCCCAGCAGGCGATGTGGCACAGGTCGCACCCAATGCACTTCTGCTCGTCGATGCGCGCCACAATCTTGTAGTTCAGGTTCAGGTGCTTCCACTCGGTGACTTTCGCGACCGACAACCCTCGGAAATCCGCGAGCGTCTTGAATACCTTCTCGCGCATCCAGTTGTCCAGACCCTCGGCCATGTCCTCCACGATCCGATAGCCGTAGTGCATCACGGCCGTGCACACCTGCACTGTGCCGCATCCGAGCAACAAGAACTCCACCGCGTCGCGCCATGTCCCAATCCCGCCAATCCCCGAGAGCGGCAACGCCGACTCTGGATCGGCCAGAATCTGTTGCACCATGTTTAGCGCTATCGGCTTCACCGCCGGTCCGCAGTAGCCGCCATGCGAACTCTTCCCGTCGACATTCGGTCGCGGCACAAATGTGTCCAGGTCGATGCCGGTAATCGAATTGATGGTGTTGATGGCCGACAATCCATCCGCTCCGCCGCGCTTCGCCGCCCGGGCAACCGCGCGAATGTCGGTGATGTTGGGTGTCAGCTTCACCAGCACAGGCGTGCGCGCCTTCTCCTTCACCCACTCGGTAATCATCTGCGCGTATTCGGGCACCTGGCCCACTGCCGATCCCATGCCGCGCTCGCTCATCCCGTGCGGGCAGCCGAAGTTCAGCTCCAGCCCGTCCGCACCAGCATCCTCGGCGCGCGTCACAATGTCGTGCCACGCCTCGCGATTCGACGCCACCATCAGCGACGCAATCAGAGCGTTTTTGGGATAGCGCTTCTTCACCTCCGCCATCTCGCGCAGGTTGACATCTACGGGCCGGTCGCTGATCAGCTCAATATTGTTGAAGCCCATGATGCGCTGACCGTTCCAGTCTGTCGCCGAGTAGCGCGAGCTCACGTTGGTCACCGGCTCGCCGATCGTCTTCCACACCGCGCCGCCCCAGCCCGCGTCGAACGCGCGCATGATCATCTCGCCGGTATTGGTCGGCGGAGCCGAAGCCAGCCAGAACGGATTCGGCGAATCGATCTTTCCCGCAAATCCCTTCACGCTGATGTCAGGCATGGGCCACCTCCGCGGACAACATGGCGAGTGCCGCGCGCTTGCCTCCGGCAACGGCGTCCACCACCTCGCGCCCGCCGTTCACGCAATCGCCCGCGGCAAAATACTTGGGATTCGCCGTTTGCCCCGTCACAAGATCCGCCACAATCCGGCCATCCTTGACTTCAACGCCGCGCAGGTTCTGAAGCAATTCTGCCAATGTCGACTGGCCAATCGCCGGAACGACCAGGTCGCACTCTATCGTGTACTGCGAGTCAGGCAACGGCAGGAGCTTGCCGCCTACTTCGTGAACCTGCACCGTATCCAGCAGCAGCCGCCCGTCCGATCTCGGCTTCACAGCCAGCGGCAACCTTCGCCACAAAAACTGCACGCCCTCCTGCTTGGCATGCTCGTATTCAAAGTCAAATGCGGAGATGTCGGCTTCGCTGCGCCGGTAGAGCATGTACACCATCTCCGCGCCCAGCCGCCTCGCCGCGTTGGCCGCATCGATCGCCGTATTTCCCGCGCCGACCACTACAACCGTTCCATGCAGCTCTTTCACGTGTCCGGTCTTGTACGCAGCAATCAGTTCCAGCGCGTTCATCACACCGGCGCTGTCCTCGCCGGGAATGCCGAGCCGCTGCATCGCTCCCAAGCCTACGCCAAGAAAGACGATGTCGAATTCCTTCTCCAGGTCACCCAGCGCTGCAGCCGAGTTCACATCCAGGCCGTATCGGAATTCCACGCCCAGCTTGCGAATCATCTCCACTTCGCGCACGCTGTCTGCCGCGCGCAGCTTGTATTCCGCCACGCCGTAGGTATTCAGGCCGCCGGGCAACTCGCGCCGTTCGATGATCGTTGCGCTCGCGCCCTGCCTGCGCAGCTCCGCCGCGCAGGCCAGCGATGCCGGCCCTGCCCCAATGCAGGCCACGCGCAGCCTCTTCACGCTCGAAGCCTTCGCCGACGGCGTCTCGCCTGACGACCAGAACGCGTCCATTGCGTGACGTTGCAGCAGGGCAATCTGAATCGGCTTGCGGTTCTGCCGGACCATTACGCACGCGCCCTCGCACAATACATCCACCGGGCACACCCGCGCGCAGCTCGCGCCCAGAATATTTGCATCCAAAATCTTGAGCGCCGACCCGCGCAGGTTTCCGGTCGCAATCCGTTTGATGAAACCCGGCACATCGATATGTGTGGGGCACGCCGCCGTGCAGGGCGCATCAAAGCAGTTAAGGCACCGGTCGGCTTCGATGACCGCTGCCTGCGACGTCAGCGCCGGTTTCAGTTCGCCAAATCGCGCCCGAATTTGCGGATCATCTGTGATCGCCGATGGGCTCATGCGGTTTCTCCGCTACGACGCCACCAGCGGCCCATACAAATCCGGCCGCCGGTCGCGATAGAACTGCCAGGTCCGCCGTACCTCGGCAATCTCGTCCAGGTTCAGGTCAGCCGTCAGCACTTCGTCCTTGTCGCGGCTTGCTTCAGCAATAATCTTTCCCCGCGGATTGGCAAAATAGCTTGTCCCGTAAAACTCGCCGATATTCCACGGAGCTTCAGTGCCGACGCGATTGATGGCTGCAATGAAATACCCATTCGCCGCTGCATGCGCAGGCTGCTCCAGCTTCCACAGGTACTCGCTCAACCCAGCCACTGTGGCCGACGGGTTGAAGACAATCTCTGCCCCATTCAAGCCCAGGCAGCGCGCTCCTTCAGGAAAATGCCGGTCGTAACAGATATAGACGCCGATCTTTGCGAACCCGAGATCGAACACAGGGTAGCCCAGGTTCCCCGGGCGGAAATAGAACTTCTCCCAGAACCCCGGCGCCACATGCGGAATATGCGTCTTGCGGTACTTGCCCAGGTACTCGCCATCCTTATTGAGCACCGCCGCGGTGTTATAGAAAATGCCCTCCTGCTCGACTTCGTATACGGGAACGATCATCGCGATGCCCAGTTCCTTCGCCAGCCCCTGCATCAGCTTGACCGTCGGCCCGTGCGGCACCGGTTCGGTCATCTGATACCACTTCACTTCCTGCTCGGCGCAAAAATACGGGCCATTGAAGATCTCTTGCAGGCAGACAATCTGCGCGCCGTCAGCCGCCGCCTTGCGAACCAGCCCGACATGCTTCTCAACCATCGCATTCTTCTGCAGCGCGAGCGGCTCGGTCGCGGGCACTGCGTTTGAAGCCTGAATGATCGAACATCGAACAATACGTGGCATTTCTCGCCACCTCCTACCTGGAAAAGGGGTGAGTCTTAGAAAGTACCCGAAACGCACTGATTCGGCAACTAAAAGGGACGCCCGCGCGTCCGCCGGTGGTGTTACGGGTGGCTGGATGAAATGGGAGCCACGGCGCGCGCAAAACGCGTCAAGATCTTAGGGTTCGACGACGGCCTTGGACAGGTTGCGCGGATGGTCCATGTTGACGCCGCGCTCGAGAGCCATGAAATAGGCGAACAACTGCAAGGGCACGACCTCAGACAACGGCAGGAGATAGTCCGAGGCGCGCTCGACCTCGACGCAATCGGCGGCAAGTTCTCGGATGGCACGGTCGCCCGCATTGGCTACGGCGATGACTCTGGCTCCTTGACTGTTGAGGTCGCGAAGCAGGCGCAGCGTCTTCTCATAGCGCTGGACAGAGGGCGCAGAATCCGGATCGAACGCGGCAAGGAGGACAAGGGGGACGGAATCGCTGACCAGAGCATTGGGTCCGTGGCGGAGCTCTCCCATGGGGTAGCCTTCGGCGTGGACGTAGGAAGCTTCTTTGAGTTTCAGCGCTCCCTCGCGCGCGATGGCGTAGTGGATGCCGCTGCCCAAATAGAGGAATGTGGATGCGCCGCTGTACTTTTTGGCGAGCGCGGCCATTTGCGGCTGCCAGGCCGGCAACTGTCTCTCGATCTGAGCGCATTGCGCCCACAACTCCGCTGCCAGAGCGGGCAAAGTTGCGGAGTCGAGCTTGCCCGCGCGTACTGCTTCATAGAGCGCCAGGATGTAGAGGGCGGCCAGCTGACAGGTAAAGCTTTTGGTCGCGGGGATGGCGCGCTCGGGGCCGGCGGCGAGGAGCATGGAAATATCCGCCTCCCGAGCCATGGTGGATAGGGGTGCGTTGGTAATAGCCAGCGTTTTCCAGAGCTGCTTTTTGGCTGCGCGCAATGCGGCGAGCGTATCTGAGGTTTCTCCCGATTGCGAAAGCACGAGACAGGCGGATTGGCTGGGCGAATCGGGCCCGGCAAAGTTGTACTCGCTAGCGTACTCGACATCGACTGCCAACCCGCCGATCTCTTCGAGCCAAATCTCGGCGGCGAGGCCGCTGTGGCGGCTCGAACCCGAAGCAGCGATGACGACGTGTCCGTTCACAGGCACCCAGCGATCGAGCTCGCGGCCGAATTCGGGCCGCAGTCCGTCTTCGCGGAGGTAGAGATTGAGCGTGCGCCGGAGCGCCTGCGGCTGCTCGTGAATCTCGAGCAGCATCTGGTGGGGGAGTGCAGAATCAGGCGGGAGATTTGAGTTTTCGTGCGAGTCCAGCGGGTCGGATTCCATGATCACATGATGTCATAGTGATCACTCGGCTGACCAATTTAGTTGAAATTTCCGACGATTCTCAAGAAAAGCCTTTGTTTTCCTATTCCAGCGGCGAGGGGAAGCGGTAGAATCACGTTGACATGTCCGAGTCAATCAACCGCAGATCTGAGCAGATCGTCAAGTATCTGCTCAACGCAGGCACAGCTACGATTGAGGAGCTATTGAGCGTTGCCGGATCTTCGGCGCCGAGCATCCGGCGCGACTTGGCGCGCCTGGAAAACCGCGGCCTGATCCGGCGCAGGCACGGCGGCGCTGAGCTGGTGGAGCCTCTGCTTTACGAGCCGTTCCGCTTCGACAGCTCGTTCCTGGCCAGGGAACAACGCCACGCTGCCGAGAAGCGGCGGATCGGGTTGGCTGCCGCCGAGTTGATCCAGTCCGGAGAGACAGTGGGTCTTTCCGCGGGCACAACGACGACGCACATCGGGCGAAGCCTGCGCCACCGGGAAAAGATTCAAGTGATTACCAACGCCATCAACATCGGCATGGAGCTGTGCAATCGGACAGCGATCCGCACCTATTTGACCGGCGGCGAGGTGCTGTGGGCCTGGGCATTTGCACTGACAGGGAACGCAGCATTGAACTTTCTTGACAGCGTATATATGGATAAAGTCTTTTTGAGCGTGACGGGCCTGGACGCGGAGCGCGGCGTGACAACATTGGAGACGGACGAAGCGCTGGTTTATAAGAAGATGATCAAGCAATCGAAGCAAGTGATTGTGGTCGCAGATTCGAGCAAGCTAGGGATGGTGAGTCCTGCCATTGTGTGCGCGGCCAATGAGATCCATGTGCTGATCACAGACCAGGGCGCCGCGCAGGAAGCGATCGCACCGTTTGAACGCCAGGGAATCACAGTGCTGCGCGTCTAGGAGCGAAAACCGATCCGGGGCCAAGAGCCAAAATCAATCCAGCGGCCAAACGGCGAGTGCTTCGCTTGCGCCGGGCGAAGCGTCATTTTTTGAGAATTGGCGCGACTGCCGAACGATACGCGGTCTCGAGCAGATGGATGGCTTCGCGTACATCGGCTTCCAACTGATTTCCGTTGGTGTGCGGCGAATGGGGGCCGTTTCTGCGGGTAAGCGACCCATGGAGGGAATAGATACCGGAGCGCCGCACCACTTCAACAAGGCTCTCTAACCGCAATCCGCCGCCCGCGATCACATGAATGCGATCTGCGGCCCGTTGCCTCAAGGCCGCGATGCGGCCGGCGCCGCTGAGCACGTCAGCAGCGCCACCTGAAGTGAGCAAACTGTCGGCTCCAGTTCGAATGACGTCCTCGAGTGCTTCAAACAGATCTGGAGTTTCATCGAAGGCGCGATGGAAGGTGACCGCCAAGGGGCGCGCAAGCTCGACAAGTGCGCGAGTGCGTTCAACGTCCACACGGGCGTCGGCGAGAAGCACACCTACGGCAATACCGTTGGCTTCGGCCTGCCTGGCCTGCTCGATCTGCCTGGACATCAGATTGAATTCTTCGACGGAGAAGCAAAAGTCGCCACCACGCGGCCGGATGAGGACGTAAACAGGAAGGTTGAGCGACTTCAGGCTTGAGTTCAATAATTCGGGGGCCGGGGTAATTCCGCCGCAATCAAGCCCGGAACACAATTCGATTCGATTTGCGCCACCAGCCTTAGCTGCGTGACCGGCGGCGAGTGTTTCCACACACAACTCAAAAAAGACTTGATTCATGGTCAATTCCGGCGATGACTTCCCTTCATCTTCGTGGTGTGCACCTATCTCGCAATCGAAGTCATTGACCCGAGACATAAGCGAGTGAGCCGTCAAATTGCCGGGATCGATGGGCGGTGAATTAACTATGAAGCCTTCGCAATCGTCCAAAGGACATGTTGGACCCAGCCGATTTGATAAAACACGCAACAACTTGCCAGTTTATAGCATATGAGTATAAAACGAGCAATTATGTGATCGATAAAATTACTATTGATCATTTCTTGCGCTGCGGATCGTTTTTTGTGATTGACGGGGCGCCACCCAATAGGCTTCATTCTTTATATGACGACGATCGTTACCGCCGATGCGCTGTTCGACGGGAGCGGGCTGTTTCAGGATCCCGTGGTCGCCATCGATGGCGGCGAGATTGCCTCGATCTCCACGCGCGAAGCCGCCTCAGTACCCGTGGGCGCTCGGGTCATGGAGTTTCCCGGCGCGACGCTGGCTCCGGCGTTCTTCGATATTCACATCCATGGCGCAGCCGGGCACGATGTAATGGAGGCGACGCCGGAGGCCCTCGGCGCAATGGGCCGGTTTCTCGCGTCGCGTGGAACGGGAAGCTTTCTGGCAACGACCGTGACCGCGCCGCTGGATGCGACGCTGCGAGCGCTGGAGGGGCTGGCGAAGCTGATTGCGCATGCGCCGGCGATGGATTCGGCGCGACCGCTGGGAATTCACTTAGAGGGTCCGTTCCTTTCGCATGCCAAGCGCGGCGTTCATCCCCCGGAGTATTTGCTCGAACCTGACGCTGCAATCTTTGACAAACTGTTCGAGGCGGCGGCGGGACGGGTGCGGTTGATGACATTGGCGCCTGAACTGCCGGGCGCGGCGGAACTGACGGCGCACGCCGTGAAGCGCGGAGTCAGGGTATCGCTGGGGCACTCGAACGCGACGGCGGCGGAGACGCGCGCAGCCATAGCGGCGGGGGCGACGAGCGCCACGCACACCTTCAATGCCATGCGTCCGCTGGATCACCGTGAGCCGGGAATCCTTGGCGTGGCACTGACCGACGACGCGCTCTTCGCCGAGCTGATCTGCGACGGGATTCACTCAGCGCCGGAGATGGCGCGGCTTTGGTGGCGGACGAAGGGAGCAAACCGGGCCATTCTGGTGACCGATGCCATGAGCGCGACCGGGATGCCGGACGGGGAATATCAACTGGGCGGATTTGCCGTGCAGGTGGCGAATGGCCGGGCCACGCGGGATGGAGTGCTGGCGGGCAGCGTTCTGACGCTCGACCGCGCGCTCGCAAATTGCGTTGCGTTTACCGGCGCGACTGTCGAGGATGGGCTGAGGATGCTGACGGCGAATCCGGCAGCGATGGCAGGATTGGCAGATCGGGCGGGGCGCGTGGCGGCCGGCGGGCGCGCGAACCTGGTTGCGGTCGGTAAGGATGGAGCGCTGATGGCGACGATGATCGACGGCGGTGTTGCAGTGATCGGTGGTCAGTGATCGGTGGTCAGGGATCAGTGATCAGGGGGCACTGGGCGGGATGACGTAAACGTGATTGCGGCGGACTGGAGTGTCGGACCGGACTTCTTCCACCGGCATTGAGGTCGTTTTGGCGATGATCTCGGCCAACATGTTGTGCACAAGGGCTGGAGGTGAGCCCGGCGGCCGGCTGTGTGAAGCGCCTAACGGCGGCGAATTTCTCAGGCGGGGTTGCGATGACAAAACCTGCGGTAAACTCGTCTTACGGTTTCCTCGCCCGTACCCCGCAACAGATTGAAAGCAAGAATCTCGCAACTGCGGCGCCGAGGCAACTGTCGTCATGAAGAAAACACAGGAAGCCGCGGAGCAGCTTTTTGGCGAGGCACTCGACCTGAGTCCGGGGGAACGGCCGGCTTTCCTGGAACGCGCCTGCGAAGGCCGTCCGGAGCTTCGCCGGCTGGTTGAAGGACTGCTCGATCAGAACGATCACCTCCAGGGTTTTTTGTCCGACCCGCTGGTGGAGCTAGGCGATCAGCTGTTGGATGGAAGTCGCGGGAATATCCCCGAGGACGTCGCCGGCGAACGGCTGGAAGCCGGAGTTGAGCTGGGGCCGTACAGAATCGAACAACAGCTAGGCCAAGGCGGCATGGGGCAGGTGTATCGCGCCTGGGATACGAGACTGGGACGTCCAGTTGCGATCAAGACTTGCAGGCCAGAGCTTCTAGAGCGTTTCAAACTGGAGGCTCGCTCCATCGCGGCGATCAGCCATCCTCATGTCTGCACGCTTTATGACGTTGGCCCAGGCTATCTCGTCATGGAACTGGTGGAGGGCGAAACCTTGGCGGCGCGCCTGAAGCGGGGCAAACTTAACCTCGCCCAGACGCTTCGCTATGGAGCCCAGATTGCCGCCGCGCTTGCAGTCGCTCATGCTCGCGGAATCGTTCACCGCGACCTGAAACCGGCCAACCTCATGCTGACCAAGAGCGGCGTTAAAGTTCTCGACTTCGGTCTTGCGCGGTCGCAGAGCAATCCCAATCTCACAGAGCCCGGCCACGTGATTGGCACGCCGGCGTACATGGCGCCGGAGTTGATGAAAGGCGAAGAGGCCGATGAGCGGTCAGACCTATACGCGCTTGGGCTGATCCTGACAGAAATGGCTACCGGACATTACTCGCGCTTGCCGCAGGATCTTCCGTCGGCTCTGGAACGCGTGGTCCGGAGGTGCCTCGAAAGTGATCCCGACGATCGCTGGCACTCGGCGCGCGACCTCGAATGGGAGCTGGAATCGATCGCTCAGGACCAAGCCGAGACCCGGTCCCGTCCGCGGCGAACCATTCCGGCGTGGATGCTGGTGGTTGCGGGATTGGCGATCGTCGGGCTGGGAGCGTTGACAGCCTGGCAACTAGGCCGGCACGGTGCAGTTCCTCCGTTAGTGCGGGTGAACATCGTTCTTCCGGACAAGGCTCTGGTGCGATCGCTTGCGGTTTCTCCGGACGGGCGATTTGTCGCTGTGGTTCTGGTCAAAGACGGCAAGCAGCAGATCTGGATCCGCGCCCTCGACGGCCTGGACCTGACGCCCCTGGAAGGAACCGACGATGCAACCGACCCGTTCTGGTCCCCTGACGGCCAATTTCTAGCCTTCTTTGCCGATTCCAAGCTGAAGAAGATTGAGCGCACGGGTGGACCCGTGCAGACGCTGTGTGACTCCATGGGAGCTGAGGGTGGTACCTGGAATGGCAAAGGCGACATCCTGATTGGCGCTTTGGACCAGGTCTTGCGGGTTTCTGACGCCGGTGGCGCCGTATCCAGGATTCCGGGGCACGCCGGCATACGGGAAGTCTTTCCTGTGTTCTTGCCCGACGGACGTCACTACGTCGCCAACCGCGTAGGTGCAGGACTGTGGCTCAATTCGATGGATGGACCGGAGGCGCGGCAGATCCTACCCGACAACGCCCGGGCGCAGGTGGTGGCGGCGTCTTCAGGCAGCCGCGTAGGAGCCATCCTGTTCACGCGCGCCGGAGCGCTGATGGCGTTGCCGTTCGATGAGAAAAGGCTGGAGGCTGCCGGAGAGGCGTTTGCCGTGACACAGCAGATTGCCGGGAGCGGCAACTGGGAATGGCTGGCCGCGTCCTCCTACAACGGTGTAGTGGCCTATGTTTCGGGCCATTTCAGCACGTGGCAATATGTCTGGCGGGATCGCCAGGGCAAGAATCTGGGCGCGATTGGCGACGCGGGCGGCGTGGTGATGATCTCCCCTGACGGGAAACAGCTGGTTGGAGATCCGGCGGGGCAGATAACGATACTCGAGTTCGGAAGCCGGGTAAGCACGCGGCTGACGGTGACTTCCTGGGGACAGAATCCTACATGGTCGCCGGATGGACGCTACGTTGCTTATGACGGGTCTGGCGGCATCTATCGAAAGGCAACGGCCGGAGGCGCCCCTCCGGAACTCTTGCTTCGCTCGCAGTCGCAAGTGTTGACCTTCCCCAAGAGTTGGTCACCAGACGGACACTATTTGATTTACGCGCAAGTCTACCCAGGAAGAGGTTCGGACCTGCTTGCTCTCCCCATTGATCAGCCGGGTGCGAAGCCGATTGCTTTGTGGCAAACGCCGGCAACATCCGACCAGGGGGAATTCTCTCCGGACGGGCACTGGGTCGCTGTTACCTCCACTGAATCCGGCCAAAGCGAGATCTATGTCATTCCCTTTCCACCTACTGCGGATGAGAAGAAATGGGTTGTGTCCACCGGTGGAGGCGTGATGCCGCGCTGGCGGCGCGACGGCAGGGAGTTGTACTACGTCTCGCCGGATTGGAAGATGATGGCGGTGGATGTGGACACGCAGCCAACGTTCCGGTCCGGCACCCCTCGTGCGTTGTTTGACACTGAGATGGTGGATACGGGCATTCGCAACGGGCCCATGAGCTGGGACGTTGCTCCAGACGGCAAGCGATTCCTGATCATCACCGAGAAGACACAGGAGGCCTCGTATCTGAACGTGATCCTGAACTGGCGTGCGCAAAAGTAAGCTGCGCGCGTGGCAAAGCCCGAGCTAAGCAAAAGCGGGAGCGCGCCCGGTAAGGCGGCTCCCGCTAATGAGTTGGGTTGTAAGGAGCTCTGTTTCACGGTTAGCGAATCCAGTCGCCATCATTCAGCGCCAGCTGCACGCGTCCAGGCTCGGTGCGGTTCATGGCGTAGTCCCCGGCAAGCCGGCGCTCCTTTGCCGATTCAGGGAGGTCCATCGAGCTCGTGGAGTTGGCGGCGTGATATTCAGCCAGGAAGTAGCGGTTTCCGTACTTGTGGAAGGCCAGGTAGCCGAGCTTCGCATTCTTCGGTCCGTCGGCATTGGCAACAAGGAAAATCCTGGAGGTCTTGCTATCCCAGAGCGTAATCCTGTGCTCTCCATCCACCTTGCTGATGGTGTAAGTGCCGGGGGCGAGGGTGATTCCATCGCATTCGAACGCGAAGGGCACGCTGACGCGGGAGGCTTGGGTTTGGGCGTGCGCCTGAGACAGCGACGCAATGGCGACGAGGGTGGCAAGGGCGAAGGTGCTGATATTCGATTTCATGACGTCTCCTCCGGGGAAGCGGTGTTGATCACCGCATTCACTTAGGAGTGCGTCGTGGTTTCGAAAACGGGGCAACACGGCGCCAACATTATTTTTTGCTGTCGCCCAGTTCGCCTTCGCCGTGGCCGGCGAGAGGCGGTTCGCCGGGCCGCAGTTCGCTGTGAAGAAACATGCGCGCGAGTGACCAGTCCCGCTTCACGGAGCGGGGCGCGATGTCGAGTATGGCCGCGATCTGCTCCACGGAAAGACCTCCGAAGTAGCGCAGCTCCACCACCTGGGCCTGACGCGGGTTCTTTTCCGTGAGCCTTTGCAACGCCTGATCGAGGAAAAGCGCTTCATCGAGCCGCTCCGGCGAGATGGCGAGGTTGTCGTCCATCTCCACGCGCTGCAAACCGCCGGCGCGCCGCTCGGCATGGTGCTGCCGTGCGTAGTCCACCAATACGCGGCGCATCACGTGCGCGGCCAGCCCGATGAAATGACCGCGATTCTGCCAGTCGATTTCTTCGCCCGCCAGCCGCAGATAGGCCTCGTGAATCAGAGCGGTTGCCTGCAGCGTGTGATCAGGCCGTTCGCGGCGCATATAGGCGCTGGCGATTCGGTGTAACTCCCGATAGACGAGGGGTAGCAATTGCTCACCGGCAGCCCGGTCGCCCGCATTCATCGCCTGAAGCAACCGCGTGACTTCGCCGGAACCCGGATCCATTGCGCTTTCCTCGACCGCATTGTACCGCCGTTTCCCGCGCGACGGCGAAACGGTGACGAGCGATTACCAAGGCGTCAACCCGCAAGCCCATCACCCGGGTGATCGTCAGTCCTGGGCTACTGTCGCTTGCCCCTACGGGGCACGAGTTCCTACTGCAGCAGGGTGCCCTGCGGGTCTTCGTCTTTACCGTTGCCGTTGAGTTCTTCGGGCGGGATGATGACGGCAGCGGCGATCTTGTCGCCGTCTTCGAGCGAGAGCAGGCGGACGCCTTGCGTGGCGCGGCCGGCGGAGCGGACGGTCTTGGTGTCGATGCGGATGATCTTGCCGAACTG
>JBEKPO010000114.1:0-18178 GCA_049520675.1 Occallatibacter sp. | reverse complement strand
GCATATACGCGCTGGCGATTCGGTGTAACTCCCGATAGACGAGGGGTAGCAATTGTTCACCGGCAGCCCGGTCGCCCGCATTCATCGCCTGAAGCAACCGCGTGACTTCGCCGGAACCCGGATCCATTGCGCTTTCCTCGACCGCATTGTACCGCCGTCTCCCGCGCGACGGCGAAACGGTGACGAGCGATTACCAAGGCGTCAACCTGCAAGTCCATCGCCCGGGTGATCGTCAGGGGACGCCGTAGGAAGAGCACCCGGACAACAACCAAAGTTCGTTTACTCGTTTCCCGGCGAACGGTGGGCAGGGCGATCAGCAAGGGATGATCGCGGAATTGGAACAAGGTCTAGAGGGGCCCTCGAGAGCAGAGGCGGGCCGCGAAGATGAATTGATATGGGGTGCAAATTTTCCCAGGACCGGCCCACAGGCGCAGTCGGGATGATGACGGCAGCGGCGATCTTGTCGCCGTCTTCGAGCGAGAGCAGGCGGACGCCTTGCGTGGCGCGGCCGGCGGAGCGGACGGTCTTGGTGTCGATGCGGATGATCTTGCCGAACTGGCTGATGACCATCAGTTCCGAGGTGTCGTCGACGAGCTGGATGGTGTTGACGGGGCCGACGCGCTCGGTGACGGAGAGATTTTTGACGCCCTTGCCGCCGCGCGTCTGCAGACGATACTCCTCGACATCGGTGCGCTTGCCAAAGCCGTTCTCGGTGACGGAGAGAATGCGGTAGGCGCCGGGCGCGTGCTCTTTGGGAGTGACGGCGACGCCGACGACATAGTCGTTCTTGAGGAGCGCGATGCCTCGAACTCCGTAGGCGGGACGGCCCATGGAGCGCACGTCACACTCATCGAAGCGAATGGCGAGGCCCAGGTGCGTGGCCAGGAAGACCAGTTGTGAGCCGTCGGTGAGACGCGCCGCGACGAGCTCGTCGTCGGAGTCGATGCCGATGGCGATGATGCCACGCGACATGACGTTGGAGAAGTCCTTGAGGGGGGTCTTCTTGACTGTGCCTTTTTGCGTGGCGAAGAAGACGAACTTGCCTTCCTCTTCGAGGTCGCGAAGGGCGAGGATGGCGCAGACCTTTTCGCCGGTCTGCAGATCGAGAAGGCTCTGCATGGACTTGCCCTTGCCTGCGGCGCCGACGTCGGGAATTTCGTAAACCTTGAGCCAATAAACGCGGCCAGTGTTGGTGAAGCAGAGCAAGTAGGCGTGGGTGGAGTCGATGATGAGCTGGGAGACGAAGTCCTCTTCGCGGGTCTTCATGCCCATGCGGCCCGAGCCGCCGCGACGCTGCTGGCGATAGATGGAGATGGGTGTGCGCTTGAGATACCCCTGGTGGCTGACGGTGACAGCGACCTGTTCGTCGGCGATGAGGTCTTCAAGCTGAAGCTCGGCGCTCTCGTCGACGATTTCGGTGCGGCGTTCGTCGCCGTACCGGTTGCGAACGTCTTCGAGCTCCTTGACGATGACGGCGCGCAGCTTCTTCTCGCTGGCGAGGATCTCTTCGTACTCGGCGATTCTTCCGCGGATTTCTTTCAGTTCGCTGAGGATTTCGTCGATGGAGAGCTGGGTGAGGCGATAGAGCTGCAGCTCGAGAATGGCGTCGATCTGGCGGAGGGTGAGGCCGCGCTCCTCGGTGCGCAGGCGCTCGCGGTCGAGCTTGATGACGATCTCATTGCCCTTGCCCCATGCGTAGAGGTTGTCGCGCGCGTCGGCGCGGGAATTGGAGGCGCGAATGATGCGAATGACGGTATCGAGATTGTCGAGGGCGATCTTATAGCCCTCGAGGATATGCTCTCGCTCGCGCGCCTTGCGCAGCAGGTAAACGGTGCGGCGCTGGACGACATCGATGCGGTGATCGATGAAGACCTGGATGGCCTGGTCGAGGCCCAATTCCCGCGGCTGGCCGTTGACGACGGCCAGGAAGATCATGGAGAAGCTCTCCTGTAGCTGGGTGTGCTTGAAGAGCTGGTTGAGGACGATCTCGGGCTGCGCGCCGCGCTTGAGGCCGATGACGAGGCGCATGCCATCGCGGTCGCTCTCGTCGCGGGTCCATTCGGTGCTGGTCTCAACGTCGTTGATGATCTTGTTTTCAGCCAGCTCGGCAATGCGCTTAAAGAGCATGGCCTTGTTGACCTGGTAGGGGAGCTCGGTGACGACCAGCGCCTGTCGATCTTTGTTGATGTTTTCGGTGGCTACACGAGCGCGCATGAGAAAACGGCCGCGGCCGGTGCGGTAGGCCTCGACGATGCCGGTGCGCCCGTAGAGGATGGCTCCGGTGGGAAAGTCAGGTCCGTGCACATGCTTCAAAACTTCAGCCAGGCCGCCCTTGGGATTCTTGACGAGGGCGATGGCGGCGTTGACGACTTCAGTTAAATTGTGCGGCGGGATGTTGGTGGCCATGCCGACAGCGATGCCGCTCGAGCCATTGAGGATGAGGTTGGGAATGCGCGAAGGCAGCACCGTGGGCTCGGTTGTGGACTCGTCGTAGTTGGGAACGAAGTCCACGGTTTCCATCTCGATGTCGGCGAGCAATTCGCCGGCAATGCGCTCCATGCGGCACTCGGTGTAGCGCATGGCGGCGGGCGGATCGCCGTCGACGGAGCCGAAGTTTCCCTGGCCGTCGACGAGAGGGTAGCGGAGCGAGAAGGGCTGCGCCATGCGGACGAGGGTGTCGTAGATGGCGGAGTCGCCGTGAGGATGGTAGACGCCCATCGCCTGGCCGACGACCTTGGCGCACTTTGTGTATTTCTTGTTGTACTCGAGGCCCATCTCGCTCATGGTGTAGAGCACGCGGCGATGGACGGGCTTGAGGCCGTCGCGGGCATCGGGGAGCGCGCGCCCGATGATGACACTCATGGAGTAGTCGAGATAAGAGCGGCGCATCTCCTCTTCGATATTGATGGGGATGAGGTTGGTGCCGCCGCCGGGTGGCGTACCTCCATCGAGAGGGAGCTGAGGATTCTGGTCGTCTGCCATAGAATTTTGGGACCCTAAAAGATGGCGGAAGAGGAGGCGAGAGAAAGCTGGGCCGATTCCGCAGGTCCTGGGTTCATTTTATAAGGTGAGGCGGGGGTTGGGCAAGGCGAAGAAGTGGAAATAAAGGCTTATTTTGCATGAAGTTAGAAAGGCGGCAAGTCGGCAAGTCAGCGAGTCGGCGAGTCAGCAGAAACGGTGGTGAGTGGAGGGTAGCCTTCGGCGCTTTTCATGGAGCACGAAATGCGGACCGGGAGCGAAATATTAGTCAGAAGAGGGTAGGCAGATCGAGGACGCAGAGGACGACCTGAAGCAGCACGATGGCTCCGGCTGCAGTGAGCGCAATGCGGCGGCGGGAGGTTTCATATGTGTCGGCGAAGATTCCGCCGATGAAGGTGAGCAGAAAAGGAATGGACCATAGCCAGGGACTGCCCGGAGCGCCGGTCATGACGAGCGCCATGAGAACGATTGCACAAAGCAGCGGAACGGTGTTGCCGAAGTAGCGTGACTTGGCGAGGGCGCAATAGAGCAAAAGGGAAGCACCGGCCGCGACGGTGATTCCGCCGTTGGAGAGAGAGGTGAAAAAGCGGCGGGCGGGATCGGTGGACAGCGAGACAAATCCGGCGCCGGAGCGGAAGACGTAGCTGAAGGCATCGGGAGAGAAGCCATAGCAGGCAAAGAGAAGCAACAAGGCGCCGAGCGAGGCGGCGAGGATGATCGGGAGTATTTGGCTGCGGTGACCTTCAGCGACCCAGAGCATGGATGCGAGGCCGAGAAGCGCGGCAACGGGCAGCGCCACAATATGGGCAGCCGCGGTGAAGCCAAAGATTACGGTGAGGAGGACGATGCGCGGACGCCATCTACGCTGAGGCCCCAGCATGGCGTGAGCCACGCCGATCGATGTGTAGACGCCGCCAAAGACACCGAGCGCGGCCAGGATTTCGGGGTCGGGAGCGACGCTGGCCTTGAGAATCGGGGGCGAAAAGCAATAGAGGGCGAGGGCGGTGTAGCCACCCAGGTTGCCGAAGAGACGCCGCGTGACCCACCAGATGCAGGCACCGAGCACAAAGCCGGCAAAGAGAAATGGAAGCCGCAGGAGAAGCAGGATGTGGGTGATTTGATGGCGGAGTTCCCAAGTGCTAACTTCGCCGCTCGATTGAACGACACGATTCTCGGGCTTGCGAAGGAGATCGAGCCCGCGTTCAAGCAACAGATTCAGCGTCAGCGGAAGCCCGGCGAGCCGGTAGGCCAGAATGCCGTCGTGGATATTGCCGCAGGAGGTGTAGTAGCCGGCGAGGGGCGAGGGCTTCTCCCATGTTTCGCGGCCGCAGCGGGCGAATTGGTAGTCGCGGTCGGTGAGGGTTTGCCGGCTGACGAGCCAGAAACCCTGGAGGAGAAAGAGGGCCAGCATTCCGGCGGCGATGCGCTGCGGCAGATTGAAGCGGAATCGGCGAAGCAAGCCAAACCGGTGAGGCATCACGATGGGGGCGACCTTTTAGTCTAAACGGCGATGCCATGGAATGCGCGGCATGCTATCCCACCGGTAGCGGGTCAGGTGATTGGCCCAGCACGATCCACCCTAAACGCCACTGACGCGGCGTTTAGAAATGGGGCACCCGGTGAGGACCGCAAATGCAGGTCCTTCGACTCCGGTCGCTGTGGCGACCTCCGCTCAGGATGACTGATGGGGTGAGGGATCATCATTCTGCGCAAAAGAAAAGCCGTCCCGAAGGACGGCTTTTCTAAACGTGAGATGTGGGTTAGTTGAAGATCGCGCCGACGGTCTCGTTGTCTGTGAGAAAGACGACGCAATAATTCGGCCCGGCGGCGGTGTAATACGGCGGGGCGGTGAGGATGGTTCCGGTCGAGGTGCTGGGGAGGCAGTTGTAAGACCAGCCGCCAAACTGGGACCCTGTTGCCTGGGCCTCCAAAACGACGGAGACCGTTCCCACTGTGCCTGTGGGGCTGGGATAATTAGCGACGCAAACCGAGCCGCCAAAGCCTTCCAGGGCGGACCCTGGTCCGCAGTGAAGCACGTCGGCCGTGCCCGTAGCAGAGGAAGCCGTCACCAGCCAGTCGGTGGTGTTCAGGCCTTCGTTGTAGACGGTCAACGTGGAGAGCAGGGCGTCCGCCTGAGAGCCCGGGAAGCACGAGCCGGCGGTAGTGGCTGTCGGCAGGATGAGCGGGCAATTGAATTGCGCGGTTGCGGTTTGAATCGAGCCGTCGGTCAGAGTTTGATCGAGTTCTTCAGCGATGATGGTGGCGCTCCCCGTTCCGTAGGCAGTGACGACACCGGCATCTGCTCCGGGATTGGGATTGCCGGTTCCATTGCTGAGGACCGGGAAGACGTCGGGCGAGGAACTCAGCCAGGTGACGGAGTTGGTCAGGTCGCGGACCGAGGGAGGAGTCGAGAACGTGCCGATGGCCAGGAACTGGCCGGTGTCCTGCAGATTCCCCACGGTAATCGAGCTGGGAATAATGGTGAGCGAAAGCAGCGGCTCGGGCGCGGCGGTGTTGGTGATAGTGAGGCTTGCCGTGTTGGAAACAATGGCACCGCCGCCGTTGGCCAGCTCAGCTGTGACGGTCGTGCTGCCGGCACTTACGCCGGTAGCCAGACCTCCGTCAGTGACGGTGGCGATAGAAGGAATACTCGACAACCAGGTAATTTGCGGCGAGTTGGTCACATCCTCCTGCTGTCCGCTGCTTCCCAGAGTGCCCAGGGCGATGAACTGGCCGGTTTGGCCCGAAGCCGAGAGCGTTTGGGAGTTGGGAATGATCGTGATGGCGGTGAACTGCTCGGTGGTTCCCCCGGTGACAGAGAAAGTAGCTGTTCCGGTGACTGTGCTTCCCCCGTCGGGATTTGTGTAGAGAGCGGTGATGTTGTCGCTGCCCTGTCCCACGGCCGTGGCAAGGCCGGAGCCGTCGATGGTCGCGATCTGCGTGCTAGCCGAAGACCAGGCAACCTGGCTCGAAATGTCGATGGTGGTTCCTGCAGCGGTGGTTCCAATGGCGATGAACTGCGAAGTGTCACCCGGCGCGTCGACAGCCTGAGTTCCGGGAATGACCGAAATCGAGATGACGCCGGAAGCTGTCCCGGTGCCCGTGCCGGTGACGGTGAGGTTTGCATAAGCGGTGAGCTGACCGGTGAAGCCTTTGATGGTCGCCGCAATTGTGGTGGATCCGGGAGACACGCCGGTAGCGAGACCGCCAGAGGTGATGGTGGCTACACTGGGGACGCTGGAGGTCCAGGTGACTTGATTGGTTATATCTTCGGTGGTCGGGGGATGGTTGTTGCCATGCCCGACGAGTCCATCGGCCTGAAACTGCACAGACTGGTTTACCGTGACGCCCTGCGAGGTGGGAGTAACCGCAATGGAGTCCACGAGCTGCTTTGTGCAGCCGGCCATGGGCACCACCAGAGCGATCAGCAAGAGCGCCCGCGGCGAAATACGATCGAACATCTTGAAACCTCCGGAGTCTGGAGCCGGCTTGTGCGGCGACCTGTCGTAGTCACCGCGGACTCTCGCTAGCTTATATGCCTTCGACTATAGGACAGATGAGTGCCAAATGCCTCTGCCACAAAGGTGTTAATGGCTATACCGCATCAAGTGAGTCAATAAGAATCCGGGCCGGCTTTTGACGCTCAGGAATGGAGCAGGACGGACCCAGTCGGGACGGAAAAACGGGCCACAGCCGGGAGTGAATTTCCCGGGTGCGACCCGTTGATAAGCAGGCCCTTTGTTTCTACAAAAGCAGAGTGGATCCGAACCAAAGCGGTCACCACTTCACGAGGATGGCGAAGAGGATTTGCTGGGAATGAGATTCGCCGGGATGCGGGGCCACACAGCCCGAAGCGGATTTGAGTCAGTGGATTCGGATCTCGCCCTGACCGGCCTGAATCACCACGTTGTGCCCCCCGCCGTTGATGGTGCCCGCCAGGTGACGCGGATCGAATGTGCTTCCACTCTCCACTTTCAGGTCGGTGTGCACCAGCCCGTCGCCGGTTTGCGCGTCGATGGCGCAGCCCGCCCTGCCAAGCGTGAGTTCAATATCACCCTTCCCTGTCTGCACTGACCAGTCGCCAGTGGGCGCCCCTGAGACCTTGATGCTTCCGGCATTCGTCGCGGCGCGGAGAGCACCGTGCAGATTGCGCAGTTCCAGATTCCCGGTGTTCGATACCGCTTTCACTTCGCCTTGCCCGCTCTGCTCTACTTCGATGTCACCGTTGTTCGAGCTGATGTTGACGCTCCCCAGGAGCCCGGTTGCGTGGACGCTGCCCGAGCCGGTGTTGAAGTGCGCAGTCAGCCCCACCCCCTCGTCGAAAATATCGCCGGAGCCTGAGCTGGCCTGGACAATGCTGTCGGCCGGCGCCTCAATCTCGTAGTCGATGACGACGTGGGTCAACTCCTCGGCGCTGCCAATGCGGACAACGCTTCCGCTCTGCTGGATCGGAGGGCTCGCCGCGATGTCGCGTAGCCGGTCGTCGCTCGCGTGCCAATCGTTTGCCCTTATGCGGCCCGTGATGCGCAACCGGCCTGCCGGGCCTTGGCTGAACCGGATGTCGCCGGCACGGGACACAATCGCCAGATCGAGCCGGTCCCGGAGATTGATGGTTCTGGTGAATGTCTGGTCGGCCGCATGTGCGGCGGCAGAAGCAATCGTGAGGAAGGCGAGAGCCGCGATTCGCCTAATCATCGGGAACCTCATTGCCATTGTGTCACGATGCAGTGCATTGGCTGCGGAAAAGGGCGCTCATCTTTTCTGCGCTTCCGCGGTATATTTTCGACTGTGTGCGACGCAATCCTATATCTTATTT
Organism: Occallatibacter sp.; assembly: GCA_049520675.1. GTDB lineage: Bacteria > Acidobacteriota > Terriglobia > Terriglobales > Acidobacteriaceae > Telmatobacter. The sequence continues at coordinate 10,383 of JBEKPO010000114.1, read as the reverse complement.
GTCCAAGTCTGTTTGTTCGCGAACTGAGTGCGGCCCCCACCCAAGCAAAGCTTGGATGGGGCACCCGTTTTCGTGCTGGGTTGAGGAGGCGAAATGCAGGTCCTTCGACTTCGTTTGGCCGGAACTCCGGCCGAACTCCGCTCAGGATGACCGAGTTATTTGGCGCGGACTTCAAGGAAACCTTCGGCTTGCCTGCACCCTCGCGATGGATTGAGATCAAGAGGTCTCCCCAATCGCTTAGAAGCGAACCAAAATAGCAAAGATGGTTGACGTCTGGTTGGTGCGCAGGTCGGGCCACCAGATGTAGCCCAAGCTGGAAGGCGAGAGCTGCTGGCTATTTTCGCCCACGTAACTAACGGTTCCTCCGCACGCCGAGACCGCCTCCGCCAGTCCTGCCCCGCCGTCAGGGCCGACATAGCCAATACCGGAATCAGACAGACCATGGCTGCTGATTCCCGAGCAGATGTAGTCGGATGGGTTGCCAACGTTTTGGTGGATGTCGCCCTGGCCTGGGGTGTACGGCGTGATGCCGCCGCGGCCAGTCCAGTAGGGAACATTGGAGTAGCGGTAGCTTTCCTCAAGCCGGAAGGTGATGAACTGCGCCGGCATGTAATCCAATGTGATGGTCCCGTCACGCATCTGGGCCTGGTCGCCGGCGTTCTCAGTGAAGTAGGGCGAGCCAGTCGTTGCCGTCGCGCCGTTGATCGGCGGAAGCAGGGTGAGATAGCGGCCCGGGTTGCTCATCTGGCCGCCGCCGAGTGTCATGGCGAACTTATCCTTGTTGAACCAGAAGCGCAGGTAGTCCATCCAGCCTTCGAAAGCCTGTTTCGGCTGGCCGGCTTTCTGGTTGTGGCAGTTTACGCCGCCGTTATAGGTCGACACGCCGTTGCCCATCTCCGGCGAGGCACCCTTCGCATTCAGCGAGCCACCTGTCATCGCGAACGAGATCGGTCCGCCGCCCATCTCGCAGCCAAGGTCACCGGTAATGGTGAAGGCGATCTTGTCCAGCATCTTCTTGGGATTGTCGTAGAACTTGATTTGCGCCGAGTAGTCGGCGTGGATACGAGTGCGTCCCGGGAATCCGGCGTCGTCCTGACCCACGCCGTAGTTGTTCCACACGAAGTCGAGGTACGGCTTGGGACGCCAGAGAATCTGGCCGCCGAGCCCGGGCTTGCTGTTATAGCGCCCATAGGTCTGCCATCCGTTAATGAACCACGGCTCGATCTTCAGCTTCTCCGTGGGCCAGTATTGGATCCGGAGCCCGGTGAAGAACCAGGGCGTATTGGACGACACGTACGAAGGCTGATAGGTCCAGTTATCGAAGTTGTAATAGCTGAACAGGCCGATGTAGGAGACGAAGATGCCGGCGTCGGCGTTGAGGCCGTGGCCCACATCCCAGTGATAGCCGCCCCATGCCTCGGAGACGTACCGGTAGGCGTTATTGAGCTGCCATTGACCGCGGCTGTAACTTCCATCGTTGCGAATGGTGGTGGTTGCGAACTCACCAAACATCGTCAAGATGCGGCCGCGAACGTTTTGCAAGCGGAAGTCGCCGCCCGCCGAGGCCTGCTCGAGCTGCCATTCATCGGAACGGAACATCTCGGTCGAACCGCCCATCGAGTCGTCGGAAGGATGGTTGTAGTCCAGAATATAGTTGGTGTCAAAACGGATCTCCGGTGTGAAGTACTTGGTCGACATCGGAGAGTCCGAGTTGTGACCGCCGGAGTTCAGCCAGGTCCAGTCTCCCGGAAACGGGGCGGACTTGGTGGTTGTCTCGGCGGTGATCTCGGGCGGGGCAGGCGCGGCCGCAGGGGCCTGTGCGGAGGCGGCCTGAGTCATCGACGGATTGGCTGCTGTCAGCGAAGCGGGAGCGACGGCGGCTTTGAGGGAAGCAACGTCGTTCTCATAAGCCTTGATGGCGTCGGTCGAAGCCGCGTCGGCGTCGTCGCGGGCCTTTAACTGGGCCCGAAGATCGGCGATTTCAGCCTTCATCTCCATCATGTTCTTCATCAGGTCGGCGCTGCTGATGGCGGCGGCGGAGGGGTCGGAGGCGTTGGCTGCGGCCGGCGCCGATGCGGGCACGTTGGCGGCGGCCGATGATGATGACGCAGGCGGATTAGCGCCAGCGGGCGGATCGACCCGGGCGGTGAGCACGCTGCCCGCATTGCCGGCCGGCTGGCTTTGCTGCGCGACACAGGGAAGAGACATTAGAGCGAGACAGACTGCTATAGCTTCAGGAGCAATTCTCAACAGTGCTGGTTTCATTCGGCCTCTCACTTTCATCCACTGGAATTTGGTGATGCGGTGACTCGAGTCGCGAAGACGGGTTTTGCAGACACACGATCCCTGCCTGCTTTGGTGAGCAGTTTTTGGCTTCGTCGATTCAATTGCCGAGATCGCGCGCTCGATGCCTGGGAGCCGGCACCGAGCTGCGCAGTATCCATATGCGGATTCGCATTGCGCCGCGAATCCAGCGTGAATTCTTTACAACGTAGGAGAGGGTGAATCAGGAAAGCATGAAGATGACAAGAACGCTCATAAGGAAATCATGAACGGTAATGAATGTCTCACGTGTCCCTCGCAAAGCGTTTATGGGCAAGCAATTTCCACGATAACTTTTGCCCCGCCCGGCGAGAACGGCTAAACTTCTGCTCAGTATGGCAACGGCACGCGACAACACTCCGGAACGTTTGGTGAACGCGGCGCGCGCCGACGAGGAACAGAGTTTCGAACTCAAGCTGCGGCCGCGCTGGCTGCGGGAATTCATCGGGCAAACGAAAGCCAAGGAGCAACTGGCAATTGCCCTGGAGGCGGCGAAGTCCCGCGGAGAAGCGCTCGATCACGTTCTGCTGTTCGGACCTCCGGGGTTGGGCAAGACGACGCTGGCGACGATTATTGCCAATGAACTCGAAGTCGGCTTTCAGCAGACGTCAGGCCCGGCGCTGGTAATCCAAGGCGATCTAACGGCGATTCTCACCAATCTGCGCGAGCGGCAGGTGCTTTTTCTCGACGAGATTCACCGGCTGCAACCGGTGCTCGAGGAAAAGCTCTACACCGCGCTCGAAGATTACAAGCTCGACATCATCATCGGCCAGGGGCCGGCGGCGCGCACCCACGTGATGGAGATCAGGCCATTCACGTTTATCGGCGCGACGACGAGGCCGGGATTGCTGAGCTCGCCGCTGCGCTCGCGCTTCGGGATTCTGCTGCGGCTGGAGTTTTATACCGAGGAGGAGTTGCGCATCATCGTCGAGCGATCGGCCGAGGTGCTGCAGATTCCCATCGACCGCGACGGGGCAGCGGAGATTGCGCTACGCTCGCGCGGCACGCCGAGGATTGGCAACCGGCTGCTGCGGCGGGTGAGGGACTACGCGCAGGTGCGCGGGTCGGGCGCGATTGACCGCGCTACGGCGAACGCGGCCTTGACGATGCTGGAAGTGGATGCGCACGGCTTCGATGAGATCGACCGGCGGCTGCTGCTGACCATCATGCAGAAATACGATGGCGGGCCGGTCGGGCTGGGCACGCTGGCGGCGACGCTGGCCGAGGAAGAGGACGCGCTGGAGGAAGTTTACGAGCCGTTCCTGATCCAGATTGGGTTTCTGGACCGGACGCCGCGCGGACGCGTGGCGACACGGCTGGCGTACGAGCACTTCGGAATCAGGATGCCGGGGCGGCAGGGGGGATTGTTTTAGAGGCAGGGAATGAGGGACAAGAAGGCGTTCCCACCCTGGTGCGCGGTCTCGGAAGTTCGTCGAGTAAATCGGGGCCGAAATGCAGGTCCTTCGACTCCGTCCGCTCGCGGCGTACTGCGCTCAGGATGACCGGAGAGTTTATTTTGCGCAGCAACCCACCCTAAACGCCACTGACGCGCCGTTTAGGATGGGGCACCCCGCGAGCCTGCGGGTCGATCTGGCGGAAGCGATGGCTAAGTTGAACAGACGAAGGTTCCTTGCAAATGGTGGTGCAATGGCGGCGACCGTGGCGGCAGAGCGGCACGGGTTGGCAACTGCGATTGGGGAAGCTGGTGGCGAGCGGCCAGCGCGATTTGATCTGACGTGTCACCGCTTCGGGGTGAACTACACGCCTTCGCAAAACTGGTGGTTCTGCTGGAACGACTGGGATGCAGGCCCGATCGGGCGCGACCTTGACGCGATCGCCGCGCTCGGCGCCGATCACCTGCGATTGATGCTGATCTGGCCGTTTTTCCAGCCCAATCCCAAGTGGGTAAGCACGGCTCACCTGGAACGGCTCGATCAATTGCTGGCAATGATGGGCGAACGAAAGCTTGATGCGCTGGTGACGGCGTTCACGGGGCAGCTGAGCGGATGGTACTTTCTGCCTTCGTTCAATCGCCTCTCCGACGGTTTCTACACCGATGCGAAGATGGCAGCGGCCGAAGAGGTCTACATTCGCCAGCTGGCGCGCATCATGAAGCCGCATGAAAGCGTGATCGGGTTCGATTTTGGAAATGAGCTCGACACGTGCTGGTCAGCACCGGTCGCGGCAGGTGATGCGTGGATGACGAGGATGTTTGCGCTGATGAATGAGGTATTGCCCGACTGCCTGCACGTGAACGGCGTGGACCATCATCCATGGTTCGAGCCGGACACGTTTTCGGCCAGGGCGCTCGCGGCTGCGCGGTTCCCGGTGATGCACTGCTATCCGTTTTGGACGGGCGCGACGAAATACGGCGGAGCGATGGATCCGCCCAGCGTGAAATTGCTGGCGGGCATGGCGGCGCTGATCCGGGCCTATGCGGCATCGAATGAGAAGCCGGTGTTTGCGGGAGAATTCAATACCTGCATCGAAGAGCTGCCGGAAAAGGGCCAGGCCGAGTGGCTGGAGAGAGCCGTCGAGGCCGCGATCGAGCAGGGAGTGAGCTGGTTTACGTATTGGGATAGCCACGATGTCGATCGCAAGTTCGAGTTCAACACGCTTGAATACAGCCTTGGGCTGCTGGCTCGGGACGGACGCGTCAAGGAGCAGGGGCGCGCGTTCAAACGGCTCGCCGAAGCGTATCGGGGAAAGCCGGTTGCGTTTCCCAAGGAGGCGGCGCTGGCGCTTCCGGCTGAGATGACGGTTGACTCCACGTGGAGGTGGCTGCTGGAGTGGATGGGCTGGGCACCGAAGAAGACTTGAGGGAAGGCCCGAAGATGGGCGGTTCCAGTCAGCGGGAAGGGGGAATTGTGCTATCCGACCCTAAACGCCGCTGACGCGCCGTTTAGAATGGGGCACCCGGCAATCCTTTTCGTGCTGGGTTGGTGGCGTGAAATGCGGGTCCTTCGGCTCGGTCGCTGAGGCGACCTCGCTCAGGATGACCGAATCTATTTGATTGTGAGTTCATAAGAAGGAGATGAAGTTATGGCGTTGACAGAATCGACGATGGTGGAGCTGGGGACGGTGGCTCCGGATTTTGCGCTGACCGATGTGGTGAGCGGGAAGACCGTGAAGCGGGATGACTTCAAAGGCAAGAAGGGGCTGCTGGTGATGTTTATCTGTACGCACTGCCCGTATGTGAAGCACATCGAGAAGTCACTAGGGAAACTGGGCGCGGACTATGCGGGCCAGCCGCTGGGCATCGTAGCCATCAGCGCGAACGATGCGACGACGCATCCGGAAGATAGCCCGGCGGGACTGAAGAAGCAGGCGCAGGAGAAGGATTTCAAGTTTCCGTATTTATATGATGAGTCGCAGGCAGTGGCGCATGCATACGAAGCGGCCTGTACGCCGGATCCATATCTGCCCAAGGAGCAGAAGCCGTCGATCGGTTGCAATATCAAGTGGAAGGGGTGAAAAGGCAGCGGAGTTAGCGGCGCTGCGCGCGTGTTAACGAGTTAGCAAGTCGGCGAGTCAGCAAGTCGGCAATTGGGCGGTGTGGGAGTTGCGCGATCCCACCCTAAACGCCGTTGACGCGCCGTTTAGGATGGGGCACCCGGCGGTGTTAGGCGCGCTGCGCGCGTGCTAGCAAGTCGGCGAGCCAGCAAGTCAGCAATTGGGCGGTGTGGGAGTTGTGCGATCCTAACGTAAACGCCGTTGACGCGCCGTTTAGGATGGGGCGCCCGGCAGGTGGAAGCGTCGAAATGCAGGTCCTTCGACTGCATCGCGCTGCGCGCGACTTCGCTCAGGATGACCGGGCTTGGTTAGTGCGATCCCAACCAAGCGAAGCTTGGTTGGGGCACCCCTTTTCGTGCAAAGTTGACGGAGTTAGGCGATACCTCCCACCCTAGGCGCAAAAACAACGGCGCGCCGAGGGTGGGGCACCCGATTCGCGCTACGCGTTCACTGGCGCGGGGGCGAGGTTGGCGAGGAGTTCGCGGATTTCGAGGAGTACTTCGTCGGGACGCGACGATTTGAGCGGGAATTTGAGCACGCCCTGGGGAGTGAACTGCGCGCCGCGCCTGGCGTTGCGCGAAACGAGCTGCATGAGGTGCGCGGGATCGACCGTAGCATGCTCCATGAAACGAATCTGCAACTCGCCGCGTTTGCGGTCGACCTGGGCGACGCCCATGCGCTCACACTCGAGGCGCAGCTGGGCGGCTTCGAGCAGGTAAACAGTGGCGTCGGGAAGCGAACCGTAGCGGTCCTCCATCTCGGAACGAACTTCGTTGATAGCGGCCTCGGTGGCAGCGCCGGCGATTTTCTTGTAGAGGCGCAGGCGCTGATTTTCTTCGGGCACATAGCTCTCGTCGATGCGCAAAGCAATGCCGAGATTGAGCTGCGTGGCCGGACGTTCTTCGGCGCCCTCACCCTTGAGATCCTTGACGGCGGCCTCGAGCATGGAGGTGTAGAGCTCAAAACCAACAGCTTCGATGTGACCGCTCTGCTCGCCGCCCAGCATGTTGCCCGCGCCGCGCAGTTCGAGGTCGAGCGCGGCAATTTTGAAGCCGGCGCCGAGGTCGCTGAACTCCTTGAGCGCTGCCAGCCGGCGGCGTGCGATTTCAGTCAATTCGTGTTCCTTGGGGATGAGCAAATAGGCGTAGGCGCGGCGGTTGGAACGGCCAACGCGCCCGCGCAATTGATAGAGTTCGCTGAGGCCGTGGCGCTCGGCGCGATTGATGAGGATGGTATTGGCGAGCGGGATGTCGAGGCCGTTTTCGATGATGGTGGTGGCGACGAGGACATCGAACTCGTGGCGCATGAAGGCGAGCATGACCTTTTCGAGCTCGCTCTCGCTCATCTGACCGTGCCCGACGGCGACGCGCGCGCCGGGAACCAACTCCTGGATGCGCAAGGCGATCTCGTAGATCGACTCGACGCGATTGTGGACGAAGTAGACCTGGCCGCCGCGCTCCAGCTCAACCTCGATGGCGGAGCGGATGATCTTTTCATCGTACTTGGCGACGACAGTCTGGATGGCCATGCGGTCTTTGGGCGGAGTTTCGATGACGCTCATATCGCGCAAGCCGACCAGCGACATGTGCAGCGTGCGCGGGATGGGCGTGGCGCTCATAGCGAGGACGTCGATCTCCTTGCGCAGTTGCTTGAGGCGTTCTTTATGGCGCACGCCGAAACGCTGCTCCTCGTCGACGACGAGCAGGCCGAGGTCCTGAAACTTGAGATCTTTGGAGAGCAGGCGATGGGTGCCGATGAGAATATCGACCTGGCCGCTGGCGACGCGGTCTACGATGTCTTTCTGCTCTTTGGCGGTGCGAAAGCGCGAAATCATCTCGGTGTGAATGGGGAACTGCGCGAAGCGCTGCTTGAAAGTCTCGAAATGCTGGAAGGCGAGGATGGTGGTAGGGGTAAGGACCGCGACCTGCTTTCCATCCTGCACGGCTTTGAAGGCGGCGCGCATGGCGACTTCGGTTTTGCCGTAGCCCACGTCGCCGCAAAGCAGCCGGTCCATGGGCGTGGTTGACTCCATGTCGTCTTTGATGGCGCGAATGGCCGTGGCCTGGTCGTCGGTTTCGTTGTAATCGAAGGCGTCTTCGAACTCACGCTGAAATTCATTGTCGAGGGAGAACGCGGTGCCCTGAACGGTGTGCCGCTCGGCATAAAGCTTGAGGAGCTCAGCGGCCATGTCCTGCATGGCTTTGCGGACGCGGGCTTTCGTCTTGGTCCACTGCTGCGAGCCGAGCTTGTTGAGCGCCGGCGCGGGGCCGGTGTCGGTGGAGCGATATTTCTGGATCAGGTCGAGGCGGGTAAGCGGCACGTAGAGCTTGGCGCCTTCGGCGAATTCGAGAATCATGAATTCGATGGAGAGGCCATCCTGAGCGATCTCTTTCAGGCCCTGGTACTGTGCGATACCGTGCTCGACGTGGACAACGTAATCGCCGATGTGGAGGTCGCGAAAGTCGGAGACGAAGGCTGCCGTCTTGGAGCGTTTGGGCTCGGGGCGGGCTGCGACGTCGGCTTCGTCGGAGAGATCGTTGGCGCCGAAGACGATGAGATTGGTTTCAACGAAGCTGACGCCGGCGGCGAGGGGAGAACGCACAATGACCGGCACGCGCAGATCACCGGCGAGGTAGCTGCCTTCGTCGAGGATGGTTTCGCCGGTGCGCGGAGCGCGGCTGCCCAGGCGGTAGGGAATTTGGTAGTCGCGAAGAACCGTGGCCAGGCGCTCGACGTCGCCGTGATGGGGCGCGGCAAGAACAATGTGCGTTTCCGCGATCATGAGGCTTTTCAACTGCTCGGTGAGAGCCGGGATCGAGCCGTGAAAGCGAAGTGTGGGGCGAGTCGGCAGCTCGATCTCGCCGAGTGTGGCGTCGTCTTCGAGAATATCGACGGCGCCAAGCTGATCGAGATCGAGGCCGTGTTGAGTCTGGAGAGATGCGGCGAGAATTTCCGGACGCAGATAGATGTCTTCAGGCCGAATGAGAGAGCCAACGCCTGAGCGCTCGTGGCGCTGCTCAACCTTGTTCCACCAGCGGTCGATCTGGTTGCGAACCATCGCCGGCTCGTCGACAAACAAGGTGGAACGCGGGATGAGGGTGAGAAGCGAACGCTCGGCTCCGGCAACAGGAGCGAAGAACTCCCAGCCTGGAAACACACTGACGCCGCCGGCGGCAGCGGCCTCGGCAGCCATTTCTTCATCTTCGGTTTCGATGCGCTGCCGGCTGAGGCGCGCGTTGACCGCGGCGAGAAGGTTTTCAGTGACCGGAGTTTCGGTTAAGGGCAGCAATTGCGTTTCGTCGAGGCCGGATTGGGAGCGCTGGGTTTCGGGATCGAATTTGCGAATGGTCTCGATCTCGTCGCCGAAGAACTCGACACGGACGGGGCGATCGACCTCGGGCGAGTAGACGTCGAGAATGCCGCCGCGTCGGGTGAACTGGCCGGGCATTTCGACGAGGTCCATCTGGGTGTAGCCCACACCCGCAAGGTGCGTAGTGAGGACTTCGATGTCGACCTCCTCGCCGCGCTTGAGGGTGACGGCCAGGCCGGCATAGTAATCGAGATCGAAGAGCTTGAGGGCCGCGGACTCGACGGGGGCGATGAGGAGATCGACGCCGCCGGTGGCAAGCTTCCACAAAGCGGCGGCCCGCTGCTCCTGCACGTCGGGGTGCGGGGAGAGATTTTCGAAGGGCAGCACGTCGTGGGCGGGAAAACGGACGACGCGGGCGGGATCGAGGGCGCCAGTAAGCTCGCATCCGGCTTTGAGAAGGGGTTCGAGGGCTTCGGCGGCCTTGTTGTCGGCAACGATGACGACCACGAGCTGCTTGGCGGCCCGCGCCATGAGCGGCAGGTAGAGGGCACGCGCTGTCGCGGTCAATCCGGACACACGTCGACGCCCCGCACCCAAGCTGAGGTGCCTGCGTACGCGATCAAATCCCGGGGTCTGCTCCAGCTCCGCAAAAATTTCGCGGACAAACGGGAGGATCATCTGACTCTAGTTTAGCAGCGGCTAGCTTCGTACATCAGCCGATGCGCGGCCGCCGGCTCAGGAAGACAGTGCAGAGGTGAGGTTCGTGCGATCCCACCCTAGCGAAGCTTGAATGGGGCACGCATTTCATGCCAGGTTGAGCTGCACGAAATGCAGGTCCTTCGACTCCGGTCGCTTGCGCGACCTTCGCTCAGGATGACCAGTGCCGGGGTGAGGTTCGTGCGATCCCACCCAAGCGAAGCTTGAATCCACCCCACAAACGAAGACCTGTCCGTGGGGGCCCAGGGGGATGGGGCACCCATGTTCGTGCTGGGTTGAGCTGCACGAAATGCAGGTCCTTCGACTCCGGTCGCTTGCGCGACCTCCGCTCAGGATGACTAGTGCTGGTGAGGTTCGTGCGATCCCACCCTAGGCGCAAGAACAAAGGTGCGCCGAGGGTGGGGCACCCATGTTCGCGCTGAGTTGGGCTGGACGAAATTCAGGTCCTTCGACTCATTTTGGCGTAAAAGCGCCAAAATTCGCTCAGGATGACTACCTATTTTGGGTGCGAGCCTCCGACT
>JBEKPO010000113.1:0-14263 GCA_049520675.1 Occallatibacter sp. | reverse complement strand
AAAGGCGCCGCCCGTCTGCTCGCCGGTAGTGAGAAAAGTCATGAGCTCGCCGGGGCCCCAAAAAGCGGTGCCTGTGCCTGCAGGCACATGGCGGACGCGGTTACGCTGCCGCGCGGCTGCGGCTTGCGCGCAGACCTGCAATGTGGCCTCGCCTGATGAATCGACGAAACTGTCGAGAGCATGTTGTGTCATTCCAACCTCCTATTTAGTAAACTACGTTTACTGTGAGATGATAGTAAACATAGTTTACGGAGCGCGTCAATGACTTTTTCCGAAGAAAATCTGCCCATGAAAACAAAGGACATGCTGATCGGGGCGATGCTGCGTGTTCCTTCCGAGGCCATTCACCGGCGCATCATCCGCGAACTGAACGCGGCAGGATTCAAGGAACTGAGCCTGCCACACATGGCGCTGTTTCGGTTTCCCGGACCCGACGGGGTTCGTCCAGGTGTTCTGGCCGAACGTGCAGGAATGAGCAAGCAGGCCATGAACCGCGTGCTTGGGAGGCTCGAAGACTTGGGCTACCTGATCCGCAGCGATGCTCCGGATGAAGGGCGGGCCCGCGTGGTGCACTTCACGAAGCGAGGCCATGCCGCGTGGGCAAAGGCCCATGAAGTGCTCCGCGAAATTGAGCGCGAGTGGACCGCGGAGCTGGGAGCGAAGGATTTTGCGCAACTGAAAAGGCTGCTGGGAAAAGTGTGGGAGAGCAACCTGGTGAAGTGAGGCTGCGGCCATGGTCAGAGACCGGGGATCACTGCTCGACGAAGGCTTCGACGTCGATGATGACGGCGATCAAGCGGGAGAGGTGGAGACTAGAGATCAGGCCTGGACGTTCGGCTCTTGCGGCACGAGCGAATCGGGTTAAGTGTCTCTTCGCAGGCGGTCGATTACTTCGGGCTGCTCCGGAAGCGGGCCGAGAATGTCGATGCGATGTTTCGCGGCTAACTCCATGAGCTTTGCCATGTCAGGCGGGGCCGGCGGCGAAGCAATGTCGACGGCCTGCGCCAGAACGAAATTTTCGAATCCCGCCGGCGAGCAGAGGATGAGCATCCTTGCGGGAATCGTGCCTGCGACCTTGAAGCCGTGAGGGACTAGGCGCGGTGCAAAGACGTAGGAACCGGCGCCGGCGAGCGACCACTTGCCGTCCGAGACGATCGCCAATTCCCCTTCGAGGACATAGAAAGCTTCATCTTCAAGATGGTGCGTATGATAGGGCGATGCCCAGCCGGGCGGCATGTCCCAGTGCTCGACGAGCCCGAAGGCGCCGCCGGTGGTTTCTCCCGTAGACAGCATGAGGGTGGGCAGACCGAGGAAGCGGAAGGCTGCGGACATTGACGTTCTCCGTTCGCGATTCTCGAGGGAATGAAGCGGGGTGACTCATGCGGAGTGTAACAGAAGGGCGTCGAAGGACAATCGCGCGTTGGTGGACTAGCGGTGCTGTGCGCCGGTGTCGTTCTCGAAGAACGCTTCGACATCAGTGATGGTGGTGGTCATGCGGTAGGGCGGCAGAGACTGCAGAAAGGTCTGGCCGTAGCGCTGCGTTCTGATGCGCGGATCGAGGAGAACGAGCACGCCGCGGTCTTGCAGCGAACGAATGAGGCGGCCGAAGCCCTGCTTGAGTGTCAGCACGGCTTCTGGGAGCTGGTAGTCGAAAAAGGGACGTCCGCCGTTTTCTTCGATGGCGCGCATGCGGGCCTGGACCACGGGGTCCGAGGGAACGGCGAAGGGTAGGCGATCGATGATGACGCAACTCAGAGCTTCGCCCTGCACATCGACGCCCTGCCAGAAACTCGAGGTGCCGAATAGGACGGCGTTGGGCGTGGCGCGGAATTCCTCGAGGAGTGCTTTGCGCGGAGCGGTTCCATGCAGAAGGATCGGATAGTCGAGGACAGGAAGAAGAAGGTCGTAGAGGGCGCGCATCTGGCTGTAGCTGGTGAAGAGGCAGAAGGCGCGGCCGCGCGAGTGAGCGAGAACGCGCTGGATCGTGCGGGACGCGGCCGAGACGAATTCGGGCGAGCGCGGATCAGGCATTTCGGGTGGCAGATACAACAGTGCCTGCTCGCCATAGCGAAAATGCGACGGCACGACGAGTTCACGCGCTTCGGCCAGGCCGAGTCGGCGGCGCAGATGCTCAAAGCCGCCCTGCACGGTAAGCGTAGCTGAGGTGAGGATGACGGTAGGGATCGGTTCGAAGACGAGTTCGTGCAAGAGTTCACTGACGTCGATGGGCGTTGCCTGGATGGTGCTCCGCACGGTGGCCCTTTGGGCGGGCGATGTGGAACGACGGCCGTCGGGGGCTAAAGCCCCTCCTTTATTTCCGGCGTTGATGTACGGGCTCGAGCCCGCACCCTTCTCTTCCGAACGGCTGGAAGCACCGAAGGCGCGGCGGTCGATCCAATAGACCATATTGTGCGCGTTCGATTCGAGCAAGAACTCCAGCTCGGAGCGCAGGCGCGTAATGCGCTTGCCCAGGCCGGGCGCCTCGTCCACTTCGCTCAAGCGCTCCATTTCGGCCTCGAGAACGCGCAGCGAAGAGCGGACGCCGAGGTAGAGATCGCCTGAGGTCTCGAGGAACTCTTCGCGGTTGGCGAAGGGATGGCGGCCATCGGCCTCGTGAGGCAGGCCCGCGAAGAAGAGCCGGGCGCGCTCGCGGAGCTGTTGCGTGGCGATGGGAATACCGGCGGACCCTTCTTTGCCGCGAAGGAGCACGTCGATGTCGCGGGCAAGCTCTTCAAAGCGGATGTTGGAGACGGAGAGGCCGAAGTAGCTGGAGGCGACCTCTTCGAGCTCGTGCGCCTCGTCGAAGATGACTGCCGCGGCCTCAGGCAGGATGCCGGCATCGGGCGCGGCAGCAGCCTCGCGCTTGACAGCCAGGTCGGCGAAGAACAGATGGTGGTTGACGATGATGATGTCGGACTCGAGGGCGCGGCGGCGCATCTCGGTAATGAAGCAGCGGCGATAATCCGGACAAGTCGACCCAAGGCAGTTGTCGGCGCGGGCGTCGAGCTTTTGCCAGAGAGGGCTGGTTTCCGGCAGGCCCCCGAGCTCGGCGCGGTCCCCGCTCTCGGTGGTCTTTTCCCACTCGGCGATCTGCTGATACTCGTCGATCTCCGCCAGTCCCGACAGAACCGGCTGGTCGCGCAGTGCGAAGAGCTTGCGGCGGCAGAGGTAGTTGGCGCGGCCCTTCATGTAGCAGACGTGCAGATCGCCAAGGAGGGTTTCGAGGAACGGCACGTCGCGAAAGTAGAGCTGATCCTGCAGGGCCTTGGTTCCCGTGGAGACGATGACGCGCTGCCCGGTGCGCAGGGCGGGCAGCAGATAGGCGAGCGTTTTGCCGGTGCCCGTGCCGGCTTCGACGATGAGATGGCGGCGTTCGGCGAGGGCGCGCTCGACGGCCTTGGCCATCTCGAGCTGGCCGGGGCGGTACTCGTAGGGCAAAGGCGACTTGGCTAAAATGCCGCCCGGCGCGAAGAACTCGTGGAGCGACGGGAGCGTGCGGGTTGACGTGCCGGAGGAGGGCATGGAGCGACCAGGTTCTCACTCCATGATAGTGAGTGGGGCGACTCTGCACCGGCGCCCGGCGCGAGCGCCTACGCTTCCGCGGTCGTGGGGTCGATCACGCGGCGAACCTGGGCGATGCTATTGGCCGGGAAGCCGCCTTGAGTGGCGTGCTCACGCACCATCTGCTCGTTGGGTGCGATGTAGACGCAGTAGATTTTATTGTCGGTGACGTAGCTCTGCAGCCATTGGATCTGCGGGCCGAGATTCCGGAGCACGGAACAGGATTTCTGCGAGATGGCCTGCAGTTGCTCAGCTGACATGGAGCCGGCGCCGGGAATCTCGCGTTCGATTACGTATTTGGGCATGCGCGCAACCTCTCTTAACCACTTGGACTGGGTAAGTTTAAGCGACAGAGCGGCTCGGTGTGAACAGGTTTCTGCGTTGACGCTGCAGAGTGGACTAAGTATACTTAGTCCATGTCTTACACCGTCCATCAGGCGAAAACTCACCTGTCCCGGCTGATCAAGGAAGCTGAGGCTGGGAAAGAGGTAATCGTGACGCGCGGGAAGAAGCCGGTGGCCAAAATCACCGCGATCGAGCAGCCCACCAAAGAGGAAGTTCCCTTCCGATTGCTCGGTGCGTTCCGGGGCAAGATCTACTACGATGACAGCATCTTTGACCCGTTGACCGATGAGGAGCTACACGAATACGGATTTGACGACCTATTGGAAGGCGACCTCGTTCCTCCCGAAAACCAATGAGGTACCTGCTCGATACACACGCACTGCTCTGGGCAGTCGACTCGCCAGAGAAACTCTCCGCGACCGTAAGCGTGATCGTCCACGATGCTGCCAACCAACTGCTTGTCTCCATCGCTACTCCCTGGGAACTGGCGATCAAGGCAAATCCCGGAAGACTGGAAAAGAGACTCGACGTCGACGAGCTCTTGAATCATTTCGAGCGGACAATATCGTCTGCAGGCTATGTCATCCTGGAAACCACGATCGCGCATGCAGTCCGCGCGGGGCGCTTACCGTTGCACCACCGCGATCCCTTCGACCGCCTTCTCATCGCACAATCCCTTGATCTCCGCGTTCCCATCATCAGCCGGGACGGTATCTTCGACCGTTACGGCGTAAAGAGAATTTGGAAGTAGCCGGACAACATCAGTCAGAATTGAGAAAGGCCGCGGCACATCGCGTGGCCCCGATGGGGAGTTCCCTTTGCCTTCATATCGCAGATCGGTTGTGCCTGAACGGACCGGGGCCGCAGCGCTTCCCCTGGTGGCCATTGTCGGCCGGCCCAATGTGGGCAAGAGCACGTTGTTCAACCGGCTAACGGGGACGCGGCGGTCGATTGTCGGCGACGAGCCGGGCATCACGCGCGACCGCATCTACGGGGAGTACGAGTGGGCCGGGCGCGAATATCGCGTGGTGGATACGGGCGGGATTGTGCCTGACGATCCCGAGCTGATTCCGGTGGAGATCTATGCGCAGGCGAAGGTGGCTCTGGAAGAGGCCGACGCGCTGGTGATGGTGGTGGACGCGCGAACCGAGCTGGCGCGGCCGGACTACGATCTGGCGCGGCTGCTCCAGCGCGGCGGCAAGCCGGTATTTCTGGCGGTAAATAAGGTCGAAGGCGAGGGGCTGGCGGCGGAAGCAGAAAACTTTCGCAAGCTGGGAATCAGCGAAGTATTCGCGATCAGCGCCGAACACGGCCAACGCATCGGCGAGTTGCTGGACGCGATTGCGGAAGCGGTGCCGGAAAGAGAGCAAATTAGCGCGTCGGCAAGTCAGCAAGTCAGCGCTGGGAGTGACGAGGACGACGGGGCGATCGAGGACGAGATTGAAGAGGGCGGACCGCTGGTTCCCGGTGAAGAGCCCGTCCAGGACAAGAAAAAGATCCGCACGCATGGCGAGTTTGAGCAGCACGAGACGTCGGTGGCGATCATTGGGCGGCCGAACGTGGGCAAGTCGACGCTGCTGAACGCGCTGACGGGAACGACGCGCGCCATTGTGTCGCCGATTGCGGGCACCACGCGCGACGCGGTCGACGAAGTAGTGGAGTTCGAGGGCAACACGCTGCGATTTGTGGATACGGCAGGGATCAGGCGCAAAGGCAAGACGAAATTGATGGCCGAGAAGCTGAGCGTGGTGATGGCGCGGCGGCATCTGGAGGCCGCCGATGTGGCCCTGCTGGTGATCGATGCTACGGAGGGCGTGACAGCGAGCGACGCGACCATCGGAGGATACGCGCACGAGAGCGGGCGCAGCGTGATCATCGTCGTGAATAAGTGGGATTTGGTGACCACGGGGCGCACGGATGGGAAGCCGCCCGCCGATCGTGAAATCTTCGAGAAACAACTGCGTAAGGTGCTCAAGTATGTGGACTACGCGCCGGTGATCTTTCTCTCCGCGCTCGAGGCGCTCGGGCATGATCGCAAAAACATGACCCGCGTGTTGCGTGAGGTGGTGAGCGTGGCCAAGGAGCGGCGCAAGCGCGTGTCGACGGGACAGATGAATCGCTTTCTGGAGCGGATCGACTTTCAGCGCGCGCCGGTGCCGATGGCCAAGCGGGTGCGGATCTTCTATATGACGCAGGCGGCCGTGGCCCCGCCCACTTTTGTGCTTTTCACTGATCGTGCAGTGAAGTTACATTTCGCGTTTGAGCGGTTCCTGGAGAACCAGATCCGCGCGGCGTTCGGATTCAAGGGGACGCCGGTATGGTTTAAGGTGAGGGCTCGCGGAGCCGGGGGGCATGGGTCAGGTGTCAGGGGTCAGAGAGACCCGCGGAGTTAGCGGGGTTAGTGGGGCTAGCGTAGTTAGTGGTTGGCGCCGTGTCTATGTTATTGGCATGCAGAAGCAGAGACTGTTTCCGTCCGGATCGGTCACGGCAAATTCGCGTAACCCCCAGGTCTGATCAACCGGCGCAGTGTGAATTGGGGACTTCGGACGCAACGTCGTGTCCAGCCCCCTCGCACGGAAGGTTGCATAGCGCTCGTCAACGTCATCCACAAAGACGCGGTTGACCGAACCAAAGACGCCGTCTCCCGCATGACGCGAAAGCTGCAGCTCGGCCTCGTCGCAAACGAGATCGACGACGCCGTTGGCCATTTCGCGATCTTCAAATCCGGGCCATTTGCGTTCGAAGTCGAGAATTCTGGTGTAAAACAGCACTGACCTTACCAGGTCTCCGCACTTGATCACGGGAACAATCTTCATGGCATTCTCCGATCACATAAGTAAAATAGTAAACGCGGACCGACTTCCCGTCCCCCAGGGATCCGCTCACATCATTACGAGGAAGCACGGAATGGATTACCTGAACCGCGAGGTGCTCGAAAGGCTCTCCGCGGAAGAGTTTAAGAGTGCGCAGCCGTATCCGTTCGTTCATATCGACGACTCGCTGACTGCGGAGGGATATGAGCGGCTGCGCGAAGCACTGCCCGGCGTGGAGAACTTCGACAAGCACGTGGGCATGAAACGCGGCCACGGACAGATGCCGCACAACCGCTTCATGCTGCACTACAAGGCCGGGTTGGAGCTGCCAAAGCCGTGGCAGGAGTTTCTCGACGAGCTGCGCGGCGACTACTATCAGAAGTTTTTGCGGCGCCTGCTCGGGCCGCGGCAGTACATTCCCACTTTCTCGTGGCACTATGCGTGGGAGGGCTGCTCGGTTTCGCCGCATTGCGACGCCGCGCGCAAACGGGCGACTCATATCTTCCACTTCAACGACGAAGGCGAGTGGCAGCAGGCTTGGGGCGGTGAGACGCTGATCCTGGCGGCCGACAAGCCGCTTTCGACGCATTCAGCGCCGGCATTCGAGGAGCTGAAGGTTGCAGCGGGGCACGGCCCGGCGGGGAACGGGAGCCTGCTCTTCCAGAGGACGCCGCACTCGTGGCACGGAATGAAGCCGCTGGCCTGCCCGCCAGGCCACCTCCGCAAGATTTTCTGCGCGACCATCAACGTTCCTACGCTGCAAGTGTGGTGGCGGCGCGTCCGCGGCAAAGATCCGGATGGATTCCGATTAAAGGCGGCGTAAGAAACAGCGATCAGAGATCAGAAAAACTGGGCCGAGAGCTGAGGGGTACGGCAGCCGTATACTCGGTTCATCGATTTTGTGCGTCGCCCGCCGGGTGCAGCCGAAGATTTTATCCATTCTTTTCGCGCCGATCTAAGGCCGCGAGCATCTGTCGGTGAGATGTCTTCGAATTCAGGAAGGGTGATTTCATGTACAAAGCGAAGGCTTATTCCGTCAGCAGCGCAACGTCGCCGTTTGCTTCCACAACGATCGCGCGGCGCGATCCCACCGAGCACGACGTGCAGATTGAGATTCTCTTCTGCGGCATCTGCCACTCAGATCTGCATCAAGCCAGGAACGAGTGGAGCGGCGTGATGCCGACGGTCTACCCCTGCGTTCCCGGCCACGAGATTGTTGGCCGCGTCACCAAGGTCGGATCGGCGGTGACAAAGTTCAAGCCGGGCGACCTGGCCGCCGTGGGCTGCATGGTCGACTCCGACGGGACCTGTCCCGAGTGCAAAGCCGGGCTTGAGAATTTCTGCCCAAATTTTGTGCTCACCTACAACTTCCCCGACAAGCACCTGGGCGGCGTCACCTATGGCGGCTATTCCGACAGCATCGTAGTGAAGGATCACTTCGTGCTGCGCGTCCCAGAGAATCTGAATCTGGCGGGAGCGGCGCCACTCCTCTGCGCCGGAATCACGACCTACTCGCCGATGCGGCACTGGGGCGTGACCAAGGGCAAGAAGGTGGGCGTAGTGGGTCTCGGCGGACTGGGCCACATGGGGGTGAAGTTTGCGCACGCGCTGGGAGCGCACACCGTGGTGTTTACCACGTCGCCTAGCAAGAAGGACGATGCACTGCGGCTGGGTGCCGACGAAGTGGTGCTTTCGAAGGATGCCAACGAGATGGCGAAGCACGCCGGTAGCTTCGATTTCATTCTCGATGCGGTTGCCGCGTCGCACGATCTCAATGCGTATATCAACATGCTGGCCCGTGACGGCAACCTTACGATGGTGGGCGCTCCGCCGGAACCGCTGGCTGTGGGCGTCTTTGGCTTGATCTTCAGGCGCCGCAGCCTTTCCGGGTCGCCGATCGGCGGCATCGAAGAAACCCAGGAGATGCTCGACTTCTGCGGCAAGCACAACATCACCTCCGATGTTGAAGTCATCCCGGCCCAGAAGATCAACGAAGCCTACGAACGGCTTCTGAAATCGGACGTGAAATATCGCTTCTCGATCGATATGGCGTCGCTCAAAGCGGAGTGAAAGAGTGAAGAAGTGAAGAAAGTGAAGAGTGAAGGGTGGGGCGTCGAGCCACGCCACGAAAAGGAGAGCCAGTGCAAAAGCGCAAGTTAGGAAAGAGCGGTTTAGAGGTTTCAGCGCTCGGGCTGGGATGCATGGGCATGAGCTTCAGCTACGGCGCGGCGAAGGACAAGAACGAGATGATCGCGCTGATTCGCGCAGCGGTGGATCGCGGGATCACGTTTTTCGATACGGCGGAGGTGTATGGGCCATTCACGAACGAGGAGCTGGTGGGCGAGGCGCTGGAGCCGGTGCGCGATCGCGTGGTGATCGCGACGAAGTTTGGGTTCAAGTTGGACGGCAACACCAAGCCGGGTTCGCATGGACTCGATAGCCGCCCCGAGCACATCAAGGAAGCAGTTGCAGGATCCCTGAAACGGCTGCGGACTGATGTAATTGATCTCTACTATCAGCATCGCGTCGATCCCGCGGTTCCGATTGAGGATGTTGCGGGAGCGGTGAAGGATCTGATTCAAGAGGGCAAAGTGAAGCACTTTGGGCTTTCGGAGCCGGGAGTACAGACCATCCGGCGGGCGCATGCCGTGCAACCCGTGACAGCACTGCAAAACGAGTATTCGCTGTGGTGGAGAAAGCCCGAGGCGGAAGTGATTCCCACGCTGGAGGAGCTGGGCATCGGGCTGGTTCCGTACAGCCCGTTGGGCAAGGGGTTCCTCACCGGAAAGATCGACGAAACTACGGAGCTCGCCAGCAACGATTTCCGCAGCACGCTGCCGCGCTTCCAGCCGGAGGCGATGAAGGCGAACCTCGCGCTGGTCGATCTGCTCAACGAGGTCGCGAAAAAGAAGCATGCGACGCCGGCTCAGATTGCCTTGGCTTGGCTGCTGGCACAACGGCCGTGGATCGTGCCGATTCCGGGGACAACGAAGCTGGCGCGACTCGAGGAGAACATCGGCGCTCTTGCGCTGGAGCTGACCCCGGACGATCTGCGCGAGATCGACGACGCGGCGGCGAAGATCACCGTGGAAGGCGCGCGATACCCGGAACACCTCGAAGCGATGACTGGGCGCTGAATATTTGGGAGAATTAAAATGGCCACCTGGTCGAAAGAGGAACTGCGCAAGATAGCCGACGCCGACGATCTGCACATCTCTCCATTTCGAGAAGACGGCAAGACGTATGGCACGCCGACCTGGATCTGGTCGGTCGCAGTGGGCAACGCGCTTTACGTGCGAGCCTACAACGGCAAGAGGTCCAGTTGGTACAAAGCGGCAATGCGGCAGAAGGCGGGGCGGATCAAGGCGGCGGGAATGACCAAGGAGGTCACATTCGAGCCGGTGGATGGACCGATCAACGATCGGGTAGACGACGCCTACCGGGCGAAGTATCGCAAGAGCCCTTACCTGGAGCCGATGATCGCGCCTCAAGCCCGGGCCGCGACGGTCAAGATCATGCCACGCGAGGCCAGTGCATGATCGATGGAGACCGGTAAGCTTGTCGTAAGGAATCGGAATCCATTCGACATCGACTGAGGAGATCGAACATGGAAATCAAGAGAGCCGGCACGCAACCTTCCGGCAAGGGTCCTGCGGATTGGTTCACGGGAACAGTTCAAATCGATCCGCTGTTTGCAGCGCCCGAGCCGGCGCGCGTACAGGGCGCGAGCGTGGCCTTCGAGCCCGGGGCGCGGACGGCGTGGCATACGCATCCACTGGGGCAGACGCTGGTGGTGACGGCAGGATGCGGGCGGGCACAGCGCTGGGGCGGCCCTGTCGAGGAGATCCGGCCGGGTGACGTGGTCTGGTTTGCACCGGGAGAAAAGCACTGGCACGGCGCCGCGCCAACTACGCCCATGACGCATATGGCCATTCAGGAGAGGCTCGACGGCAAAGCCGTCGACTGGCTGGAGCAGGTGAGCGACGAACAGTATGCAAAGGCTCCGCTGGCCTCCAACCTCTAACTAACCCCCAGCGGCTCCCGGATTGACCAAGCTGTCACGCTCTCGCCGGTCCGCTAAGGCGCGGCTTGGCCGGGCGAAGAATTGCTGCTGTCGGCCTCGCCCAGCGTCTTGATGTGAACGCCGGCTTCGATTTCAGGGACAATGCCGTCGTTGGCCTCGACCCGTGTCGGCTTGCCCTGGATGAGGATGCGTTGGACGGCCTTGCCGCGGCCAGGAATGAAGACACGCTGGGTGATCGAAGTCTCGGGCGTGCTGACGGTGACAGGGACCTCGGCCGAGGCGTAGCCCGTGTTTGACAGATTGACGGTAACCAGCCAGTTATCGGCCTGAGTCGCCGCAACGAAAACGCTGCCGATCGAGATGTCGGGCAGGCCCTTGTCGGCGTTGACCCAGTCAGTGAAGAACCAGGAGAGATCGCGTTGGCCGGGCACGCTTTCGATGAGTTTTTCGAAGGTCGCAGATGCCGAGTTCTGGCCGGACTTGGCGGCCGTGGGCGCATCGGCGCGCAGAGCAGCGGAAAGAGCCGCGTCGCCGACAAGGTCGCGCAGCATCCAGAAAACGTAAGCTGCCTTTTCGCGATAGTAGACGGGCGAAATGGCGGCGGCGAGCGGCTGGCCGGGACTCTCGCCGGGACTCGGGGGCTCGGCAAGCGCCAGCGCCGCGCGGCCCGACTCGAGCACCTCCAGCGCTTTCTTGCGGCCATTCTCGTGCTCGATCCAAAGCGTTCCCATGAAATTTGCCACGCCCTCATCAAGCCATGCGGGCGGCGAGCTGGCCGCGGTGTTCAGAAAGGCATGAGTGAGCGTGTGGGCCACAACGCTATCTAATTGGTCCGAGGTCGCCTGATGGATGGGAGTGGCGAGCATCGATCCGGTCTCAAAGGGCGCGTCTTCTGGGTCCGGCAAATCGAGGATGGCGAGCTCGGAGCGCGGCTTCTCGCCCAGCCAGCCTTGAAGAAAAGGCGTGACGGCCGCGACCGACGCGGCCCAATCCTCAACAGCGGCTTCGTCGTCGGGCAGGGCGAATATCTCTGTGTTGGTAGCGTGTTTGGGCGTGCGCACAGCAACGAAGATGCTGGGAGCTTCGAACCCGAGGATGGCGTTCTCGATGTTCGCGGTGGCAATGCCGGAAACCTCTTCGCCGGCGGTTGGCGTGTCGGTGATGGTGAGCGGTGCAAGGCGGCCGTTGATCAGCGCGACGGTGGGCGCATGGCCGTGAGGGAATTCGGCGGCAAGATGCAAGCGGAAGCGCGCCCCCGACATGCGCAGCTTGTGCTCGCCCATCTCATCGAAGACACGCGCGCCGTCGCCGAGGATGACAGGAACGCTGGCGGCCGGATACCAGACCACGTTGCCGAAGCCGCGCAGCCCGGTGAAGTCGACGCCAATGCGATCCCAGTCGGAATGGAAGGCCGTTTCGTCGGGCGCGCCGATGGTGGTGAGACGCCGGGCATTGAGTTCGATGGGGCCGGAGTAAGTGACATCGAGCTGGAGGGCCGCGCCGGGCTCGAGCGGCCGGGCGAGGGTGACGGCGGCTTCGTGAAGCTGGCCGGTGTGGTCGACGTCGGAGTTGAGCGTGGCGATGGTGAAAGGTGCGTCGCGTCCGGCGATGAGAATGCGCTCCCATGCCAGCAAGGATGAAATCTGCAGCGGGATGTGAGCCAGCGGGGATGGGCCGTCATTGCGGACATCTACAACTGCGCGGACGGCAATTTGATGCTCGTCGAGGCGCAGCCGGACGTCGAGGTCGAGCGAGGTAAAGGTGACGGCGCGGCGCTCATCGTCGGTAGCGACAGGCGCGGTCACCGGTTGCCCATTGGTCTTGGTCGCAGCGGGGCCGGCGGTTGTGGTGGTCTGGCCGTTTTCATCGGTCGAGCGGGAGAAGATGACCTGGCCGCGATGTTCGGTGGATGGATCGGGTGGTGGAGTGGGCGGGGTCTGGGGAGATTGAGCGAAAGCTGAAATCGTGAATGCGAGCGCGAACTGGAACAGTGGGAAAACGTGAATCCGACTCCTGTGGTTTCCCAGGTCCCAAAATCGGGACCTGGGTCGCCCCAACTTTGTCGATGGGGTGAATAGGTTCTTCATGAGCCGAGGCCTTTCTGCCCCTTGCGTGCAGCGCCAACGCGCGCGGCGCCACTGCCACTGCGTGGGGCAGACTCTTGGACGAGACGCAATGCTCTTCGCTGGCGGGCAGCTTCGAAGAGGACGACCGCTCCGGCGGCCGAAACATTCAGCGAGCTGACTCCGCCGGCCATGGGAATGCGCAGCAGATGGTCGCAGGTGCGGCGGACCAGATCGTGCAGGCCGGCGCCTTCGCGTCCCAGCACCATGACGAGATTGCCGGTGAAATCGAACTGGTCGTAGTCTGTTGTCCCGCGTTCGTCGAGTCCGGCGATCCAGAGGTTTTGCCGCTTCAGGTCTTCAAGGGCGCGCACCAGATTGACGACGCGGGCGATGCGCAGATGCTCGGCGGCGCCGGCGCTGGCCTTCAGGGCCGCGGCGCTCAAGGGCGCGGCACGGCGCTCGGTGAGGACCACACCGTCGACGCCTGCGCCATCGGCAACACGAAGCAGCGCGCCGAGGTTCTGCGGATCTTCGACGCCGTCGAGCGCGAGGATGAGGCGCGCGGCGTTGGGTTTCGCCGGATCGGGAACGAAGAGATCTTCAAGGGAGAGAGATTCCTGCGGGCGAACCAGCGCGACGATGCCCTGGTGGGCCGGCGTTTTGGCCATAGCGGTTAGTTGGCCGATAAGGCGCAGCAGGCGCTCATCCTGGCGCTCGCGAGCTACCAGGATGTGATCGAAGCGGCGGCGGCCGGCTTTGAGTGCTTCTTCGACCGGATGCAGGCCGTAGAGAACGTCCATGCAAAAATTGTAGTCGGCAATTGTCTGGGTTAGCGGTCGATGGGCCATTGTTGGCTTCGTGCCTATCGATCAAGCCCGCAGACAAAGCCCTCAACTGCCTTTGCGGTTCGATTGGGCTCGCACTGGAAGAGGAGATGCGGACCAGGGATGGAGGCCACCGTCGCTTCAGGCTTGATTTTGAGAATCTCCGCCAGGGATTGAGCTGGGACGAGCTTGTCTTGCATTGCGCGAACATAGAAGATCGGCACGCTGACCTCTCCGAGCATTGCTCGCACGTCGCAACCGAGAATCATCCGAAGACGCGCAAGGAGCACACGGGCCTGCACGGAGTGAATTGCGTCTTGAACTGCCTCCACCAAGTATGGCGGTGCGGACCGACCCACCAGGATAAACCGGACCAGGGAGGCTGGAAGCCTCGCACCGAAGACAAACGGCGGAAGTAGCGAACAGACTGTGCGCCGCAACCCATGGAGTGGACTTGTTGCGAATCCAGCGCAGAGAATCAAGCCCTTCAGGTTCGGTGAATTCAACGCGGCGCACTCAATTGCTACGGGCGTCGAAAACGATTCGGCAATGAGAACAAACGGGTCTCGTTCGGGAAATGCATCCCGAACGATGTCGCCTAGCTCTTCGTAGGAAAGGAAGGCGTCGGAC
>JBEKPO010000112.1:0-14523 GCA_049520675.1 Occallatibacter sp. | reverse complement strand
ATGCTTGCTGCCCGATACCTTGGCCCCAATCGGATTGAAACCGCAGAGGTCTCCATTCCAGTGATTGGAAGCGAGGAGGCTCTGGTTCAGGTGGAGGCTTGCGGGTTTTGCGGCTCCGACATGAACATCATGGCCGGGACTCATCCGCGCGCAAAGCCTCCTTTGACGGTGGGCCATGAACTTTCCGGACGCATCGTGAAGATCGGAAGATCGAACGCAGGGCTGGAAATCGGCGATCACGTAACCGTTTATCCGCTCATCTCTTGCGGCGTGTGCCACGCATGCATGCACGGAAGTCCGCATGTTTGCCGCAAACTTCAGCTTTTCGGATTCGATGTTGACGGCGGGATGGCGGAGTTCGTGAAGTTGCCGATCACGTCGCTGGTGAAACTTCCGAAGAACATGCCGGCGAAAGTCGGAGCTCTTATCGAGCCGCTGGCGGTCGCCGTTCATGGTGTCTCCCGCGCCAACTTGAAAACGGCCGGCATCGCAGTTGTCCTGGGTGCAGGCCCCATTGGCCTGCTCACTGCGCTGGTCGCCCAGGCGCGTGGCGTGCCTCACGTGATCATCAGCGAAGTGCTGCCTTCGCGCCTCAAGCTTGCCGAAAGCCTGGGCCTTCATGCCGTCAAGGCAGGCGCCGAGCTGCGAGCGCAGGTCATGAAGATGTCCAACGAAAACGGCGCGGATGTTCTTTTTGAATGCGCGGGTCATCCTTCCTCTGCCCGGGAAATGACCGCGCTGGTGCGCTCGCGCGGAGTCATCGTCAACCTCGTCGAAGTGGATATGCAGGCGGTGAACTTCAAGGAGATCGAGATTCTGGGATCGAGAGTTTACGATCGCAAAGATTTCCAGGACGCCATTGACATAGCCATGAAGCTCCCTCTCGACCGCATTGTGTCGCACGCATTTACTCTTAAAGAAGTAGCTCTGGCGTTCGAGCAATTCCGGTCGAGCGAGGCCTGCAAGGTGCTTATCATTCCCACGCAAACCGCGGTATGAGCCGGTGGATCGCCGATCGCACGGTTCGCCGGCAAGGGTGCCGGCATTTACTGTGATCATGGCGCGATTCGACCGATGGAAAGCACTGCGAAAAAGAGCGCTTCGAAACCACTCCACAATGGAAAGGATCAAGACATGGAGCGGCGGCAATTTCTCAAGGGTTCGGCGATGGCCGGCGCAGCACTTGCATTTTCAGGCAAACACTCATGGGCCAGGTCCGCGGATTCGCGAATCGAGATCTTCGTGGATGAGCCGAAGGGGCAGATTTCACCCAATATCTATGGGCAGTTTACGGAGCACATCGGCGGGGTGATCTATGACGGAGTCTGGGTCGGCGAGTCATCCAAGATACGC
Source organism: Occallatibacter sp. (assembly GCA_049520675.1). Lineage (GTDB taxonomy): Bacteria > Acidobacteriota > Terriglobia > Terriglobales > Acidobacteriaceae > Telmatobacter. Next base: position 13,170 of record JBEKPO010000112.1, on the reverse strand, counting down.
AACCAGTTTGGAATACGCGCCGAACTTATCGACAGGATGAAGGAGATTCATGTTCCCCTTGTGCGGTGGCCGGGTGGTTGCTTTGCAGATAGCTATGACTGGAAGGACGGCATCGGCCCCGTTTCCCAACGGCCAACCCGTACCAACTTTTGGGCAAACGATCCGGATGCGGCACGCCTGCACCAGAAAGGACCGCAGGTTTTCGAAAGCAATCGATTCGGCACAAATGAATTCGTGCGCTTTTGCGGACTTGTCGGGGCGGAGCCGTACTTAGCGGCAAATCTACGCAGCCTTCCTCCGCTGGAGTTTGACCACTGGGTTGAGTACTGTAACTCTCCTGCAGGGAGCACGACGCTGGCCGAGATGCGGGCTGCAGCGGGCTTCCCCGAGCCGTTCAACGTGAAGTACTGGGGCGTAGGGAACGAAAGCTGGGGCTGCGGCGGCGACTTTACTCCCGAGGAGTATGCGTCGGAGTTTCGACGGTATACCGATTGGATACCTCGCTATGGGGTTGACCTGCAACTGATCGGAGCAGGCCCGAACGGCAACGATATTGACTGGACGCATCGGTTCTTTGACGAGATCTTTGGGAATCACCCCTATCGCAACTCCAGCTTCACCGGCTGGTCCGTACACCATTACGCGTCTAACCTGAGCCGCGGTAAGACAAATGACTGGATCCTCAGCAAGGGCGATGCCCTGCAGTTTGACATGGTGGATTGGTATGAGTTGCTTCGCGAATGCGATCGAGTGGAGCAGATCGTCGCCGACCAATGGGCGGTCATGGGCCAGTACGACCCTGAGCACCATATCAAACTGGTCGTGGACGAATATGGTCCGTGGTATCGCGAGGGAACGGAGCTGGATCCAACCCACATCTTCGGTCAGCAGGTGACCATGCGCGATGCGGTCGCAACCGCGCTTACTCTTGATGCCTTCAACCGCAACGCCGAGAAGGTGAGCGTGGCTGCATGCGCTCAATTGGTCAACAATATCAACGCACTCTTTCTCTGCCACGAAGACCGCTTCTTCGCGACTCCAAACTTTCATGTGTTTGCGATGTATGCGGGCCATCAAGGCGGCCAGTCACTGCGCACAGAGTTCTCCGCGCCGGATATACATTACGTGCGAGACGGAAAGCCGGCGAGCTTTTGGGGTCTTAACGGGTCCGCATCGCGGAAGGGCAATGTTGTGACGCTAACCGCGGTAAATCCGGATCTTGATGGGCCTTCCGATACGCAGGTTGCTTTGCGCAATGTGAAGATTGCCAGCGCAAGCGGCCGGATCCTCAAGGCCGGCGACATGCACGCGCACAACACGTTCGAGAATCCTGAAGCCGTTAAGATTGCAACTCTCGACGTCTCGGTCAACGGAGAAACTCTAAGCCTAAGCATTCCTGCCGCCTCGGTAATCCAGCTGGAAATCGCCCTCGCCTAATGGGGCAAACGCAAGCGAAATCATGGCGGGCTGCCGTCGCCGCAAAGCCGTGGCGAGCGAAGAGCGGCTGACACGGTTTCGTTACGCGGCCGCGACGCTTCGCATCACTTCACAGTTGAAGCTGGAATCTCCCTAGACCTCGGGAAACCGAGCTGTTAGGCAGCTCGACGCCGAGTGCCGAGCCAAGGGTCGGGGGGGCAAATCTCAGCGCGCCTGCGACCAGAGGCATGCTGGGCGCGATGTTGATATGAACCTCCGTATATAGATGATATTGCTTATGTTAGGTAGCCAGCTCCGCGGAAAACCGTCGGGCCATTTCGGTCACCAGAGTTCAATTGGACAAGGACTAATACTTTCGGTTGACAACCCACGAGATTATCGTTTATAGATTATCGCGGGCTTGATGTGTTCTCTGCATTGGGTCCAAAGCTTGGAAACCGAATTTGATGCGGTGGTAATGCCAGCGCCGATCGGGGACATCAACCCTCACCTGACTAAACAAGAATGCGGTTTTTGGAGGCAACAATGAAAGGAAACATCTCGAGAATTCTCAGTATCGTTGCACTGGTGCTTGTTGCAGCGACGAGTTGCTACGCGCAATTCACCGCCGGGGTCCAAGGAACGGTACAAGATCCAAAAGGAAATGTCGTTGCTAATGCAACGGTCACCTTGGTCAAGACCGACACGGGAGTCACGCAGAAGGCCGTCAGCAATGGGAGCGGCGTTTACCGGTTCGCCAGCCTGGCCACTGGCGGCTATACCGTATCAACAACTGTGGGAGGCTTCGCGCCGACCTCAGTCTCGATCATTCTTGATGCCAATCAGCTTCTCGACGTTCCGCTGAACTTGACCGTTGCAGGAACGACCTCTACGGTTACGGTGACAACAGCGGCTCCTCTGATCGACACTTCAGACAGCCGTCTGGAGGAGACTCTCAACACCACCGCGTTAGAGGATTTGCCTTTGGCGGGCCGGAACCCCACCAATGTGCTTACTGTGGCTCCCGGCGTGACCGGCCTGGGCGGACAGTCTTCCCCCGGGGCGAGCACGTCAACCAATTTTGCTCCGGAGAACTGGGTCAACGCGAGCGCCAACGGGCGCGGCGCGAACGGGAACATCTATATTGTCGACGGCATGGATATCACCAGCTTTATTCGCCCCGGCGTGCTCAACCTGACGCCGAACGCGGATTCGCTGTCGGAGGTCAGTGTTCAGACCAACACCTACACCGTCGACTATGGCCGCAACAGCTCGATCCAGACGGTGATGACCGGCAAATCCGGGACCAACGGATTTCACGGTCTAGCCAGCGACTACTATCAATCTCAAGAGTTGGAGGCCCGCGGCGAGTTTGGCCCACCGACGTCGACGCCGAAAACGCCTTATCACGTCAGCAACTTCTCGTTTAGTTTGGGTGGGCCTGTAATTCCCCATCACCAATTCTTTTTCTTTGTGAATTATGAGCCTTACTATGCACTCCAAGCGAGCAGTAGCTCGATACAAACCTACGAAGATCCGGCGTTCGTCACGTTTGCACAGTCGGTGCAGCCGAACACTGGCGAAACTTCATTAATGGTCAAATACCCAGCGAAGGGCGCGACGACGCTTGGCGTGAGCCAGACTGCCGGACAGCTGTGGGGCCCTACTCTCGCAACCACAGGCGAGCAGACAGCGTGCGAGGGCGGCTCGGGAGATCTTGGCGACGCCTATGACGACATCCCATGCGCCACGCCGGTTTTCGATGATGGGCGTTACAACCCTCCCTCGACCTACAACGCAAAACAATACAACATTCGCCTGGACAAGGACTTCAGGAAAGATCGCATCTTCGGCAACTTCTACCGGAACACTGCTGAAACGGGTGGGCCGAACATTCGGCCGGCCTTTGACGAAACCAGCGATTACTATGTCTTCAATCTGCAGGCGAACGAGACGCATACGTTCTCATCGAACATGCTGAACGAGGCGATCTTCAACTACTCACGGATCGAAGGCTACGCAAACCGAGGCGGTCTTTACACGGTTCCGCTTGTCGGCGTGACTAACCTTGGCAATGGCTTTGGAGACGGCTTCGCAGACGGCGATTACATCCAGCACGCCTATGCCTGGCGCGATGTATTGACGCGCATCGCCGGCTCACACAGCATCAAGGCCGGCGTCAACGTGTGGCGCGGCGACGACGACGTCTTGTTCCAGGGAGCCGATGGCATCCCCTCTCTCAGCTACACCAACATGATCAACTTCATCAACGACGACATTTTTTCAGAATCCGGCCTCTCCTACAACGCCGTAACCGGTCAGCCGGTCCCATACACGTACGGCTACAAGTCGACCACAGTTGGCATCTTTGCTGAGGATAGCTGGAAGGTGAACCGCAAGCTCACCCTCAACTATGGCCTGCGCTACGACAATAACGGGAATCCGTACGTTGACGAAGCACTACCTCCTAAGAGCTTCAACGCACCGAAGAACGTCATTGCGAACATGGTTCTTGGGTCGGGATCGAACCTTGCAACGCGAGTTGCGAATGCCATATTCAGGGTACAGCCGAATGTTTACCCCTCCGATCGCAACTGGATCTTCTCTCCGCGCGGTGGGTTTGCATACAGTCCGCTTGAAAGCGGCAAGTGGGTGATTCGCGGCGGCGTTGGGCTCTTCCGCGACCTGCCAACACTCGGGAACCAGGAGAACCTGTTGGGCAACAACGCACCTGGCCCGACGGTTCCGACCTTCTTTAACAACGGATCCACGGCGCCGCCAAGCTTCGGCTTTGGGACGCAGAACCACTATCCGTTTGGGTTTACCTATCCGGCGTTCGTTGGGACTCCGCTCGACGCTGCAGGCGGCATTGTTGGTTCCAACATCGGGATGGGCGCAGTTCAACAGAACCTGACCATGCCATACACGGTGTCGTGGACCGGGGCGGTGGAACGCCAGCTCACATCGAACATGACGGCCAGCGTTGGATACGTCGGAACGCATTCGTCCAATCTAATCATCGTTGGCGGCAACACCAGCGATACCAGCTATGACACGGACGTGAACGTTTCTCCTGGAGACCTTATCCGGAACCCGGCGTTCTCCGGCGGCGTGTGGACCGGTACAGGAATTCAGACTCGTCTCAATCCGAGCTTCGGGCACATTTATTACGAGTTCAACGGCGCCCGGGCGAACTACTACGCACTGATTGCCGCAGTGAAAGGCCGCTTCGGCAGGCATGGGTTCCTGACTGCTTCCTATACGCACTCAGCTTCCAAGGACGACTCGACGAACTATCCCGACGGATACACGGGCGCAGGCGGGGGAGTCAACTACAACGTGAACCAGTTCTACAGCCCATCGAATTGGGATACTCCCAACCGTGTGTCACTGGGAGCGAGCTATGACATTCCCGGGCTGAACAATGCCGGCGGCTTTGTCAAACGAGTAACCAATGGCTTCAATCTGGCCTCAACAGTCATCCTGCAGTCGGGAAACCCGTTTACTGTGAACAGCCAGAGTAATCTGCTCCTGACCGATACCAACTCCGAGATAACAGTTACTCCGGCAAACTACGCGAGCGAGTTGGCGGCTGGAGACATCACCTATGCTGCCGGCAGCGGCAACTACTCCGCGGATGGAGACGCGGGCCCGGACCAGAACGTCTCGTCGGGCGGCGATGTTCCGGACGCGCTGAGCTATAGCCAGAAGCATAGCCGGAGTGCGTATAAGTACACTGGCAATTTAGACACGGGCATCATCACTCACGCTGAATTTGCGGCGCCGGCGTTCAATGTTAACGGCGCGGAAGGAAATGAGAAGATGAACGCATTCCGCAACCCAGGTTATGCGGATGTGGATTTCACCGTGGCCAAAAGTACGGAGATCACAGAAGGCATCAGCCTCGTGTTTCGCGTGGATCTTTTCAACTTGTTCAACCGGGTCAACTTTAACGGTGTGGACACTAATTTCAACGACGGCCCGGGTTTCGGCACATCGAACAGCACTTTGCCCCAGCGCTACGAGCAGCTAGGAGCCAAACTGGTCTTCTAAAGCTGCCTGAGCCAAGCAATGGAATGCCTTCCGAGGGAGCGGTAGAGCGAAAGCCTCTCTATCGCTCCCTCGAAGTGTATTTAGAAGCGATCGCCCCGATTGCCTCGGACCACTGAAACCGCAAACTGCGTAACAGAACTTGCAGGGGTAAGGTAGATAAAGGTACCCTGCGGTTTCTTCTGTTGGCTGGGCCTGAATTGCGCGGAGGTGGCTACGATCTGCTGGACTCACGCCAGACCGGTTCGGAATGGAATCGAGCCGGCAATCCGGTCGTGGTTTCGGATCATGCATAAGAATCCCCGTCATGCGCTGGTGTTTTGTCTTTTGGTGGTGGGTGCGCAACTCGGTCATGCGCAAAGGCAGCCCGCACAGGACGAAATCGGCAGGATTTCCGATGCGCTCAGAAGCGGCAATTTTCAACAGGCGTCGGCGTTGAGTCAAGCTGCGCTGGTGAAGTGGCCGGGCGACGTTAGAATTTGGACTTTGCGCGGTATGGCCGTGGCGGGAACGGGGAATCTCCCTTTGGCGCTAACCGCCTACCGGCACGCGTTGAATCTCGCACCGGCCTATCTGCCGGCTCTCGAAGGAGCGGCGCAATCTGAGTTTCAAATGGGTCACGAGTTGGCGCGCCCACTTCTTTTGAAGGTGTTGGCGCAGCGCCCCGAAGATCCTACGTCTCATGGCATGTTAGGTGTTCTCGATTATCGAAAAGGAAATTGTGCCGACGCTGTCGTGCATTTTGAAAAGGCCGCCGGGGCGATTGCCACTCAGCCGGCGGCGCTCGCCCAATACGGATCGTGCCTGGCTATCCTGAAGCGCGATGATGATGCGGCTGCCGTCTTCGCAGAAGCACTGGCGCTCGATCCTACGAAGAGGGACGCCCGGTACAACCTTGCCCTTGCGCAGTGGAATGCAAACCAACCGGATAAAGCGTTGGCGACACTCCAGCCTTCGGTGGAAGCAGTTCCTATCGATGAAGACGCATCGATGCTTGCGGCCCAGATCCTCGAGTCACGAGGCGATACTGTCCACGCGGTCGAACTTCTGCGGAAGCTGCTCTTGGCGAGCCCAAAGGATGTGGACGCTTACCTGCAGTTCGCGATTTTGTCGTTCGATCACGATTCACCGCAAGTAGGAATCGACATTGTGAATGCCGGCCTGACGCAGTTGCCGAAGGAGCCGAGGCTGTATCTGGCCCGAGGTATATTGCTCACGCAAGTGGGTGAATTCGCGCGCGCGGCAGACGATTTCGACACAGCCGGCCGAATCGATCCGGAACTCTCGTTTCTTGGAGTTGCCGAAGGGCTGGTAAAGTCGCAGCAGCACAAGTCGGCCGAGGCCTTAGCCGATTTTCGCGCCGCCGCCAAGACTCACCCCAACGACGCGTATGCGCAATACCTGGTTGCTCAAGCGCTGCAGGAGAAGGGTAATTTGACGGGCAGTCCTGAGTATGAGGAGGAGGTGAAGGCTGCGACGCGCGCCGTGCAACTGGACCCGCGGCTGGTGGCCGCACATGACCTGCTCAGTTCAATCTACTTCGAGAATGGGCGCACCGATCAGGCGATCAAGCAAAGCCGCGACGCACTGGCGTTGGACCCGACCGACCAACAGGCCGTCTACCATCTAATCCTGGCGTTGCGCAAAACGGATCAGAAAGACGAGGTTCCCGCCCTTCTGAAACGGCTCGTCGAGCTTCGCGCCAACGCCAAATCCGATCAAACGACGTCGAACAAGCGCTATCGACTCTACGAGCCCCAGGCGCCAGCGGCTGCGACGTCGCAATCAGCGCAATGAAGAATGACCTCTAAAGGGTTAATTCCCAGAAGTTTAGGAATTTGGCAGCCTCTCGGACCTCGGCAGCTGCAGGCGCTGAAAATCTTCGGCAGCGGTCTTGCATTGACTATAGATCATCTATAGAATTCTCGGTGGTAGATATCGGAAGAGGTGACATATGCGTTCACGGCGCGGATTTATGCGAGACATGTCGGCTGCGGGTGTTCTTGCATTCCTGGGTCCACGGGTGACCTGGGCTCAACAGGGGGCGAATCCAGCGCCAGGGCAGGGCACGGCTGCTGCAGAGCCCTTGCATCCGCTGAACCCAGTCCCGATAGAGCAGGTAGTCATCGAGGATGAATTCTGGTCGCCAAAGCGCAAGGTTTGGCAAGAAGTCACCCTTCGCGACTGCCTGCGCAAATTTGAAAGCGATCGGGGCGGAGCCTTCAACAACTTTGACAAGGTTCGCGATGGGCAACGGGGCGGACATGCCGGGCCCCCTTGGACGGATGGTCTCGTCTATGAAATGATCCGTGGCGCTTCCGACTTTCTGATCGCGCATCCAGATCCCGAGTTGGAACGACAGCTCGACGGCTATATCGAGCGAATCGCTGCCGCCGCTGCGAAAGACTCTCGTGGTTACATCAATACCTACACGCAACTGGACGAGCCCGGACACGAGTGGGGGTACAACGGTGGGCTTCAGTTGTGGCAACACGAGATTTACAACCTCGGCGCGCTCGTTGATGCCGGCATCCACTACTATCGCGCGACAGGAAAGACGACTCTGCTGACGACCGGGGTCAAAATTGCGAATTACATGTACGACTTCATGGGCCCCGAACCCAAGAAGAACCTTGTGCCGTGCCATCCCTTGCCGGAAGAAGCTTTCGTCAGGCTCTACGAGCTTTTCCAGGAACAGCCGTCGCTCAAACAAAAAATTTCGCTTCCGGTGAACGAACAACATTACCTGAGCCTGGCAGAGTTCTGGATCGAAAACCGAGGGAACAATATCGGGCAGCCCGACTGGGAAAAGAACCACCGTGCGGCCGAAGAGTTTGTGCGCAATCAAGGGTACGGCAGCGGACGCCCGTCGTGGGGAGCCTATGCCCAGGACGACGTGCCGGTATTCGCACAAAAGGTGATCGAGGGTCACGCCGTGCGGGCGACATTACTGTGCGCCGGCATCTCTGCGGCCGCCCGCGTGAACGACGATGAACGGTATCGCGAGACCGCTGTGCGCCTGTGGGAGAACATGGTTTACCAGAGGATGCACATCACCGGAGGAGTGGGCGCGTTCGCTGAAGAAGAAAGATTCGGGCCAAATTATACGTTGCCCAATAATGCGTATCTTGAAACCTGTGCAGCCGTAGGTGCAGGATTCTTTCACCGGAACATGAACCTGGCCTTTGGCCATGCCCGGTACGTCGATGAACTGGAGAGAACGTTATATAACGGAGCTCTGGCCGGTGTTTCCCTCAAGGGCGACACGTATTTCTACGAGAATCCGCTGGAAGCGGATACCACGCGGACGCGCTGGATATGGCATGAATGTCCGTGCTGCCCTCCGATGTTTGTCAAATTGATGGGTGCTATGCCGGGATTCATCTATGCCACGGATGGCAATAGTCTCTACGTCAACCTGTTTGTGAGCGGTCGCGCCAACACCACTGTGAACAATGAAAAAGTGGTTCTGAGGCAGTCGACCAGGTACCCATGGGAAGAAAACGTGAAGATCGAGATCGAAGCGGCTCCGTCAAGCTCGATGAAGCTGATGTTGCGCGTGCCAGGCTGGTGCCGGGGGGAGAGCCTGACTGTAAATGGAGAACGCCTAGCGACAGATCAAAGGGTTCGTGGGTATGTTGCGATTGACCGGATTTGGAAAAGCGGAGACGTTGTGGAAATGACGCTTCCCATGCCTGTGGAGAAGATACGGGCCAATCCGGCGGTTCAAGCGGACGCCGGCCGGGTTGCCATCATGCGCGGGCCAATTGTTTATTGCCTTGAGTCGGCCGATAATGGCGACGCGACCAGAAGCTTGGCTTTGACGAACGCGACATTCAGCGTGGAGCCACGTCCGGGCTTTTTGGGCGGCGTAGTGGTGGTGAACGGAACTGCAGCTGCCGGACCACCGCAATCGTCGATGCGGAACTTATACAGCCCGATGGAACTAGCCACCGCCAATCCAGTGCGGATCACAGCGATACCCTATTTTGCAAACGCAAACAGAGGGCCTGTGGAGATGACTGTCTGGATACCAATCGAGGTCTAGGACTGGTTGCATCAATGGTCTAAGGCGATCAAGAAACTTTCCTCAGGGGCTAAAGTCCCAATGATTATGAGGCTTTGACGGCACGACTAAAGTCGTGCCCTTTCAAGACCGGACTCGTGCAACCAGGCCTAGATCGGCTGTCCCTTCATGGCGGTCGCTATCGTTTGCCGCGGAGGTCGAAATCGGGCTCCTAACAGAAGAGGACCCTGGATGAAGGCATTTGTCATCGCGGTGATGGCCGCCGGTTCGTTATGCTGCGCCTGCGCGTCGCCGATTACAGCCGACCTCTCGGGAGTCAAGCCAGGACCCGTATCCGTCGTAACGTCGGATCGATCGCTGACTGTGAGATGGAGCGACGCGCGAAATCATCGCTGGCAAACTGTGTTCTCTCTCGATTCCACTGAACCGCTGATCACGGCGATCTCTGTCGATGGCCGCGAGATTGTCGAGCGGGCAAAACCCTACTACCGCTGCACAACCGGGAAGCGTCGCGGTGGCTGGGATGCTTTTTTCGATTTTCCGCCCGCAGATCCGGAAGGCACGCGGCAGTTCCTTCAGGAGTTCCACCCGACGGCCGCCATTGCACTGACCGTGGGGAACCGCGTGGAAGTAACCTTTGACGGAATGCGGATGGGAATCTTCAAGGGGTCGATCCGGTACACGTTTTACCCCGGAACGCCTCTGATACAGCAGGCTGCTGTGGTGAGCACGCAAGAGCCCGATACGGCTTTCTACTACGATGCCGGGCTGGAGATGACAGCCGATCAGGATCGAACAGTCGGCGGCAATATGGCCTCCCACATCTCCTACTACGACATAGACGGCAAGCTGCGGGAGGTTACGCCTCCTTACGGCTCCGATCGGCACTCGCTCGCAGCGCACTTCCGGGTTGTAGCAGCAAAAATGGGCGCGGGAAGCATTGCCGTCTTTCCCCCTCCGCACCGCTATTTCTTTGCGCGAGATTACACCACCAATCAAGGCTACCTTTGGTATAGCTCCTGGCGTGGCCGCGTGGGGTTGGGGGTTCACCAGTATCCCGATGACGATACCACCATCGATCCGTGGATGAACGCGCCGCCCGGTTCCAAGCAGGAGATGAGTCTGTTTCTGATGCCTGGCGCAGACGACGCCAGCGTTACGTTGAAGAACGTTCTTGCGTACACCCACGACGACCGGTTCATTCATCTGAACGGCTTCATCACATTCGAGCCTCACTGGCATCTCGCCTACACGGTGCAGGCCATGGAAAAGGGACTGGATTGGCAGCCTCCTTTCAAACCGGTCATGAGGGCGATGGGTATCGACTCAGCCATGATTATGGATTTTCATGGCGATGGACATCCGGGCGATCTGACCGACCTTCGATTTCATGAACTCGACGAGTACTACAAGGCCTGCCGGGCGCAGTCAGACAGCCATTTCCTGCTGATTCCCTCTGAAGAGGCGAACGTCTACCTGGGCGGCCACTGGGCCCTGGCGTTTGACCATCCAGTTTATTGGCAGCAGGATCGCAAGTCGGGTCAACCATTTGAAAGCGTCGACGAAAAATACGGCAAGGTTTATCGCATTCACAGTACGGATGACATGTGGAAGATGATCAAGCTCGAAGGCGGCTTCGTCTATCAGACGCATCCGCGCACCAAAGGATCGACGGGCTACCCTGACAAGATTTTCGACACTTCATACTTTCGCGATAGTAGCTACGTGGGCACGGGCTGGAAGGCGATGCCCTCGGATCTTTCGTCACCAAGGCTGGGCGAGAGGGCCTTCAAAACCATCGATGACGTGAATAATCTCGGTTTTCATAAACGGATGATCGGAGAAGTCGATGTATTCCAAATCAGCTTGGCAGATGAGCTCTATGGGCACATGAACATCAACTATCTTCGCCTGCCTGAATTGCCTTCTTTCGATCACTACGACAGCATCTTCAAATCGCTGAAGAAAGGCGACGGATTCATCACTACGGGTGAAATACTTCTGCCGTCGGTTGCGATGTCCGCTGAAGGAGATCGTAGCGTCCGGATCCGTGCAAGGATTTCTTCGACCTTTCCGCTGCAAATCGCTGAACTCGTATGGGGCGACGGGGCGAGCACTCATCGGCAGATCATCGACCTTGAATCAACACCTTCATTCGACGACCATGGGTACTCCTGGTTGGTTGAAACGCCGGGCTGGAAGTGGGCACGATTCGCGGTCTGGGATGTCGCCGGAGACGGCGCATTCACCAATCCGATTTGGAGCGGTTCAAACTGACGCGCCAATCGGGCGCAATCTGCTACAAACGGGCATCCTCTATCGATAAGAGATTGTGGAGATGCACTCGTTGGCTCATTCAAGAAGCGGCGGTTGACAACGCAGGTGCGAAACTCCCTGCGCGCTTCCTCGAGTTGGTTGGATCAATAGTCTGAGGTGATGAAGAAACATCCCTCAGGGGCTAAAGCCCGAATGTTGATGCGGCATTTTGCGGCATCCTTCGGCTCCGCTCAGGACAGGCTCTAGAGTCGTGCCCTTTCAAAACCAGATCCGTGCGACCGGTTATGAAACGCTTTTGGTCCTCAAGAAGATTGTCTGCCGGACGCGAATAGATCCGCCTCAGTGTCCGCGGCAGGCGAATTCTCGACCCTGCGGGCGTCGCCCGCATTCCGCGCAACCATCTGATCGTTCAACGCTGCCGCACCGTGCTTTGCCATCAGACGCCGCAGAAGATCATTTGAGGTGTGCAGCCCGTCCGATATGGGAGTGCTCATTCAATGCCTCGAATCGAAAAACAATAGTAGCGCCGCCAGCAGAACGTGCAGCGGACCGGGCGAAGGGCAAACATGGCGCACAGTTGGTCAAGCAAGTGCGACTCACCTGGTTTGAAATGGACCGAGTTGCAACAAGGGCAGGCGCGCCGGAACCACAGCACGCGCGGCAGCCAATTCGGCCAGATTATGGTCGCATGATTCACCGGAGGCCCTCATTCTGTGAGACGACTGCGCGCACCGAAGCGCATTTCCATTTTCCGAGTGTGATTCGTGGTGCGCGGAGAATCGAGCGCGGCGTCAATCCTTAACGCTTTTGGGAGTCACCAGCGCGATGGGCTTCCGTCCACCGGTCGAAGCGAGATTAGGCGGGTTCTTCACCGAATCGTTTTCCATGGCATCGGCGGTTGCGGGTTCCTCACTCGAGAAACCAGTTGCATCGGGCTGGGTTTCGGGCTGGCACAAGTGTATTTTCGTGTGGAATTGGGGAGACAAGTGGTTCTTCACATCACTTTCTTTGATGATGCTCACGGCAGCTCCTGTCGATCGCTTGCTAGCTTGGAAGACGCTCGTCTGGAGCTAAGCCTGGAATGCCAAAGGCGAGGAGGAATAAACGGAGTGTCCTCTTAGCATACGCGAAAGAGCGCTGGTGCGCGGGCAACGCGGACAACCCCCTTTCTTCTCAGCGTCCAGCAGAGGGTTGAGGAACTGCGGCAACCGCGTTGGGTATGCAGGTTCTTCTTGAGTTGCCACAGGTAAATCGAGAGTCATGCTATACTGGCGTTGCGCTCAGTGATTTGGTCGTGAGCGGCGTTTTGCCTTATCGAAGGCAACCCTGCCTTGCACAGATTTCCCCAAGCCCCTACAGCGTAGCCCTTGAGTTCCCGTCCGGCGACTCAATCTTGATCC
>JBEKPO010000111.1:0-13851 GCA_049520675.1 Occallatibacter sp. | reverse complement strand
GCCCTCCTTCTGCTTCCGTCGATATTCAGTTTGCTGGGCCTCGGCGTTATGGAGCAGCCGACAACGCAAGGGTTTATGGTAGTGGGCGTTGCATTCGCTCTGGCTGCCCTGCATCATTCCGAAGCTCGCCTGAGACAAGAGCCGGTATTACGCCGGCCGCCACGTCGCGAGCTCTTTACCCACCCGCAGGGTCGATGACCCGCTGCATCGTGGATCCTGCCCAGCCGCCAGATGCGTTGCCTGGCCACGCTGTGTCAATCGGGGATGCCTGCGTCCATGGCCCTGCAAGCTGCGATTCGCATGTTCCGACCGTTCGGGGCGAGACCGACCGCCTGCTTTTAGAGTTTAAGTGAGGTAGAATCTTGGGCTCGTTGAGGGAACGTTTTCGGGAGCTTTACTTTCGGTCAAGAGTCTTTCGTCTGGCGGCTGCGAAGCTCATTGACGACAAGCCCGCGCCGATCGACTATTCCCATCTTCTTTCCTACAGCGACGTACAGATCGGCCCGGTGCAGCGCGATGAAGCCCTGGCGCTCTACGGTTTGACGCGGATTCTGCGTCCGCAAACCGTCGTTGAGTTTGGATTCCAAAACGGTCATAGCGCGCTCAATTTTCTATTAGCAGCCGGCCCGGACTGCAAGGTTTTCAGTTACGATATCAATCCGTGGTCGAAGGATGTCGCGCAGCGCTGTCTTGGCCGGTTCAGGAATTTTCGCTTTATCGGGAAGTCGCAGGCCGATTTTACGCCGTCCGATATCGACCATCGAGAAATCGACCTCTGTTTTATTGATGCTTCGCACGATCTTGCATTGAACCTGAAGACCTTCGAACTGATCCTGCCAAGCCTCGCCGGCATGGCCGCGATCGTAATTCATGACACAGGCATTTGGCAGAAGAGGTTCTTCAGAGAAAATCACCGCGCATTCGTAGAGAGCGCAAATGGCAAAGCCGTCGGCAGGTGGATCGACGATGAGCAGTATCAGCCATGTGTTGACGAGCGTCTCTTCGTCAATACTTTGCTGCAAATCCATGCGGATTTTTCTCAGATCCATCTTCACAGCACCCGTGCACTGCGCAACGGGCTGACTCTTCTGCAAAGAACAAGCCCTCTTCCCACTGAGCCGCATTCGGCGGAAAAATGCCGCGCCCCACTGGGTTCAACCGCAACCGAATTGCGGTAACAAACAGGTACTGCTGCGGCAGCCGGCTGCGCGCATTGCGGCATCTTGATCTCTCATCGCAGGTTAAGGCGCGGGCTCTTGGCGCGGGTGCAGTCAACATTCCTCAAGTCGCGGTAAGGTCGCCAACAGAATATCGTGCAGTCTCTTTCCGGAATCGGTGAGTCGATGGATCCGACAGTTGCGATCTGTATCGGGACTTACAACCAGTCGCAATACTTGAGACGCTGCATTTCCTCAGCGCAGGCGCAGAGCTATCCGATACAGGAAATATGGGTGTCTGACGATGCCAGCACGGATGCGACCGCCGAACTGATGCGCGCAGTATCCGCGGAGCACCCGGAAATACGATATTGCCGTCAGCCCTCCAACCTCGGCCTGTCAGCGAACCTCAGTTGGCTCCTTTCGCAACCATCTGCAGAGCTGATCGTGCGCCTCGATTCAGATGATTTCTTGGAGCCCGATTACGTCGCAGTTCTTGCCACCTTGATGTCTCAATTCCCTCAAGCAGGCTATGCCCACTGCGATGTCAACGAAGTCGATCGAGAAGGACGTCTCACCCGCGTCCGCCGCTTGGCGCGCAGCAACACGTTCGAGAGCGCTGAACAGGCGCTGCTGCGAGGTGCCAGCGGATATCGAGCTGCTGCAAACTGTATCCTCTACCGCGCGGCCGCCCTGAGAGAGGTCGACTACTATCGTCCGGCGCTCACATGGAAGTATTGCGAGGACTGGGACATGATCGTGCGTCTCGCGATTGCCGGCTGGGGAAATGTTTATGCGCCACGGATACTCTCGAACTATCGTGTCTGGGACGATGGCAAGGGGATGCGCGCCTCGCGGAAGATGGCGGAGGTAAGGGAAACAGCTCTCATCTACAAGACTCGCCTGATTCCCGAGTACGAGAAGCGGGGCTGGAGCACGCAGCCGCTCGAGAACCACATGCGATCAAAAGCAATAAACTACGCCGAAGCAATTGATTCGCCAAACCTGAGTGGAGAGAATCGCGAGGGATATAAACAGTTGCTCCGCGATCTTGGCGCCTCAAGACAACTCTCTCTCGCGATCTGGATGGCCGAACACGGGTTCAATCCAGCGATTCGGTTTTGGACACGAATCCGGATCTGGCTCAAGGATCAGGCAAAGCGAGTGGTTCGAATGACTCTGCCGAGCTGAAAGAGGCTGACAGGACGAAATGCAGCCGAAATTTATAATGCGCTTCACTCTATTTCGATCCGGCGACAAATGAAGGTCCAAATTCTCAGCATCAATTACTGGCCTGAAGTGACCGGCATCGGCGCCTTCACCACCTACCGTGCCGAGCACCTTGCCGCGGCGGGGCACGAAGTGGAAGTGTGCACGACTTTCCCCTACTACCCGGAATGGAGGGTGCCGCCAGAGTATGCGGGCAAAATTGCCCGGGTGGAGGAGCGGAATGGAGTCACGATTGTCCGCGGCTATGCCTACATTCCCAATCCCGTGACAGCATTGAAACGGGTCGTGCACGAAGCAAGTTTTGTGATCTCGGCAACGATTCGTGCCCTAGGCCGGAAGCGGCCGGATGTTCTGCTGGTGGTTTCGCCCCCCCTCGGCCTCGCTGCACCGGCGATCATGCTAAGCCGCCTGTGGAATATCCCATATGTTTTCGATGTCGAAGATCTTCAGCCCGACGCGGCAGCCGATCTGGGAATGCTGCCTGGCTGGGCCATTGCCATGCTTCGCAAGGTGGAAGCGGCCGCATACCGCCATGCCAGGATGGTGACGACCCTGACCCCGAGCATGAAAAAGCGAATCGTCGAAAAAGGGGTGCCCGACGAAAAGGTCGAGCTGCTGGAGCCGCGCATGGACGATTCGCTTTCCAATCTCACGCCCGAAGAGGGAGCGGCGTTTCGGAGGCGATACAGCCTCGGAGACGAATTTCTGGTGACGCACAGCGGCAACGTGGGGGTGAAGCAGGGGTTGGACGTAATTTTGAATGCAGCGGCACTGGATAGAGGCGATGCATCCATGCGCTTTCTCATCGTGGGCAACGGGGCCGATAGCCAGAGGATCCAGCGGCGGGCTGCGGAGATGAAGCTCGGGAACGTACGGTTTCTGCCCTTACTCGATCAGCCCGATTTCAGGGGCCTGCTGGCGGCCAGCGACGTGTGCCTGGTGACCCAACAGCACTCGGTTTCAGCCATTGCCTTCCCTTCGAAAGTCGTGACCTACCTGGCGGCCGGGCGTCCAATCATTGCGTCGGTAAATCGCGACTGCGAAGTGGCGCGTGTGATTGAGGAATCCGGAGCAGGCAGGGTGGTGGACGCCGAGGAGCCAGAGGCCCTCTGGTTTGCGCTGCGCGGGATGCAGAGCGAGGATTTGAGCAAGTACGCAGAAAAGGCGCGCGAGTACGCGCTTATGCGATGGTCTTCGGTGCGCGTTCTGGGGAATCTGGAGCGCAGTTTGACGGCAGCCGCAGGGGCTGCGGCAAGTTCTGCAGTGTAACCTTGACTAGGATGTGGCGGGTGAAAGGCACAACCTTGAGAAGCTTTTCCGGGGTCTTACTTGTCGCGGCGGGATGCGCATTGCTACTGAGTTCCGCCAGAGCACAGGGCAGCTTGGGTTTGTCAAAGAGCTCAAGCTCCTGGGGTAGCAGGTCGACAAATGCCCAGACGACGGCTCCACGGAGCGTTGCCAGCGGGGGCGCTTCCAGCTGGGGGGCAGGAAAGGCGGGCACCGGCTCGCATGGCGGGTCGGGCGGGGTGTGGAGCGACGGAACGGTGTCCAGCGGTGCAGCCCGCCAAAAAGCCGCTGCCCAGAATTCCGGAGCCCGTGGGCTGTCTCTGGCCGCACCGATAGGCCTGACAACACCCACAGGCCTGGCCACACCGACAGGTTTGATGCACATTGCTCCGGCGAGAGGCCATTCGGGATCTTCGGCGGGGACGGCGCCAATGCGAAGTCTCTCCGTCGCAAATCATCCGTCGATGGGCGCGCATGCCTCGAGCGGCGCACCTGGCATGGCAGCGAAAGGCGGTCCAGGAATGCGAAGGACGTCGACTGCGCGCGGTGTCGGGCGTAGCGGGCGGAGAGTGTCTCTCTCGGAAAGTGGAAACAAGAGTGGAAACAGCAGAACAGGTCTAGGTTCGGGTTCAACCTCCGGACTAAGTTCCGGACTGAGATCTCCCCTCGAAAGCGAATCCGGGTTGAAGTCGTTGGTCGGCAAGTCGCAAAGCAGCGAACTCGGCTCGGAATTGCATACATTGTCCGGCGAAACGCCGCACTAAGCTGCGAGCTGTGGCCGGAAGATCTAGATTTGCGGCTGGCGAATTGGAGCAAGCAGGCTTCGCGCGATGTACCGGGACCTTCGGCAAGATCTAGGTAGATCCGGGATCAGAATTTGCCGAGGCGGTATCGGCCAGCTTAGCGGCGTGGCGCTTTTCCCAGATCTTTGCGTCAACCAGGAAGCGAAACCAAAAGCTCTGCAGCACCCAATAGATTGCCCCCTCGGTCCCGTCGAGAAAACCGAGTCGAAAAAAATAACGGTAGGTAAACAGGGCGAAGGCGCGAAAAAAAAGCGGCGCCCGATAATAGTGGCCGCGCAGAAATCGCTTGCGCTGGGCAGGGTTTCCGCGGGCATCCGGTTTCACGCGATCTTGCGTAACCTCGGCGTCTAATTCGGCCACTTCGCTGTCGGCCCAGCGATTGTGACGGGCCGTCCACTCGGTCAATGACATGCGGTTGTCGTCGATCATTTCGCCGGGCAACTTGGCCGATGTACCACTGCCAAGAAGGAAATGCTGATCGTATTTCCGATTTTCGCAGCGGCCGAGTCCGCTGCGAAACAGGCGCAAGTGCCATGTCGGGCTCATGGCTCCATGGCGCATCACGCGACCGAGGAAGCGCACATAGCGTGCAATGAAGTAGCCCGCGTGCTCGGGATTCTCGGGAAGGGCTTGAATAGCCGCAACCAGCCGGGAGTCCATCCACTCGTCGGCGTCGAGGTGCAGCTGCCAGGGGCGGGAGATCGGCAGGTGATCGATGGCCCAATTGCGCTGTGCTCCGTAGTGCTCAAACGCGTGTTGGACGACCGTCGCTCCAAGAGATCGGGCGAGCTCTGGAGTTCCGTCGCCGCTGAATGAATCCACAACAAAAATCTCATCGGCGACCTGGCGGGCGCTGTCGAGCGTTGCCGCGAGTGTGACTTCGGAGTTGTAGGTCAGCAGAATCACCGTGGGCCGCATAGCAACGATGGTAGCGCATGGACTTGGGATGAATTGGAGCGAAGGTTGACTCTCAATTGACGCAGGCTGAGACGCGATCCGGGAACCCGATGCGAGTGTTGTTGGTGGGAAATTATGCGTTCGATGGATCGAAAAGCATGCAGCTCTGGGCGGACGCAATGCTTCGCGAGCTGGTCAAGCAGGGAATCGCCGCAGAACTGATCGCGCCGAAGCCGGTGTTCGGGCGCCTCAAGCCGTCCCCGGTTGGGCTCGGGAAGTGGCTTGGCTATATCGACAGGTTTGTGCTGTTCCCGCCGCGTTTGCGGGCAGCGGCGGCTAGTGCGGACCTCGTTCATATATCCGATCATGGCTCGGCGATGTTTGCGTGCCTGGTCAGAGACAAGCCCGTCGTGGTTACCTGTCACGACATGCTTGCAGTTCGCGGTGCACTTGGCGAAATCGCCGAGATGCGCTCGTCGCTCTTCGGGCGCTTATTACAGCTTTGGGTGCGTCGGGGGCTTCGTCGTGCCACTCGGGTTGCATGCGTTTCGCAGTTCACCGTAGACGATGCGAAGAGGATTCTGAAGAGCGGCGCAAACCTCTGCAAGGTCCTCAATGGCCTGAATTACACATTTCGGCCGCTGGACGCCGGCGAAGTGGACAAGAGGCTCGCCGGGCTCCCCGAGATCCAGCACCCATTTCTTGTCCACGTCGGAACAAGCCACCCACGGAAGAACCGGGATGGAGTGCTCAGAGTTTTTGAGAGGGCTGCCCAGCGAACCGACCTGCAACTCGTTTTTGCGGGCCAGGCCCTGACTCAGGAATTGATCCGCCTGGCCGAAGATCTGAAGGTGAATGACCGGATCGTTCAGGTGGTCAACCCGAAGGTTGAAATCATCGAAGCGCTCTATAACAGGGCCGTCGCCCTGCTATTTCCGTCGCGATATGAAGGGTTCGGATGGCCGGCGATTGAAGCGCAAGCGTGTGGTTGCCCGGTCGTGGCCAGCGACATCCCACCATTGACGGAGATCCTGGCTCAATCGGCTGCGCTCTTTCCGCTGCAAGATGAGGCTGGCATGGCGGATGCCGTTGTGAGGCTTGCCGGTGACCACGACTTCCGGAAACAGATGCGGTCACGCGGCTTGGACAATGTTCGTTCACGATTCCAGACCGCGCGAATGATCGAAGATTACCTGCGGCTCTACGGGGAATTGACGACCGCGGGTTGACGAAATGCGCGCGCGCCATAGCTCTGCGCATATTGAATTTTCAAGAGTTCATCATTGACACATCTAAAGTGAGCCAGCGCCGTCCCATCGCGATGCGTATCCTGCCTTCCCAGGTTACGGTATCGGTTTTCGACCGCTATTACCGCGCACGTCGCGACCGATGGCTCCCGCTCTATAGGAACGCTACGCTGCTTGCTGCCCCGGAAGTCTCGATGCGACTGGTTCCGGGAGACCGGGTATCCGATTTGATCGCGTTCACCGGCATGCATGAAGCCGAACTGACACGTCGCATGAAAAAGCTGGCCCGCAAGGGCGGCACGATGATTGATATCGGAGCGAACTTGGGGTATTTCAGCTTGCTGTGGACAGCTTCTCACGCCTCGAACAAGTGCATTGCTTTCGAAGCCGCACCGCGAAACCTGGAGATTCTGCACGAGAATGTCAAACGAAACGGCATGAGCGAACGGATTCGCATTGTTTCTTGTGCCGCGGCCGCCCAATCCGGACAGGTGTTTTTCGACCTCGGGCCCGAGGCCCAATACGGGTGGGGTGGTATCGCGACGGCAAAGGGTGAAAGGCAAATTCAAGTTGAGGCGGTTCGAGTGGATGAGGTGGTCGCCCACGGCCGTCCGATCGCGCTACTCAAAGTGGATGTTGAAGGTGCTGACACCTGGGCCTTGATGGGCTGCGAGCGCCTGCTTAAGCCGAAGCTGGTAGAAGAAATCTGGTTTGAACAAAACAAACCGCGGATGGAATTGCTAGGCATTCCCCAGAATGCAGCTCAGGACTATTTGGAATCAGTTGGCTATCGCTGTACACCGCACGATGACTTGAGCAGTGGGCTCGTACAGTGGAGCGCGGTGAAGCGCTAAACCGCCCGCAATATGAGCGGCGCACGCGGATAGGAATTGCCAAACAGCCGCCGGCATTAGGTGCCTGACCTAAGGCCGGCCAATAAAGGAATTCGGAAGGCGCGAATGAATCGGGGAATCTATCTCATCGCAAACGCGCAAAGCGCAGGGGAATGCGAAAATCTGATCTACTCCATTCGCACCTGCGGCTGCCGTTTGCCAATTCGCGTCATTCCCTATGGCGGTAAGCCGTTGCCGGTAAAGGCGGCATGGGAGGATGTAAAGCTTCTCTCGCTCAGTGATTTTCCGGCGGAGGCAGCGGCATTTGTCGATGATTTGCGTCGGCGAATGCCAAACTGCCCCTTGGGCTTCTTGCGCAGATTCCTCTGTTGGTTCGGCGAGTTCGATGAATTCCTTTACTCCGACAACGATGTCGTCGCGTTGATGAACTGGGAAGAGTTGTTTTCTTTCCTGAACGAATATGACCTCGTACACGCCGACGAGGAATACACCACGAAGGGCCGATTCAACATGCGACAACCCCATCGCTTCGAAGAGTTGATGGGACCCGGTACATTGCAGTTGGCGATGACGGCCGGTCATTTTCTCTGCCGCCCGAAACCTGGGCATAAGGCCGACATCCTTGCGGGCCTCGCCTGGATGGAGGAGCACCCTGAAGTGCCGATCTGGCACGACCAGGCGCTCTTGCACATAACTCTCGCCCTGGCAAAATGGCCTGCGCTGAATCTCTGCAAACCGCCGCATCGCTGGGCCTCCTCGTGGGCGGGGGATTACAAAAACACTCTTGATGCCATCGCCACCATCCAATCCCGCAGGCAGCCGATCAGCCACATTCATTACTCCGGCGGCGTTGGATCCGGAACAAACGCCATCAACGAACTTTTGCTTTCCAGCCTACCGGCCAAGCGGCGGAAGCAGCGCCTCCTGCGCGGTCTCCTGGCTGAGGAGAGCGGATTGCGTTCTTTTCAGAGCCTGGCGTCCCGGGCGGTGCGAAAGGCTGGGCGCATGGCGCGTGGTTTGAAATAAATGACGAAAAGCGATGGCATGCAGCCGGCCCTACCCCCGAGGAGCCGCATCGAGGGATGGAAAGCTTTTCTCGTCCCCAAAACGCACCGCGTTGCCGAGTTCCTTGTCTGGAGCGGTGCCACCATGGTGGGCAATCTGCTCTACGGCTTCCTTTGCCTTCGCATTTTGTCGGTCCCCGAGTACGCCAAGTTTGTCGTAGTCTTCGCCATCCAGGGATCGTTAGTCGTCCTCATGGACGTCGGCATCAGCGGCAGCCTGATTCCCTTGGTAGGCGACCGGATCGAAGATCGGCAGTTGATTGCCGACTACGTTGCTTCACTCAGACAACTGGCGCACCGCCTGTATGCCATTGTTGCCCCGATCGCCGTAGTGGTATACCCGCTTCTGGTGCGCAATCGGCACTGGAGTTGGCAGACCGTCGCCTTCATGGTCGTGGTCCTGCTGATCTCCGTCTGGTTCGCCCGGGTTGGCGGCGCCTACGGAGCGGTACTCATCGTACGGCGCGATCGCCTGCGCTGGTACCGGATACAGATGGTATCCAGCTTCGGGACCTTGATCTTATTGCTTCTCTTTCTCGCGGTTCACTGGCTCAATGCTTATACCGCGATCTTAATCAACATAGCAGGAGTGATCTATGTAGGTATCGCTTGCTACGTTCGCTCGCGGCAATTGCTGGGCGTGACAGGGGTTCCCTCGAAGCAAAAGCGCACCGCCATTATTCATTTTGCTCTGCCGTCGATCCCCAGCGTCATCTATTTCTCCGTGCAGGGGCCGCTGACGGTTCTGCTCATCACGATCTTTGGCCGCACTGCAGGAGTTGCGAGCGTCGGCGCTCTCACCCGGCTCGGGCAAGCCTTCACGCTTCTGTCGCAGATGAACCCTCTGCTCGTTGAGCCCTATTTTGCCAGGCTCCCGAAGCAGCAGCTCAAAAGCCACTACTTCGGTGCAGTCGCGGGGGCCGCCGGGTTTGGCCTCCTGATGGTGGGCTTGGCGCGTGTGTTTCCCGGTGCATTTCTTTGGATTCTCGGGCCCAAGTACGCAGGCCTGCGCTACGAAGTTTTCCTGGTAATGATCGCCAGCTCCATGGGACTGGTTGGCGGAGTCATGGCCACCATCAACGGCGCGCGGCGGTTTGTCTATCACTGGGACAATATGACCAGGAACATCCTTACGCTGATCGTGCAGGCTCTTTTTATATGGAAAGCCGACCTGAGCGATGTGCGCACCGTCCTTGTGTTCGGAATTGTCACAGGGCTGCCTTCACTCGTCTTGCAAACCGTCGTGACCTTCTACGGCTTTGCGCGTGGGCCGCGGCGAATTGTGGGTCTCGACGATTCTCTCGAAGAAGCATGATCCGGCCCTTCGCAGGAGATCTCTGATTTCGATGACGGAAGAACTTGTCAGCATCATCATTCCCGCGTTTAATGCGGAGCGTTTCATTGCCAAAGCGCTGGAGAGCGTATGCGCCCAGACGTACCGAAGTTGGGAGGTGGTCTTCATCGATGACGGAGGGACCGACGGAACACTTCAGCTGGTTACAGAATTCTCAAGCAAGGTTTCGCGGCTTGTGCAGATTCTTCGCCACGCACGGGCGAGGGGTCCTTCAGCAGCCAGGAACACCGGGATGAAGGCCGCCAAGGGTCAATTCATTGCATTTCTCGACGCCGACGATTTCTGGCTTCCCGATCATCTTGAGAGCCTTTGCGCGATCTTGCGGTCGGGCAAAGCTGACTTGGCTTATTCCGATTGTTTCGTCTTCCGCGAAGCTCTCTCTGGGGATGTTGAACTGCTTCCCATCGATACCACTGAGGTCAAAAACCCTGCTACCGACCTATTCCGGCGAAATTTCATCAATCCCTCTGGAGCGGCCATTACGTGCGGTCTCATGGAAAAAGTTGGCGAATTCGACCAGACAATGCGGGGCACAGAAGACGCCGATTACTGGATTCGGGCCGCCATCAACGGATATCAAATTGCCTCCACCGGCAAGCAGACTTATTATTACCGGAAGTCAGTCGGGAGCTTATCAGCCGCCCCTGCAAGAATGGCAGAAGGCATCGCAAGAGTCTACGAAAAGCATCTGCACTGCGGACTTCTACCCGAAGCGGAACTCGCGAAAAAGGCAACGCAATGTTACTTTGCTGCCGGCAAGTTGCATTGGCGGCACAATGCGGCGTCGGCTAGCCACGCCTTTTATCAATCGTGGAGGCTCGATAAGCGCAATCCCATGCCTCTTCTGTGGTTCTTCTTCACATCCGGACTGAGCCTGACGCGGCGAGGTGCCGGAAATTCCTAGTCACTGTCGAGCGGAGCCCGATTCCTATGTCAGATCTGCAATCCAAGGTAAAGACAATCGGCAAGGCGGTTTTGCCGAAGAAGCTCGCGGGTTTCATTAGCGGGTGTAGATATCGCGGCTCTATTGCGCATATAGACTACGTTCTGAAGCTCAGGAAGTACCGGGCGCGGCACACGAAAGCCAATGCGACGGCTCCAAGTTCTATCATTGTTTTGCCCGGGAGCTGCACCATTCGAATCCTTCCCGACGATGACGTCCGCGACGCCTTCGAACATTTCTGTTGGCGTGACCCGGAGATGGTGGACGAGTTCGTCGGTTTCATGAAACTGTCTTCAAGCAGGAAGGTTTTGTGGGACGTGGGCGCGTTGTTTGGCATGTTCTCGCTGGCGTTTTCACTCAAACGCGCAGGCTGCAAGGCGTTGGCGTTTGAGCCGAATCCAAGCTCCGCTGCGAAGCTGGAAGAATGTCTCAAGCTAAATCCAGAAGCGAATGTCGAAATTTTCCGGTCCGCTGTGGGATTGCCCGGGGAAGTTATCGAGTTTGAGCGCGGCTTTCATTACACCGCAGTTGCCGGATTGCCGGCTCGCCCGGCAGAGAACAACCTGACTCGAACCGAGACCGTGTCGATTGATGCATTGGTCGAAAGGGGTCTCGACCCGCCCGACGTCGTCAAGATCGATGTGGAAGGGCACGAGTTCGAGGTCCTCAAAGGAGCAAAGAAACTGCTGCTCACGAAGAAGCCTCTCTTGTCGATTGAATTGCATCCCGGTCTGCTTCAGCACCGAGGCACCTCGGCTCTCGCCATAGCGGAATTCCTCGAGGAAGCGGGATATGTTTTTCAAGATACGGGGCTCAGGCGCGTAAAGAAGGAATTTTTCGATCGACGGAACAACTTTCGGGCTTTCGCAAGTTGATCTTCCTGGCCTCCCGATTCGAAGCATCGGGGGTCGAATCGACTTTTGCTCGAATCGAATGAGTCAGCTATCTGTGCTTGCAGCCGTAAGAAAGATTTCAACAAAGCCGGTTTGGTGGTGGGAGCGGCGTCGGAGTTATCCGATTCGCGCCCGGTTTGACCGATTGCCGCCGATCCCCGTCCGTCCCGCGCCGCGCAAGTTCGTAGTGCTGACCACCCCAAGCACTCTGAGAGATGCCCTCTGGGCGGCGTGGAGTTGGTATCGATATCTTCGCAACGAAGGATTTGAACTGTTGCTCGCCGTTGACGGATCGCTATCCAGGTCCGATTCAGGGTCGGCATCGCGATTATTTCCGGGTGTTTCGATTTGCGAAGCCCGATTGGCCTGCCAATATGTCTGCGAGAGGGAGCCGACGCTGGAGACATTTCTCTACAACTATCCCATGGGCAGAAAGCTCGCCATCATGCTCGCTCTTTCGGACCAGGGCCCCCTCCTCTACTCCGACCAGGATGTGCTTGCGTTCAACCCTCCCGGCGAACTGCTCTCGTGCATCCAGAGGAGTACCGCATGTTTTTTCGTCGAAGATGTGGACGGGACGCGCGACGCCGCAATCGTGGAACGGGCGAAAGCGTTGGGTCTGGATTACATTCCGAGGTTCAACTCCGGATTCGTGTATATTCCGAAGGGCGCACTTTCGATGAAGGTGGCAGCGGAGATCCTGGCGACGTGGCGTCCGCCGGCGGATTCCTGGTTTTCCGAACAGACGGTCTTGAGCGTGATGCTTCGCAGCGCGGGCGCAGAAGGGCTTCCCGCTGCCCGGTATGTCATCAGCGCGCGCAGGCAGTTTTATTGGGAGACGGACGTGGACTACGGTGCGATTGTGGCCCGGCACTTCACAGGTACTGTGAGGCACGTAATGTACCGGTACGGCCTTCCAGCCCTTTTGCGGCAAAGCAAGGCTGTCACGGTGGACCTTAGAATCGACATTCAGGGGTGAAAGTTGGGGAAGAGTCTGCTTCGGAGAATTGGACACGAGGTGATCTGGTCAGCGATGCCGAAGTCGCTGGAGTTTGAGCCGTACACATCGAGGCTGGTCGCCCGGAAGACGAATTCGACGGTACAATCTGGCCCCTTTCGCGGAATGAAGTATCTCAAAGAATCCCACGCCAGTGTGCTGGCGCCGAAGCTGCTCGGGATATACGAGCGCGAACTTCATAAAGCGGTCGAAGAGGCTATTAAGCTTCCGCTCCAGCGGATTATCGATATCGGCGCGGCGGAAGGCTACTACTGTGTCGGGTTCGCGGTACGAATGCCTAATGCGCAGGTCCTAGCCTATGAAATGCATAAGCCGGCGCACCTGATGATCAAGGAGCTGGCGAAGTTGAATCATGTCGATGGTCGAGTTGAAATTCGCGGCATGTGCACCGTGGACGAGATGAATTCCGCGCTCGATCCATCGATGCCCACACTTGTTATCTGCGATGCCGAGGGCGGTGAGGCCTATCTGCTCGATCCGCTCCGAGTGCCGGCGTTAGGCGGGGCGCACATCCTTGTGGAGCTCCACGACTTCATTGTTGGTGGCCTGAGCGAAGTCATTCGAAAGAGATTCGAGGCCACCCACCTGATCGAACAGATCCGGGCCGAAGCGAGGAGCCGGAGTGAATTTCCATTTGCCTCCTTCGTCACGCGGCGGTTTCCAGGCTATGTTGGTTTTGCGGTTTCTGATTGCCGGCCGCCGGGAATGTCGTGGTTTTGGATGCGACCCAAGCGGGCGCTCCCGGCAGACGAGTAGAAAGCCGCGACAATTATGCGCGCGGTTCATCGCGGCTCGGCCTTCCCACCACACGAGGAGCGGAATTAAGCGATCCCGGCTGGTTTTTCGGGGCCAAGGTCTGCGCCGCTCCCATTGACACTGATACGCCTGAGACGGCCGTCTTAGGCCTGACTCCGGAACTTCCGAAGAGACAACAAGAATCGCCATCGAGAATGACTAACGAAGCGCAAAAACGCGAGACGCCGGGCCGCCGCTCCGGAATCTGCACCCTCTTTGAAGGGGATTACCACATCGGGCTTGCGGCATTCCTGAACTCGCTGGCTCACGCGGGGTACGCTGGCACGGTCTGGGTTGGCTATCGCGGGC
>JBEKPO010000110.1:0-14240 GCA_049520675.1 Occallatibacter sp. | reverse complement strand
CAGTTGCGGCAAGGGTTCAACGTGTCGGTGGCGGAGATGGATGAAGCGGTGACCTGGCAGTCGGCGACGCTGGGCGTAGCGGCGGTTTCGCGCTCGCGTGACTACCTGCACGGCCTGATGGAGGAGGTGGAACGCGCCGCCCGGCGTATGACGGCCGAGCTGAGCGCCGAGCTCGCCGATTCCTATTGGGAGTACATCGAGAGCTAGTGTCGGTCTCAAGAGTCCGCAGCATGAATACTGCGGTCATCCTGAGCGCAGGTCGCGCCAGCGGCCGAAGTCGAAAGCCTGTCCTGAGCGGAGATCGCGGTAGCGATCGCAGTCGAACGGGGACCTGCATTTCGGGACTCCAACTTTTTGGCGACACCTTGCCGGGTCGATATGCGCTTGCGCGGCCGAAAACCCCGGTTGCCTGCTGCGTGCTACCCTGAGTTTTCCTCCTCGGGAGCGCCCGTTTGCCGACCACCGCCTTCGCCATTGCCGTCTTCGAATTTGTTCTCCTGATCTTTTCCCTGAGCTTTCACGAGTGCGCACATGCCTGGATGGCCTCGAGGCTGGGCGACCAGACAGCGCGGCTGCAGGGCCGGGTGACGCTGAACCCCATGTACCATGTCGATCCTATCGGCACGCTGCTGTTCCCGGCGTTGATGATCTTCGGGCCGCTGATCGGCGGGGGAAGGTTTGCCGGCGCTTTGATCGGCTGGGCCAAACCCACGCCAGTCATCACGCGCAACTTCCGTAACATCAAGCGCGACGATAACCTGACTACGCTCGCCGGCCCGGCGTCGAACTTGCTGCTCGCTCTCTGCGGGTTTCTCGGCCTTGTCCTCATCATTCTGGCCACGCGCAACCTGCCTTCGCAGCAGAATGCCTTCAACGGCGGCATCGACGCGTTGGCGGCGCTGTGCGAGCTGGCCATCCAGGTCAATCTGTCGCTTTTCTTCTTCAATTTGCTGCCGATTCCGCCGCTCGACGGCAGCCACGTGCTGCGCAACTTTCTGCCCTATAACGCCCTCAGCGCCTTTGACCGCGTCGGCTTTCTAAGCTACATCCTCATGATCGTGGTCGGCGGCGCGGTGGTCGGCTTTCTCATGGGGCCGACCATGAATCTGGTGTATTTGGTGCTCAACCGGCTCCAGGCTGGGTAGAACGCCCACGCTCACGAGTCCCGCTACAATAAATAGGAGCAATTGAACGATCGGTGACAGATGGCGCTCTTTGCGCGCCGCTTGGAAATTGAACGAAATCATGGCTGAAAAAGGGAATTCACTGCAACGCCCAGAAGGCTCGCGCCCACGCGTATTGAGCGGCATGCGCCCCACCGGAAAGCTGCACCTGGGCAACTACATGGGCGCGCTGAAGAACTGGGTCGAGCTGCAGGACCGATACGATTGCTACTTCTTTATCGCCGACTGGCATGCGCTCACCACAGACTACGCCGATCCCAGCCAGATTGCGCCCAACACGATTGAAGTCATACTGGATTACCTTGCAGCCGGACTCGATCCCCAGCGCAGTGTTTTGTTCCTCCAGAGCCGCGTGCTGCAGCACGCCGAGCTGGCGCTCCTGCTGGGAATGAGCACTCCCCTGGGATGGCTCGAACGCGTGCCCAGTTACAAGGAGATGCAGGAGAATCTCTCCAACAAGGACCTGACGACCTACGGATTCCTGGGCTACCCCGTGCTGATGGCGGCAGACATTCTGCTCTACCAGGCCGACTTTGTGCCCGTGGGGCAGGATCAGCAGGCGCACGTGGAGCTGACGCGCGAGGTAGCGCGGCGATTCAACCAGCTCTACGGCAAGCATGGACACAACATGAAGATTGGCGCAATTCCTGGCGTTGGCGTTGAAGGCGAGGCGTTCGCAGTGCGTGAAGTTCTGCCCGAGCCGAAGGTTCTGCTGACGCCTTCGCCCAAGCTGCCCGGCACCGACGGCCGCAAGATGTCGAAGAGTTACGGGAACACGATCCTCATCAGCGATCCTGAGCCGGTTGTGCGGCAGAAGCTGAAGACCATGGTCACTGACCCCGCGCGGATCCGCCGCAGCGATCCAGGCGATCCCGATAAGTGCCCGGTGGGCGACCTGCACAAGGTCTTTTCGACTCCTGAGACCCTTGCGAAGGTATATGAGGGCTGCCGCTCAGCCGGAATTGGGTGCATCGAATGCAAGAGCTGGGCTGCCGATGCGCTGGTGAAGGTTCTGCAGCCGATTCAGGAGCGGCGGGCAAAGACAACCGACGAGCAGGCGGTCGAAATTCTCGAAGAAGGTTCACGTCGAGCTGCAGCCCGTGCCGAGCAAACCATGGTCGAGGTGCGCGAGGCGATGCGGTTGACGTTGAGTACGGTTGAGGCCGGGAAGGGATGCAGTTGACGGATTCTTCGCCCCATTCCGAAGAGGCGAAAGTTGAGCGAGGCGCCGAGCCAATCGCGTCTCGGCCAATCGCCGTGCCTCTGGACCCCACGGCTCAAGCGCAAAGTCCGGCCGAGCCCACAGGCGGCCCCGAGCGCACCACCGCCGAGAAAGTCGCCGCTGCGCTCAAGGCGCGGGGCCAGGGCGCCGAAGATTCGCCATTTTCGGTGATCGTGAGCCAGGTCTACGACGGGCCGCTCGACCTGCTGCTCGATCTGATCCGCAAGCAGGACATCGACATTTACGACATCCCCATCGCCAGAATCACCGCGCAATTTCTGGCTTACGTCGATCGTCTCCGTGCCAGCGATATGGACGTGGCCGGCGACTTCATCTATACGGCGGCGCTGCTCATACATATCAAGAGCAAAATGCTGCTGCCGCGTATGCCGGCGGGGCCCGATGATGCGGCCGAGGATCCCCGGCGCGAGCTGGTAGAGCGGCTGCTGGAGCACGAGCGTTTCAAGAATGCCGCGCAGATGCTCCACGAAAAGCAGCTGATCGAGGCGGCAACGTGGACCAATCCGGGAGTGCGCGAGTTTCGCGAGGATGAGAGCGCGGAGCCGGAAATCGCCGCCGACACCACCGACCTGGTGCGCATCTTCCGGGACATTCTTGAGCGGGCGCGCAATCGGCCCATCCTCGACGTGCAGGAAGAGACGGTCACGGTGGGCCAGATGATCCAGTTTCTGGCGCGGCGGCTGACCATGGAAGACAAGCCTGTGGCGCTGCACCGGCTGCTCAGCCACACCAATTCTGAGCGCGCACTGATTGCCATGTTTCTCGCGCTGCTTGAGATGGTGCGGCTGCAGGCGATTCTGCTCCGCCAGGACAGGCAGTTCAGCGAGATCTTCATCAAGAAGCACACCGGCTTCGAGGCCGCGATGAATCAGGGGTTGGCCGGTGCGCGCGACGACTGGCGGTAGGGAAGTCTTCATTCGGCACGAAAATGGGTCCCCCAGGTCTCGATTTTGAGACGTGGGATATCGCCCATCGCGCTGCCCTGTACACTGACCAGTGATGATTTCGTTTCCCCGCAAACTGCACTACATGGCCGCAATCGCCGCGCTTGTCGCCCTGTTGTTCTGCGCCCACTCTGCGTCTCTCCGGGCGCAACCAGACGCGCGTTCGTTAGCAAACGAGCTCGCCCTGGTTCCTCTGCCGGATCCCCCGGCCAATGCCCTGCCGCTCGCCGAAGATCGCGGCGCGTCGGATCTGGAACAGACGCTCAAGAGGCTGGGCACGACGGCGAGTGTGCTCGCGATCGTCGCGCATCCCGACGATGAAGACGGCGCGCTGCTGACCTACCTTTCGCGCGGGCTGGGCGCGCGTGTCACCCTCATGACGCTGACCCGCGGCGAGGGCGGGCAGAACGCCATGTCGGCCGAGAGCTACGACGCGCTGGGCCTCATCCGCACCCAGGAGTTGCTGAAGGCCGACGAATACTACGGCATACAAGAGCTGTGGGGCACCGAGGCGGACTTCGGCTTCTCGAAGACGCAGGAAGAATCGTTTGCCAAGTGGGGCCACGACCGCGTGCTGTACGATGCGGTGCTCGCTGTGCGCATGGTGCGCCCGCAGGTGATTCTCTCCACGTTCGTGGGCGCGGTGAGTGACGGGCACGGGCAGCATCAGGTTTCGGGAGAGATTGCCCAGGAGGCCTTCAAGGCGGCCGGCGATCCCAAAGTATTTCCCGAGCAGTTAAAGGATGGCATCGAGCCCTGGCAGCCGCTTGCCGTCTATTCGCGCGCGCCGTTTGCCCCCATCAGCGGCGGGCGCATGTTCGACTACGCAACGGGCAAGTCGGAGCCGGCGCGGTTTCACAACTACGTTACCGGCGAGTGGATCGAGGGCGGGCTGCCGTCCGACGTTACACTGCCCACCGGGCAATGGGACGCGGCTCTGGGGCGCACCTATGTGCAGATTGCGCGCGAGGGCTGGGGCAAGCAGATGTCTCAGTACGGCGGCGCGAGTCCGGCGCTCGCCGAGCCGGATTCGACAGGCTATCATCTGTGGGCCGTCGCGCCCTCGGCCGCAGCAGGCGCCGATGGCAGCGGCGATTCGAGCCTGTTTCAAAACAGCAAAGTCGCCATCGATACCGGCATCGCGGGCCTCGATCGGCTCGCAGGCGCCAAGGCGCCCCAATGGTTGAGCGATGGGCTGCGCAACATAACAGCCGGCCTGACCGAATTTCGCAGCAGCTGCCTGAACGAGCAAGGAATCGACGCGGCTCATCGGCTGGTACCGATGTACCAGATGACATTGGACCTCTATGTTCGCGTGAAGACGAGCGATCTGGACGGGGAATCGAAGGCCGGACTCGAATTGGAGCTCGGAGCTAAAATCGAACAATTTCAGGCAGCGCTAGGAGATCTGCTCGGTCTTGACATGGTTGCGTTCAAGACCGGCAGCGCGGGTGCTCCCGGTTACGGCGGCCGCGGGGGATCGGCCGACGAAACGTCGCGCAGCGTCTGGCCTGGCGAGGATTTTGAAGTGCGGGTGCATACCTTCAGCGCGACGAAGGGTGTACGTGTTACCAAGACGTGGTTCGAGGCGCAAACCGGTGAATCGTGGCTGCACGGCGAGCCGACCGGCAAATTGGGCGATGGCGAAATTACAAACCTGATCTACCACCTGCACGTTCCCGGCGATGCTCCGCCGACCGAGCCGTTCTTCACGCGGCCCACCACCGAGCAGCCCTATTACGACATCGCCAACGAGAAGTGGCGTGAGCGCTCGTTTGCCCCCTATCCGCTCTCGGCATGGGTTGAGTTTGAGTTTGACGGCGTTCCCATTCGCGTCGGCCAGGTGGTACAGACCCTGGCGCACGTGAACGGTGTGGGCGGTGTGTACGAGCCGCTGGTGGTTACGCCGGCCATCGGCGTGCGCGTGAATCCGGAGGCGAGGATTCTCCCGCTCGATGGCGCGCCCCTGCCGGTGAACGTGACGGTGCACGCCGAACGCTCGGCCGAAGGAACGGTCGAGCTCAAGCTGCCGGGGGGGTGGCGCTCCGAGCCGGCACAGCGCGTATTCCAACTGAAAAGCTGGGGAGACGCTGAGCCGATGACGTTCTCGGTTGTTCCTGCTGGCGATGTGAAGGCGCGCGCTTACATGATTGAGGCGGTGGCGAATTCAGATGGGAAGAGCTATTCCATCGGCTGGCGAAACGTCGCCTATCCTGGCCTGCAATCCACCAACCAATACGAACCAGCCGAGCTGAAGACCCGCAAAGTGGATGTGAAGGTAGCTCCAGGGCTGCGCGTCGGCTACATCATGGGGACCGGCGACACCGTTCCCGATAGCATCGAGTCGCTGGGCATCCATCCGCACATCATCACCGAGACAGAGCTGGCGTCGGGTGACCTCTCCCAGTGGAACGTCATCGTGGTCGGCATCCGCGCGTACTCCGCGTCGCCGGTTTTGGCCGCCGTGCAGCCGAAACTCGACGCGTTCGTCGAGGGCGGCGGGACGTTGATCGTACAGTACCAGGGAGCGACGTTTCCGGCGCCGCTGCCCATTACTCTCGGCCGCATGCCTGAGCGTGTGGTCGACGAGCAATCGCGAATCAAGTTGCTCGATACCGCCAACCCACTTTTGAATTGGCCCAACAAGATCACGCCTGCCGATTTCGAAGGCTGGCTTGAAGAACGCGGTCATGGATTTCCTGACCAATGGGACGCAGGCTACATGGCGCTGACTGAAACCGCTGACCCCGGTCAGGATCCGCAAAAGGGTGGACTGCTCCTCCTCCATCGGGGTAAGGGGACCTACATCTATGTCGCCTATGCACTTTACCGCCAGCTTCCGGAGCTGGTGCCGGGCGCCTACCGGATTTTGGCCAACCTCTTGAGCGCAGGCTCGGAGTCTTCTCCGCACTAGAAGAACGGTGATCTCAGACGGTTGCCGTGCAAGCCATGCGTGCCTTGGTGAGCGACCGCCCAAAGAAGCGCCAGCCATCGCGACGGTGTCCGCGCGTACCCTACTTCGGCGTTAAAAGCGGGTCAATTCTTCCTAATTTCTCTCCTGAAATCAGGCGCATACGCCCAATTGTGAATTCTGTGTGAATTCGTCAAATCTTAACGAAGCTCTGCGAGTCTTGGATGGGTAAGCTTCCACGCAAGTTTGGCCCAGGCAGAGTTCTCCCCCTTTTATGTTTCCACTTCACGCACTGATGGGGATATCGCAAATCTTCAAAATGTGAATGCGCCCGGAATACGGGAAAAGAAGGCCGAGTTCCTGTGCGCAATCGCTGTCACTACCCAACCGATCACAAAGGGAAAGAGAGGCCCGAATGAGATTCAGATGGAATTTGGCTGCCGCGGCAGTTTTGGTAGCTGGTCTTGTTGTTTCCAACGCCAACGCTGCAAGCGATCGCGATCCCAATGCCAAGAAGGAGACCCCCAAGAAGAAGGCAAGTTCCTCCTGCTGCGCCGATGTTCAAGATCAGATCCAGGCACTCCGCACCGAGATGCAAGGCCAAATTGACGCCTTGAAGAGCGATCTGTCCGCGAAGGACGCGGAACTGCAGCAGGCGAAACAGGCGGCAGCAGACGCGCAGGCCGCGGCGGCCAAGGCTGAAGCCGATGCCAGCGCCTTGCAATCTGCTTCCAGCGAAAATACCGCGGCGGTGGCGACTCTACAGGGTTCCGTGAAGGACCTGACCAACAATCAGGTCTCGCTGACTACGACCCTATCCGACGAAACCACGAACATGAAGAAGATGATCGACCACCCGGATACCTTGCATTACAAGGGGATCACCATTACGCCGGGAGGCTTCACGGCGGCAGAAACTGTGTGGCGCGCTCATGCCACCGGCGGCGATATTCCCACCGCGTTCACGTCACTTCCCTACGAAAAGAGCGACGATTATCTGCTCAGTGAATTCTTCGGAACCGCGCGCCAGTCGCGCGTCTCCTTGATGGCCGAAGGGAAGACGCCGGTAGGAACTTTGAGAGGCTACTTCGAGGGTGACTGGTTGGGGACCGGCATCACGTCAAATAACAACCAGTCGAACAGCTACGTCTTCCGC
The DNA here is from genome assembly GCA_049520675.1 of Occallatibacter sp. GTDB lineage: Bacteria > Acidobacteriota > Terriglobia > Terriglobales > Acidobacteriaceae > Telmatobacter. The sequence continues at coordinate 6,802 of JBEKPO010000110.1, read as the reverse complement.
CAGCGCGTGATCTGGGGACAATTGGAAACCAGCAACCACTGGGCATTTACGGGCGGTCAGCTTTGGTCATTGGCCACCGAGGATAAGAAGGGCATCTCCAATCTCTCCGGCGACATCATGACTCCGCTCACTATAGACCCGAACTATAACGTGGGCTTTGTGTGGACGCGTCAATACGGATTCCGCGTCACTAAGACCTGGGATCACGCGGCAATCGGCTTCGCAGCAGAGAATCCGCAACTAATCTACACCGCGTCGCTGGCCGGCAACGAGCCCTACGCCGTGATTGGCAGCCAGGGCACCAGTGGCGGCAACTTCAACCCCGCCATCAATTCCTGCTCGCCGTCGACATCGATTGTCAATTACACCAACCAGCTCGAGGTTGATTCGATCGGAGCGGGTGTCGACGTTGCCGTTCCCGTGTACAAGACAGTGAATTCCTGCGCCAACATCTCAAACTATTCGTTCAACTACGCGCCCGACGTGATGGTGAAGCTCGCGCTCGATCCCGGATGGGGCCACTATGAGGTCATCGGCATCGCGGGCTTCGCTCATGAGACGGTGTACCCCGGCGAGACCACCAACGGCAACCTCTACGGCGGCATCACAGACGTAGCGGCTTCCGCGGCGGCCGGTTCCACCGTTCTCGCGGCTCCGGCTCTTACCAGCGCCGGAGCGTACGGAAACAGCATCACGGTAGGCGGCGTCGCGGCAAGCTTTCGCGTTCCTTTGACCAAGTTCGTCAGCTTCGGTGCGAAAGGCCTCTACGGGCCGGGTGTGGGCCGCTACGGCGACTCGACGTTGGCCGACGTCACTGCCAACTACAACGGCGATCTGGTTCCGATCCACAATACATCGGGATTGGGAACGCTTGAGATCAACCCGAGCAATAAATTTGTGCTTTACTTCAACGCCGGCATCGACTACGCCGCGCGCGTCGATTTTGCCAATGCCAATTCAACGACTCTGGGTGCGCCTAGCGCCATCTTCTGCCCCACCACGGCGGGCGCTTTCGCTTGCACCACCAAGCCAACCGATGCGGACATTGCCGCCGGTGGCGCCTGGGGTGCGACCTGGAAAGCTCCCTCGGCAGCTGCCGTGGGTTACGGCTCGCGCGCGCTCAGCAACTCGGCTTGCAACACCCTTGCGGCACCGGGTTACAACGGCAGTTCGACCGGATACTATCCTGGCGGCTCGTGCGGTGCGCAGAACCGCGATATCCAGGAGTACACCGCCGGTTATTGGTGGGATCTGTATCGCGGCGACCGCGGCCGCTTCCGCCAGAGCATCCAGTACAGCTATACCGAGCGCCAGGGATGGTCGGGCGCATCGGGCATCGGAGCCAAGGGCATCGACAACATGTTCTGGACTTCGCTGCGCTACTACCTGCCATAATGGCAGCAATTCAGCTAGCCAAGGAGCCGTCCGCAGACGGCCCCTTATCCTGATGAACCCCGCCGGTTTTGGCGGGGTTCATTTTTTGCTAGGAACATGGCGGAAATCGCTCTGTTTGGAAGTTCGTCGCCGGGGCCCGATTCACATCCCTTATTCCGCCGGCTTCTTCCCATTGTCTTTGAAGTTCAGCGCGACGTAGTAGTAGTTGTACGCGTGGCTGGTGGTCACGTTTGCCAGGAACGACCCTCCTCCGAAGTAGGCGTAACCTCCACCCACGTTGAAATGCCTGTTCAGTTCATACCAGGAGTAGCCATCGATTTCCGCGCCCACATGATGGCCGTGGTCGGTCTTGTTGTAGACAATCGCGTTTCCGGAGGTGTTGTAGATAGCATCGAATGCTGAAGGCGCCCAAAAATCCAGTCCCTGCACAGTGACGGTGAGTCGCCGGCGGGGCTCAATTGTGGTTCCCAAGCGCACCGACTCAATGTTCTGCCAGCCGAACAGATCCGAAATCCCGAATCGGTCGTGGGCTGTCGGGTAGATGGTATCGAAGGTGGTGTGATCGCCATTCGTCTTCGGATCGCTATTGCCCGAGGCATAGTCGTATTGGGTGAAGATGCGCGGCTTGGCGGTTGCATTTAGGAACTGATATGCCGCCCCCGTTTGTGCAGCCCAGGCGCGGATCGGTTGCGGCCCCACCTTGCCGCTCTCCACGATGAGCTCGCCGGAGTAATCGAATGCGTTGCGAGCCAGCGCCTTGAACCGCAAACCGTAAGCCTTCTCGTTTTCCTTTCCTGTGGTGGTCTTTGAGACGGTCGGCTCGACCACCTCGGCGGGTTGCACGCGCCAAAGAACAAAGGGCTCAAGATTGGAGTGTGACACGAGATCATCGATGCGGCCGTAGGCGCCATAGACATTGTTGCCCTCCTGGTGAGGGCTCACACCATAGGCCTGTGGCACCACGGCTGAGGCAGCAAAAACACCCAGGTGCTCGCGCTTCGCATCCAGGTTCAGCACTGCAGCGTCGTAAGAACGGGCCTGGTTGCGCCACTCTGAGTTGGCGATGATCGTGTTGTTGTAGTTGATTAGCTGCCGGCCAACGCGCAGGCTGAACCAATGCTTCTCTGGCGCGCCGATTTCAGCATAGGCCAGCTTTAGATCCCAACGAACCGTGTTCGGCGGGCCGATTGGCGGGTTCTGATAGCCCGCCCGCGCATCCTGCACCTGCGCTGTCACGCGGAACCAGCTGGATGCGCGCAAGTCCACCTGAAACCGGAAGCGGTTCAACAGGTAGGAATCGTCGATATTGGCCTTGAGGCTTGAGTTGTTGTAGCCCTCGAAACGAAACCGCTCCTCCGCCTGTACATCGATCCATTTGGGGAGCTTTGCGTCCAGGTAGGTTGCTGGGGCGAAGTCGGGAAGGTCGTAGGGGGCCGGATTCCCAGTGGTCCGCCAGGCCGCACCGTTCAGAAAACTGAGGGGGTTCGAAGCCGGCCCGGTGATATAAGCGCCATCGTAACCCGATGTCGCATTCTGCGTAGTCAGGTCGTCCTGCGCTGCCAGAGGCAGGCCGGAAGCCAGAAATAGCAAGAAAGCCACCCCAAAAATCGCTAGAGGTCGCTGGCGCGGAGGCAGAGAAACAACAACACGAAGAGCTTTTGACACTCTGGGTTCTCCTTTTGATTTTGGAAATTGAATGGGTCGGAACGTAGCCCGCTAGAGGGAAGAGATGGGGCTTATCGACAGGTGGGTAGACAACAAGTCATAACAATATGTCTTACCAATATACCAGCGTTTGCCGGCATTGCAAGAGGATTTTGAGCGGGCGGCGGGTCAATTGATTCACCATCAAACGGGCAAGCTCCCATCGTCCTCCAACTTAGAACGTGAAGCGGCCGCCGACTGTCGGAGCAAAGTTGTTGTTGTGCAGATACCGGACCCCGGGGCCGTGCGGAATGGCAATGGCCAGGCCGCCGGTGACGAAAGAATACGCAAGCCCCACAAACCCGTCGAAGCGCCTGGTGAACCGATGATCGGTATAGAGCGACCCCTCCTGGAGGTCGCCCGCGCAGGAGCTGCGGTAACTGCTCACCGTGCAGGTCTTCGGATAACGGAAGTCGTTTTGCGCCTGCCCATACCATGAGAACGTGATGTCGGTTTTGGTGCGGTAGGTGTACTTCCCGCCGGTCCACCAGATCTGCACGATCTTTTCAGAATCGAGATTGTTGTCTTCGACCCCGCTCATGAGATAACCGCCCTGATCGGTCGCGCCCACGCCCAGCGGGTTCTTCGGGTTGTTCTGCCAGATGTATTCGTAGCCGGCGAAGAACTTGAAATGGTGCCACGCATATTTGGCAGTGCCCATGACGGCGTCGTTGTCCGTCACGATGCCATAGACGGTGTTGTCTGTGCTAATGAGATTCGTCCCCGTGATGGGGGTTGTGTCGATGCTGTCGGTGGTCGACTGATACGACGCCGAGACACTCTGGGGTCCCAGCAGGGGATTCAATACGCCGATCGCCTCGTTGTAATGCTGGTAAACGATATCGGAGGAAAGCTTGTGGTAGTTTCCGCCGAGGTTAAATCCCCAGGCGTCGTTATGCGGCTGTACCGCAGTACAACCCGGGATCGGTCCGGAGTCGCTCGTTGTTGTGGCGGCAGCCCAGCTTGTGCCGGCGGCTGCAGCGGTCGAGTAACAGCCGCCAGTACCATCGACGAATTTGTACATGGCGCCGAAATGAACCGGGCCATAGGTGAGGCGATACTTCACTGCGTCGTCCCAACGCGTGTCCTCGGTATCTCCGCCGCCCGCCATGGTGCCGTTATACCCGATATAGGAAAAGGCATAGCCGCCGGCGACCGGGTCGTAAAGGAGCATCGTATCGGTACCGAGAGCGCGCTGACGGCCGAAGGTCAGCGTGCCGAAGGTCGATGACGATACACCGCCATAGTATTCGTCATTGAGGGGTTGGCCGGCGCGCGCGCCGTCGATGGCTTCTGAATAATCGGCCCTGGGAAGGCCGTTGTCTTTGATGTCGGTGAGTGACGCGTTGGAGAGCTGCCCAGATTGCGGGTTGATGCCGGTCGAAGCGTTGAACACAACGGACCAGCCATGCGCAAACTCGACGTCGCCCCTGATGCCTAGACTCGTCTGCGACAAGTTATCCGGTTCGACAAGGAATCGTGAACCCGCAGCGTTCCGGTTCGCCAGAGATGAGCCTTCGTAGTTATATGGGCTTTGCGGCAGGCCGTGGCTCACCCAGCCGAAGCCGATGTCATAGGCCCCGTAAAACGTGATGCCATGCCAGGTCAGCGCATCGGAAGAGGACGTTGCTGCCGGTGCCGGTTCGGAGGCGTGGACCTGGTTGAAACCTCCTCTGCCGGTGACATTCCAGTCGGCCAACTCGAAGCCGGGAGTCTTGATGGAGATCGCGGTGAAATTCACGAGATGATCGGCGGGTGGAAGCCGCGAGAAGTTGTACTCGTCATACGCGGCGGTCATCGCTCTTGTGGGTTGCCCCGAAACCGTCGCTCCAGTTGGATTCGTGTTCCAGCCCGGCAAACTCGCTGTCATTTGACCAGATGCCGAAACAGAAATCAGGCAGACCGCACCGACCCCGAGAAAATACTGTAACGCGTGTTGAAGAGAGCGATACCTGAGCATTGAATCTCCAGAGGACCGCCGGATTTGGCAAGGGTGCCGGTGGCCGGTACTCAAGGTCGAACTGTTAGGAGGGGAGAATCCAGGAAATTCGTTCCTACCTTATCGAATTTATATGTTTCAAATCGTATCGTCAATGAGGCCGGCGAACTGAAGGCAATGTGGCACAGGGTTGTTCTGTAAGCCGAAGTGATGAGCCGCGGATGCTGCACCTCCCCCACCTTCGGCGCTAGCTCCGCGGAAGCGCGGCCCCAGGCGCACTCCGTTCAGGTTGGCAGCGGTGTTTATATTGCGGGATTCGATGAAGGGACTCTAGCTCGACGGTTCGTCCAGCCGCTCGATCATCACGTCGGTTGATTTAATCAAAGCTGCGGCCGTGTCGCCTTTCTTTAGACGGAGCTCCCGGACGGCCTCGGCGGTAATGATCGCGGTCACCTCGGCGTCACCGATTGCCAGGATAACCTCAGCGAGAAGCCCCTCGATTCTGACACTGATGACTTTCCCCGCAAGCTGATTGCGTCCGCTCACACGACGGTAGCGGGCTCGCGAATCGGTTTCCGATCGAGCGCCGTCTGCCTTCACAAACGGCTTGAGACCGGCTGCGGTGAGCCGGTGATGTCCCCCGGGGGTGCGAATGGTTTTCAGTTTCCCGCTCAAGATCCATTTCTTGATAGTGGGGTAACTGATCCCGAGCATACGTGATGCTTCACGGGGCGTGAGAAGCTGCCGTTGCGCGCTCATGTCCTATCTTCTAGCACCTTATGTGCCTGAAGAAAAGGGACGACGAGCTTTGGCATAGCGATTTGACGCTCTAATAGATCCACCTTGCCGTCAGGACCAGCTCATGGTTATAGCTGTGGAATGTGCTGGTCGCAATCTGCATGCCGCCGCCGAAGGTCAGCCCAGCGCGCGAGTGGGCGTCATCAGGATGCAATTTCAATTTGCCGATGAGCAGGCCGGGCGTCAGGAACTCCTGCGACTTTCCGTGATTGGTGCCACCCTTGTAGAAGGTTGCATTACTTTCAAGCTCGGGCCAGAAGTATTTTGCAATTTTGTACTGGGCCGCAAGGTTCCAGGTAACCGGGTTGCCGGTGGTCTTTGTTGCCGGCCGGTCCATATACAAGGTTGTGCCCGCCGTTGTCTGAATCGCCAATGGGCCAAAACCTTTGCCCACTGCAAGGCTCGGGGTTACGCTGGCGTCAGTCGAGCCATTCTTGTAGCTTCCGGTGGGTATCGTCGCCAGCGCGAAAATACTGATGACATAGGCGCCGCTCTTGTCATTTGCGCTGACCACGCGAAATTTGCCCAGGAAAGACATATCTCCCGCTCCATTGGTGGGTGCCGGCTTCGTCGACCCCGAAGGAGCGATGTGGTCCAAGTAGGGCGGCAGATTCACATCAATTTCCGTGCGATTCCACGGAATAATGCTGACGCCCTTGCTGTTATCGATGTTCCAGGTCTGGCCCAACGTGGGAGTGATTTGATGAAGTGCATCAAATCGCACCACCTGAAAGAGCCCTGTATAAGTGGTCACCAATGGAGGCGGCCAATTCGGCTGTTTGGATTGAATCGCGTTGGTTTGCGTACAGAAACGCGCGTAGAAATTCTGGTCGCTATCGGTGGTGGCAGATGTCGTTTGTGCGTACACGCTGGCGCAACCGAGCAGAAAGAGCAAGGTAAGGGGAAGCTTATTCATATTGTGGTGACAGAATGCCCCGCGCGGACATGTGCCCACAACCATCCCTT
>JBEKPO010000109.1:0-14485 GCA_049520675.1 Occallatibacter sp. | reverse complement strand
TCGCAGCAGGCCATGAACGAGCAGGGCCGCGCACAATTCCTGCAGTGGGCGCTGCTGCTCGCCGATCGAACTCTATGAATCGAACTCTCCGCCGGGGCGTCTTGATCGCGGTTCTTGCGGGTGGCTGCGCGCCTTTCACCGGAACAGGCGGCGCACAAAGCGCCTCGAATTCGAAGCCCGCTTCGCCGGTTCGCTTCACCGACATTGCGAAATCAGCGGGAATCACCTTCGTTCAGGATTCCACGACATCCGAGCAGAAATACTACCTTGAGACCATGGGCACCGGCGTGGGGTGGATCGACTACAACCAGGATGGGCTTCTGGATCTCTTTTTTGTGCAGTCAGGCGCGACCGACGCGTACAAACCCGACCATCCCCTGCGATCGGCCCTTTATCGCAACAATGGCGACGGTACCTTCACCGACGTGACAGAGAAAGCGGGTGTGGGCGGCGAAGGTCATTACGGCCAGGGCGTAGCCGTTGGCGACTACGACAACGACGGCTACCCCGACATGTACGTCACCGGCTATGGCCGCGCCATCCTTTACCGCAATAATGGCGACGGCACGTTTACCGACGTCACCGCCAAGGCAGGCGTAGCCGACGAGGGCCAGTGGTCCACCAGCGCAGCGTGGGTCGATTTTGACAAGGATGGATGGCTCGACCTCGTGGTGCTCAACTACCTGCAGTGGACCTTCGAAAACAACGAGTGGTGCGGCGAGCGCAAGCCGGGCTATCGCTCCTACTGCAGCCCGAACAACTACAAGGGCGAGCACATCAAGCTCTATCACAACAATCACGATGGGACATTTACCGATGTGAGCGACAAATCCGGCGTCAGCAAGCCGGAGGCGAAGGGAATGGGAGTGGTCACCGCCGATATGTTCGGCAGTGGCTGGCCCGACATCTTGATCGCCAACGACACGTGGCCCAACTTTGTCTTCCAGAACAATGGCAACGGAACTTTCACCGACGTCTCGCTTCTTTCGGGAATGGCGGCCAGTGAGGATGGGCGCTACGAAGCAGGAATGGGAATCGACGTTGCCGACGTGGACGGCGATGGACTGCTCGACGTCTACATCACCCACCTCGACTTCGAGTTGAATCGGCTTTATCACAACAACGGCGATGGGACGTTTACCGACGCCACTTTTAGTTCCGGGATTGGAAACAAGGCCATGCTGTTGAGCGGCGTGGCGGCCAAATTCATTGACTACGACAACGATGGATGGCCCGACATTCTGCAGGCCAACGGAGCCATGGTCGACAACGTTCAGCTCTACCACAGCCTCGTCACTTACAAGGAGCCGTTGCTGATGTGGCATAACCTGGGCCAGGGCCGGTTCGAGAAAGCCTCGGACGCGCTGGGTCCGGACTTCAATCGGTCGGTCGCGGGCCGCGGACTGGCGACAGCGGACTTTTTCAACGACGGCAACGTAGGTTTTGTGGTCAATTGCCGGGGAGATGCTCCCGAGCTGATGAAAAACGAGGGCGGAACAGGCAATCATTGGTTGGAGGTGTTGCTGATCGGGACAAAGTCCAACCGCGATGGCACGGGAGCCGAGCTGAAGCTCACCGCGGGCGACATGGTCCGCGTGGACCAGGCCAAGGGCGGCACCAGCTATATGTCTGCCAGCGATCCGCGCATTCATTTCGGTCTGGGCAAGCGCGGCAAAATCGATTCGCTGGTGATTACCTGGCCCAGCGGCCAGATCGACAAGCTGACCAACGTGCCGATCGATACAATCATTGCGGTGAAAGAGGGAACGGGCATCGTGCCGCATCCGTTCCCCAAGGTGCACGCAAAGTGACGCGGCGCGAACGATTCCAGCTCTCATCAATTCTTAGGCAGGCAGAAAGGCGCGTAACTCCTCGCAGATGATTCATCCACGGCGGCGATTTCTTGGCTCATCTTTGTTTGTTCTAGGCGGCGGGCTGCTCGACGTCGTCACCACGCCTCTCTGGCGCTGGGGCAGTTCCGGCGTCGTGCGGGCGCAGGTGGCCGCGGCGCCGGCAACCGGCATTCAGTTTATCGACGTGGCGCAACAGGCGGGACTCAACGTCCCCAACGTCTGGGGCGGCGTGGAGCACAAGCGCGTGATTGTCGAAACCAAGGGAAGCGGTATTGCCTTCTTTGACTATGACAACGATGGCTGGCTCGACATTTACCTCACGAACGGCAGCCGCCTCGACGCACACTGGCCTGCGGGACAAGCCCCGACCACGCACCTTTTCAAGAACAATCGTGACGGCACCTTTACCGACGTGACCGAGAAATCGGGCATTGGCCGCTCAGGCTGGCAGACCGGCGTGTGCGTGGGCGATTACGACAACGACGGCTGGGACGATCTCTTCTGCACTTTCTGGGGGCGAAACATTCTCTTTCACAACAATGGCAACGGTACGTTCACCGATGTCACGCGGCAGACGGGCCTCTATCAGGAAAAGGGGCGCTGGGGCACGGGCTGCACCTTCCTCGACTACGATCGGGACGGCCATCTCGATCTCTTCGTTTGCAACTTTGTCGCGTTCGACCCCGACCATCCGCCTTCTATGGATAGCGCCGTGTTTTGCCAATGGAAGGGCATCCCCACGATGTGCGGTCCACGCGGCCTGCCCGGCGACACCGACATTCTCTACCGCAACAATGGCGACGGGACCTTCACCGACGTTTCGGAGAAAGCGGGCATTCTCAAGACCGGCCCCCGCTACTCCATCACCGCCGTCTCCTACGACTTCGATAACGACGGCTGGCCCGATATCTATGTCGCGGTCGACTCCGAGCCGAGCATCCTCTTTCAGAATAACCACGACGGCACGTTTACCGACGTCGCGGTTCTCTCCGGCTGCGCCTACAACGCCGATGGGCACGAGCAGGCAGGCATGGGCGTTGGCGTGGCCGACTACGACTGCGACGGATGGTTCGACATCTTCAAAACCAACTTCGCCGACGACACCTCCGATCTCTATCACAACAACGGCGACGGCACCTTCACTGAAGTCTCATTCAATTCGGGAGTCGGCATTCACAGCAACTACGTTGCCTGGGGATGCGGCTTCATCGACTACGACAATGACGGCTGGGCCGACATCGTCCAGGTCAACGGGCACGTCTATCCCGAGGTCGATAAGTACGACTTCGGCGAATCGTTCAAGAATCCGCGTCTTGTGTATCGCAACCTGGGCGATGGGCGTTTCAAGGATGTCTCGGCGGAGTTGGGACCGGGTATCTCGGCGCGCTACTCGAGCCGCGGAGCGGCCTTTGGCGACTACGACAACGACGGCGGGATGGACATGCTCATTCTCAACATGAACGACCTGCCTTCGCTTCTGCATAATGTCGGCGGGAACCGCCAGAACTGGATCAAGCTCAAGCTGGTTGGAACCAAGTGCAACCGCACTGCGATCGGCGCCCGCGTCTGGGTGACGACCGGCAAGCATCGCCAGGTGGACGAGGTGCACAGCGGCACCAGCGTCATGTCGCAGAACGATTTGCGCCTGCATTTTGGCCTGGGCAGCGCGGAAACCGTGGACCTGATCGAAGTGAAGTGGCCCACCACGCAGAAAATCGAGCGTTTCACGCAGGTCAAGGCCAACCAGATTCTCACCATTCGCGAGGGCGAAGGAATTGTGGCGTCGATGAAGCCGCGAGGCGCGTAATTCGCGCGGCTGAGGTCACGGCTTCGCTGCTTGATCGGGTGTTTGCTCCGGCTCGAGCACCTGGAATTGCTTGATCGCGCGGCGCTGCTGCTCAACTTGCGCCTTCTGCTCCCGGTCGATTGTTTCGTGCAGGTCGAATTCGAGTTTTGCCTTGTCGCGTTCGCCCAGGCGGTCGTAGGCCGTGCCCAGCCTGTAGTGAGCTTCACTCATCTCGGGATCGGCCGCCACGGCCTTCTGGAAATAGCTAATGGCCCCGTTGTAATCTTTCCGCTCATCACTGAGAACCCCGAGTTGCAGCCATGCCGGCCCGCATTGCGCGTCCAGGCTTACCGCTTTCTTCAGCAGAGCCTCTACCCCGGCCACTGAAGCCGCATCGCTGGGCTGCCCGTTTTCTTTCCACATCGCCATCGCGTAGAAATAATTCGCCAGCGGATTGGTCGCCTGCATCTCCGCGAAGCGTTTGAGATGTGGCACCACGCACGGCAACGGATTGGGCGCTGTCACCACAACCCGGCCGAGAAACAGATATGGCTCTGTGTTTGCGGGATCGAGATCGGAGGCAGCGCAGAGACGCAAAGCCGCCTCATCGTAGTGCGCGCCGGCAAACAGTGCCGCTCCCAGAGCGGTTTGCATCCTCACAGACCCGGGATAGGCCACTGTACCGCGCGTGAACACTTCCCGCGCTTCGATGACCGCCCGGTGCAGAAGCAGCTCCGAGCCCCATGCAAAATAATTTTCCTCGCTCGGATCGAGCCGCGCTGCGCGCTCGAATTCGTGCACTGCCGCCAGCGGATCGCCGAGCGCTTCATCCACCTCGGCGCTCAGGCGGCGAAGATCGGCGGTTTCGCCGTGAGCCAGCAGATCGTCGAGGCGTGACCGCGCCTGCGCGAAATCGCCGCTCCCCTTCAGTGCCGTGATTTGTTCTACATCTTTCTGCGAGAGCGCGCTCTTTTCGTCGTCCGGCTTCGCGGGGTCCTTGCCGCCTTCCGCCTTCAACCGAACTGTCTCGTCGACCAGCGCTTCGCTGGCGCGCAGGTTCACATCCGAACCATGGCCGCCCGCAGCGGTCCAGTCCGTCACGCCAGCCACCGTGAAGTTGGGCTGGTCGGCAAATTCCATCGCCTCAGCAAAGCCTTGTCCCTGGGCTTTTCCGGCCGGATTTCCGGTTACCAGAACCAGCACAACCGCGACCACTTTGCCTTGCGCTGCCAAAACGGAAGTTGAAGGCGCTTGCAACTGGCCGCTTTCCGCTGTGAGTGTGTACTTGCCTGCGGCAAGATTGGGAATCTCGAAAGCTCCTTCTGCCCCGCTCTTCACTTCCATCGCGTCCCTGGCGCCATCCGCTAGCAGCCGCACAACCGCTCCCGCGACTCCTTGCCCATTTGCGCCCATCACCTTGCCGGCGATCTCTGCGTTCAGGGTACTTTGAGGCGCGCCTTGCTGCGCGCACGTCCCTGCGGCACACAAGCCCGCGATCAGCGCTGGTCCGAGAATCCCGAGACGGGCAAGCGTTGCAATCGGCGTCGAGCCAAACCGCGATGCGCGAGCCTGCGCATGAACGGAAAACCAACCGAACACCTCAAGAGCCTCCGAGAATAAATGCGCTTCCCGCGTTGTGTCGCGAAGCCGAACAGGCATAGGTATCTATTCCGATTCTTACCCCCGCCCGATTCCGAACCGGCGCGAGAATCATCCCCGGTGCAAGTCTACTCGCTTTGACGAGTGCAAAAAAACGGCCCGCTAACCGGCTGAGGCGGATGTCACGCCATCAAAGTCACGGATTTGATAGGAAGGGCCTGCGAGGGATCGCTGCGATAGACATGATAGCGATTGCGGCCCCGCGCCTTGGCGCGATAGAGCGCAACATCGGCGCTGCGCAGTAGCGAAGTGCTGTCCTTGCCGCCCTCAGGGAATGCAGTGATCCCGATACTCACAGAAACCGACAGTTCGTTTCCCAGAATGGCAAATGGGGCAGAGATCGCCGTCAGAAGCTGCGCGGCGATGGCCTCAATTTCTTCGACCTCGCGGACTTCGAGGAACAGTGCGGCAAATTCGTCGCCCCCCATCCGCGCCACGGTATCCGTCTCGCGTACCGATCCCTGCAGGCGCCTGCTGAGCGCAGTCAGGACCTCGTCACCGGCGGCATGGCCTATGGTGTCGTTGATCTGCTTGAACCCGTCTACATCGATCATGAATAGCGCCAGTGAGGGCGTATTCAGCGAGGCCTTCTCAATCTCTGCGTCCAGGCGCTCCAACAGTACCGTACGGATGTAGAGCCCAGTCAGTGCATCGTGCCGGGCCATGTGGCGGAACTTTTGTTCGTTGCTGCGGATGACGGCGGTCTGCCGGTGAACCTGATGGCGAAGCACCTGCGCCCAAACCAGGATCCCCAGCGTAATCACAACCACTGAGCCGAGAACGGTCAGAGCATGCTGGCCGTTCCACCAACTGGGCGCTGCAACGATCGCCACATTCTGTGGCGATTGCAGCAGAATCTGAAACGACTCGAGCGTCGAGATTCCCTCACGGCGCTGGAGGTCGTGCTGGTTGACCTTTCCAGCCAGAACCCCGGTCACCGCAACCGTGCTTCCATCGGTCCATTCGGAGGCCAATTCCTCTTCGCTTCGTATGCTTCCGGGCGGCAAAACCGCGGGAAACACGGTGGTCCCTGAATCGATAAGGAGCGTCGACGATCCCTGCGACCAGTTTCTGCCAATCAACTTTCCTCTCATCCTGACCAATTCCCCGTCATAATCGCCCGTGAAGGCGCTCTCTGCCCGGCTCGGCGTCGGAATCAATACATCGCCATTTCCCATCGGACGCAGCGTGGCGTCAATCAGCGTGGGCTGGTAGTCCTCCAACGCAGGAAAGCCGGCCACATCCACCAACTGCCCAACGTGAAGCGCGATGCGATCGGAGGTTTGCAGGCACAGCCCCTCGGAAGCATCGGTGATACATACGGTCTGCCCGGGCCAGGACAGCGTTACGGTCCCTCGCGCATGGATACGGTGCAGGCTCGTACCACCCGGCGAAAATTGAAACATTCTGCCCAGCGGCTCGATGGGCAGGGCAAAGGGGTTCGCTGAGCCTCGTTCCTCGACCTTCAACCACTTCAGACCGGGAAACAAGAGACGCACACCGAGCATCCGCCGCTTGTTGTCGTAAAGAGGACAAGCCACACCTTGCACGAGAATCTTTGCGTCAACCAGGTCCCGATAATCGGCCCCGTCCTCGCGGATGGTGGTTGCGCTGAAGACTCCATCGCTTGTTGCAATGGTAAAGATCGCGTGTTTTCCTTCCAGGTCGACAGCGTGAACGATTCCTTCGATGGCCACCCATTGGCCGTCCTCGGCGCCTGTGACCAGACGAGGAAGCGATTCGATCCTGGGCTTGGGGACGGGCCGGGTCCCTGGGAGGAGTCTGACTGTGCAGTCGGTGATGATCGGGGCAAACCCTCCGGGATCTGTCACCCCTCTGACGTCAATGATAGAGCCGGTGTGGATCGGGGGGAGGGGTACGTTTCCCGTGCGAAGGAAGAGGCTCCCTGTCTTATCGGCCATGAAGAGCGCTCTTTGGCCTGCAGCAGATCTCGATCCCTCCTGGTACGGATCGTAGTAGATGACAACGCCGCGCAGATGAGCCGGATACGCCTTTGCGGTCTCGCTAGGGGCGAGTGAATGAGCCTGGCGCGCCGTCGCGATCAAGGGCAGTTGTCGTATCTGTCCCAGTGCGGCGGCTCCGTTGATAAGGAGCAAACACGCAGCCGCGAGCAAGGCGCTGGCACCGCACCTTTTGCGACGTCTGAAACTCCGTGCCATGGCTTTTAGATACGATCTCATCTTTTCGACCCGCGGTTCTATTGCACAATGGTGTGACGCGCTGGGGTCTCATGAGAGTCCCGGCGCCTCGGCCGCACACACCGGCATTCACGCCTAACGGATATGCCCATCGGCAAAATCACGATTTTCTTGAGCTTCCTTGGCGTTTGCCATTCCGACATCAAAGGTTTCGACATCGCCCGCACGGATCCGAATGCCCCGCTGAAACGGGCCCCGCGCGTGGTAGACTCCCGTTGATTTCAAATCACTCGCGCTGCCTGATCCCAACTGAGCCGGAATCTTCAGCCATGCAGTAGGAGCGTCAGGTCGAGATTCATATTCCTCGAATTGGATGGCCGGCTGGAGCGTGCCTAAATCTGACCGAAAACGAGACGACGATATGCTGAACGGTTTGTTGGTGAATCTGCGGGTAATGGTATTGGATTCTGCAAAAGGACTTTCAAGATGATTCGGAAAGCAGCGGGTTTCGTGGTGCTGTCGGTAAGCGTTTTCCTTTGCGTCGTCGCCGTCGCGCAGGTTCAGACGATAGTGCCTCCGGTAGTTCCCATCGCCAAACCAGTCACTGTCGAGCACATCAAGATCCACGGCGCATCGCTCGAAGGAAATCTGGAAGGAGACGCTGTCGATCGCGACGTCATCGTCTTCCTTCCACCCAGCTACGCCACCCAGAAGACTCGGCGGTACCCCGTGGTTTATGCGTTGCACGGGTACTCGATCGGCGCCGAGCAATGGACCCACGAGATTCATGTACCCCAGACGATCGAAGGCGCATTCGCCCTCGGCGCAAAGGAAATGATCGTCGTCCTACCCGATTCAAAGACGGTCTACAACGGATCGATGTACTCAAGTTCCGTCACCACCGGCGACTTTGAGAGATTCATCTCCCACGACGTGGTTGCGTACATCGATGCCCATTACCGGACGATTCCCGACCGCAAGAGCCGGGGGTTGGTCGGTCACTCCATGGGCGGGTATGGTGCATCTCGAATCGGCATGAAGCATCCCGATGTTTTCGGCGCCTTGTACATCATGAGCCCCTGTTGTCTTTCGCCAATGACGGGCGGCGGTATCGGGCCGGCCGATCAGGCGAAGGAGCGAGAAATCGCGCTGGAGGCAAAGGCCGCGAGCGCGAAGTCGCCGACGGAGCTGGCGAGCCAACTGCCCGGCTTCGCCTCGGTGTCTCTGGCGACAGCGGCAGCTTGGTCGCCCAACCCGAAAAACCCTCCCCTTTATCTGGATTTGCCCACCAAGGACGGCGTATCGCAGCCGGATGTGCTCGCTAGATGGGCGGCCAACGCGCCGCTGGCCTTCATCGACCAGTACATCGGTAATTTGCGCCAGTATCGCGCCATCGCGATCGATGTCGGCGACCAGGATGGCTTGCGAACCGACACCATTAAGCTGCACGAGGTTCTCGACTCATATGGAATCGCCAATAGCTTCGAGGTATATCCAGGCACACACACCAGCGCCGTGGCCGACCGGTTTCAGAACCACGTCATGAAGTTCTTCAGCGAACATTTGTGCTTTTCGGCTACGTGCCGCTAAGCATGAAACTGATGAGAAAAGTGAGATCAATGATGTTCTTTCTTGCCCCGCGCAATTGGTCGACAATCGTGCGCGATACCGCGTCTCGAAGTGCTTTCATTTGCCTTTTCTCAGCAACGATTCCTCTTGCCAGGCCGCAGATCCCGGGCCAGAATACCCCAAATTTGCCGCCGGTTACGGTCCGGCAGTCCGCGCATGGAGTCGATGCCACAGTTGGCAGCGAATTGCTTGCCATTACGGTTTGCAGCGACGCGGTCATTCACGTCGTGGCTAAACCCAATGAGAAAGCTGAGCCGCCGCAACGCCCATGGATGCTGGATGAAAGTCAATCGTGTGCCGGCGCGCCGTTCGAATTTGCTCAAGATGCGCAGTCGGCAAGCATTCGAACGGCGAAACTCCAGGTCGCGCTCAGTCTCCAACGCGGGAATCTTTCCTTCCAAACGCGAGCGGGAGACGCCTTGCTCAACGAGGGCGCCAACGTTCCGCGCACCTATGAACCCGTCGAATCGAATGGCGATCGCACCTTTCAGGCTACGGATCGATTTGCTCCGGTAGCGACGGAAGCCCTCTATGGCCTGGGTCAGCACCAGAACGGTATGTTCAACTATCGCGGAGCTACTGTAGAACTGGCGCAGGACAACACGGATGTAGCCATTCCCTTGCTGGTTTCAAGCAAGGGATACGCGTTGATGTGGAACACTGCCGCTTTGACATACGTCGACAATCGTTTCCCCCTTGAGCTGAAGCTTTCCTCCATCGCAGGCGAGTCAATTGATTATTACTTTCTCTACGGTCCCGAAATAGACACGTTGATCCACGAGTATCGCGGCATGACCGGCCACACCCCTATGCTGCCGAAGTGGGCTTACGGGCTTTTCCAGTCGAAGGACCGGTACGTTTCGCTGGACGAAATTCAGAGCATCGCGCAACGGTACCGTCAGGACCACATCCCGCTGGACGCCATGGTGCAGGATTGGTTCTGGTGGAAGACCGAGGGGGATCCCGAGTTCAACTCGAACTACCATGACGTCGCCAAAGACCTCGACACTCTGCACAAAGAGAACGTCCATGCCATGATCTCGGTGTGGGGCCTGCTTGATCCCGCCTCCGAAACATACAAGACACTGGATGCAAAACATCTGCTTGTTCCCGACGCCCATGTCTACGACGCGAGCAGTCCGGAGGCGCGCGACATTTATTGGGACCGGCTGCCGGGCAAGCTTCTCGCCCAGGGATGGGATGCATTCTGGCTCGATAGCGCCGAGCCGGAAGAGTATTGGCCGCACTTTGGCGACGCCATTCTACGCAGCAAGCAGCTCGCCATCGGCAACGGCGCAGAATACACCAATATCTTTCCCTTCCTGCATACCACGGGCGTGCAGCAGCACTGGAGAGAAGCTACCGATCAGAAGCGCGTCTTCCTGCTTACGCGTTCGGCGTTTTTCGGTCAGCAACGGGTTGGTGCCGCAGTCTGGTCGGGCGACGTGTACAGCACATTCTGGGGGCTCTCTCATCAGGTCACCGCCGGACTCAATTTCGCCCTGAGCGGGTATCCCTATTGGACCACCGACATCGGCGGTTATTGGCCTCCATACCCCGGTTCGCTTGAGGAACCGGCGTACCAGGAGCTTTACGCGCGTTGGTATGAATTCGGCGCATTCTGTCCCATCTTCCGAACCCACGGACACCGGCCGAACAACGAAATCTGGACCTATGACCGTGTCGAACCCACGCTCATCCTCTATGACAAGCTGCGCTACCGGCTCATGCCCTATATCTACTCTCTCGCCTGGCGCGTCCACGACGACGACTACACCATGCAGAGACCTCTGGTCATGGATTGGCGCGAGGATGCCAACACCTGGAACCTGGGAGATCAGTTCATGTTCGGCCCCGCTATCATGGTCAACCCCGTCTTGAAGCACGGAGCGACGCAACGCACCGTCTACCTGCCGGGCTCCCAGCCCTGGTACGACTTTTGGACGGGGGATTCTGTGCAGGCCGGCCGCGATATCGATGCCGCTGCTCCGCTCGACCGCATGCCGCTCTATATCCGCGCTGGCTCTATTCTTCCCCTCGGTCCGGAGATCGAATACGCGGGCCAAAAGCCTGCGGACCCGATCGAGCTCCGCATCTATACGGGCGCGGACGGAAGCTTCGATCTCTACTCAGACGAAGGCGACAACTACGACTACGAAAAAGGCGCGCACGCTCTCATTCCCATCAAGTGGTCGCAGGCCGGCAAGACTCTCGTGATCGGCGATCGCTCGGGAACCTACCCCGGAATGCCCGCCTCGATCGCTTTTCGCATTGTGTTTGTCCGGCAGGACCACGGAGCAGGAGAGGCTCTCGAGTCGTCGCCGGATCGCGTAATTCAATACAATGGCTCCGCCGTGACAATTCAGCAACCATGATGCTGCCGAATCAGGTGCATTGCTTGACCCGCTTGCGTTCTATCGCGTACACCGGATCGTTCAACCATGGAGGATATTGTGCCTTATATTTCTCGTCGTGATTTGCTGGCTTCGGGACTCGCCCTCTCTACCTCATCTTTGCTTGCCCGCTCCGCCTGGGCGCGAAGCGCCGCCCTTCTCGGCTCTGATGTGTCTGAAATCTCATCGTCGGCTGTTGCCGCGGTCGCTCCTCGCGAGCAGCTTCTCTTTGATTTTGGATGGAAGTTCACTTTCGGCAATGGCGACGATCCCGCTAAGGATCTCAACTTCGGCTACGGCCAAAGCGACTTTGCCAAAACCGGCGAATTCGATTTTTCGAAAGCCGGCTTCGACGACTCCAAGTGGCGTACGCTGAATCTGCCTCATGATTGGGCGGTCGAGCTCCCGTTCATTCACGACGACTCAGGAGCCGGAGACAGCTCGCTGATGTCGCACGGCTACAAGCCGCTGGGCCGGCGCTTTCCCGAATCCAGCGTGGGCTGGTATCGCCGCGAATTCGAGATTCCAGCAAGCGACCTGGGCCGCCGCATCTGGGTCGAGTTCGATGGCGCCCTCCGCGACGTGCTGGTCTTCGTAAACGGCTGCTTCATCGGTCGCAACGACAACGGCTACGCCCCCTTCCGCTTCGACCTCACTGACTTTCTGAACTACGGCGCCAAGAACTACATCGTGGTGCGCGCCGATGCCAGCTTTGGCGATGGCTGGTTTTACGAAGGCGCCGGCATCTATCGCCACGTCTGGCTCACCAAGATGGATGCTGTGCATCTGGGCAAATGGGAAAGCACCGTGAGGTCGACTATAAATAGCAGCTCGGCGACGCTCGCGCTTGCCACCATCGTGCAAAACCAGGGCAAGGAGACCGCAAGCGCCAAAGTGAGCTGGAAGATCGTCGATGCCAAAGGTGCAACCGTAGCAACCGCCGAGGCTCCGGCGCAGTCTATCGCGATCGACGGCTCTGCTGCCTATACCGCCAGTGCGAATCTCGATAGCCCCGCGCTCTGGTCGGTCGATGAGCCGAACCTCTACACCGCGATTGTGTCCGTCGAGTCCGAAGGCAAAGTGCGCGATGCCGAGCGTGTCGTCTTCGGCGTTCGCACCGCTGTCTTCGACGCCGACAAGGGCTTCTTCCTGAATGGCAAATCGCTCAAGATCCAGGGCACCTGCAATCACCAGGACCACGCCGGCGTCGGCGCCGCGTTGCCCGACCGGCTGCAATCCTTCAGAATCGCCGTGTTGCAGGCGATGGGCTGCAATGCGGTGCGCACTTCGCACAATATGCCCACGCCCGAGTGGGTCGATGCCTGTGACCGCATGGGCGTCCTCATGATGTGCGAAACGCGCCAGATGAGTTCCAACCCCGAAGGCCTGAAGCAACTGGAGATCATGGTCAAGCGCTACCGAAACTCGCCGTCGATCATCATCTGGTCTGTTGGGAACGAGGAGAACGAGTTGCAGGGACCGATGGCTGAGCAGGGATCCAAAATCGCCGGCACCATGGTGCGCCTCTGCCACGAGCTCGACCCCACACGCGTCGTCTCCGCCGCTGTCGACGGCGATAACGAGAAAGGCGTCTCCGACGCCTTCGACATCATCGGCTTCAACTATGCCTTGAAATATCCCGACGCTTTTCACAAAGAACATCCCAAGCGCCCTCTCTACGGATCCGAAACTTCCAGCGCCATCGCGACTCGCGGCGAATACGCCTCTGACAAGCTGCGCAATACGGTCAGTTCCTACGATGGCGTCGTGCCCTGGGGTGAGTCGCCGGAAGAGTGGTGGTCGTTCTACGGCTCGCGCGAGTGGGAGGCCGGCGGATTCGCGTGGACGGGCTTCGACTATCGCGGAGAGCCGACACCGTATGGTTGGCCGTCGATCAACTCGCAATTTGGCATCGTGGATATGTGCGGGTTCCCGAAGGACTACTTCTACTACTACAAAGCCTGGTGGGGCAAGGAACCGTCGCTGCACATCTTCCCCCACTGGAACTGGCACGGCCGCGAAGGCGACGAAATCCCGGTGTGGGCGTATTCCAATCTGGATGAAGTAGAACTTCTGGTCAACGGCAAGAGCCTCGGCAGCCAGAAGGTTCCGCGCCTCGGGCATGTGGAATGGAAGGTGAAGTACGAGCCGGGTGTGATTGAGGCGCACGGCTTGAAAGACGGTCAAATCGTGCTGACCGAAAAGCGTGAAACCACCGGAGAACCCGTCTCGATCCGGCTGACGGCAGATCGCACAGCGATCAACGCCGATGGCGAAGACGTAGCTTGCCTGAAGGTCGAGGTTCTCGACAAGGATGGGCGGCTGGTGCCGACCGCCGGCAACAAAATCGCGTTCAACATTTCAGGAGCTGGCAAACTGATCGGTGTGGGCAACGGCGATCCCAATTGCCTGGAGAGCGACAAGGAGCCGAGGCGCTCGCTCTTCAATGGCCTTGCTCAGGTGATCGTTCAGAGCACGAAACGCCCAGGCGAGATTCACGTCGAGGCAGTGAAGGACGGCTGGGACGGTCCGGAGCTGATGCCGGCCAAGATCGTGATCACCACGAGGCAGGTCGAGCTGCGGCCTTCGGTTCCGGTGCTGATGCGAGAGTCGTAAGCGTTCCGGTGGCCCGGTCATCAGGATCGCAGAGAGCCGTAAAGGCTGTGCCCCGTTCATCGCGTTGTTTGCGATGAGCGTTGGCGGCCAAGTACTTTCACTGCTGGTTCTCCCTCGATGGATTGTGCCCCATCCAAGCCGCGTGGTTTGCGGCTTGGGTGGGAAAGCAGGATCGCTCGCCTTGCCGCCCGCCCGCTCATCGCAAACGACGCGATGAATGGGGCACAGCCTCTACGTCTTCGGCGATTCTCATGACCGGGCTACCTGCCCGCACTTGGAAAGCTGAGGAGCGTCAATATAGGGTCCGAATCTCTCGGCGGTTTTCGAACTGTTGGATCGCATGATATGGGCACGCGCGATCAATTTCGATCAAACTGGTCAGGGGAACCT
>JBEKPO010000108.1:0-14496 GCA_049520675.1 Occallatibacter sp. | reverse complement strand
TGGGGCACCCATGTTCGCGCTGAGTTGGGCTGGACGAAATTCAGGTCCTTCGACTCATTTTGGCGTAAAAGCGCCAAAATTCGCTCAGGATGACTACCTATTTTGGGTGCGAGCCTCCGACTTACCGCGCCGGGGCGTCGACCTTTACTCGCCGCCGAGGCGCTTGGCGAAGGCGTAGAAGAAATCGAGCGACTTCCAGTACGAATCGATGGGCAGGCGTTCGTCGCGCCCGTGCGCGCGGACGTCGTCGCGCTCGAGCGCGATTGCCGAGTAGCCGTAAGAGGGAATGCCGGCCTGGGCGAAGTAGATCGAATCGCTGGCGCCGTTCTCCATTTCAGGGGTTACGGGGATTCCCGGCCAAATCGCCTGCGTCAGGCTGACGAGAGGCCCCCAGACTTCCTGGCTCGGCGCGGGCGGAACAATGGCCTTGCGGTCAGGCGCTGAGGCGGTGACATCGCCCAGGCTGGAAATGTAGTCGACACTGAGTTGCGCGTCGCCAAAGACGGAAATCAACTGTTTGCGGATCTCCTCGGGCGAGTAGCCGGGCAGAATCCGGCAATTAACGATGGCCTGCGCGGTTTGCGGAAGAGCGTTGTTGGCGTGCCCGCCGCTGAGCCGTGTGGCCACGCAGGTGGTGCGCAGCCTCGCGTTGAATTCGGGCTCCGCGCTGAGGCGAGCAGCCGCTGCCATGTCCGGCGGCTTAGCCAGAATGGCTTGCATGTCGGCCGCCGTCTGGCCCTTCTCGTTGGCAGCGATGTTCTTGAAATAGGTCCGCGTCACTTCATTCAGCTCGAAGGGAAACGTATAGGCGGCAAGATGGTTGAGCGCCGCCGTCAGTTCGTAGATGGCGTTATCGGGCCTGGGCAGGGAACTGTGGCCGCCGCGATTGGTCGCCGTGACCTGGTAGTCGGCATACAGCTTCTCGGTGGCCTCGACCTCGGCGGCCACGGGCCGTCCCTGCTCCAGGTCCACGCCGCCCGCGTCCGGGTTGATCACGAACGCAGCGTCGACCAGGTCGCGATGTTCGCGCACCAGCCAGTCGGCGCCGTTGAGTTTGCCGCCTTCCTCGTCTGCGGTGAGAGCCAGGATCAGGTCGCGCTGCGGCGTGTAACCCTCGCGATGCAGCCGCAGAAAGACTTCGACCAGAGCAGCGTCGGAGTCCTTCATATCCTGGGTGCCGCGCCCGTAGTAGTAGCCGTCCTTCTCGATGAACTCGAAAGGATCGGTCGACCAGTCGGAGCGCAGGGCTTGCACCACATCGATGTGGCAGAGGAAGAGAACGGGCTTTTTCGCCGGTGTTCCAGCGGCGCGGATGCGCACTACGAGATTCTGCTTGCGCGGGTCCGGACCGAGCAGGCGAACGTCTTCCGATGCGAAGCCGGCGTCAAGAAAACGGCGCTGCATGGCGGTCGTGGCCGTGGTGACGTTGCCCAGCGGCGTGTCGGTGGTGTTGATCTCGATGAGCTCTTTGAAGATGGCTAGCGCCAGCGCGCGGTCGTCGGCGGGCGACTGGGGCAACGAGTTCTGGGCCGTGGCGATGGAGCCGAAAACGGATGCCGCGCACAGGACACCCAGCCTGATGAGGAATCGCTTCATGGTCGCACCGGGTGCCTCAAGATGAGGGTCTGTTGATTGCTTAATCGAGACGCGGCGTGCCGCGGCGGAGCACTAGACCGGTGATGCCGAAGAACGCGATGAGGATGAGCGCGAGGGCGAAGTAATAGGCCATGGGATGGACCCATCCCGGGGAATACTTGAGGTCCTGGCCGACCCAGAGGAGAAGAATTGTAGCGATCACCGAGAACTGGCCGGCAATCACGAGAAAGGTGTGACCAAGGTCGCGGCGTTGATCGAGGGCCTCGACCTGGGCGGGCGTGAGGTTACGCTCATCGGGGGGAAGCAAGGCATTTGGCATCGAATTGTTTCTCCTTACCGGACTTGCGGGGGACCTCCGGTCCGGGACTCCTAGACTCGATTCAATCACAAGCGACGGGAATTGCGCCAGAGGGTGGCTGCCATCCCAGCGCCCCGGTCCTCAAACACGAGATACGGGGGCACACGCATTTTCACTCGCGATATGCGGGGTGCAGCATTTCGGAGGCCGGCGCTTCTTCGGGTGCCGACGGGCTGAAACCGAATCGCTCGAAGATATGAGCGAATTCGCTTACGATCTGTTCCCGCGTGAAGCCCATGGCAGAGTAGCTGTACTGGTGCGAACTTGTGTGGCTTCGTGCCGCCTCAGCGGCGTCGCGCAGCAGGCCTTCGAGCGCATGGCTCTGAGGGTAGTCAAAACGGCGATAGACCGAGCGCAATACCGAGTCGGGAGATCGAATCAGGTCGTCATACTTCACAATCATGCAGCGATCCGGGGCCTGCCTGTCGATGACCTCGAGCGGATGGTCGTACCAATATTTTGTCCAGGCGAGAATCTTGTCGCAGTGCGGGTATCGCTCGTGCGGAGCGCTGAAAAGCCGCCACAGGTAGGCGAAGAGCGAAACGGTGGAAGGCAGCATCTCGAGGGGATTGCGAACGAGATAGATGATGCGCGCGTCGGGAAAAATCTCGAGCAGAGACTGAATTCTGGCGCTGGAGAGAGGGTTCTTGGCAAGGTAGTAGCGGCCGCCCCCCGCGTAGAGGTGACGCTGTATGCAGGCGCGGTAGAAGGCCATCATCCTCTGCCGGTCGGGGCGGGGAATCGCGGTATCGAAATACTGGTACGGGGGCAGCTCATCAAGATAAGGAAACGCGAACCCCGCGAGGAACGTGCTCCAGGCATAGAACATGAGGTGCTCGTCTTCTTCGGCATCGAAGATGCCAAAGGGGTGGATCTTCAACTGGCCGAGAGAGAGGGAGTCGAGACGGCGCAGCATGTTCTGGCCGCGGTGGCCCAATCGCCTGTCGACCCAGGCGAGGAGACTAAGAATGCGACGCTGCGTGATGGAGGGCATGAGATAGATGTCGGCGGTCGTCATCGAGGAGAAGACAGCCTTGTCGCGAGCCAGCGTGCGTTGCACAAAGGTTGAGCCGCTGCGGAAGTTCGATACGATGAAGAGCGGCTTTTCGACGGATTGCTTGCGATAGGCGGGGAAGAAGATTTCATCGAGCGCCAGGCCGATCCAGCCGCAGAGCAACAGGCAACCCCAAAGCGGGTAAAAGAAGAGCAGGAATGTCAGCCGGTCGCGGTTGAGCGGGCCGTCTGTGCCGCCGCTTCGAATAAAGGAGCGCACGGTCATCCGCCAGAACAACCGGAAGTTGAAAACCATCGGCGTTCCATCTCCTGATCGAATGCGCATTCGACGAATGTGAGAGTGCGCCGATCTGCGCGCAGGTTCTCGATGTTCCGGGGCGTCGTTTCCCTCACGATCAAGGGATGGCACGGCCCGTGTCAAGAAAGATGTGCGGGGGCGTGGGAGGCTCGCGGCAGACCTCAGACCAAATCCGGGGGCGCTGCAATTCGATGGAATTGCAGATCAAGGTGGTTGAGGGGAAGTGGGCGATCGAGCGCCATAAGAATCTGCTCGACGCATTCTTCCGGGGTCTGGAGAGTCGTTTGAAGATGAACTTCGGGAGTGAGCGGAGGTTCGTATGGGCTGTCGATCCCGGTCAGGTCCTTCAATTCTCCCCGTCTGGCTCTGGCGTACAGTCCTTTTGGGTCGCGGCGTTCACATTCCGCCAAAGGAGTGTCCACAAAGATTTCAAAGAACTCTCCCGCTGGGAACAGCGCCCGGACGCAATCACGCTGCGCCCGGAAGGGGCTAATGAAAGAGACGATTGCGATGAGCCCGGCATCGACGAGAAGCCGAGCAACCTCGGATGCGCGACGAATATTCTCGATACGATCGGCTTCAGAAAAGGCAAGGTCCCTATTCAAGCCGCGCCGGACCTCGTCTCCGTCGAGGCGATAGGTGTGGCGGCCGACGGCATACAAACGTTTCTCGAGGGCGATCGCGATGGTGGATTTGCCGGCGGCAGGAAGGCCCGTCAGCCAGAGACAGGCCGGCCGCTGTGCCTTTTGCATGGCGCGGGCATTCTTGTCGATTCGCATCGTTACCTTCTATCGGTTTAGGCGATGCCAAGCATTCCAAAGCAGTGCTGACGAAGATGTCGGGGGGATGTTTCCCAGTATAAGAGCGATCCGTGCGGGAGCGTGGCGCGAAAGCCGTGCAGACGAGCGGTTCGCAATCCTGCGACGGCCAGCCGCTGCTTCAATCGATCAGAATGCCCAGTTCCGACCTCCATTTTCGCGCTCGATTCAATCACAAGCCACGGGAACCGCGCCAGAGGGGTTTGCCACACGCAGGAGTTAGCAGCCCTTATTTGGCCCGGCTAAAAGCGGAGCCCGGGTCACAAGGCCCAGAGCCGAGTTTAGGAAGCCTTGCGCCCTCGCGGATTTATTGCGGCGGATAGCCGACGGTTTGGAGATAAAGCACGGTTTTATCGGGGCTGAGGCCAAGCGTCGTGTTGATGTCGGCGGGATGCGAAGCGTAGAACCAGGCGTTCAGGCCCTCGGACGCAGCGAACAGGTAGACATTCTGGCCGATGAAGCCGGTGTCGACCTGAGAGAAGTCGTCTTTGACCGGGCCGACGTAAACGATAGTGACGGCTGCGTGTGCAGCGGGGGCCGGCGCGATGGCACCCCGCCGGTCTCCTGTGACGACCGGACGCAGCAGATTGTGCTCCGCGTCATAAATGTAGATGCCATCAGGCAGCACGACATCGAGATCTATGTCCTGGGTGTTGCGGGCCGAGGGCGCGGTGCGACCCAGGCCGGGCTTCAGGTCACGCGTGCGATTGACGCCGAATGCAGCCCAAAGAAGATTCGAGAGCATCTGGGACGGCAAGGGGCGATCGGCAAAGGCGCGCGTGGTTTTGCGCAGCGCGAGGGCCTGCATGAGAGGCATGCCGCCGGAGATTTGTGGCGCAGGAAGGGGGATGGGCTTGAGTTCCGCAGCCCGGACGGGCATGGTGTTGCGGCGAGGACCGACCAGGAACCAGGCGGCGCAGAAGATGAGGATAGAAGCGAGAACGGCTGACCATGGGACAGAATTGGGGGCGGAGATGCGCATGATTTCACCTCGAGGAGAACGTTGAGCGCGCCCGCCTCCAGAGGTGTGCAGAAAAAGGGAAGAGAGACGCAATGCGGCGAAAGCGTGAAGCAGTTCAGTCGATCAGAAATGCCAAGGACTGCAGCGAGGTAATTTCGAAGGGCTTGCGGCAGCGAATGTTGGCGCACTGGAGCTTGTCGTCGCGGCGGACCATATAGGATTGCGCCTTGGCGAAACGCGCCCGGTCGCGCTCATCGGCGCCTCGCGGCACCTGCTGGCGTTTGCGACGAACGATCCAGGAGACCTTATAGTCGGCAGCCTGGCCGCACTTGGGACAAGTGAGGCTATGGGTGCGCTGCTCGGTGGTCTCGTTGAAGAAATCGCGTTCTTCCATTGCTGCTCAGTCCGACCTCCATTTTCGCGCTTTCAGGCGCGGGTGTCTATGCGAGCCCTTTGGGGGTATGGTTCTGAGCGCCGGCGCTTTCTTGACTCGCGGGCCTTATGATTCATACTCATGGTTGTGACGGTGAAGCGAAGGAAAGCCGGATTCTCGGCCACAAAGGCAGTGAAGGCCAATGCGCGCGAGCGCGTAGGCCAGCCGAAGCCGTCGCGCGTGTTGCCGGACGCACCCAGGACGGGGCGCAAAGCAAAATACAAGCCAAAGCTCGATGAGCTGCGCGAGGAGGGATAGGCATGGCAAAGGCAGTGGGCGTGGGTGGGGTATTTCTGAAGACGCGCGACCCTGAGGCGCTTGCGCGGTGGTACGCGGAGCACCTGGGCATTCCGACGCAGGACGGCGGGTCGCTGGCCTTCGATGGGCCGGAATCGACCGGCATGACGGTGTTTGCCCATTTTCCCCTGGACACAAAATATTTTGGCGATGGGTCGCAGCAGGCGATGGTCAACTTTCGGGTGGACGATCTGGATGCGCTAATGGAGAAACTGGACGCGGCAGGGGTGCGGATCGATCCAAAACGCGACGACTATCCCTATGGCAAGTTCGCCTGGATCTGGGATCCGGAAGGAAATCGGGTGGAGTTGTGGCAGCCGCTGGCGGGGTAGACGCTACAGTCTCTAGCAGAACTGCCGCCTGAAGACACAGGGATGGCAGAAGTCCCTCACCGGTTTCCGCAGACTTATGCTCAATTTTTCGTGGCTTGATCGACGGGCAGCGCCTGGGGGTTGCCGCAGTACTGCTTTTCCTGTTCGGGCGTGAAGCGGTGCGCGTCGCACATGGCCTTCACGTTGTCGGTGGATGCGGCCGCGGCGGCGGGGGTAGGAATCGGAGTGAAGTCCGCGTCGAACTTGTCTTCTTTTTTGGGATCGTCGGCGCGGGGAATGTAAACGTGGAATGAGCTTCTGCCGGCGCCGATGCGGTGATCGGGTTCGGCGCGGAAGGCAAATCTGTCGCCGTGCTTCAGGCCGTCAAGGAGATTGGGCCGGTCGCTTTTGAAACGCGTCGGCATCATGTTCATGGTGTGCGCGAGGATATCGCCGCCGTCGGCCCAGGTGACCAGGCTCCATGTGCCTTCTTCGGTTCTCACGAAGTACGTGCGATGCAGGGTCGATCCCGTGCCGTTGGTGCCGTCGGGCTGCATCTCGTCGCCCAGGTAGGTGCCGATCAAAAACACCTTGGCGTGATCCTCCGCTGGCGCAGCCAGAGGCAGCACCATCAGCAGAAATACAGAGATCGCAAAGCCGGCGTTTCTCATTGGGGGAGACTCTTTTCCTTGAGTTCGCAACCGGGATGGAGTCGATTTTAGGGTGGGTCAAGGCCCGGCACAATGAACAGCACGCAGCAGCGCGTCCCACGAAAGTTGCAGAAAAACAGGGGACACGGGACCGAGGGAACGAGGGATCGAGGCCTGCTGGTTGAACGCTGGTGCATCGGGGTATTCTTGCCGCATGCTTCCCGGTCGCCGGGTGTACCGCGCTTTCTGGTCCATTGCGCTCTTGATCACGGTCGCCTCTGTGTTCCACGCACAGACGGGAACACCATCGACGGTGACGCCCTTCATTGTCGATGGCCTGGGACGGGGGACAGTCACACTCGACGGCCCGTGGCAGTTCCATATTGGCGACGACATGGCCTGGGCGAATCCGGCATTCGATGACTCGAGTTGGGAGCAGCTCACCGCCGATAGGCCCTGGGGTGAGCAGGGCCATCCGAACAATGGCGGGTACGGCTGGTACCGGCGCCACATCAGCTTCGCGGCCGGCTCTGGAAGCGCGATACCGCACCTCGCAGTGTTCTTTTCCGCGGTGCAGGACGCTTACGAGGTCTATTGGAACGGCGCGCTCGTCGGGAGCTTCGGCAAGCTTCCGCCGCACCCTCACGTTTACAGCTTCAAAGGCTACGGCCAGGCGGCGTCGCCATTTGAGCTGGGACCGGCGCGGAGCGGAGTTCTGGCGGTGCGTGTGTGGAAGTCGCCGCCCGTCACAGACGGCACGCCTTTCCAGGGCGGGCTCGCGAGCCCGCCGGTGCTGGGCGATGCGGATGTAGTTGCGCGCTACCGAAACTCTCTCGAGTACGAATGGTTGCGCAGCTCCCAGTTTGACTTCGCTTTGAACTCACTGTATGCACTGGCTGCTTTGCTTGCCTTTGCCGCGTGGCTGCGCGACCGCAAGCAGGCTCTGCTGTTTTGGATGACCGGTTATTGCTTCTCTTACCCGCTCATGTTTTTGGCTTTTCTCGCACATCTTCCGCTCACCCGCGGCCAACAGTTGATGGTGT
Organism: Occallatibacter sp.; assembly: GCA_049520675.1. GTDB lineage: Bacteria > Acidobacteriota > Terriglobia > Terriglobales > Acidobacteriaceae > Telmatobacter. The sequence continues at coordinate 6,717 of JBEKPO010000108.1, read as the reverse complement.
TTGGGGCTGCCACGGGGATCAGGGATGTTTCTCTCTGGCTGCTGCTCTTGCTGCTTCTGCATCTCGACGAGAAGCCAACGCTAGCGCAATGGGTGCGTGGGCTCGCGTGGTTGCAGCTGGCTTGCACGACTGTCGATGGGCCCGTTTGTGTGATTGCGATGAGCGGCGCCGCAGGCTGGTTCGGCCCTGCGCAGACGCTGGATGCGATCCTCACCATTATTTACACGCTGCACCGATGCTTCCAGAACCCGGCAAGCTGCTGGCGGAAATCAATGAGCGCCTTGCGGGCCGGCTGCAAGGCGGCTTTGCCACGGCGATCGCCCTGCGGCTCGACGCAACAGGAAGCTGCGTGCTGGCGTGTGCGGGTCATCCGGCGCCCCATCTCAACGGCGGCGAGATCGTCGTACCTGGAGCGCTTCCGCTGGGTTTGAGAAGCGGCGCCTCCTACCCGGAAACCGCGCTGCGGTTGGGGACGGGCGACCATCTGGCCCTTTACACCGACGGCCTGCTCGAAGCCCGCAGCTTCTCGGGTGAACTGTATGGTTTCGAGCGGATTCAGGCGCTTTTCGCCGGACGTCCCACTGCCGCGCAGGCAGCCGACGCCGCCGTAGCCTTTTGGCAGGACGACGACATCACCGTGCTCGCCCTGACCCGGCTGGGAACTGAAGACGAATCGGCCGCGCAGTACGCGGCTCCGATCGTGTCGCCGGCGTAGTTCCTCAGGGCCGCGGTGATGCTCTTTCTTCAATTGAGGTTCAGCCTTGCGGTCGCGAAGGGGGCCTCGGTTGAAGCGGTGAGATTTTCGGAATCCTCTGCTTATTCTGCGATGAGGGCGTTGAGGATTTCTTCGGCGAGGTCAACCGGCCGAAGAAAGAGGAGACCGCGCCGAAAAGCTGCCTCGCCGTTGTCTCGAATATAGAAGTGACAGGAACCGTGCTTGACGCCTTTGCCGAGATAGCCTGAGAACTCCCAGCGCAGGGCGGGTTGAGTGGTAGTGGGCTGAAACTCGATCTTTACGTTGGTGATCCGGTCAGAGAATTGAAATTCCAGGTCGAGCCTACTGTTGGTTTTGAATTTGGGCCTGATGAGTGGCGATCCATAAACCCTGTTCAAGTCGGAGGCCAAGGTCTCAACCGATTCCGAGAGCGCCTTCCACAAGAGAGTGCCCTGCTTTTCGAGGAAGCTTCTCGATTCGGCTTCAAAGTCCTCGTATCCGGCTTGATGCAATTGCCTTTGGCGAATCATCTGTGCAGCTTCAAGGCCCCAGCTCACTGCTCTACCCCTCTCTTGAGGGTTATCGGCAGGGGAAAAGGCAGGGATTAGGGGCTGAAGGCTGCAGTTCGTGGGGTTCGGTATCCCACATCTCAGAAGCGAGATGCGGGGCGTCCGGCGAGGCATCCTGGGCTATTTTCGGTTCTCCCTGCGGGAGAAGATGCAGGTCCTTCGGCTCGTCGCGTCAGCGACTCGCTCAGGATGACCGTGCCAGGGGGCGGTCCGATCAGACAGACGGACGATTCTTATGCCGGGCTCGGCGAGAGCTCAGGCGCCGACACAAACACGGACTCGCCGGCTGAAGCGGAGTGGAGTTTGAGGGTCAGGACGGTGATGTCGTCTTCCTGCCCGAATTGCCGCGCCGCCTGAGCGATCGCTTCGGCAGAACCGTTGGCAATTGCCGCGGTGCGCTCGAACCCGAAGAGTTCTCTGGTTGCGTTGCGCGCCCGCCTGGATGGAGCGTCAGTTCATCGGCGATTCATCCAGCGTGCCGTCGGACCAGCGGGGAACAGGAATCATGAATATGCTCATTCGGTCCTGGGGTGCGTCGGCTGCCATGACTGGCGATCCGTCAAGATTTGCGCCCCAGGCCGCGGCTGCCGCAAGCGGAACGAAGAACATTACATGGGGATGCCAGTGCCCGGCTTTGTCGTCGAGGTACTGTTGCTTCGATAGCATGTAGCACATGGCGTCGCGCTCCGGAGACGGCAATTCTTTCTTGTCGAGCGCAGACTCGATGGCGCGGAACATTTCGGCCTTCGATTTTCCGGCCAGGATCAGCTGGGTTTTCATGAAGGTATGGGGCAGGTAAGATCGCACCGCGGCCGCGTTGAAGCAGATGGGACCGCGTAGTTTGGGGTTCCAAAAGTTGGGATCGTCCTCCGGGGCGGTCCACCCGCGCTCTACGATGCAGAGAAATCCGTTGGTGCCTTTGGCCGCGGTTTCGTAGCCCTGCCGGGTGAGGACCATGACCTCGGCATCATCGGAGATGGCACGCGGCGCCGCGCTGCGCGCCAGAGCGATCTCAGCACTGCGATCGGGCATGAGATATTGCTCCAGCGGGGCCATGTTCGGATAGGGAGCCGGGGCGGCGGGCTGCTGAGGGCGCGCTGCGCCAGACGCGAAGGCGAGAATCAAAATCGGAAATGTAACGATCGGCGATGACATGGTGCGGGCGATCTTTCCCTTCATGGGTCTCTCCTTTGAACCGGGCCTGTAAATGAGGCACCTCAGTCAAGCCTTCCGTCCGGCTCACTCGATCTTAAGCGCTGCCGGAAGCGAGAGGGTCGCCATCATCTCTTTCATGGCGTGCTCGTCATTGGCGATTGCCGAGAGCAGACGTTTCTTCAGTTCCTCTCGTTTAGAGTAAAGCCGAAGCGGTTCGGGCGGACGATGAAGTAAATCTTTTTTGACCAGCGCGCGAACGATGAACGGCATGTAAGTGGAGTAGTCGCCCTGCATGCTTACCGTCTGCGTGGCGTAGGTTTCCGGGTTGACCTTGCCCCACGACACCGCTTCTGCCGGTGCGCACGATGACAAACTGCCATCCGTCACTGGCGATGAAACGATCTGGGCGTCGTAGTCGTATCCCCGAATGTTCTGGAGAAAGAAAATCTGCGAGAGCATCGGCTCGGGCTGCAAGGAGTAGTTCTTGGGAACGCCGCCTCCCAGAATCAGAATGGCAAGCGATTTCGCATTCGAGTCAAACAAGCCCCAATGGTGGTAGGCGCAGGATTCGAACACGTCCTCGTGAAGATCGTAATCGAATCCATAGGAAATCTTCCCCAGTCGAGCCAGGGTCCATAGCTTGACGGAATTCAGGAACAGGCTTCCATCCGCAGGCGCACCGATGAAGACCGGCAATTCAAGCTCGGCGCATGTGCTCAAAAGCCCTGGCGCAATGCCCAGCGCTTTTTCCCGTTGGGCATAATGCCTGCCGAGCAGATAGTTGCGCTCGGTTGTCGTCATCCGCTTTTGGAACTCGGCCCCCTGCAGTATCTCGGTGGTTACGGCGTCCTGGTCGAAGAGCACCTGTTCCTCGAAGCCGGTATCGGCAACGCGAATCACGCCGTTCTTGCGAAGCTCACCATCGTCGCCGAAGAGTTCCACCTCCCGTATCGGGCGCTCCGCGCTCTTGCGGAGGCAGTCATGTCCATCGTGGTAGCAAATCGCATCGGTGGCCGTGATGTAGGCCGTGTTTGCCGCGCGGACAAGCGGAATGAGCCAGGCGCGGTGCTGATCTGAAACCGTGATAGGGCCGGCGCAGGTGACGACCAGCGGAATGCGTTTTTCGATGACCGCCTTCATCGCGTCATAAACTCGCCGCAGGTAGGCGCCGCCAAAAGCCGGAAGGGATGCGGAAAAGACCTCGTTCAGATCTTCGCATTGTGTCACCGGTTTTCCAGTCACGGCGGCGCCCATCAGCCCGTTCGTCGGGGAACAATCATTCATCGCATCAGCCTCTTCTTAAGTTAACTTTAGTTTCCAGCGTGCGGCAACCGTTCTGCTGAAAAGATCCCGGCCAGGACGCCCTCGATGTTGATAAATTCACAATAGGAGTGGGGTGGTCAGCAAGAAAGTGAAGAAAGTGAAGAGAGTGAAGAGAGTGAAGAAGTGAAGCAGCGAAGCAGTGAAGGAGTGAATTGGGACTGAGAGCGCGGCATCGGACGGCGATCGGGTTGGTGATGGGGCTGGCAGCAGTCTGCGTAACGGCGCAGGCAGGCGCGCAGGAGGATCGGGGCTACTGGCGCGCAGCAAGCTCGAATGCGCTGGCCATCACGGGCGACGTGAATATTGGCGAGCTGAAGGTGTCGATCAATTATGAGGCGTTTCCGCTGGCGCCGATTCGCAGATTGAAGCCGGTGGAGGTGAGTGCAGTGTTCGACGCCGACGTGCGGGCGGGCATCGAGGGGTCGCTCTACCGGCTGAAGGTTCCGGCGGGCCGGTACATTGTGAAGAAGAATACGCTGTGCGGCGACGAGGAGACGCAGTGGATGGCGACGTATGTGTCGGGGCGAACGATGCAGGTGGCGTTCTTCTCGGGCGATGACGAGCCGGTGTTCACGTTCGACGCGGTGCAGAAGTCGAGCACACTGTGCGGGGCGTATACGTACGCGAGATAGCTGGTAGCTTGGGGCGCGCGGGAACGGGTGGCGGCCTCCGTTCAGAGTGACAACTTAGTGATGCAGCCATCTATTTGCCGGGCAGGACAGAGAAGGGGCCGGAGACGTTGGATCCGGCGACGCCTTCAAACGCGCCACGGCCGAATGCGGGCAATCCAATCTCCCACTTCGGACCTTCGAGTCCCGGCATGGGCTTCGCCTGGAACAGCCTCTTGCATTGCCGAGCCGTCCAGCGAGCCCAGCGCCGCGACTTCTTGCGCCGCGCGCTGTCTGTCGAGATGCCCGTGTTTGCATACATCTGCCGGTACAGCTTCGACAAAAAGATAAAGGCGATTCGAGAGGTGATATTCGGGCAGCAAGCCGACCGCTTCCAGATTGGGCCCCAGCCATAGAACTCGTCCCACACCTGTTGAGTGCGCTGCCGAATCTCGTCCGAACTCATGGTGGGATGCGGCGTATACATCTTGGGGCGGCTCTCGGCGGGAATCATCCAGTACCTGGTAATCGGCACGTCCCCCACCATGGTGACATGTTGCGACTGTTCCTTCTCCCAGCGCCCGAAGTCCACGGTCCCGGGAAACGGAGTCATCATGACAAACTGGGCGAAGGTGATTCCGGCTTTGAGCGCCATCGCGACTGTTGCGTCGAAGGTGGAGGGCTTGTCGGTGGGCAGGCCGAAGATGAACGAACCGAGAACGTGAACGCCGTGCTGTTTGATGGTTTGGAGCTGTTTGGCCAGGGCCTCGCCGGAGTAGTTCCAGTCCTTATAGACAGCCTTGAGCCCTTCGGGCGTGACCGCTTCGACGCCCACCAGCGCGCCTTTGATATTGGCCTTGCACATGGCGTCGAGAAAGCTCGAGTCTTCGCCCGCCTCCATGGTCATTTGCGTGAAGAACACCATATCTTTGGGCAGCTTGGCCAGCTCTTCCATCAGCGCAAGGCGATCGTTGCGGATGGCCGTGAGCTCGTCGAATTTGGCGGTGTTGCCCTGCTCGCGCGCCAGGCGCAGATCGGTAAATGTGACGGGATAGAAGTTGTCGTCGGCCAGGGCGATGAAGCAAAAACCGAGACGACGCAGGGCAATGATTTCGTCGACGACGCTTTGGAATTTTCTCTGGCGGGGCTTCTGACCGTCGGTACGCCACACGCTGCAGAAAGAGCAGTGCTTGGGGCAGCCACGAATGGTTTGCACCGAGGCCCACATATATTTGCGGGGATCCATGAGGTCCCAGCGCGCGGCGAGGAATTCGCTGCCCTCGATGCGCCCGCCTTCGTAGATCTTCTCGGGCTTGCCGGCGAGACAGTCGGTAACTACCTTTGGCCAGGCGAGATCGCCGTCGCCTTTGACGACCGCGTGGGCTTCGCCGCGCTCGAGCGCCTCGTCAGGAAAGAGCGTAGCGTGAATGCCGCCATAGACGACCCAAGCGCCGCGGGCGCGCGCCATGCGGCCGACGGCGTAGCCGCGCAAGGCGTTGCCGGTGTGAACGCTGATGCCAACGACGTCGCCGGGCTGAATGGTCTCAGGCACAATTTGCTCGAGAGACTCGTCGACGAGAATGGGATCTCCGACGGCAGTGGGGGTGGCGGCTGCAAGCACGAAGAGCCAACGCGGCGTGATGACCGCGGTGCCGAAGGAATTATCGCTGGGATTGACGAGATGAACGCGCACGCGGACCAATCTTTCGCCGTACTGGTGCGGTTGGCTTCACAGCAAATTGGGACGATGCCGTAATGCGGGGTGACGGTTTGAAGCGGCGCCTCAATGAGGAAGATACCGCACTAAATTTGCGCTACGGCGAATTGGTCCAAAATCGATGGTGCGCGTGTTATGGGGAAAATTGACCGAGAAGATACTTGCCTGCCTTAGTGGCGGCGCAAACCCTTTCCCGAGAATTTTTCCCCCTACCTTGTTTCAGCGATCTTACAGGTTTTAGACGGGCAAAAGTGGTCAATATTGATCACTTTTGGCGGAATGATCGAAAGTTTCACGGAAATACGGAGGAATTATTGGCGAGCGCTCAAGCTCACGCGACTGCACTCTTCGACCGGAATCGGCACCTGCTCGACAATCTCGAGGCCGAAGCCTTCGAGGGCGGGGATGTGCATGGGGGTGTTCGACAGGAGCCGGATGCGCTGGATGCCGAGGTCGGAGAGGATCTGGCCGCCGAGGCCGATGGCGCGCAGGATGCGGCCGGTGCGTGCCTGGGAACCTTCGCGGGCGCGCAGTTCCTGATGGAGGATGACACGGCCGGAGTGGTCTTCGCGATCCTGGGCGGGAACGGCGGCTCCGGCGGGGTTGAATGCTGCAGCGGGGGAGCGGTCG
>JBEKPO010000107.1:0-14604 GCA_049520675.1 Occallatibacter sp. | reverse complement strand
AGGCTGGCGCCTCCGGGGACGAAGCCCTCGGCCTTGGCGTCGTAGGCGCCGAAGACCAGGCCCATGAACTCGTTCATCAGGTTGCGGTGGAACCAGGGCGGGCGGAAGGTGTGCTCGGCAACCATCCAGCGCGGAGGAAAGATGGCGAAGTCACAGTTGGCGGTGCCGGGAGCAAGGGAGGGCGCGGTCAGGACCGTGTAGATGGACGGGTCAGGGTGGTCGAAGGAGACGGTGTTGATGCAGTTGAAGAGCGCCATGTCGTATTTGTAGGGCGCGTAGTTGCCGTGCCAGGCGACCACGTCGAGCGGCGAGTGATCGATATAAGCCTGCCACAAGCGGCCGAGGAACTTGGAAACGATGTGGAAATCGCCGTCGCGATCTTCGTAGGCTGCAACCGGAGCTTTGAAGTCGCGGGGGTTGGCCAGGCCGTTGGCGCCGATGGGGCCAAGCTCGGGCAGACGGAAAGTGAGGCCATAGTTCTCGCAGATGTAACCGCGAGCATGCTGGCCGCGAAGTTCAACGCGGAACTTGACGCCGCGCGGGATGACGCAGATTTCGCCGGGCGCGACTTCGAGGATGCCGAGTTCGGTGTGAAAGCTGACGACGCCGGACTGCGGAACAATGAGCATTTCACCATCGGCATTGGCGAAAAAACGGTCGCGCATGGAGGTGTTGGCGGCGTAGAGATGGATGGCGACTCCGGTTTGCATGGCCGGGTCGCCGTTGCCGCCGAGAGTGACGATGCCTTCGAGGAAATCGGTTGGCTGCTCGGGAAGCGGGAGCGGGTCCCAGCGAAGTTGATTGGGCGATGTGGGCACTTCGTTGAACGGGCCGCTGCGCAAGAGGCCCACAGCCGCCTCCTCGAACGGGCGATGAGTGACCGACGGGCGTATGCGATACGTCCAGGTGCGGCGATTGGTGGCGCGCGGCGCGGTGAACGGCGTGCCGCTGAACTGCTCAGTATAAAGGCCCAGCGGATGGTTCTGGGGCGCGTTCTGGCCGAGGGGCAGCGCGCCGGAGACAGCTTCGGTGACGAACTCGTTGGCGAAGCCGGATTGATAACGAATGTCTTCTGTCATGGGGATACCTCGCTCTTTGGAAATCTTCCCTCAGGGGCTAAAGCCCCAGTGTTTATGCAGCTTTCACGGCATGACTAAAGTCGTGCCCTTTCAAAGCAGTGCCGCGCATGGAGTTTTTCCGCGGGCTGTAAAGTCGTGCCCTTTCGAAACCGCAACCTGAATCTGCAAGTCTTTCAACAGATTCTCAGAGTTTGCCGCTCAAAGCGCGGCGTTCGGCCTCGTGCATGGCATCGTAAACCTCGTCGAAGGTGCTGACGGCGAAGAGCAGCTTGTGCAGCTCGTCGACTTTGACCTTGGTGGCCAGCACTTCGTCAAGGTCGAAAGCGTGGATGGCGCAGCCGCCTTCGATGACATTCATGCACTCGCCGTGCGAACTGATCAACCCGCTGCCATAGACCTTGAAGTCGCCACGCTCAACAATGACGCCGAACTCAACGGTATACCAGAACAGGCGGCCCAGCTTCTCGAGGATCGCGGGGTCAGAGATCGATGCACAGACACGGCCGTAGTGCTCGAGGAAGTCGGCGAAGATTTTGTGCGAGTGCATGGGAACGTGGCCGAAGACATCGTGAAAGATGTCGGGCTCCGGCGTGTATTCGAGCGAGTTGCGGCTGCGCAGCCAGGTGGTGGTAGGAAAGTTGCGCGATGCGAGCATCTCAAAGAACGCCGGCGCGGGCAGAAAGCCGCTGACCGGCGTAGAGCTCCAGCCGGTGCGAGGGGCGAGGCGTTTGCTGATCAACGTGAGATTGGGCAAACGATCGGGCTGCAGTCCGATGATCTCGAAGCCTTCGAGATACTCGCGCGCGGCGTGTTTCTCAAGCTCGGGCAGGACGCGGCCGACCAGTTCGGACCAGACTGCGTGCTGCTCTTCGGTGTAGGCCGCGTAGTCCTGCTGGATGATGTAGGGCGCAGCGACGGAAAGAACTGCGGTGGTCATAGTTCGCCTCCTACAGCGTGTTTCAAGAATGGTTGCGTAGATTCCAGTTGTCACCGCCCAGGGGCTAAAGCCCCATATTTGCCTGCACCTTTTGGCCCGGCTAAAGCCGTGCCCTTGTTACAAAACCGATTCTCGAAACACGCTCTCCGGTCTGTTTACACTACAAATTGCCGCGCGCCTGCTGTTCGCGCTCGATGGCTTCAAAGAGCGCCTTGAAGTTGCCTTTGCCAAAGCTGCGGCTGCCCTTGCGCTGGATGATCTCGTAAAACAACGTGGGACGGTCTTCGACGGGACGCGTGAAGATCTGCAGCATGTAACCCTCGTCGTCGCGATCGACCAGAATGCCCAGATCTTCAAGCTCGGCGAGCGGCTCGTCGATTTTTCCGACGCGACTTTGCAACTCGGTGTAGTAGGCATGCGGCACGCGAAGGAACTCGATGCCTTGTTCCTGAAGCCGCTTGACGGTGTGCAGAATGTCGTTGGTAGCGAGAGCGATGTGTTGTACGCCGGGGCCAGGGTAGAAATCGAGATACTCCTCGACCTGCGACTTCCTTTTCCCCTCGGCAGGCTCATTGATGGGGAACTTGACGTAGCCGTTGCCGTTGGCCATCACCTTGGACATGAGCGCCGAGTATTCGGTGGAGATGTCTTTGTCGTCGAAGTGCTGATAGAGCGAAAACCCCATCACGTTGGCGTAGAAGTCGACCCACTGGTTCATTTCATTCCAGCCGACGTTGCCGACCATGTGATCGACATGGAGCAGGCCGACGGGCCGCGCGACGTGATCGCTCTCGACGGCGCGGAAGCCGGGAAGAAATGGACCCGAGTAGCCGCTGCGCTCGACGAAGGTATGAATCGTGTCGCCATAGGTGCGAATGCTGGCGAGCACAGCAGAACCATGATCGTCGGAAACGATGCGCGGCTCGTCGACGCTGACAGCGCCACGGCTGGTGGTTTCGTGCCAAGCCTGGCGAGCGTCGTCGACCCAAAGGGCGACAGCGCGCACGCCGTCACCGTGCTGGTGAATATGCTGGGCAATGGGGTGGTGGCTGCGCAGAGGCGTGGTGAGGACGAAGCGGATTTTGCCCTGCTGGACCACGTAGGAGGCGCGATCGCGCTGGCCGGTTTCGGGCCCGGCATAGGCAACGAGTTTCATGCCGAATGCCGCGCGATAGAAATAAGCTGCCTGGCGCGCGTTGCCGACATAGAACTCAACGTGGTCGGTGCCTTTAAGCGGCAGGAAGTCGGTCTTGGGCAGGTGTGCGGCAGTGGCTGACATGGAATGGGGAGACGCAGCCTGGGGAAGGGTGCTCATGATCGATTTTCCTGTTCTGCCGGAGGCCTAGATGGACGGGAAGCCACACTCCGACTCAGCGAATAGCATAGTATCGGTGGAAATCGACAGAAAATGGGAAATCGAAGGAAAAATGCTGGCAAGTCCTAACGAAATTAAGCATAATTCCTCTGGAACCTAAGGATTGGTGGACGATGCCTCACCGGACTCTACCCAATGTTTTGGAGCTGGATGCGATTGGCTGGAAGATCGTGGAAGCCTTGCAACAGAATGCGCGACTTTCGTTTGCTGAGCTAGGCAGGAAGAGCGGGCTGTCGACGCCTGCGGTGGCGGAACGAGTGCGAAGGCTGGAAGAGGCGGGCATCGTCACCGGCTACCACGCCTCGCTGGATATGGCGAAGCTGGGCGTGCCGATTCGCGTACTGGTGCGGCTGACGATTCACGGCGGCGACCTGCAGGTGAGCCGAACCGTGAAGGCGATCAAGGAGATGCCGGAGATCAGCCGGTGCCATCGCATCACCGGCGCAGAGTCGTTTGTGATCGAGGCCGATGTGGTCTCGATCAGGCACATGGAGGCACTGATCGACAGGCTTTCAACGCTGGGAGCGACATCGACTTCGACGGTGCTGTCGTCGCCCGTGGAGCGGCGGGAGTGTCGCGCCGGACACATTGAGGCGTTCGGGAAGTATCTCTAGTGCCTGGTGGGGAAGTTCGTGCGTGAATCGGGCTTCAAATGCAGGTCCTTCGACTGCGTTTGGCCCACAAAACGGGCCAAACTTCGCTCAGGATGACAGCGTTGCTTATGTTGCGGAGGTCGTGCTCCAAACAAGCTCGTTTCAGAGGACAGTTGAGAACCGGTTAGGCAAACTGCTCAAGGCTGAATCCGAGCTGCCAGTTCTCTTTTTGAGCCAGCATCCGGTCCCAGGTTATTTCGTGCTTCCGATAGCCGGCCATCCGTCCCAGAATGCAGCTGAGCGCCGTGTCCACTCCCTCGGCAATCTGGTTGTGAGCGGGGCCCGAGACGATGCTGTCGATGAATGTGCGCTCCTTGTCGCGATCGGCGTATTTCAGGTTATCGAGGAAAGCGCCGTTGGCGGCAAACTGACCCGAACCAGCCGCGGTTGCCTCGGAGTCCTGCCACGACCATGCATTGGAACCAGTGATCGCAATCGGGCCCGCATACGGGCAGGTCGCCGAACCGCTCGCGCCGAAGAGCTTGAGCCCTGCGTCGAAGACATTGTCAGTACCGAATTGCGTGGAAGCAAAAGTAAAGTGCACGTCATCGGGATAGGTGAAGTCGACCTGGTAGTTGTCCCAGCAATCGCCGTAGTGTGAAAGTATGTTGCGGCCGCCAGTGGCCGTCGCTTTCACCGGGTGGGCTCCGAGCATCCAGTTTGCCAGGTCGATGATGTGGATGTTCTGTTCAACGAGGATGTCGCCGGAGAGGACGCGGTCCCAGAGCCAATTGCGCAGGCGATACTCGTCCTGGCCTTCGCCCTCGCGCTTCTTTTCAGTAGAAGCCGGTGCGATGTAGTTGCCGGAAACCATGGCGATTTTTCCCAGGGCGCCGGCTTTGATTCTCTGGGCCAGGGCGGCGATGGGCGGAGCATTGCGACATTGGAAACCTACATCGACGCTTTGGCTCAGCTTTACGCGCTTCGCGATTTCGAGAGCGTGCTTTGCCTGCGCAATGTCGATCCCCACGGGCTTCTCGCAGTAGACGTGCTTTCCGGCGTCGACAGCAGCTTCAAGATGGTGAACATGGAAATACGGCGGCGTCGATATCTGGATAAGGTCTACATCCTGCGACCCGGCCAGCTGCTTATAGGCATCAGGGCCGCGAAAAAGAAGATTGTTTTCGATCGGCGACTGCCCGAGGCTCGCGTTCAGTTTATTGAAGCGATCCCGGCCTGCGGCGAGATTGTCGGCAAAAAGGTCTGCGAGCGCGACGACCCGCGCGGTGGTGTTGCGCGCAAACGACCCGGCGACCGATGAGCCGCGATTGCCGCATCCAAGCAATCCGAGCCGCACCGCCGAATTTGCCTCGTAACCAAATACTCTGCGTGGATCGAGCAATAACAATCCCGAAACTACGCCCGATCCTGCTTGCAGAAGTTCCCGACGGGTCATGTGTCCTCGCTTTCCTGTTGCGACGTGCCTGTTGTTGCGCCGAGTTGCCGTGAGATGCCGAAAACTCGTCGCGTAGACCTGTTCGTGTGGATCAAGATGCTCCCTCAGGGGCTGAAGCCCAGAATCGCGTTGTAGGCTTTAGCGGCCCGGCTGAAGCCGTGCCCTTGTTACACAGCCCCTTCGACCGAGTTATTCTGCATGATCCAAAAGCCTTACCCTTTCAAGTCTGCATTTGCAACGAGTTCTAGCGCTAACCGTGCGTCAGGCGAGCACCTCATCGAGGATGCGCTGGAGATAGAGCTTTTCATTCTTCACGTCTTCGATTTGCTGCGGGCCTGACGTCTCGCGTTCAATGGTGATCGCACCGGTATACCCGAGTCGGTGCAGTTTCGTGAATACCTGTTTGAAGTCGACCAGCCCCTGGCCAATGAGCACTTCTTCGCCCAGCTTGCTCGGATCGGTCGGCCACTTGCCGTCCTTGGCATGCACGCTGCGCACATGCGGGCCGATCATATCGACCGCGTCGACCGGATTCGCCTTGCCGTACAGAATCAGGTTGGCGGTGTCGAGGCCGACCGCGAGGTTCGGCATGTTCACGTCTCGAATGGCGCGCGACATCGTGGTGGGAGTCTCCTGCCCGGTCTCCATGAGGAAGTATTGGCCGTTGCCCTGGCAGTGTTGCGCGACGGTGCGAATGGCGTCAACCGCTCCTGGGTAGAGCGGGTCGGCTGGGTTCTCCGGGATAAAACCGCAGTGCGTCTGGACCTGCGGGATGCCCAGCAGCTTGGCGAAATCTGAAACCTGCCTGAGAGCATCGATGCGCGCTGACCGCGTTTTTGGCGGCACCAGTCCGATGGTGGAAGGGCCCTCAAGGAAGTTCCACACCAGGGGAGGCGGGCCAACTACTTCCACGGTTGTCGCCACCAGGTCGTATTTTGCCAGCAGATCGCCGAGCTGTTTCGCCGCATCGGGTGCGAACTTCCCTATATAGCCATCGAGCGAAAGGAAGCAGTTTGAAAACCCCATATCGTGAACGCGCTTCATAGTAGCTTCGGGAGAGCCATAGGGGCTGACAATGAGACCGAGCGCCATCGGCTTCAACTTCGGCTTGTCGGACTCGGCGAATGAAGGAAGTGGATTGAGTCCGCCTGCAACAGCGGCGGTAGCTGCTCCCAGAAATGTGCGGCGATCCATGGAATTCCTTTCTGCTTTTGGAGAGCGCTCCCATGGTATCGCCTGCAACGCCGGCTTCGCCACCAGCGGGGATGGTCGCTGCTGGGAAATCACGGAGTCGTTAGGAAGGCGTCGCCGGTCGGCCGGAAAGACTCTACTTGCAGGTGCCATCCTTAGAACAACAGCAGATCCTTCGACTGCGTTTGCCGCACATGCGCGGCAAACTTCGCTCAGGATGACAAGCCAGTTTTTGTGCGGACTTTAGAGGCGGAAGTTCAGGGCACTCGGGGCGAGGGCCGCAGGGTCTTCATGAGCAGGCGGACGGGCCGCAGCATCCGGACCTGCCAGCTGCGGTGCAGGTGGAAGCGGCCGGCAAAGACGAAATCGTCGTCGATGAGGCGCGTGAGGAGAATCTGGCTGTGCCTCCACCGGCGCCGCACGCGATTCCATCCGGGGGTTTCGAGTTCAAGATAGAAGCGATGCTGCGCGGCCCAGTCGAGCGTGGGCGGAGGCGCCAGCATCACTTCCTGCCAAAGTCGGCCGGCAAGCTGCTCGAGGCGATCATGCTCGGCCGGCGCGACGCGGCCGGTCTGTGGCATGGAAACTTCGCTGGCGAGTTCCGGGTCGAGAAGCACTGCAATCATGCAGCCGAGGACAAAGATGTTGTCGGAGACCGGATTGCCCCACGCGAGCTGTCGGAAGCCTGCAAGCGGGAGACGACGAAATGCCAGAGCCAGGTCGAGTATCAGGCAGAGCCGCTCAAAGCGATGACGCACCCCGTGCAGGCAGAGATAGAGCAATTCGTCAGGCGGAGCCAGGAGCCAGACCGGGGCGTCGCGAAACCGAGAGATCTGGGCGCGCGACCAGACGGCCTCCATATCGAACTCGAAGGCGCGAGGATTTTCGACGTTGTGGTGCAGTTCCAGGTTGATGCCTTTGCGGTTCCAGGGGCGGTGGTAGTCGTCGGCATGGCTGTTGGGAGAAAAACCGATGTCTGTGAGCAACTGCTCGGCTCGAGCCAGATCGGCGCGGCGCACGAGAAGGTCGAGATCGTAGCATGTGCGCAGCGACGCGTCGCCGTAGATTCTTTCGGCGAGGCAAGGGCCTTTGAGAGCAATCACCGGCAGGTCGACGCGGTGAAACGCGGCCAGTGTGTTTTTCAGCGACTCCGTCCAGACCATGGCCGCGATCTGGCCTTGACGATGGATCTCAACGAGCCGTTTTTCCTGCTCCGGCGCGAATTCGACGCTCGACCGGCGCAGTAGCTCCGCCGCATACAGCAGAAGATTCTCCTGCTCAGCGACGTGCAGAAGGTTGTCGAATTCAGTTTGGTCGAGGCTATGGTTCTGCAAACGGCCGCGGAGCAGATCGAGCAGAGACTGCATTCCGGGTCTCATGCCGTCTTGCTTTCTTTGCTCATCGCGACGGCAGGGGCCTCATTGCAGGCGAATCTGGACCAGACCCGAAGGGCCCGATGGAACCAACGGCACGCGATCGCCGGCACGCAACATGGCGGCCGATGGAATTCCGGTGCGGACATACGATTTCTGGCAATCGGCGGCCGACGGACCGCGCATATCGCCTTCCATATAGGCCAGGCCGGGGCAACGGGAGCAGTATGCGGTGTGCGAGCACTGCGAGCAGGTGTGCAGATCGCGCACGTGAACGGAACGCAGCTCAGTGAATTGCGGCGAGTCATACCAGATGTCACGGAAGCTCTGCTTGCGCACGCTGCCGCACGGCATGGGGAACTGCACGCATGGGTAAACGTCGCCGAAGGGAGAGATATAGGCCAGCGTGTGGCCGGCGCTGCAACTGTAGCCATCGAGGACGTTGTCATCGACCTCGGAAATCGGCGCGCAGAATTCGCCCACGTTGCCCACGAACTCTTCAGCGTGCATGATTTCTTCGAGCTCGGCCGGCGTGATGCCCAGGCTGAGGATCGACCGGTCGCCGTTGAGCATGGGCGTAATGGTCGGATCGACCACGAAATTGACTCCCCACTCGTCGGCGAGCTTCTTGACGGCCCTGGCGTCGCCGCTGTTGTACTTCATCAAAACGTTGGTGATGGAAACTTTGATGTTGTTGGCCTTCAAAAGCTCAATGGCTTTCGAAGTCCGGCGCAGCGAGCCCGGCAGCTTGGTAATCGCGTCGTGCACCTCGGGCCGGTGGGAGTAGAGGCTGATCTGCACCTGCTCGATGCCCAGTTTTCTCAGGCGCACGGCCTCTTTGGGCCCGATCATCACGGCGTTGGTCTTGAGCTTCACATTGAAGCGCAGGGCGCGCGCATATTCGAGAATCTCAAAGCAATCGCGCCGCAGCAGAGGCTCGCCGCCGCTGATGCTCAGGAAGAACGTGCCCACGTCGGCCAGTTGACGGATCACGTCCTTGATCTCGTCGGTCGACATCTCGCCCTTGCCGTCGTGATCGAGATAGCAGTGAACACAGCGCTCGTTACAACGCCAGGTGATGTCGAGGTGCGCGCTGAGCGGCACGCCACGGGCTGTAGCTTTCTCGTTCATTTCTGCGAGCAGGCTCATTGCGCCTCCTTGGGCGTGGCTGGGTTGTCTGAGACCAGAAGAACACCGTGCGATGCGAGCTTATCCACAAACTCCCTGGCATCCGCGAAGGCTTGTTCTTCAGTGACTTCGAACTCCTCGCACACGCGCTCGTGCACGATGCGGGAAAGCGGGGTGGCACCGTCGGCGGAGTTCCAGATGGTGGTGCCGACAGAATTCAGCATGAAGATCGTCGAATCCAGGGTCGACATGATCAGCGTGTCATCGCCAATGGTGCGCGCTGCGGTGTCGTTGCTCTGCGTGAGATAAATTTCCGTCGCTGCCACGGATCCGCCCTATCTATTCGCGGGTGTGAAACCCGGCGAACAAGAAAAATCACCGAATCAGTTCCCAGACCCTCTGGTCGGGGAAGAACGAAAGTTGCCTTACCGGCACGGCCGCCACAAAAGCGAGAGCGGCCTCAAAAACCTGGCGCACCATTTCGGGCTCGTGCGCGAAAAAGAGAATGTTCCGGAGAAGGCGTTGGACTGCAATTGCCGGGTCAATCTCTTGGATGCTGTTTTCGGGCGCCTTGTGCAGCAAATACACGGCCTCGATCGGCGCCGAAATATTCTTTCCTGGCTCGCCTAACTCTCCCGCAAACGGGGTTCCGAAAGCAAAGTATCGGCCATCCACCTTGCGGACATAAGATGCCTCGTCGGTGAGCAGCGCCACATCGGGCGGAGCCAGGCGGGCCATGGTTGTCTTTCCCGCTTCGGAGACACCGGAAAACAAAAACGCCTTGCCATTGCGAACCGCGCTGGAGGCGTGCAACAGAAACCCTCCCTCAGGCGCGAGCATCAAGGTGTGCACAATGCGCAGCACCGAGTCGATGGAGTACGGATTCGCTGTCTGCGAAACCTGGCCGCAGCGCTCCTCGGGATTCCACCGAGCCCGAAAATCGCCCCGCTCCATCCGCCATTCACGATCTTCCAGCCAAACTTCAGCGTCCGCGTCGGGATCGAACGACCCCGGCGTGATCACTTCCACGCGGAGCGCAAACTGCGATGCCCTTCCGGGCCTGACATAATCCCGATAGCGCCCCATCAAAATGCGCTCAAACTCAGCGCTGGTGGTTTGCACTTCGATGGGAAAGCCGCCAATTTCAATCACTACGTCGCGATTTTGCTCGGTTGCGGGGAGCTGCATCGATAACGTCATTCTAACCTTGGCCCCATCCCCCGGCAATTGCACTTAAGTACTTTAGGAATCACCCCGGAGCCGATGGAACCTTTCCAGGGACCCCTGGTTCGATAAGGGCACGGCTTTAGCCGTGCCGCAAACGCTCCGAAAACGACGGGGGTTTAACCCCTGAGGGATATTTTCCCGCCGCAAGCATCGCCTTTCGATTCATCGGACATCGCTGGAGGCTACGAAAAAGGCCCGAACCCAGCTGAAAATCGCGAAAAGCGTCTCCCAGGGGCTAAAGCCCGCCTCCCGTCTTGCCTCTTTGCGGCCCGGCTAAAGCCGTTCCCTTGTTACAAAGCCTTTCCTGGGCTAGCCTCTCGCGCTCCCGCCGGGAGCTTGGATCGTGCGACGGCCCTCAGTCCAGCCGGTCAGGAGAAGTCGTGCCCTTGCTACAAGACCTCCGCGGAGGCTTGGCCCACGCCCAGCTTGCGAATGCCCGGGCCCAGGCGCAGAAACAGCCGGGTGCAACCCTCCGAGCGCCGCAAAATCGCTGCGGCAAGCCTTTGCCACGCCGATGGCTGGGCGTCGACCGGGCGGCCATCCCGCGTGATGCTTTCTACGCGCCCTACCACGTCAGCCGGATCGACCGGCTCATCCAGGCGGGGCCGCGCATCGCCGCGCGTGATGAGATAACCGGTGGAGCAATCGGGGGGGGAATCCACAGGGCAATCCCCCGAGCGGCGCATCAGGCGATGAGCAATTAATTTGCCATCCTGACGGAAAACAATGATCGAACCTGCTTCGAGCTGGGCAGGATCGCAGCTTTGAACCGTAAGCAGGTCGCCGGGCCACAAGACAGGAACCATGCTGGCCCCGGCAACCCTCAGCTGCACATTTCCGTGACTTCGAGCGACGTCTGCGACCAGGTCGCAACACGCCGAGTGAAGATGGGCCGCAACGATCGATCTCGCCATCGTGGCCATCATCATGCCCGCGAGCGCTACGAGGTCTTGCGGACGAAGTGGCAGGCGCCTTGCGTGTGCTCCACTTTGCCGCAGGAGAGCGCGCTGGTCTCAAAGACACGCTCATGACGCACGTCCGGCTTCACGTACGGCTTTTTGGCCGTCCGCTTCGAGTCACTGGTTGGGCCGAGCCGCTGTTTCTGGTCGGTAGAGTTCGTGTTCACCTATGTACCTCGCTCGATTGGGGTTTCGTGCGTTTGCCGAGTGCTCGTTCTTAAGAATAACAGAGGGTAAAAGCCTGATTCGGTTGAAAAGCCGGACCAAATCATGGTGCGGACTGGGACGTCTGGACGGCGCAGGAGCCAGTGCCGCTCGTCCCCGACACTGTATTGCCTGTGCAAGACAGATTTCCAAGGGTGCCGTAGTAAATCTGCGATTCGCCGGTCCCGGTGAGGGAGTTGTCGACGATCACGCCGCTGGTGCCGCCGGTCGCAGTGATTCCGTTCGTCGAGTTGGCTGGGGCGGTGGTCGTAGTAACCGAGTAGTTGTAAAGGCACTCGCCCGAGCAGCCGGTGTCAGCTCCGTTTGCGGACACGCTCAGGTAGAGCCAATCCTGGATATCCTGCACGGCGGCACCCACGGCGTAGGTAGAGGCGGTGGTCCCCTCCTGGTTGCGGGTCACGTTGACGCGTGAGCCCGAGCTGCAGCCGCCGGTAGTGCTGGTGACCAGCACAATCTCCGAGCCGACCTGAAGGTAGTCGTTGGTGGCCATGCCCGTTCTGCTGGCGACGCACCAAGCAGTCTGACCGGTGGTGGTGACTGCGGTGGCCAGGGTCGTGTTTGCTTTGGCCCCCAGGAACTCTGCTACTGGGGAACATGTGGCTGCGGCGCTGGTTATGGTGTCTTCATTGACCGAGCTGGAGCCAAAGGTTCCGGTCATCGAGACCTGGAACAGTGAGGGCTCGGAGCTACTGTATCCGCAGGCCCACAGGTTTCCGCCCGTGGCTCCAATGTCGTAGTGGAGGTTGTCGAAGTTGCCGCTGTAAAGCACCGTCGACGTGGTTGCGCCGCCTGAGGAAACGTTCGCGGTATGGGTTGCGCTGCCTCCGCCGCTGAAGTTCGTTGGGAACTGCTCCACCAGGGAGGTTGAGCCCGTCGAGTCGCCCACGAACGCGTAGACCAGCGGCGTCGCAGGCACCTCGTCAATCAGTGGCCCGTCGACAATGCCGGTGCTGCCCGCGGCGGACAGGACGGCAGAACTTGTGGCCGCAGGCGTGCCCGAGGTGTTCACGTAAGAAAGCTCTCCATTCGAGTCGCCGACGAAGACGTTGCCCGAAGCCGGATCCCAAACCGGGCTGGTAAGAGTTGCCCCGGAATCGACCGTCACCGGCCAGTTTGTAGTGTTTTCGCCGGGCGCGCCAAGGAAGATGCCGGTGAACTCGTGGAGCGCGCCGCTGTTGTCGCCTACCCAGGCGATATCGCCGCCGGCGGTGTTGTAGTCGTAAAACGGAGCCGAATTCGTATCGTTGGCGCTATTGCCGAAGGCGATGGTCGTGTAGCACGGCGCGGTGCAGGTGCGGTACGAGCTGTTGCCGACCAACCCGCTTCCGCCGGTAAAGGCGTTCGGCGTGCCGACCGTTCCGTTGTTTGTGCCGATTGCGGGCTTCAGGATCACAAGCTCCGCTACACCCGCAGCGACCTGAATATAGGCGACCTGCGTACCGTCGAGAGAAATGACGGGAGAGAGCGTCGACGTGCCGCCCGTGTTATATGCCCAGGCGATATTGGGAACATGGCCGGTAGCGCAAGTGGTTGCGTAGAGGTTGTTGTAGGCGATGACCGTTGCATTCGCTCCGCCGAGCCCCGTCGGGTAGGCGACGTAATCGCTGGTGCAGCTCTCGGCGGTTGTGGAGAACGCGTACTTCGCGGGATAGGCGTTGGGCGCAATTCCGTCTGCACCGCCGGTGAAGTCTCCGCTATTGGCGAAGGTTACGAGGGTGCCGGGGCTGTCGTTGGCTGAGGCCGTGTAGGTGTTGCCTACGGCACCGCCCTGCGCAGCGGTGAGGACAACCGTCGGGGGAGTGGCGCCGGGGTTTGCAACAGCACCGATCCCCACACCAGTCAGGTTCGTGTTATCGCCGAATGCGGTCGCCAGATCGGTGGCCTCCTGGCCCGGCGTGTCGTAGGTGCTGACCGTCCAATATTTAAACCCGGTGGCCGAGTTGGTGCCGTCCAAGCCGCCCGCGAGGCTCCCCGCACTCCAGGCGAAGTATCCGGCTGCGGTGGGGGACAAGGTGGTGCCGCTGTTGCCGCCGGTCCCGGGCGTCGCATCGGCGACGGTCAATGAGCTGCCACTGGTGTAGCTCGAGGTAATGCCCGCGGATGCGCCGCAAGTCGCGATCGCCGAGCTGAGGTTACTCGCCAGCGTCGTCGTGGTGCCGCTCGCATAGGTGGCTGTGAGGCTGGGAATTGAACCGGAGCAGCCATACGATCCGTTGCCCCCGTTGTTTACGCTCGTCCAATTAAGATCGGCCGAGCCCGTAAAGGTTGCAGCGCCGAGCACGGAGTCGGTGACCGGAAATGTGAGGCCGCTTACTGTGCCGGCGCTAATTCCCGCTGTGGCAGGGCACGCGGCGAGGGCGGTTTGCAGTTGTGTCGTCACGGTCGAGGTGGTGGGAATGGTGGTCGCCGGGGCAAGAAGGAAAGTGCCGGCGCTGGGCGTCGTGCAGACGTTTCCGGTTCCGTTGCTACCCCCGGAGGCAGCGCTCACCGTCGTGATCCCGGTCAGAGGGGTGAAGGTCGCATAGCCGAGCACGCTGTCGGTCACCGTGAAGTGGTTGCTGGTTAGGTTCTGGGTGGTGAACCCCGGGCTACTGCATGCGTTGAGTGCGGTTTGCAGTTCTGACGCCGCGGTCGAGGTGGTGGGCACGGTACTGGCCGTGTTGAGGATGAAGGTGCCCGCGATGGGCGATGAGCCGGTGCACGCATTTCCGGTTCCGTTGCTACCCCCGGAGGTAGCGCCTACCGTCGTGATCCCCGACAAGTTGGTGAAGGTTGCATAGCCGAGCACGGTATCGGCGAGCGTGAAGCTATTGGTGGAATAACCGCTCGCGCTAATTCCCGAGCTACTGCAGTTCCCGAGGGCGGTGAATAGTCCGCTCGCCGCGGTGGAGGTGGTGGGTACGGTGGTAGCGGGGGCAAGAAGGAACGTGCCGGACGCGGGCGTCGTGCAGACGTTTCCGGTTCCGTTGCTACCCCCGGAGGTGCTGGTCACCGCCGTGATGCCCGACAAAGGGGTGAAGGTTGCATAGCCGAGCACGGTGGCGGCGTCGGCAAGTGTGAA
>JBEKPO010000106.1:0-15205 GCA_049520675.1 Occallatibacter sp. | reverse complement strand
GGGGTTGCAGTCGAGGATGTGCCGTCGCTGGTGGGCCCGTTTCCTACCACGATGAATCCGGCCTGCAGAGTGCCGAGTGCGGTGGTGAGCCCGAGGGGTGCAGTCCCTTGGAAGAAGAGTGACTGCGCACCGGAAGGCGAAATGCTCACGATGGTCGTGCCGGTGCCCTGCAGATTCGAAGAATTGTTGAAGTTCGAAATCAGGATGTCGCCATGATGCAGCGGACCTGAGCCGACGGGGAAGTTGTCGTTGACAAAAGCGACTCCGTAAGGGTTCCCATCGCCGTTCGACGGCACGGTGGAAATGTCCCACACCTGGGCGGGAAGAAACGCGCCGTCGGGATCGAGCGCGGATTGCTGAGCTAAACCGAAAGTGGAAGCTGCGAGCCAGGTGAAGGCGGCGAGCGGAGCGCCTACTGAGAAGGCGCGGCGAGAGATCTGCGAGATTCTGAAACTCGAAAAATCCATATAAGTTGTCCTCGGGTGCGACGGTTTGATGGGGGAGGGCGCTTGATTACCTCTGCAACACTAGCAGCGGTGCGAACCCGAGATGTCACGCAAATGTCATGACAATGCAACTTTCTGGCGGGCGTTGAACGCGCGGTAGACTGATCGCATGGTCAAGCGCATCGGGGTTCATCTGGGGACGGCGGGAGGGGTGTCGAATGCCGTCGAGCGCGCCAAAGAGATTGGCGCCAATACCTTCCAAATCTTTTCTTCAAGCCCGCGCATGTGGCGCGCCCCGAAGATCGACCCGAAGCAAGCGGTGCGCATGCGCGAGCTGCGTGCCAAGCTCGATGTCGGGCCGCTCGTCATCCATACGAGCTACCTGGTCAACGTTTGCAGCCAGTCGAGTGACGTTCGGGAAAAGAGCGTTGCTGCCTTTCGTGGCGAGATTGAGCGCGCGCTGGTGCTTGGCGCCGAGTGTCTGGTGCTTCATCCGGGCTCATGGAAGGGAATGACGCGCAACGAGGGTTTGAAGCTGGCCGCAGACTCGATCGAGAGAGCCATCGACGGACTGCCGTGGCAGGGAACTGGCTTTCATATTCTGATTGAGAACACCGCCGGCGCGGAGTTTTCGCTCGGTGGCAGCTTCGAACAGGTGGCCGAGCTGGTCGAACTTCTGCGCAACCACGCTCCGGTGGGGGTTTGTCTTGACACTTGCCACACCCACGTTGCCGGTTACGACCTGCTGAGCGGCGAGGGCTACGCCGAGACCATGAAGCAGATTGCCGCCACGGTGACCTTTGACGCCGTACGCGTGTGGCATTGCAACGACGCGAAGGCTGCTCGCGGATCCAAGCTCGACCGTCACCAGCACATCGGCGAGGGAACCATGGGCATCGAGCCTTTCCGCAGTCTGCTCAACGACCCGCATTTCGATCATTGCGCGTTCATTGCCGAGACGCCGGTTGACGAGCCGGGTGATGAGGAGCGCAACGTGAGGGTCCTGAAGAGTGTGGTGGGATAGATCGGCGAAGCGCACATGCAGCGTGGCCGCCAACCCCTCCCACACCCGAGGTTGATCGATTCGGGGACTGAGAAACGAGCCCGTGATGAACGCCGTTCGTCACAAAGAAATCTATTATTTTCAGCTTTGTCGTAGTCTGATGGCGGAGGCCAGACTGGTTTGAAAGGAGATTGTTCGATGCAAAACTTAAGCAAGCGGCTTGTCGTGATTCTGGGGGCCGGGCTGTTGGTTCAGGCGGCGATGGCCCAGCAGACACCTAAGCCACCCGACAGTCCATCCAAAGTCCTGCTGGATAACTGGAACGATATCGGGCGGAAACTTATCGCAATGGCCGAGGATTTTCCCGAGGACAAATACGACTTCAAGCCGAATCCTGCGCAACGGTCGTTTGCCGAGCAGCTTTTGCACGCTGCCGGCGGAAACTACTACTTCATCAATCCAGCGAAGGGCCTGAAGGCCCCGACGGGCGATCCGAAGCGGGCCGACTACAAAACCAAGGCCGCCGTGGTGGAGTTCGTCAAGAAGTCGTTTGCCGATGGTGCGGACTTGATCAAGAGCAAAGGCGATAGCGGGCTCAACGACATCTTTACCGACCCATTTTCGGGCCAGCAGGTTCGCGTCGGCGATTACGCGTGGGGATTCATTGAGCACTCTGGCGAGCACTACGGGCAGCTTGTGGTGTACTACCGGGTGGCCGGCATGGTGCCGCCCGAGTCGCGGCCGAAAAAGTGACCGGGCGAGATGGCCGCAATCAGGGCGCCGGCTTCAGGTCGATCGAGACCATTTCATACGGAACGGCGCCGACATTCTCAAACCAATGCGTTTTGGGGTTGGCCGAAAAGACTGAGAAGCCCACGCGACCGGTCTCCTGATTGTCGTCGTGAGTGGTCCCGTCCGCCAGATGGTCGCGGATCTTCGACCCGTGAATGACCATGTAGATGTGATCGAGCGAGTGGGTATGCATCGGTGACCGCTCCCCGGGAGCAAGTTGCCAACGCCGAATCGTCACTTTCTGGTTGTCCACGAGGATTTTTTCCTGGACGACGGCGCTGTCTGTGTGTTGTTGCGCCCTGAGCATGAAAGCAAGCTGCACCACGGCCAGTGCCAACCAGCCGCACGCCACGCCCGCGAGAAATCTTTTCATTGGGTTTCCTCCATCTGCGACGGGTTGAATGCTTTCCGACGCCACCAATGTAACTCATCCGCGCCCCGTTTACACTGGAGAGAATGGCGGACGATAAAGAACTTCGCTACGACCCGGCTGTGATCGAGCAGAAGTGGCAGGAGCGCTGGGCCGCGGAACCCAAGCTCTACGCTGCGGAGCCGGCCGGCACAGACAAGCCGAAGTACTACGTGCTCGAGATGCTGCCTTATCCCAGCGGGCAACTGCACATGGGCCACGTGCGCAACTACAGCATTGGCGACGCATTGGCTCGTCAGATGTGGATGCGCGGCTACAACGTGCTGCACCCGATGGGCTGGGACGCCTTCGGGCTTCCGGCCGAAAACGCCGCGCTCAAGAACAACACGCCTCCAAGGGAGTGGACCCTCGGCAACGTCGCCGCCATGAAGCGGCAGATGCTGCGCCTCGGATTCAGCTACGACTGGGCCACTGAAGTGACCACCTGCCTGCCCGACTACTACCGCTGGAACCAGTGGTTCTTTCTGCGCATGTACGAGAAGGGCCTGGTCTATCGCAAGAAAAGCAAGGTGAACTGGTGCCCGGAGTGCGCCACGGTTCTTGCCAACGAGCAAGTGGTGAATGGCTGCTGCTGGCGGCATGAAGAGACCAAGGTTGAGCAGCGCGACCTTGAACAGTGGTTCCTGCGCACCACCGCCTACGCGCAGGAGCTGCTCGACGGCCTCGACCAGCTCGACGGATGGCCGGAAAAAGTGCGCACCATGCAGCGCAACTGGATCGGCCGCAGCGAGGGAACGGAAGTAGACTTTTTCCTCGCGCCTGACGATATTATTGCCGGCTCGACGGATGCGCCGGTGGTTTTATCGCCGCAACCTGACTCGGTGCGGATTCGCGTCTTCACAACGCGCATCGACACCATCTTCGGAGCAACGAGCGTGCAGCTTGCGCCCGAACATCCGCTGGTGACATTCTTTGCTTCGGCCGATGCGGCGTTGAAGGCGCAGGTCGACATGCTGCTCGCGGAACAGAAAAAGGCGCGCGAGGCTGGAAATGTAGGCGAGATCGAAAAACACGGCGTGCCCACGGGTAAGTTTGCCCTGAATCCCTACAATGGCGAGCGCGTGCCCATTTGGGTGGCGAACTACGTGCTGATGGAGTACGGCACAGGCGCCATCATGAGCGTTCCGGCACACGATGAGCGCGACTTCGAGTTCGCGACGAAGTACGGAATAGAAATCAAGCAGGTCATTCAGCCCGTCCAAAACGAGAACGGTGCGAAGCACCTTCCGTTCGTCGCGGAAGACGGGACCCTCATCAACTCCGGCGAGTACAACGGGAAGACCTGCGCCGAGGCTCAGGCGCTCCTCCAAAAGGCTGCGGCGCGCGGCGCATTCGGAGAGGCGAAGGTCATCTATCGCTTGAAGGATTGGGGTGTAAGCCGGCAGCGCTATTGGGGTACACCCATCCCCATGATCCACTGCGAGCGCGACGGGCTGGTTCCGGTGCCAGACGATAAACTCCCCGTCATTCTGCCCGAGAGGATCGAGATCACGCAGCAGGGCGGTTCGCCTCTGGCGCGCGATCCGGAGTTCGTCAACGTCACCTGTCCCAAGTGTGGGGGCCCGGCAAAACGCGAAACCGACACCATGGACACCTTTGTCGATTCGAGCTGGTACTTTTACCGGTACACCGACGCGAAGAACTCTACTGCTCCCTTTGGACGAGAGCGTGCGGATTACTGGTTTCCCATCGACCAGTACATCGGCGGAGTTGAACACGCGATTCTGCATCTGATCTACTCGCGCTTCTGGACCAAAGTGATGCGCGACCTGGGCATGGTGTCGAACGATGAGCCGGCGACGCGGCTATTTACCCAGGGCATGGTGATCAAAGACGGCGCCAAGATGTCGAAGTCGAAGGGCAATGTGGTTTCGCCCGACGACATGGTGGCTCGCTACGGGGCCGACGCCACGCGGATGTACGCGCTGTTCGCTGCGCCGCCCGACCGCGACCTCGATTGGCAGGAGGACGGCGTTGCGGGTGTGAGCCGATTCCTGGGCCGTGTGTGGCGATTGGTCACGAAGTATTCGGCGATCGCGCGGGGTGCTTCTGCCGAGCCTCAACTCTCGTCCAAAACCCAGGAGTGCGGAGCACTGCGTCGCAAGCTGCATCAGACCATTGCCAAAATCACGCATGATTTCGAGGGCCGCTGGCACTTCAATACCTGCGTGGCGGCAATCATGGAGCTGGTGAACGAGCTGCAGGCCGCCGATGCGAGGCTGGCTTCAGGGGAGATTCCCGTGCCGGTGGTTCGCGAGCTTCTCACCACGCTGGTTTTGCTGCTCGCCCCGTTTGCGCCGTTCCTTGCGGCGGAGCTTTGGGAGGAGTTGGGCGGCGAGGGGGCTATTCTCGTCGCGCCCTGGCCCAAAAGCGATCCGGGGCTGGCCAAGGAAGACGAAATCGAGATTCCCGTGCAGATCAATGGCAAGCTGGCCGCGGTGGTGCGTGTCCCGGCGGGATCAGACGGCAAGACCATCGAGGCCGCGGCGCTGGCCGACGAAAGGGTTCGCGCCCGATCGGCAGGGAAGACCATTGTCAAAGTGATTGTCGTGCCCGGACGTGCTGTCAACCTGGTCGTAAAGTGAGGCCGGTGTGACCGGCAGCCAGCAAAGAACGCCGATACGCGGGACCCAGCTTCTGGTTGAGCACATGGGCAGCGTTTTTCGCAGGCCCTCACTCATCGCCATCGAAGTTGCCTGGCGCTGGCTCTTCGGGATTCCGCTTTTCATTGTTGGTTGGAGGCAGTGGCATCTGCTTCTGACGGCCTTCCCGCCAGAAGCCTCCGGCGCCGGCGCTCTCGACACCCAGAACCCGTGGATCGCCGCCCGTCAGATCTCCGCGGTCCTCGCGTATTACGAGCCGCACGTACTGGCCGCGATGGGCTGGCTGCTGCCCTCGGCAGCGCTGTGGTGGGTGGTGGTTTCAGCCCTCGGCCGGGCGCTACTGCTGACAAAACTGGATTCCTCGGGAGTTCCGGCTCGCCCGTTTCGCATCTCCGCGATGATCTTGCTGCAGGCTGCGTGGCTTTGCTTGTTCGGGTTGACGCTATGGGGATGGTACGAATCGATGGGCTGGATAGCCGCGACTCACATCAGGGTGGAGGGTGAGCCGGATCTGATTGGCTTCTTCATCTGGGCAATCTTTCTATCGCTGGGATTCTTCACCGCGTGGGCCGTGATCGGTTGGACTGTGTCGATGGCGCCGATTTTGGCGACTCTCGAAAACCGTTCGGCGCTTTCGGCTCTTACTGAAACCCTGAAGCTCGGCAAGGCCTTCAGCGGGAAGCTCGCCGAGGTGAATCTTGTTCTCGGCATCGTCAAGCTGGCGCTGGTGGTGCTCGCCATGGTGTTCTCGGCGGCGCCTTTGCCGTTCAGCGATGAGTTAGGGCCCGGCGCGATGCACGTCGTCTGGGGTGGTTCGGTGTTGTTCTTCGTGGTTGCAGACGATTTCTTCCAGGTGGTGCGCCTCGAGGCGTTTGGGGAATTCTGGAAGGTCTATCGCGGCCCGGCGGCGAGATAAATCACTTGTCCGGGGCCTGCGCTGCCTCATCCTTCAAATACGAATCGCTCAGCGTCTTCTTGACCTCGGCAATCGGCAGCAGCGTGGGATAAAACTGGACGAACGTCGTGTCGACGGCCGCATGGGCGGCGTGGCAGCCATAGCACGGGGCTCCCTGAGGGATCAGCGTCCCGCTCTTTTCCGGTGAGTCGAAATCGAAGAATGCCCATTTGCCCGGGAATCGTGCTTCATCTTTCACGTGGACTTCGAACCCCACCAACTGCGTCCCCTGAAAGTGGCCGTTCTGGTTGATCGAGCCCTTGCTCTTCGCTTCACGACCTTCCAGCACCAGCATGGTCTTGTCGGGCCATGTGCCCGTCGCCAGAAAGCTTCGATATGCCTCGGGATTCACGAACACGTTGTCGAATGTCGTCATGTCCGCCGGCTTGGCTGTGTAACTCATGCCGACGCCGGAGCTCAGATAGATCCACTCGCGATAACTTCCGACGGGAAGCAGATCGCCGTTGGCTCCATAAGCGGGCGCATTGGCAGCAGCGGCCTTTGCAGAAGGCGCAAAACGCGCGAGAAAGGGCAGGGAAGCGGCGGCGACGGAAACGGTCAGGATGGCGATCTTGATCGGGCGCATGGGACCTCCAAGGGAATGTACGGCGCAGAGAAGTCGCCGGTTCAGCGAATCCTCGGAGAAATCGCGGAATTGCTAGAAGACTTTGAGCTGAATCACCAGATATTTCTTCGGGTTTTCGCGCATCCCCTTGACCAGCTGCCGGGCCTGGTCCATGGTGTCGTCGACGTGGTCATACAGCGCGCGATTCTTCAGGAGTTGTCCCGCGGTACCCTCGCCGGCGTTGATGCCCTTCAGAATGTTGTCGAGGTTGGTCACCGCGTCATCCAGTTTTTGCGCGAAGGCCGGGTCCTTGGCCAGCTTACCCAGCGCACCATTGCCGGAGTTGATCTGGGCCGTCAGTTGGTTCACGTTGGCGACAGCCGAATTGAGATTGTTGTAGAGGGTTTCGTCTTTCAGCAGTTTGCCGGCCGTCCCTTTGCCGGCATTCAAATCAGCTGTAATGGCGTTGAGTTGATCGACGGCGGAATTCAGCTTGGTGTAAAGCGTATTGTCATTCACCAGCTGGCCGAGTGACCCCTTGCCATCGGCAATGGCCCCGGTCACGGTCTGCAAATTCGTAGCAATCGAAACGAGATTCTTCTTCAGGCCCGGATCGTTGATGATCTCTCCAAGCGTGCCGCGCGAGGTGCTCAAGGTGTCGATTAGCGCCTCGATCTTGTGCATCAGCCGGTTGATCTCCTCGATGGAGATCTGGCTGCTGCTGATGACCGACTGGATGGTCGGCGCGCCGGAGACGGGAAGTTCGGCGTTGTTGGCTGGAGCGGGGCCCTTGGCGAGCGTCGAGTCGATATCGACGTAGCTGTCGCCCAACACGCCCGCGGTGCCGATCGAGGCGGTCGAGTCCGTATGCAGATCGCGGAGGAATCGCTCGCCAACCTGCATGGTGACTTCCACGGGGTTGGGATTTCTATCCGGAACCACGCGCGTGTGCACCACGTTTCCAATGGTCACGCCCTCCAGCGTCACCTCAGAGCCGTCCTTGATGCCGGCAGCGTTGGGGAAATACGAGCGCAGAGTGATCTTGTGGGCGAAGAATCCGCCGGTGGTGCCGCTCATGAGAAAAACCAGGGCGATCAGAATGACGGCAGCGGCCATAACCAAAGCCCCTACCTTCAGTTGCGACCACTCAATCTCTTTGCGGCTTGGCACGTAACTCCCCTGGCGGAACTGCGTGAGTCGACGCCTTGAGGATAGCAGAACCAGCCGAGCTACGGCCTGCCTTCAAGCACGGCGCTGGCCATGGCCAGGCGCCCGGTGTGAGTCAACGAAAGATGGCTGCGTTCGACTCCGATGCGTTGGGCGATCTCGGCCGCGCGCCCATGAAAACAGAGCGCCGGCCGGCCGCCCGGTTCCCGCACCACTTCGATCTCGCGCCAGCTAACGCCGTGGCTCATGCCGGTACCCAGCGCCTTAGCCGCGGCCTCCTTGGCCGCAAAACGAGCGGCAAAGCTCTCCGCGCAGTTTCGTTTGCGCAGGCAGTAGGCTTGTTCGGCGCGGCAAAAGACGCGGTTGAGGAATCGCTGGCCAAAGCGATCGATGGCCCGCTGGATGCGCTCAATCTCCACCACGTCGATTCCGGTTCCCACGATCATGAGATGCCTGATCCTCAAGCTACAATACGTGGCTTCTCAGCGCGAATCACAGCCAGACCGTCGCGGGATCTACACCGGCGCGTCGGGATGCGCGGAACGCCGTGGCGGCGACCATCGTGCCGGCAGGAGCGCCGGGCTGTGCCAAAGAAAGGCAAGCAACGTTCGACTCCGCAACAGCTTTTATCGCGGATTGCCCACCTCCGATATAGCGTTTGAGGCCAGCCATGACCGAAAAGCATCAGGAGATCGGGGCTCCATGGGCCATGCAAATGAAAGCGATGTCGACCGTGGAGCCGTCGCGCCTGGTGCGATCGTTGACCGGCGCGATTCTAGGCTGCGGTGGGTGGGTGCTACGCCGCGGAGCCGACGACTCCGGCGTGGTGACCATGGTGTTCGAATTCGAGCGCCAGGCTTGTGTCGATATCTACACTTTGTTGATCGCGGCGGGGGTAGAGCTTAGCAGGAGCGGGCATATCGGCTTCACTGAGCTCTGCCAATGCACGCGTCATCAAGCGCCCGATTGTGGCGCCGAGATTGCGAGCGTCGATCTGGAGATTCAGACGAGCCCTCATGGGATGCCGGGCATTTTGAAACCGTCAGGTCCGGTTTAAAGCCGCGCTGATTCAGTCGGGCTGTCTTCCAGGCTGGAGTTGGTTGCATCAATAATTTGAGGCGATGAAGAAGTTTCCCTCAGGGGCTAAAGCCCCAATGTTTGTGCGGCTCTCACGGCACGGCTGAAGCCGTGCCCTTTCAAAGCCGGATTGATGCAACCGCTTCCAGGTTCCGAAATTGCCGCTTCAGCCAGCCTCGACCAAGCCATACTTCCGCTGCCAGGTTTGCTTGAGTTGCATTCGCACCATGGCTCGCTCAGCTTCAGTCACCGCGCGTTCCGGGCCTTCGACGAACCGGACCGCTTCCTGCTTTGCCAACTCGAGAAGCTTGCGGTCGCGGACGATATTGGCAACGCGGAGATCAGGCAGGCCCGCTTGCCGCGTCCCAAAAAATTCCCCGGGTCCGCGCATCGCGAGGTCCAGTTCGGCCAGCTCGAAGCCGTCCTGCGTGCGCACCATGGCATTCAGCCGTTCCTGACCCTGCTCCGATATCACGTTGCCGGTCATTAGAACGCAGTAGCTCTTTGCGTTGCCACGGCCCACCCGGCCGCGTAACTGGTGCAGCTGCGCGAGTCCGAAGCGTTCGGCATGGTCTACCACCATCACGCTGGCGTTGGGCACGTCAACTCCAACCTCGATCACTGTTGTCGAAACCAGGACGTCGATTTCGCCTCGTTGGAAACGCCGCATGATGACATCTTTTTCGTCGGCATCGAGCCGTCCATGGAGCAGACCGAGCCGCAGGCCGGCCAGCGGCCCGGCCCGCAGTGTCGCGTGCATCTCGACTGCCGACCGGAGTCCCGATTTTGCATTGGGGCTGGCCTCCTGTGCAGCGCGCGGAAACAACAGCTCCGCTGTTTTACTTTTTGGAGGAGATTCTCGAACAGGCGGCGTGATTCCGGCCTGCTGCTCGTCGTCCGGGAAGTCCAATTCCGGCTGGTCGTCCCGCACGCCTTCAATAACGGGATAGACAATGTAGGCTTGCCGGCCCTGAGCCACCTGCTTTCGCACGAAATCCCACACTTCATCGGCCCGATCATCCGCGACTCGCCGCGTAACGATCGGCTTGCGCCCCGGCGGCAGCTCATCGAGAACGCTCAGGTCCAGGTCGCCATAAAGCGAAAGCGCCAGCGTCCGCGGAATGGGGGTGGCTGTCATCACCAGCACGTCAGGCTCGGGCTGGTTGGGCTTTTTCATCAGCTTGAATCGCTGCAATACGCCGAACCTGTGCTGCTCGTCGACGATCACCAGTCCAAGCCGGTCGAACTCCACTTTCTCCTCGATCAAGGCGTGGGTGCCAATGACCAGGTTGGCCTCGCCGCGGTTGATGAGCCCGCGATTGGTTCGCTTGCGATCGTCATCGAGCGAGCCGGTGAGCAGAACAATGCGCGGTTTGCGCGACGATCGCTCCAGTATCTTTCGCGCCGCCAGAAAATGCTGCGTAGCCAAAATCTCCGTCGGAGCCATGAGCGCTGCCTGGTAGCCGTTCTCCATGGCCACAATCATGGCCTGCAGGGCGACAATCGTCTTTCCCGACCCCACGTCGCCTTGCAGCAGACGCCGCATGGGCGTGGCTTCGCGCATATCGGCGACGATCTCGCCC
Organism: Occallatibacter sp.; assembly: GCA_049520675.1. Taxonomy (GTDB): domain Bacteria; phylum Acidobacteriota; class Terriglobia; order Terriglobales; family Acidobacteriaceae; genus Telmatobacter. The sequence goes on along the minus strand of JBEKPO010000106.1, from coordinate 4,584 downwards.
AGGGCGCGCTTTTGCGCCGCCGTGGGATGGAAGGGCAGCACCTCGCGAATGGCTTCGCGCACTTTCTCGTTGGTCGCAAAGCCGATGCCTTGCCGCTCCTTCATCCGCCGCCGCTTGAGCTCCAGCCCCAGCTCGAGGAAGAACAACTCTTCAAAGATCAGGCGGCGGTGTGCGGGAGTCGATACATTCTGCAAATCGCCGAGAGATGTTCCTTCGGCAGGAAAGTGCACCTCGCGCAACGCGGTTCCGCGGCCGGGAAGCTCGAGCCGTTCGAGCATCGATTGGGGCAGGCACTCAGGTACAGCGTCGCGCATCGATTCCAGCAGATTGAAGATCACTTTGCGCTGCCAGCGCGAGGCGAGGCGGCTGCCGCCCAAGGACTCGTACACAGGCGTGATTCGCCCTACTTCGAGCAAACGCGTTTCCGCATCCTCGGTCGCATCGGGCAGCACTTCAAACTGGGGCTGAATCATCTTGAAGTTGCTGGTCGATCGCGACGGCTCGACCCTGCCATAAACGGCCACGGTTTGTCCGGCGTGAAATTTGCCTTCCAGGTAGGTCGCGTGGAACCAAAGGCACTTCATGGCGCGCCGGCCCTGGCCCAGCGTCAGTTCGAAGATGGGGCCGCGGCGAGTACGCATGAGCGCCCACCCGCGCACTTCCGCGATGACGCTGGCTACTTCGCCCGGCTTCAGCTCGTCGAGACTGAGTGGGTTCTGCCGGTCCTCGTAACGGAAGGGAAGATGATAGAGCAGGTCTTCGGCGGTCTGGATGCCCTTGGCGGCGAGCAGTTCGGCCACGCGCGGCCCTACTCCGCGCACATACATGACTGAAGTGTTCAGGGCAGGCACATCATGGATGCTAAATGGCCCCGGCGGCGCCGGCGAAGTGCGCCCCTGAGCCCATGGTGGATGCTGCCGCCATGCGGCTGAGTCTGCGCTCTTCAAGAGTCCCGTTTCGCAAGATGAGCCCCTGCCAAGCGTTCGAATCTCCGGGCCGTGTATGGTAGGGAATGGCGTAAATCTGCTAGATCATCCAGGGGTATCCACCATGCACGAAATCAATCGTCGTAACTTTCTGAAGACTGCATCCACAATCTCCGCCGCGACGCTGCTCGCGCCTTGCGTTCATGCCATGGCGGCACTGCAGGCGGAGACTTCGCGGCCCATCGCCGCCAACGATCAGATCCAGATCGCGCTGATCGGCGCCGGCGGCCAGGGGCAATACGACACCGGCGTGGCCATTCAGGTGCCCGGCGTCAAGGTCATTGCCGCCGCAGACTGCTACGACGGCCGTCTCGCGCACACGAAAGAGCTCTGGGGGAACGATCTCTTCACCACCCGCGACTACAACGAGATCCTCGCGCGCAAGGACATCGATGCTGTGATCATCGGCACTCCCGACCACTGGCACAAACAAGCCGCAGTCGACGCGATGAAGGCGGGCAAGGATGTCTACTGCGAAAAGCCCATGATCCACCGCTACGCCGACGGGCCGGAAATGATCGAAACCGCGCGTTCCACGGGCCGCATTCTGCAGATCGGCAGCCAGCGCGTCAGCTCAGTCATTTATTCCAAAGCCAAAGAGCTTCTTGCCTCCGGCGCCATCGGCAAGCTCAACATGGTCACGGCGCGTTGGGATCGCAACTCCGCGATGGGTGCGTGGAGCTATACCGTTCCGCCAGACGCCTCGCCCGAGGCATGCGACTGGCCGCGCTTCCTTGGCGACGCGCCGAAGATTCCTTTCAACGCCGAACACTTCTTCCAATGGCGCAAGTGGAAGGCTTACGGGAGCGGCGTTGCGGGAGACCTTTTCGTTCATCTCTTCAGCGGCACGCATTTCATCACCGGATCCAACGGCCCCACACGCGGCATGGCCACCGGTGGCCTGCGATTCTGGGATGATGGCCGCGATGTGCCCGATGTGATGCTCGGCCTCTTCGATTATCGCGAGGGATTCAACCTGAGTTTGCGCGTGAACTTTGTCGATGGCGGCGAGGAGAGCGAAGGCCTCATCTTTACCGGTTCCGAGGGGACGATGGAAATCGCCGGTGACTCGGTGAGCGTGAATCGCGTGCCTCGGGAAAAGGACCCCGGCCTGGAGATCCGCAGCTTCGCCGAGGCCACGCAGAAGATGATCCTTGAGGAACACGAGCGGAAATATCCGCGGCAGCATCCACAGGGCCCGACAGCCGCGGGCTACGAGAAGTACGTGGCGCCTGCCGGATACAGCGACAGCTACGACCACTTCAAGAACTTCTTTGCCTCGGTGCGCACGCGCAAACCACCTGTAGAAGACGCAGTTTTTGGATTCCGTGCTGCGGGAGCAGCGCTGCTGAGCAATCTGAGCATGGATCGCGGTGCAATCGTCTCCTGGGATCCGGATGCCATGAAGTTGCTTTAGGGTGATCCCATTGAAGAACAACCGCAGATCCTTCGACTCACTTGGCGCAGAAGGTGCCAAAATTCGCTCAGGATGAGAGCTTAGTCGGCCTCAGCTAAATCCCAGCACGGGGTGCGGCACATACGGCTCTTCGAGCGCTGCCATCTCTTCCGTCGAGAGCTTTATGGAGAGCGCGGCAACTGCATCTTCAAGGTGGTGTGCTTTAGTTGCGCCGACGATCGGAGCAGTGACGCCGGGCTTGGCCAGGAGCCATGCCAGGGCCACCTGGGCTCGCGGAATTCCGTGTTTCTCCGCTACCTCGCCGACCCGGTCGACGACCTTTCGGTCGGCGTCTTCGGTTTGCGAATACATCCAGTTGCCGAATCGATCGGTTTCGCTGCGGCTCGTGGTCTCAGACTTCCACGGGCGGGCCAGCCTTCCCCGGGCCAACGGGCTCCACGGCAGCACCGCAACCTTTTCGTCCAGGCACAGCCGCATCATCTCCCGTTCCTCTTCTCGATACAGCAGGTTGTAGTGGTTCTGCATGGAAGCGAACCGGGTCCATCCGAGGCGGTCGGCAAGATACAGCGCCTTGGCAAACTGCCACGCGTACATCGACGATGCGCCGATGTACCGGACCTTGCCGGCCTTGACCACATCGTGGAGCGCTTCCAGGGTCTCTTCAATGGGCGTCTCATAGTCCCAGCGGTGAATCTGGTAGAGGTCGACGTAGTCGGTCTCGAGCCGCTTGAGACTTTGGTCGAGTTCGAACAGGATCGCCTTGCGCGAGAGCCCGCGGCCATTCGGCTCGTCGCGCATGAGGCTGTGAACTTTGGTGGCAATCACGACGGCTTCGCGCCGCGCATTGGCCTTCAGGAATCGCCCCAGCACGGCTTCGCTGTCGCCGCCAGAATACACATTGGCAGTATCGAAGAAGTTGATGCCCGAATCGAGAGCCTGCCTCAGGAAGGGCTGGCTGTCAGCTTCATTCAGCGCCCAAGGCTGCCGCCCTGGCAGAAGCGCATTCGGCGCCGGGCTCCCATAGGTCATACAGCCAAGGCAAATGCGGGAGACCTTGAGGCCGGTCTTGCCCAGATTGACGTATTCCATCGTTTCTCCTGCTTTCAGACTGGATCGGATGCCGATCTGCGGAGGCGGGGCCTTCCGAAGTGGCCGACGCAGCCCGCTCGCGTGCCAGTCTTAGGACTTTTGTTTCATTTTCATATGCCTGAGGCAGCTTTTCGAAGCCAAACCGTCTAAACTACGATCTCGGAGTGGAATGCGGGTGGCGTGTTGCTCAATAGGCCGGCGGTTGTGAAGGCGGCAAACGCCGCATTCAATGGGCTTTGGAGGCGTCTGGCTCGTTGCGAAGGCGCTGAATCAGGTGAGTAGAAATTCCTTAGAAACTACGGAACACCCGCGCTCCGGACGGTCCACAAGACGCGGATTCACTGCTTTGTCGCAACGAGGACCTGTCCGCATGCTCGCGCTGGGCGCCTTCCCAGCCATTATTGTGCTCGCCGGCTGCACCTCCGGCTCGTCCATGAATTCTTCGGGCGGGACTCTGTCGGTCACTCCGGGAGCCGCGGCAATCGACACCAATTGCACAGGCTGCAATTCGAAAAGCTCTTCGAACGCCGCCGTTGAACAGTTCACGGCCTCGCTTTCGAGCGGCGCTGTTTCAGGGGGAGATGCCAGCTCCGGCGCCGGCACCGTTTCATCCACCGGCCAATATACTCCGCCGCCGTATTTGACGGCCGATAGCGTGCAGGTGAAGGTGACGGCCACGTCGACCACCAGCACCGACGCGGCCAGCTCAACGTTGACCATCACCCCTGGCTTCCTACAGCCGCTGACTCCTGAAAACGTGGCTCTTGGCTCCGGTGGGAGCACCACGGTCACGGGCTACATTGCAGAAGCGGGAGGCTCGACCGCCATCAACTATGCTCTCTCGAGCAGCACGACCGGGTCCAACGGAGGGCAGGGCTCCTTAGGCGCAACCAACTGCACGCGAAGTAGCCAGGCGTTCACCTATTGTTCGGCTGCTTATTCCGCCCCGGGCACAGTATCGTCGACCGCCGCGACCTACATTGTGGCGACGGTCGGCACCTCGTCTTCAACCGCAGCGGCCGAGGTGCTGCTCGACAGCGAGGGAATCGACAGCAACCCCGCGACGCACCAGCCGGAGTTGACGACGCCGAT
>JBEKPO010000105.1:0-17987 GCA_049520675.1 Occallatibacter sp. | reverse complement strand
GTGACGGATTCATCGAGATAGAGATCTGTGGGAACGGTGCGGCTGCGCTTGTCGAGGAATTCTTCCATCAAACTGTCCGAGTAATTTGTGTGCCGGACCAGGAGGGCCCCTTGTCTCACCAGCGCATCGCTGAGTCGTGTGTAGCTAAGGGGGTATTTCACTCTCAAGCCGCCCGCCTCGTCTGTCAGAAGCAGGGCCCCTCCGTGGCCATAACGTCGAATTCCGATCAGGATCCTGCTCAGCGTGGAAATCCAGTGATGTTCGAGGGACCCATCCCAATGAGCTCGGATGTCGTATGCGGATTTTCCAACATTCGTAGCGACGCGATCACGGAATGCGTGTATTGCGGGGAGCAGCTTTTCACGGATCGGCCCATGCTGGAGCACCCCGCTTTCTCTTGTAACGAGCGCCCCTTGCCGAAGGCTGCCAAGGAACGTGTAGCCGTCGTAGATGCCTATTTCCCCGGTTCCCTGAATAGCTGCCTGGAACAGGCCGGGCATTTGTCCCCACGATTGCGTCTCATTCATTACTGCGGTGCTGTAATGAACACTTTGATCTATCAGCCCCCAAATCGCTAGTCGTCCATCAGAGCCCTGATCTACCGCGATGGTCGAGACCCATGAATCGGCCGCTTTGGACAGCTTGACTAGGTTCCTTACGGAACAAGGTATTTCAGATTCAAATGCGAAGTACTGCCAGCGGTCTGCGACGATGCGCTTAGGGGGATTAGGGTCTGGACGCTTCCGATTTATGAAGGCGACTCGGCACGAGATACCTTGTCCTTCTTCTGTCTTCAGACTCGCGAAATACAGGACCTCAAAAAGGTTGACCAAAGCTGCCAAGGCTGGAGCCCTTTTGCGATTTGCAGTTAACGCCGACTGGACATGGCTGGCGAGGTCTTTGGGGTAGCTTTCGGACATGCATCCATCGTAATACCGCCGTGAAACCTGCTTGCGGCTCTCTGGGCAGCCTCACGATGAGTGGCGTCCCATAGTCTATAGCTTGAGACTCTTGAACTCGCTGGCCCATTGATGCGCCGTGTATTTGCTCAGGTTTTTTCGAGACACTTCTGACCGATCGACTTCCCATCCCAGCGTTGCCAGAAGTACACGCTCCAGCAACCACTGAAGATTCTCGGCAGCGATGCTAAGCGATCTGAAGTCGCCCCTTGCGGTGAACACCTTCCCGTGTACAAGCGCGTTCCGAATGCGGTTCAGCGAAGGCGTTCCCGAGCCGTCAATCAATGGCCATAGATCGCTAATGTCGAGGGGATTTATTTTTTCGAATTCCGCGTAGAGCTCTTTAACCTTCTTGTCCGTGGAAATTGGTAGTCCCAACGCAAAGATCAAAATGCCCTGCAACGCGGAATACAGCCTTACGATTCGAGTTTCGATCGGCATTTCCCTGGCTAAGAGTGCGTGCACCGCCGAGTCCACCGCCGAGCCATCTGGGGCCGACATATATCTTTTGAGTGCGGATCTAAGAAACTCGCCGCAGCACCCTTCCATTCGGATCAATGGTTCCTCTCCTCGTGTCCTCCTGGGCCACCCCCCAAATCCAAATCGCCAGTTCTGGATGTTTCTGCCGGTCGGCTCGCGCACGCTCCAATAGCCGAAATCGCTTCGCTCCCGCGAGGCCAAGGAGGCGAGTATCATCAATCCCGAAACGTCCCGCTCCACGTTTCTTACGTCATCCATGGAACCAACCTGGATCGCGTACGCTGTCTTCCTCGTTTCCTTTTCCGCCTTTCGACTGTGGCGCGCCGTGATCCGGGATATTTCAGCGACCCCGCCATTTGAGAGCGTGAACCTGTGCGGAGGCCGCTCCACGCCGTTTATCATGCTGCGTTGCTCTTCGGCGCTGGGGGTAGCCAAGAAGCGTAAGAGGTAACATCCATTCGTCACAAACCAAGCGGAGCCCTTCGCCGGTGCGGGTGTTGAATCCACGGGATCATTCCTGATCTGAAGATCCACAAGATTGCCGGAACACTGCGTGTAGCAGCGCGTCTCGAAGAACGTCATCTCGCTTCCGTAATTGAGCCAGATCTCGCTGGAGCGATAATGCGTAATCTGGCGCCCGTCCATCGTCATTGACCCATCGAATGAGAAAGGAGAACGAGCGCGAAACAAAATCTTTGCCTCGTCCAGGGTGGAATAAAGGAAAATTGAGGCATTCCTTGTGTGCGGCGACAATTTTGAGAGCTGAGCCAGGATCCCCTGAATTCTGACATCCGCTGACCTGAGCTCGCCTCGGAGGATTTGACCGCGATCGGCCGCCTCCTGCGGCACAACGATATCGGCTCGTTCGTGCATACTCACCACCTGAGTGAAGGCTGAATCCGTTGAAAGACTAACAATGGCGATCCGATTGGGTGCAGGACCATATTTTCTCTCAACGGCTCATGGGCGGGATCAGGCGTCCTTCCGCTTCAAAACGGATCCCTCGTTCTCTTGTTGCCAGCCCTAGGCCCGCCGCAACGGCTTCTGCATCGGCACCACCTGCACGGTGACGTCGCGGACTTCGGAGAGAAAGCGGTTCAGCACCGATCCGCGCCAGAGAATGTCCCAGCGCGAGCGCGCCGACTGGCCGAAGACGACGTGCGAGATATTCTCCTGCTGCGCAAAACGAATCAGCGCATCGGAGACGTTGCGGTCGGTCAGATTCACCACCTGCGCTCCCAGGTCGCGCGCCATGCGCATGTATTCTTCGAGGCGCTGGTAGGCTTCGGGATCGCCGTGGCCGCGGTCGTCGGGCCGCGTGACATAGACGGCGTACCAGTTGGTCGCCAGGCGGCCTGCGATGCGCGAACCCACCCTCAACAGCCTCTCTGTGCCCGGCCTGGTGCTGAGGCACACCATCACTTTTTCGGGAATGGGGGCCTGCTCGAGACCCTGGGTTCGCCGGTACTCGGCGGCGCGGCTACCCACCTGCTCGGCGGTAATGCGCAGGGCCAGCTCGCGCAACATGTTCAGGTTTCCCTTACGGAAGAAGTTGGCCAGTGACTGCTCGACTTTTTCGGGAGCGTAGATCTTGCCCTGGCGCAGGCGGCTGCGCAGCTCGTCTACGGTGAGGTCGACGTTGACCACTTCGTCGGCGCGCTTGAAAAAGCTGTCGGGGACGGTTTCGCGAATGGTGGTGTTCGCGGAACGATTCACCGCGTCGTTCAGCGTCTCGAGGTGCTGGATATTGACCGCGGTCCAGACGTTGATGCCCGCATCGAGCAACTCGAGCACGTCCTCATATCGCTTGCGGTTCTTGCTGCCGGGCACGTTGGTATGGGCCAGCTCGTCGACCACCACGATGCTTGGATGGCGCGCGATGACGGCGTCCACGTCCATCTCTTTGAGAGTGACGCCGCGGTAAGGAATCTCTCTGAGCGGCACTACTTCGAGATCGCGAACGCGTGCTTCGGTTTCCTTGCGACCGTGCGACTCGACCAGGCCGATGACGATGTCCACACCCTGCTGATGCTTGAGGTTATAAGCATCGCTGATCATGTGGTAGGTCTTGCCCACGCCGGGAGCCGCGCCAAGATAAATGCGAAGCCGGGCGGGTTCTTGTGCGGGGGGTTCGAGCTTGATCTCAGCCATTGCTTAGCCCACCTCGACGGGGTGATGCACACCGGCGGTGACGGCGACGGGAAGCGTGAAGCGGAAGGTGGACCCGTGGCCCAACCGGCTTTCGACAGCGATCTGGCCACCGAGCGACTCGACCAGGCGCCGCACCAGCGCCAAGCCGAGCCCGGAGCCTTTCTCAGAGAAGGGATTGAACCGGTCAAAGATCGAGCTGAGCCGCTCGGCTTCAATGCCGCGCCCCGAGTCGCGCACGCTGAATTGAACGAACTGCTTGATCTCTTCGGCAGAGAGAAGAATCTCGCCATCTTCGGGCGTGTAGCGGAGCGCATTGGAGAGGAGATTGTCGAGGATCGAACGCAAGGCGCGCCGGTCGGCCATCACAGTGGCCAAGTCGGCATAGGCGCTGACCTCGATGCGAATGTGCTTTTTGACGGCCTCGTCGCAGGCGCGGTCGCGCGCCTCATTGAGCGCCTGCAACGGGCGGATCCGCTCGAGCTTCATCTCGCGCTTGCCGGTGTCGAGCTCGGCCACTTCGATCAGGTCGCCCATCAGATCGTCGAGCTTTTCGGCCTCGTTGCTCGCCGAAGCCACCAGCTCGGTCTGCAGCGAAGTCATCTCCCCGCCGAAACCCTGCGCCAGCGTGTAAAGCCCGCGTCGCAACCCCAGCAGCGGATCGCGCAGCTTGCGGCTGGCCACGGAGATGAACTGCGTTTTGAATCGATCGATGTCCTGCAAGCTGGTTACATCTTCGAGGACCGTTACCGCTCCCAGGAGACGCCCCTCTGAGTCGCGCATGGGCGTGGTGCGCAGGCGATAGCTTCGTTCCAGCTTGCCGATGCGCATGGGCAGCATGGAGGCTTCGCCTTCGGCGGCGACGGCCTTCTGCATGGAGACAACATCTTTGATCGCGCTCAGAATCTTGTCACCGCCGGGCGTGTTGACCAGGGCCATGCGGTCGCCGGCGGCTTCGCCCAGCAGTTCAGCAGCCGCCTGGTTCACTTTCAGCACATGGCCTTTGCCGTCGGTGACAATGATGGGCTCGAAGATCGACTGCAGGACCGCGTCGGAAAGCTGAAATTCCATCTGGCGGCGTCCAGCCTCGCTGTCGCGCAACTCGCGCAAGCGGATGGCAATCCGGCTCAACTCACCGGCAAGGATGCCAAAGCTGTCACGGCTGCGCCACTCGATGCGATGCTCCAGATTTCCCTGAGCGATGCGCTGCGCATCGCGCGACAGCAGCTTAACGGGGCCCAGAACGAAGTATGCCGTGGCAACTTCCACGATCAGGGCCGCCGCAACCACAAAAACGGCAAAGCGGAGATGTCCTGAAGCGGCCAGGGCTTTGTGGGTGACGGCTACGAGGCCCAGGAGCAGGCAGCCGACAAGCACACTACCGAGAATCAGCCGTTGGGTAAGGTTCAGCATCTCAGGTTTCCGCTTCAGTGAGTCGTGACTTTCTCATTCTCGCGGATGCAGGCGCAACCTGCAAAGCGGGACTTGTATCGAGCGGACGGGTTTCTCAGGGGATGGTGCAAACCGCCAGCGTTTTGGAGTGCCACGGGCAAGGCAAACCCTGAGGAGCCGGGTAGGAAACCAGGGCCCAATCGACGCCGAACTGCGCCTTGAGTCGCTCGAAATCGGCCAAAGTGAACTGCGGCCAGCCGGCTAGCGCGTCAACCTGTGTGGCCCAAACCGGACCTAACTCAGGCACCTGTGTGACCGCGGCGGCATCTTTGACCGTGTCGGCCAGTTCACTTCGTTCAGCCAACGGGCGAAAGCCGTGATAATCTTCGCCGGGTGCATCCATATAGTGGGGATCAAGCGCAAAATACGCGTTCACCGGAGTGTTTTGCCTGATCCAGCTGAATGCCTGCAACCACTCATTCGCTGGCTTGCGGCCGGGCAATTCGAGATGCTGACTGGCGCGGAATTCAACGCGCTGCCAGGCAAACATGCAGCTGCCGGCAAGCAGGAGAAACACCGCCCAGCGCCAGGCGCTCCGCTTGAGCAGGTACTTGCCGATGAGGCCACCTGCGACCAGCACAAAGAAGAAGTAGACGAGATGAAGGTATCGCATGGGTTGCCAGGGAGTGACGCGTACCAGCGACCTGGGCCAGAGCAACGCCATGGCCAGCACCTGATGAAAGACCCCGTAGCAGAAGACGGCCAGTGAGAATCGGGCAAGCAAGAGGTCGCCTTTCTCGCGGCTTACGCGCCAGATGACAAGGAAAAAAATCAGCGGTCCGATCGCGCCGAGCCATTCGTACCAGGTCCATTGGTAGAGGTAATAGTAGGTCCGCGTGTCCAATGCCTGACGCCAGCTCGGAGTGGCCTTCTCGAAAACCCAGCCGGGCGCGAGAAGCATGGCCGGCGAGCCACTGAACGAGCGAGCTCTGGCTGCCCACCTCATTGCCAGTGTGAGAAAAATGCAGAACGAGATTCCCATTGCACCCATCAATGGATGCAGCAGGCAAGCCACCAACAACAAGGGAACTGCCTGCCAGAATCGTCGATCGAGTACCCGCCAAGTGGCGAGCAAAATGAATGCCGTGGCCAGGCTGCGCGGATGCAGATGCTGGTCGGCCATGTAGAGCGCGGTTCCGGCGACGGGCAAGGTGAACATGGCGGCCACCAGCGCAACGGCAGCCCAGCGCGCAGTTTCTTCGGCGAACAGACGATTGGCGATCATCTTGACTGCCCAGAGAATGAGAAACAGGGCGATGAACTGCCAGACGAGTTCGGCCCAGGCAACGGGCATCCGGGTCGAGCGGACAAAAAGCGCCATCCAACGATCGAAGAATGTGGCCTGCACCTGGAGGCGGAAGAAGGCTGCGTTGTATGGGAAGAGAGCCGGGTTCAGGTCGGCTTTCACAGCAGCCAGATAGATCGCGTCATCTTCAAGGCCGGGGTGATAGCCCATCACCAGGAAGCCCAAAATCGTCAGGAGCAGAACGCCCAAAGGCTCGAAGAGAGATCGCCGAGAGATCCGCTCTAAACTGAAAGCTGCATGGGCAGCGGGTGCAGTTTCAATTGCCACGTTGGACTGCATGTTTCCTTTTCTTCGGCCGAGCGCGGTTTGGAGGGGAAAGAGCGCACATGCTGACGACTAAAAATGCACGATTGCCCCGCATTCATAGTAGACGGAAAGTAACGTAGTCTGGGTGACCTAGAGCGCGGGGAGCAGCGAGCGCAGAAGTAGAAATCCCACCACGCCGGCAAAAAAGACGAGGGCCATGCGGATGCCCGGTTCGCGGTTCACCTCCGGCACCAGATCGGTGGCAGCCACATAAAGCGCGACGCCGGCCGAAACCGGCAGGCCGTAGGGCACCCAACGCGGCACGAGTTGAATGACCAACACGCCTGCTATTGTGGCGCCGGCCAATGCCACAGCCGACCAGAATGCCGTTGAGCGGCTCTGCCCACTGGCCATCATCACGCTGGCCATGGTGAATCCCTCCGGCGCTTTGTGCAGAAGAATAGCCAGGAAGATCAACCATCCAAGCCAGTTGGAAAGCGCGAATCCCGATCCGATGGCCACGCCATCGAAGAGTGCGTGCACACTCAGTCCACCTAATACGGAGTAGCCGGTATGCGTTGAGACGAATTCTCCGGCGTGCGTCTCCTCGCCAAAATGAAAATGTGCGTTGATGGTGTGCTCCAGCAAATGAACGGCGCAATAGCCGGCCATAATCAGCGCCGGTGCAAGCGTCGGATTCAGCCGCAAACTCTCCGGCGTCATCTCGAGCAGTGCGGTTGCCATCAAGAAGCCCGCGCCCAGAGCGACAAAGTAGCGCAAATAACGCTCAATGCCGCGCGCCCGCACCAGCACGAGCCCGCCCGCCACATCGGCCAATGCGGCAATGGCGCCGAGAATAAGGGAGAGCTTGAGCATTGGCCTCTGGCCGTGAACGAGTGAAGAAGTGAATAAGTGAGAGAGTGGAAAAAGTGAAAAAGTGAACGAATGAAACCAGACATCGAAGCGGCCTTAGTCGCGATAGCCCTCGGTGCCCGAGTTCTGAATCCATGACCCCTGAAACCTTAAACCCGTTTTTCACCCGCTGTGCCGGATGTGTACGACATCGCCATCCTTCACAACATACTCTTTGCCTTCGAGGCGCAGCGTGCCCTTGGCGCGCGCGGCAGCCTCTGAACCGGCGTCGAGAAGCTGGTCCCAGCGAATGGTCTCGGCGCGAATGAAGTGGTGCTCAAGGTCGGAATGAATCGCTCCGGCAGCCTGCGGCGCCTTCGAACCTTGCGGAACGGTCCACGCGCGGCACTCGTCTTCGCCCGCAGTAAAGAAGCTGATCAATCCCAGCAGCTCATAGCTCTTCCGAATCAAGCGCACCAGACCGCTCTCATGGAGCCCGTAGCTCTCAAGAAAATCCGCGGCCTCAGCGTCATCCATATCCGCCAGCTCCGCTTCCACCTTGCCGCAGATGGCCGTGGCGCCGGCATTGGGCCGTTGCGCAAGCTCGTCGAGCTTGTAACGGGTGACCGCCCCTTCCAGATCGGCTCCCAGGTTTGGTCCTTCGCTGACATTAAGCGCATACAAAATTGGCTTTTGCGACAAAAACATAAAGCCCCGAATGAGCTTTTTCTCTTCCGGCGTCATCTCCAACTCGCGAAGCGGGATCTCTTTCTCGAGCGATTCCTTCGAGCGTAAGAGGAGTGCGAACTCCCGCTCCAGATCGCTGGTCCGCGCCTTCTTCAGGTCCTTCTCGACGCGCTCGATCCGTTTCTCCACTTGCGTCAAGTCGCTCACCATGAGGTCGAACTCGACGCTCTTGGCATCGCGCAGCGGATCGATCGGGCCCACATGCGCGACCGCCTCGTTTTCAAACACGCGCAGCACGTGAATGAGCGCATCCACGTTGCGCAGGTTGGTCAAGAACGCCGTCTCTTTCAGCGCTTCTTGTCCAATCGCTGCCACGTCGGCATACTCAACCGAGGCGAACGTCGTCTTCTTGGGAGAATAGAGCGCAGACAACTTTTCCAGCCGCTCGTCGGGCACGCGCGCCACGCCGATGTGAGCCTCGCGCGGATTCGAGCGTCCGTGCTCCTCCACTTTGGCCTTGGTGAGAATTCTGAATAGCGAAGTCTTGCCTACCTGCGGCAGGCCAATGATGCCGGTCTTCATAGTCGTTCCTGAGTGGCCCCACACGAGGTTCTGCGCGCATGCGAGCCTTTCCGATGATACAAGAGCACGGCGCGCTGGAATCTGCGGCGCTAGTGCGGCGAATCCAAAGTTTGCCAGATCACGAGGGCGCAAATGCAGGTGCTTCGACTCGTTTGAGTGCGATAAGCGCACCAAAACTCGCTCAGGATGACCGGTCATTGTGTTGCGAGGTACAGATTCAGGACACTCGGTTCAGGTCTGCGCAGTTTCTGCCCAGGCGACCAGCACTACCGTCGCGAGACCCAGAAGAAGAATCGCGCCCTCAACCTGTTCGCTTCGGGCGTGCAATTGGTTGAAGTGCACCGTGATTGAGTTGACGGCGTCGGCGGTGTCGATCGCTCCTCCCGCGGCGCGACGGTCGCGCTCCATGGCCGGAATAATGCCGAACTGCGAGTAGACCGTGCAGCCGATCATGAGGACAACGAGAAACATCGCCGCCAGCGCCGCACGGGGTTTCAACATGCCCCAGGCCGGCGCCAGCGCCAGCACCGCAAGAATGACGATTGCCGAAACCAAGCCCATTCCGTGCAGGATGCGCAGGAGCTGACCGACGATCGTGCCCGCGGTGTGCGTGTCTGGCTGGAGCCTGGTGAATGTGACGGCGGCAACGATGGGAAAGAAAATCTCACCGCCTAACCACACAATGAGCGCGAGAGAAAGGAAGGTGCGAAGAAGAATCTTCATTGAGGAAGGATACAAGAGCCCGGGAAAGGATAGGGAACGGAGGTGGGGATAAGCTCACCGGGCCCTCTGTGTGGTGTCCCTTAGTTCGCGGCATGAGTTGAGGCCCCGAAATGCAGGTCCTTCGACTGCGTTTGGCGCAAAATACGCGGCGAACTCCGCTCAGGATGACAGTTTATTTTTGGCGCGAACTCCTGGGACGGAACACTTAGCTGAGGTAGCCATAGACGGAAGGGCGGCCGATCAGCCGCTGGATCCGCTGTTGAATGGGAGGATGCGTGCTGAAGAGGCTAGCCAGCATCTCGCCTGAAAGCAGTGGCGCGACGATGAACAGGTGGGCTGAGCTCGGCGAGGCCAGGAGCGGAACCTGGCGGCTGGCGGCGGAGATTTTTTCGAGAGCCGAGGCCAGAGCATAGGGATTGCCCGTGAGATGGGCTCCTGACGCGTCAGCTTCAAACTCGCGGGTACGCGAAACCCAGAGCTGGATCAGCATCGCGGCGAACGGCGCCAGCAGAAGCATCAGGATCGCTCCCAAGCCGCCACCTTCGCGATCGCGGCGCCCGTCTCCGACGCCGCCAAAGGCTCCAAACCAGAAGGCCATGCGAGCCAGGATCGTGATGGCGCCGGCCAGCGTGGCGGCGATTGAACTGGTGAGAATGTCGCGATTGCGCACGTGACTGAGCTCGTGCGCCAGCACGCCCTCAAGTTCTTCATCGTTCAGCAAAGCCAGAATTCCGTGAGTGACCGCGACCGACGCATGCTGGGGATTGCGGCCTGTGGCAAACGCGTTGGGCGATTCCGTGGGGATGACGTAGATCTTCGGCATGGGGATGCCGGCTTTTCCCGTCAGCCGTTCCACGACGTCGTAGGCGCGCGGCAGCTCTTCGCGTGTCGCCGGCTGGGCCCTGTACATCGCGAGAGCAATCTTGTCGGAATAGAAGTAGCTGAAGAAGTTGGTCGCGGCTGCGATCGCAAATGCGATCAGCGCGCCGTTGGTCCCGCCGAAGTACTCGCCGGCGAGCACCAGGATCAATGTCAGCAGAGTCAGCAAGAATGCGGTTTTGAAGGTGTTCATAAAAGCAGCTTTCAGCTACTAGCTTTTGGCTCCGTTCTCGGCCTTTTTGATGCTTGGCATCGGCGTAAAGGCGCAAAATCGCGCGCAGCAGATTCGACGAGCGGAAGGCTCGGGGAGTTCTAAGTCCTACTGGCATCCATCCGAAGCGATTTCCGATGGAGAGCTGAGACCTGCGGCTTCCCAAAGGTTCGAGCATAAGTCGAAACCCGGAAATACAGGTCCTTCGACTTTGCAAGCCGCAAAAGATGCGGCTTACTCCGCTCAGGATGACAGCGGTATTTTACTCAGGATGAAAGAACCATCATGCTGCGAGCTCATCAATTGTGGGCTAATAACTAGCTTTTTTTCAACGCTCGCTTGAGCACCGTCTCGAGCGCAGCCTTTTGCTCGGCGTACTCGCTTGGCGTAAGAGTGCCGGCGATCTTGTCGCTCTCCAGGGAAAAGAGCTCCTCTTTGAGCGCATTCAACAAGGCTGCATTTTTCGAAGCAGGTGTGGTGGGCGCGGAATAGGCTGAAGGAACGCCTGCAGCGATCGCTCCGGTTGGCGTAATCGTCTCGGCCCCGGCTGGCTTGCGCAGCAAGAACGCCGCCGCGGCGATCAGAACCAATCCGAGCCCGCCCAGAATCCACCATTTGTACTTCGACAGCGGATCGGGAGTGTTGATAGGCACGCCAATGCCGCCGCCAGGCTGATTCCCAGGCGCTGCCTGCCCGCTATCGCCTTGTCCTGTCCCGCCTTGTGCGCTTTGATCCTGGCGCGGAAAGGCTCCGATTCCCGAAACCGTGTAATCGATCGTCTGTCCGGCCGGCGCATCCTGCATCAGATAGGTTTGCACGGTCGGGTCTTGTGGAGACAACTGGAACTTTGCTCCACCATCGAAGCTCATGGACTTGGGCATCACCACCCAAAACGTGTGCGCGGGAAGCGTAACGATGGAATGGAAGGTGTACTTGCCGTCGGAGTAGGGGACGTCGTACTGAATCTGGAACAGCGTTCCTTTTCCGCCCTCGTCGGGCTGGATGGGGAAGTTGAGCGAATAGCGACCCTTGGGACCGTCGGGATCGAGCTTGATGCTGGTCGGCAGGCTGCCGGAGCCCGGCCGCTGAGCAGATACGTCTCCCAGCACGGCATCAGGCGGCAGAATCAACTCGAACGACTTCTTGCTCCACTGGGTTGTAGGCGGCGTGCTGGCGTTATGAATGTTGTAGCGCTCGACCACGCGCAGTTGCCCGTTCTCCGATTCGACGCCTGTTACCCGTTCGGCAATGGTGACGCCTTTCACGATGGCAGACACATCGTACACAGAGATGTCGCCCGGGCCTCCGCCTTCCGGAGCGGGAATGAAATACTCAGCGCCCTGATGAGTCACCTTGATGAGGAAGGGATTCGCGCCCGGCAAGTTGAGCGTGTAGCGGCCTTGCGCGCTGGTTGTCGTCCGCGCCACTTCGCTCATGCCGCTCATGGGCTCGACCAAAACTACGGTATCGCCCGCGGCGGGCTTGCCCGTGGTCTTGTCGGTGACTGTGCCGGAGACTGGCGCTGCGTGTGCCGACGCGGCGAGGAGGAGGAGGCAGAGGCTGGAAAGGAGCAATGTAGATTTCGTCAATTTCATCAAAGTGATCTCATCCCTAAATTCGTGCATGGAAAAGCTTCAGAAAAGCAACCGCAGATCCCTCGTCGGTCGCCGTGGCGGCCTCCTCGGGATGACAGCGTGGTAGTGGGGCGAACGTCATGCCTGCTGCAAATGATCGATTTCCGCTAAGAGCTCCGCGGTTTCGCGCTCAAGCAGCCCGCGCTGGGCAACAAAATCCTCTTCCGGATACTTTCCCGCGCGATACTCGAAGTTCAAATCGCGCAGATTCTCGTAAAGTTGTTCCTTGCGTTCGAGCAGGTAGTCGAGCCGCGTTTTCTCTTTCTGGCTGGCAAGGGCATTCTCGGGCCAAAACGTGTAGAGAAAAAGCGCAATCAACAAAATCATTCCGGCAATCAGGCCTTGGGTTTCCGTCATGACTCAAAATCCTCCGTCAAAATCCGCTCTCGGGGCCGGTCTCACGGCGGACGCGCTCCATCCGCTCCAGTTCCGCCGGATCGTTTGACATTGCGGCAGGAGCAGTCGCAGGGACACGCGACCCGAGACCTCCCCAACGCTTGATGAGAAGAATGGTGCCGAACAATGCCGCCGCAAACACTGCGAAGGGGGCGATCCACGCCACCAGGTCGAATCCCTTGGTGGGCGGCGCCGCCAGCACAGTCGCGCCGTATTTCGCCGCGAATGCATCGAGAATTTCCTTGTCGCCAAGACCCGACGCAATGGCCGCGCTCAGTTCGTCGCGCATGCGACCGGACTCAGGGCAGCCCACATGATTGCACTCGCCGAGCAGTTGGGCGCAGCCGCAGGTGCACATCAATCGGTGACCCAGGTCGTTGAAGCGCGAGCTCGCATCGGATGCGCCGAGAGAGAAGCAGATGGCGATGGCGAGGATTGCCGCTTCCATAGCTCTTACCCAGCGCGAGGATCGTTTCGTGGAGTTCAGGATGACAGGCTCATTCACGGGAGTGCGCATCAGTCGCCTCCCTTGAGAGCCGGTGCGAGGGGAACGGGCTGCGCTGCGGGAACGCGGAGTGCTACCGTCGCCGGCGTGAGGCTCGGGACCAAAGCGACAAACGTCCCCACAACCATCACGACGAGGCCGAACCAGATCCAGCCCACCAGCGGATTGAGAAACGCCTTGATAATCGGTTGGCCTGAGTCGGGGTTGGTGCCCTCATAAACCACGTACAAATCCCAACTGGGCACTGAATGGATGGCAACCATGGTCTGTGGCTGGCCGCTAGCGTGATAGACGCGCCGCTCGGGTGTCAGTTGAAAGGCCTGTTTGCCATTCTTGTAGACGCTCAGAACAGCGTACTCGGAGTCGTAGTTGTCATTCGAGTCCTGCGTGAAGCCGGTGCAGACCAGCGTGTAGGGGGCGATGGTGAGCTTGCTGTTCACGGCCATTTCGCTTTCCACGCTGCGGTTGAATGCGGAACCACCGAGGCCGACGACGACGAGGAGCACCCCGATGTGGACGAGGTAGCCACCGTAGCGGCGGGTATTGCGGCGCGTCAGCAGCCAGGTGGCTGAAAGCAGATTCCGGCCTGTCTGCCGCGAGATGACGCTCGCCCCGCGCAGGAACTCAGAGACGATCGCTGTGAGCACGGCGGCGCAAATTGCGAAATCCACCAGCGCATAAAAGAGCCCCGCGTCAGTAAACCAGGTCGTCCATGGGCGTGGCCCAAACAGGAAACAAACGAGGATCGTGACCCATAGAGCAATGCACGGCACGACGAAGTTCCGCTTGACGGCCTTGAACGATGTGGCGCGCCAGGGCAGAAGGGGACCGACGCCAGTGAGAAACACAAGAAAGAGCCCAATGGGCACGGCCACGCGGTTGTAGAACGGCGCACCAACCGTGACCTTCGATCCCTCGACGTATTCGGAGAGGATGGGGAAAAGCGTTCCCCAAAGAATGACGAAGCAAGCGGTCAGCAGGACCAGATTGTTAAACAGGAAACTTGATTCGCGGCTCACCAGCGATTCCAAGCGGTGCTCGGTCTTCAAGTGCCCGCGCTGCCAGATGTAAGTGAAGATGCACACGGCAAGCACAACCGCCATGAAGACAATGAACCAGGTGCCTATGGAGGACTGCGCGAAGGCGTGCACCGAACTCACCAGGCCTGCGCGCGTGAGCAGCGTACCCAGCAGGGTGAGCAGAAAGGTTGAAAAGATGAGCCAGACGTTCCAGCTCTTCATCATGCCTTTGCGTTCCTGCATCATCACAGAATGCAGAAAGGCGGTTCCGGTGAGCCAAGGCATGAAGCTCGCATTCTCGACCGGATCCCAGCCCCAATATCCGCCCCAGCCCAGCACCGCGTAAGCCCAGTGCATGCCGAGAAAGATGCCGCAAGTGAGGAACAGCCAGGTCACCATCGTCCAGGCGCGGGTAATCTTGATCCACTTTTCGCCGGGGTAGCGCATCATCAACGCACCCAGCGCAAAGGCGAAAGGTACCGAGAACCCGACGTAGCCGAGGTAAAGCATGGGCGGGTGAATCACCATTTCGGGATACTGGAGCAGCGGATTCAGGCCATTGCCATCGGCAGGAACCGGGCCCCCGGCTACAAGGATTGTCCCGGCATAGGCGTAGAGCTTGACGTCAGTCTTGTGCCTGAGGCGCAGGATGAAGCCGTAGGTGCCGAGCAGCCACGCCCAGAGGAGCAGCGAGCCTTCCTGGCCGCTCCACAGGGCAGCGAATTTGTAAGGGATGGGCAGCGCGCGATTGGAGTGCTCAACGATATAGGTGATGGAGAAATCGTTGGTAAAGACCGACCATACCAGGGCGAAAGCGGCCGCGGTGACGGCCACGAACCCTGCGATTCCGGCCCGGCGCGCGGTTTCGGCGAGCCGTTCGGGCGAAACCGCCGCTGGCCGTCCCGTGGCGATGAGCCGCAACGCCACGGCCCCCGCCAGAAGGTTGTAAGCGGCCAGCGCTAAAGCAATAAGAAGACAGAAACTTCCGAAGGCAGCCATTATGACCCCGAGACAATTCTCGCACGTTGACTGGGAAGTGGTTGACCCCCAAGCCAACGAGGCTATTCTCTACGGTTGGCCGGCGTCCTCCTGTGATTTAGCTCACACTATGGCTGCGGCCGAAGCCAAACGAAGAAACGCCCGAGGCCGAGCGTTGCGTCATCGCGATGCCGGAGCGCTTTCGCGGGCAAGCATTTGGCCGGCAAGGGTCACTACCTGTTGGGGTGCGCGATGCCGGGGGAGAAAAGTAACCTGCTCGCCGGTATAGTCTGCGGGCGACTCTCCGGGTGCTCCCAGCACGAGCACAGGCAAGTGGGGCTTTCGTCGGAGCAATTCGGCGACAAAGGCGGGTCCGCCGATGCCTTTGGTGTGACGACCGGAGATTACCAGCCGGAGTCTCCCGGCAAAATCGGGGTTCTCGATGGCGCAGAGCGCCTCGGCTGCGCCGGCGACGCGCCGCACCTCGCCAAACCTGCTTCCCAGGAGCGACAAAATGAGCTGCGCGGCGAGAGGATCGTCTTCCACTAAGAGGATGTTGGTCATTGGCCCCATTCGGCGCGCTCACCCCGCATTGCCTGCGCCGATTTCTATTTACTATTTAGAAAACTAAGATGGTGACCATGCTTCTGCGGTTGCCCGACCAAGAACCCAGAGCGGCAAACGAATGGGGAGTTACCAAAGAGCTAGCTGACCAGGAACTCCTTGTCGCGGAGCTCTTTGATTGTGTCGCGCAGGCGGGCAGCCTTTTCGAACTCAAACCGCTTTGCGGCCTCGCGCATATCCGTTTCCAGCTTCGCGATGTAGGTGTCGAGTTCGGTTTGGGTTTTGAACTCGGGAATGCCAGCGGCCTCTTCCTCGGCAATCTCGCCATATTCCGCTTTAAGAATCTGCGCCAACCCCATGTCGGTCAGGCTGATGATCGATTGCGGAGTGATGCCGTTCTCCTCGTTATAGGCGCGCTGAATCTCGCGGCGGCGATTGGTCTCGCCCAGTGCCCGCTGCATCGAGTCCGTCACCTTATCGGCGTAGAGGATTGCACGGCCCTCCACGTGCCGCGCCGCGCGACCCATGGTCTGGATCAGCGAGCCGGCCGATCGCAGGAACCCTTCCTTGTCGGCATCGAGAATCGCGACCAACGAGACTTCTGGCAAATCCAACCCTTCGCGCAGCAGGTTGATGCCGATCAGCACGTCGAATTCGCCCTTGCGCAGCCCGGCCAGCAGCTTGACGCGCTCGAGGGTTTCGATCTCGGAGTGCATGTACCGGCAACGCACGCCCACTTCGGTGTAGTAGCCGGCCAGGTCCTCGGCCATGCGCTTGGTGAGAGTCGTAACCAGCACTCGCTCATTGCGCTTGGCGCGGTCGCGAATCTCCGCCAGCAGATCGTCGATCTGCCCCTTGACGGGGCGAATCTCTACTTCGGGGTCGACGAGGCCGGTTGGCCGGATCACCTGCTCGATGACCACACCGCTCGACCGGGTGAGTTCATACGGACCGGGCGTGGCTGAGACGTAGATCGCCTGCTGCACGCGATTTTCGAACTCTTCGAACTTGAGCGGGCGGTTATCCATCGCCGACGGCAGGCGGAATCCGTAGTCCACGAGAGTTTGTTTGCGGCTGCGGTCGCCGTGCCACATGCCATGCACCTGCGGAATGGTCGCGTGGCTCTCGTCGACGAAAAGGAGGAAATCGCGCGGGAAGTAGTCGAGCAGCGTGGGAGGCGGCTCGCCGGGCAGGCGCCCGCTGAAGTGCCGCGAGTAGTTCTCGATGCCGTGGCAATAGCCCATCGACTTGATCATTTCGAGATCGAAACGCGTGCGCTGGTGCACCCGCTGCGCCTCGACCATGCGGCCTTCCGATTCAAGGTGCGCCGTCCACTCGTTCAGTTCGGTCAGGATCGATTCGATAGCTTCGGACTTGCGCTCCGGCTGCACCACGTAATGGCTCTTGGGATAGATGGGTAGCCGCGAGTACTTTTGTTTGACTGTTCCGAAGAGGGGATCAATCTGCGCGAGCGACTCAATCTCGTCGCCAAAGAGCTCGATTCGATACGCGCTTTCCGAAACGTTCCGCGCTTGAAGTCGGTGTCGTTGCGCTCGTAGAGAATCTCGACGAGGCGCCGCGTGATGTCTTTGCGGCTGATGTGCTGGCCTTTTTCGAGAAAGAGCAGCATTCCGTAATAGGCGTCGGGATCGCCGAGGCCGTAGATGCAGCTCACCGAGCTGACGATAATCGCGTCGCGCCGCTCAAAGAGGCTCCGCGTGGCCGAAAGGCGCAGCTTGTCGAGCTCTTCGTTGATGGTGGCTTCTTTTTCTATGTAGAGGTCGCCGGCGGGAATGTACGCCTCGGGTTGGTAGTAGTCGTAGTAGCTGACGAAGTACTCGACCGCGTTGGAAGGGAAGAACTGCTTGAACTCGTGGTAGAGCTGCGCGGCCAGCGTTTTGTTGTGGGCCAGGATGAGCGCCGGCCGGTTCGACTGCTCGATGACCTTGGCCATGGTGAAGGTCTTGCCCGACCCGGTCACGCCAAGCAACACCTGGTGTTTCTCGCCCGCCCCCAACCCTTCCAGTAGCTGGTCAATCGCCCGCGGCTGGTCGCCCTTGGGTTTGTAGCTGGTGACGAGCTGAAAGTCCATTACTCGATTATAAGGCGATAGCGAACAATAGGCGAATACAAAGGTGAGACCTCAAGGCCGAGGCCGGCGCAAGTTGCGGGCTTGCAGGCGGAGCGCGGACCTATGCCTGCGGGCTGCTTGGGCTCTTGTGGCCGCTGGGGATATTGACACGGTTGAATCATCGCATGTACGCTCATCAGCGAACATGACAAACGATAACATGACTCTTGGCGAGGCCGTTCACGACGCCCGGGCGAGACTCAAGTTGAGCCTCCGCGATGTAGCAAAGAGCCTC
>JBEKPO010000104.1:0-30674 GCA_049520675.1 Occallatibacter sp. | reverse complement strand
GAGAAGTCGTGGACTTGGGACCACCGCCCGGAGCAAGGTGGCACGTTCACGGGATTCCGATGTCACTTCTTCGCAGGCTCGCCCGCTGGAGCGTTGAATGGATGAGTTCGAGTCGCTCGCAACAGCGGTTCGCCTGCAAGCGCAAGGTTTGGTATTTGGCCGGGATGATATCGGCCTGTTATCGGCAAGATACTTCTCGAAACTCAGCAGGTGTCGAGATACCGGAAATCTCCCGCAGACCGCCAGAGCATTCGACGTGGCAAACCGACGGGTCACGATGATCCTTGAGTGTATCGTTCCTTCCGGATCGGGCAGATCGATAACTTGTTAGGCTCTACTGAGTGAGCGAGCGACCCAAGATTCTCTTTGTGACGTCCCATTGGCCGGCGGCTCCGGCCTATGGTGCTCAGCAGCGTGTGCTCAACATAGCCAGGTTGCTAGGCCGGTTCGGCGATGTTTCCTTCGTCATCGTTCCCACCGAGCGCGAAGACGACGAGACCGCACGCAAGACCATGAGCGAATTCGATGTGCGCCGGGTCATACGTCCTGCCGAAGAGGCTCGGCCGAAAGGGGTAATTGGACGCATCAGGCACGAATTCGACCCGCTGTATATGGCAGCAGATCCTTATGTCGTGAACGCGGGCGACCGTGAGATCGCCGAAGAGTTGATCGGCCAGTTTGACGTCGTCTGGGTACACACCATCCGGACCGCAAACTGGTTTCGTTTTCTCCGTTGGCCCCATTCCGTTCTCGATCTCGACGATTTGCCAAGCCGCACATATCGATCGTCGGCGCGATCGCGCCCGAGCAAGGTGAGACGCCTCCTCGATTTGCGCATGGCCTGGATTTGGAAGAGGCGCGAACTGAGATTTCGCGATAGATTCGATGTCTTGGTGGCTTGCAGTGAAGATGACCGCCGTTATTTGGGAGGTTCGAGCCAGATTCAGGTGATCCCCAATGGCGCCGAGATCCAGCCTGAGCAGCGGCGCGCTTTGCCTGAATCGCCGAGAATCGGGTTTATTGGGAATTGCACCTTCGAGCCCAACGAGGGAGGAGTGAAATGGTTTGTCAGTCAAGTATGGCCAAGAATCAAGCGTGAATTCCCTTGCGCTCAATTCCGCCTCGTTGGCAGGGGTAGCGCTGGCTATCTGACAAATCTCGGCCAGGACATCACCGGTCTGGGCTGGCTTGAGGATCCGGGCGATGAAATTGCCACCTGGTCAGTCATGGTTGTCCCCATAAGAGTTGGGGGCGGCACGCGGGTCAAAACGGCTGATGGATTCGCACGGAGGTGCCCCATCGTTGCGACGTCGATTGGCGCGTTCGGATACGACATAGAGAACGGAAAGCAGGCTTTCGTCGAGGACAGTGCCGAGGAATTTGCATCCGCATGCATCCTGCTGTTGAAGGACCCTGCACTTCGCAAAGCCGTCTCAGATCGGGCGTACGATTACTTTCTCGCGCGATGGAAATGGGATTCCTTCGCAACCACTGTGGGCGCGGCGGTTCAGGAATGCCTGGATCGGCAAAATCGACCCGGGAGCTAAGTCAATTGCCCCGAGACATCTAACCAGTGCGCCTTTACCGGCGCAGTTTAAGTTCGGTACTCGAAGGAGGAGTGGTGACGGAAACCACATTAGACAGAACCAGTGAACTTAAGCATCGCATCGAATCACGAAATGCCCGCATCGGTATCATCGGAATGGGCTATGTCGGGTTGCCCCTCGCACTTCTCTTTTCGGAGGAGCGCTTCCATGTTACCGGCTTCGACATCGATGCTCGAAAAGTAAGCGCGCTCAACGAGGGCGAGTCCTATATCGTGCGTATCCCGGCCACGGAAATCAAGTCGGCGCGACAGAACGGCTTTCACGCGACAGATCAATATAGCCAGATTGCGCAAATGGACGTGGTCATCATCTGTGTGCCGACTCCGTTGAATGAGCATCATGAGCCCGACCTCACTTATGTCACCGGTACCGTTCGCAGCATCGCGCCCTACGTGCATGAGGGCCAACTGATCATTCTCGAGAGCACAACTTACCCGGGCACAACCGAGGAAGTCGTCGTTCCGCTGCTGGAACAGGGAAATCCCAATGGTCTCCGCGTGGCACGTGATGCCGTCAGCTCCGGTTTCTACGCTGCCTTCTCGCCGGAGCGCGAAGATCCTGGCAACGATACGGTTGCTCGCCGCGATATTCCCAAGGTTGTTGGTGGATGCGGGTCTGCGGCGTCCGCATTGGCCTCTGCAGTTTACAAGACCATCTTCAATCGCACTGTACCCGTGTCTACCCCTTCCACCGCCGAGATGGTCAAGCTCCTCGAGAACATCTACCGCTGCGTCAACATCGCTCTGGTGAACGAACTAAAGCAACTCTGCATGCGCATGGAGATCGATCTCTTCGAAGTCATCGATGCCGCCAAAACCAAACCCTTCGGGTTTCAGGCGTTTTACCCGGGACCCGGTCTCGGTGGGCACTGCATCCCCATTGACCCCTTCTATCTATCTTGGAAAGCCAAAGAGTTTGACTTTCGAACACGCTTTATCGAACTAGCTGGCGAAATCAATCTCCAGATGCCTTACTTTGTGGTCGAGAATACGATCGAGGCGCTTAGTCAGCGCGGCAAAGCGCTCAAGGGGGCGCGCGTCCTGGTCCTCGGGCTGGCCTACAAGCGCGACATCGACGACCTGCGCGAGTCGCCCTCGCTCACCATTATCGAACTGCTCCAGGCCCGGGGTGCCAGCGTCGAGTATAACGATCCGTTCTTTCCCACCGTCGGCCAGGGACGCAAATACACCTTAAACATGTCCTGTACGCCCCTGGATCGCGTGCCCGAATTCGATTGCGTCTTGATCGTGACCGATCATTCGCAATACGACTACCCGCAAATCGTTGGCCAGGCGCAACTTGTCGTCGATACACGCAACGCTACGCGCGGCATCGACGCCACGAATATCGTCCGCTGCTGAGGGGTTGTTTCCACAGCCCGCTGAGGATTTCTTTCACATTCCCGAGGGATACAATGATGCAAAAGCTCCGCTGTTGAACACCTGATTTTCCTGCACCTGGTCCAATATTTTCCTTGGATTTTGCGACGAAACGGACTGATCTTCCGCAGATCGATCTGCCCCCTATGCATGGTTGTTTAGTCCAGTACTTTCGCTGCCCCGAAGAATTCGACCGCACCGTCGGACGCGAAGATCATTCCGCTCCTTCGGGGTATTTCCGTTTTGGCCAGGATGCCACCTGCTTCGGGCCTTACCGGATGCAACGGCCGGTTCCAGCGCCGGTTGAAGGCTTGCACGACGCGCTGGCTGAAGCCGTGATCGAAGATGGAAATGTCTGTCTTCCCTTCAGTCCGGCAAGAATCGTCGAGAACCTGCTTCATGAGGCCTACGTCGGGGAGTGGCGCGAAGGCGCTTTGTCGATACTCACCCGGATCTATTACTTCTTGCGGCCCGTATTGCCTGTCTCCGTGCGCCGCCATTTGCAGATGCTTCATCTCGGAAACTGGAACAAGCTTCCGTTCCCTGCCTGGCCCGTCGATTGTTCTGTCGATAATCTGCTGCGCCGCCTGATGCTGCTTTCTATTCGAGCCGGCGGCGATCAACGCATCCCCTTCATATGGTTCTGGCCCGACGCGCAGTCCAGTTGCGCGATTGTGACCCACGATGTCGAGTCCCAGACAGGCTATGAGCTTTGCCCATCCTTGATGGACGTTGATGATTCTTTCGGGATCAAGGCATCGTTTCAGATCGTTCCCGAAGAGCGCTACCACGTTCACCCCGGGCTTCTCGACGAAATTCGCCGTCGCGGATTTGAGATTTGCGTCCACGATCTGAATCACGACGGCCATCTCTATAAGAATCGCGAGCAATTTCTCAAGCGGGCAGCCAGGATTAATGCATATGGCAGGGAATTCCATGCCACCGGATTTCGTGCCGGCGTTCTATACCGCAAACAGTTGTGGTACGACGCGCTCGATTTCTCCTACGACATGTCCGTTCCTAACGTCGCGCACCTGGATCCTCAACGTGGCGGATGCTGCACTGTGATGCCATACTTTTTGAACGGCATCCTGGAGATTCCGGTCACGACGATTCAGGATTACGCACTGTTTAACATCGTAAAGAACTACTCCACATCCGTTTGGCAGCAGCAGACAAAGATCATTATGGAAAAACATGGATGCATGAGCTTTATCGTGCACCCGGATTATCTCGTTCAACCCCGCGCCCTGACAGTCTACAGAGAGCTTCTCGCTCATCTTGAGCGCATTCGCCGCGAACAAAATGTCTGGATCACCACTCCCGGTGAAGTTGATCGCTGGTGGCGCCAAAGAGCAGCCATGCGCCTGGTTCGGGCAGCCGATGGATGGCGTATCGAAGGCGAGGGCTGTGAGCGCGCGCGGCTCGCTTATGCGAGTGAACTGGATGGACGTCTTGCCATGTCGCTAGACGATCATTCGGCTCGGCAATTCCTTCCCGTGTCTGCGCCACGGCCGCCTGAATCAGTCGCCAAGTCTTATGCAGATGCTGCGCTCTCTGACGGGAGCACAGCCGCAGAAGCGAGAAGCCGCACAATCTCCGCTTAACGCAATTAGGAAATTCCCCCATGTCCCAACGATCAACGGATTGCCAAGTAGTGATCCTTGGCGCGGGTCCGTACGGCCTCTCAGCCGCAACCTATCTCCGAGCCGCAGGTGTCGAAGCCCGCGTGTTTGGCAAGCCCATGTCTTTCTGGCACGATCAAATGCCCAAGGGCATGTGCCTTCGCTCCAATTGGGGCGCATCCCACATCGCCGATCCGCGCGGAGAACTCACCCTTGACGCGTATTGCCGCGAAATTGGAAACCACGTGGCAAGACCTATCCCCCTCGATCGCTTTGTAGACTACGGACAATGGTTTCAGCGCAAAGGGGTTCCGAACGTCGACGGGCGCGAGATTCGGACGGTTGAGTGCCTTGACAATGGATTTAGAATCGCCCTCTCAGACGGCGAGGCGCTGACGGCGAAACGCGTGGTGATTGCAGCCGGAATCCAGCCCTTTGCGACACGCCCTTCCGAGTTCGATGGCATACCACCCTCACTGGCCTCACATTCGAGCCAGCACAGCGATCTCAGTAAGTTCTCCGGGAAATTCGTCATCGTAATTGGCGCAGGTCAAAGCGCTTTGGAATCGGCAGCGCTGCTTATGGGATCTGGCGCCAAGGTCGAGGTGCTTTGCCGCTGCGATGCCCTTCGCTGGGTCGGCGTTCACCCTCGATTGCATCATCTCGGACCCCTCTCCAAAATGCTCTATTCCAACCGTGACGTGGGTCCCGCAGGAATCAGCCGTCTGGTGGCCGCGCCGCACCTCTTCAGGCGTCTTCCCCGTCGCCTCCAGAATCGAACTGCCTACCGTGCCATCCGTCCGGCCGTTGCTGGTTGGCTCAAACCCCGGATCGCCGATGTTGCTGTCAGCTATCGGCGGCGGGTGACCGTGGCCGATGTTTCCGGTGACCGGCTTCGCTTGAAATTGAGCGACGGAACGGAGCGACTGGCGGATCACGTCCTCCTTGCAACAGGCTATCGCGTCGATATCGGTCGTTATTCCTTTCTAACTCCTGCCCTGGTCAATAAGCTGATAACTTCTAACGGCTTCCCTGTTTTGAAGCGCGGGCTCGAATCCTCAATCCCGGGGTTGCATATCCTTGGCAAGCCCGCGGCCTGGAGCTTCGGGCCGATCGTCGGCTTCGTCTCCGGAACGGAATTTGCGTCGAGCGAGTTAGTCCGCTCCATTTGTTCTGCAGACGCCAGAAAGCGCTGAAAGGACGAATCGTTTGTTCGTCGAGCAATCCCATGCCACTCACTCGCCTCGATCCCAAGCGCAACACCAGCCTGGCGCAGTTATCATTGGCGGCGACTATCAGGGGCTTGGCATCGTCCGCAGCCTTGGTCGCAGAGGCGTGCCGATTTGCGTGGTCGACGACGAATTCTCAATCTCACGCTTTTCCAGATACTGTACCCACTTTATTCGCGTCCCCAGTCTTCGCGACGAGCACATTATCGTCGACAATCTCCTCAGCGCCGCCAATCGCCTGGGCCTCTCTGGATGGGTGCTCTATCCTACGCGCGAAGAACTTGTCGCCGCCATCTCGCGCAACCGGGACTTACTGGGCAAATCGTTCCGTGTTCCAACCCCAGCCTGGGACAGCATCCAATGGGCTTGGGATAAACGCAAGACTTACGAGCTCGCTCGCAACCTCGACATCCCGATACCCAAGAGTTACTTTCCCCGGTGCACGACTGATTTGTCCGCAATCGATGGCATCAAGCCACCGTTCGCGGTGAAACCTGCCATCAAAGAGCACTTCATCTACGCGACAAAGGCCAAGGCCTGGAAGGCAAACAGTCATTCAGAACTGAAATCGCTATTCGAGAAGGCGTCCCGTCTTGTCGGCCCCGGAGAAGTTGTTGTCCAGGAGCTCATACCCGGCGGCGGCGCACAACAATTCGGTTATTGCGCCTTCTTCCAAAATGGCCAAGCCGTGGCCACAATGGTCGTATGCCGCCGTCGCCAGCACCCACTGCAGTTTGGCAAAGCAAGCACTTATGTCGAGACCCTCAATCTTCCGGTTTTGGAAGAGTACTCCGCGCGTTTCTTACGGGCAGCAAATTACTACGGCCTGGTCGAGCTCGAATATAAGCTCGATCCCCGCGATGGTCAGTTCAAGCTGCTCGATATGAATGCGAGAACATGGGGCTATCATTCGCTTGGCGCAGCGGCTGGCGTCGACTTTAGCTACATACTCTATGCGGATCAGATCGGTCTGCCCGTCTTATCCCAACGGGCAAGACCAGGAGTCGGGTGGGTTCGCTTACTTACTGACGTGCCTGCAGCCCTGTCGGCGATCTGCGCAGGCGATACTGGCCTTGGAGAATATTTTCGTTCTCTACGGAATTGCCGCACCGAGGCTGTGTTTTCCACTGACGACGTGCGGCCCGGGCTCGTCGAGCTCCTTCTCGTTCCCTACCTGGCCGCGAAGCGAGGGTTCTGACCGGCCAGGGCCCCTTCTGAAAGTCGGGTAAGGGAACTTCGCCGCCAATCCCGTGAACCAAAAGGCTGCGCACTTTCGTGCGCGGCCTTTTTTGTTTTTGCGCCCCTGTGCTACCCAAGGCACGCCCCAGGCAATTCAAGCTCTGCGCAGGCCGGTCACACCCGGCAATGCGGGAACCCAATCGCATCACAACAATCGAGGCCGGGAACCAGCCACAAACGGCCCCGCCCATCTTTGTGAGCCATCTCGGTTGCCCGATCTACAACTTTATGAGTGCTTCAAGTCGGCAATTGTCTCGAGTGTTCCAGCATGAATCAGTAACGAGGTACTTTCGGGGCGCGACTACCACTAATTAGCCATCCGATGCGCTGGGTTTAATTTCCATATCACGCTAAAATTCGCATATCGGTTGATCGCCTCGGGTGAACAAGAAACCCGCGGAGTTAGATGCTAGCCCGCCTGTTGCCGAACCTCTCCCTAAGCGTGTCGCCGAGATCGGCATGACCTTTCTAACTTGAGAGATCGCGTTGGATCGCGCCGTCGAGCAGGTGCGCGAGATCGCCGCAGGAACTATTTAAGCGTATTTACAGGAGAACGCCGCGTATGTCGAATGCCAACTCCCCTAGCTGGAAGTGCTCAGCGTTTCGTATTGCCTTGGTTGCAGTCACTGCCTTCAGTCTCCCTCTATTTGCACAGGATATGTCACGGGTCAACGTCGGCAAGACACAGATCAAGGGGGTCGCAGATGACTGGACCCATCATCGCGTCGTATTCTCTAACCCGGGCACCGAAGAGCAGGCCATCAAGAACGGCAGTCGTGACAAGTGGCAAAAGATTGTCAACGACCCGCGCTATGTGATGCAGCAAATGAGGCGCGGCCTCCCCGTTCAGGGACCGGCCGCCTACGATGCCAATGCACTTCAGGCATTTCGCATGGCGAACCGCGAAATCGAGCTCGTGAGGCCGGGAAAGTTTCCGCGCAAACCTGCTCCAATTCTGATCAGGAAACCGAAAGCAAAATCGAGCATCAAGCAAGACTGGAATGAGAGTCTGGGTACAACTTCCGCTCCCACTCCCTTGGCTTTTCCGGCGAAATGGTCAACCTTCAACACTTCAACTGCGAGCTGCAGTAGCGATTTCGTGATCTATCCCACGGGTCAGCCAGGGGGCGGCTCGCAGGCCAGCATCATCGCTTACTACAATCTGTACGCAGGCGGTTGCAGTCCTACCGTGCCTGCAGTTGACTGGGCTTACAACACGGGAGGAACCGTCTCCCTGGCGCCCGTCTTGTCGCAAAACGGCAATCAGGTCGCCTTCATTCAACAGCCGTCCTCCGGAGGGCCTCAGCTCGTCCTCCTTACTTTCCCGCTTCCCGGCGGCGGAACCCTCGGCTCTCCAACGACACTGACGCCAGTATCCGCGGGCTCCTACTACAGCGGCGGCTCTGGTTGCGCCGCTCCATGCATGTTCACGGCCACGCTCAGCGGTGCAACGGGCGATACTTGGTCAAGCCCCTACTATGACTACACCAGCGACACCCTCTTCGTCGGCGACTCGAGCGGCCAGCTCCACAAGTTCAATCCCGTCTTCAATGGGGCTCCCGCTGAGGTCACCACAAGCCCCTGGCCCGTTCAAATGGCCTATGGCGCAACTCCAACGGCTGACCAAAACCAGCTGACGAGTCCCGTTTACGATCCAAATTCCGGCTACGTCCTCGTTGGATCGACAACCAGTGTCAGCGCAACCACTGGCGGAAGACTTTATAGCGTCAACGCATCCACCGGAGCCATCAACGGCTACTCGGCCCAGCTTGACGTCGGATATGGCATCAGGGACGCAGTGCTCATGGACCCCGTCGCGTCACAGGCTTATGTGTTCGTTGAACTCAACAGTTCCGGCAACAATGTTGTCGATCAGTTCCCCTTGGATTTCACATCCTCGACCACCCCGGCCTCGGTCATCGTTTCCTCTCCGTTCGGCACCGGAACCACCTCTTACCAGTTTTCAGGCACATTTGATAACACGTATTACACTTCATCGTCGGGAACCAGCCCGACGGGAAACATATATATGTGCGACACGGCCAACAATGCCACGCTTTACCAGATTCCAATCACGAACGGCGTATTATCGACCACGGCAACAGCTGGGCCGCAGCTCGGGAACACCACCGTCGATGGCCCCTTCTACGGGCGCTGCTCGCCTGTCACCGAGTTCTTTAATAGCAGCACCGGAACCGCTGCCGCCGGCTCAATTACGTTCACCAGTGATCCGGCCGGTTGGACGCTTCCTGTAACTGTGACGGTGGAAGGAACAACTTATACCTTTGTCAACGGACCGCCAGCTTCAGCCGACGAGGTCGAGCTTTACACGGTTGGCCCGGCGTCTGAGGATGAGCAGTACACCGCGGAGAATTTAGAGGCCGTGATAAACGACAACTCGGGTGAATGTTACACCACCGGCTGCGTATACTCGACGCAGATCGCGAACCCCAGCGTTACCGCGTCCTACACTACAGGCACGGATGCGACCGCCCTGACCGCCACGACCGCAGGCGCCGCGGGCAACTTCACCCTTGACAGCAGCGACAGCTCCGACGTCGCCGTCAGCGGAGGAATCAGCGGGACGGACTATGTCTTCTTAAGCGTGTTCGTCGGCTACCCTGGCGCGTGTATTGACACCGATGCATACGGCTGCGTTCTGTCCTACGACGTGACAACGCCGTCAACCTTCAGCACCGGCCTGGCGCCGGGTGGCGAGCTAAACGTCTCCACTCCTTATTTGGCGGCGCCGACGAGCGGCATCGTTATCGATAATGCCGCCACCAACCTGTTGGGTGGGGGTACGTCGCAGATGTATTTCGTAACGCAAACAGCAACTGGCACCGCTCCCTGTAGCGGTGTTTGCGCTGTGCAAGCATCGCAGTCTGCACCGTAGCCAAACGATAGTCCGCACCGTAGCCAAACGATGTTGTTCAACCAGATCTCTCATGTTCGTCTCGGGTTGTTTCTTCCCCGCTGACGCGGAGCCTGGCAGCTACCCGTCTCTTAAACGGGAGTGCACCGCATTGAGTTGGTGTTAGATCCAACTGTGATCGTGCAGAGGCATTGACGAAGCCGGTGAATAAAATCGCCTTGGCCGTCGCTGCCGAGCCACGCAACAAATACGCTGTTGCAGCTCAGGGAATTGTCACCACCAACAGGTTGGAAGGCGAACTCTGCACTCCCGATGCATCGGCGCTTTCCACGTAGTACGTATACACCACGCCGTCCTGCACATTGCTATCGGTATATGCCGGCTGAGTTAAGGGCGACGAATTCAGCTCCTGATACGAGCCGCCTCCATCCGCTGATCGATAGACGTCATAACCCGCGACCGGATCTGCAGAGCTGGCCGGCGGATCCCACGTTAGATTGACTTCGTAGGCTGAAGCCACTCCGGTTCCGCTGAGGCTAACTACCGTCACCGGACTCGTCAGCGAAGCGCTGGCAATGGTGAGAGTGCCCGACGATGCACCTAGTGCCGTCGGATCGAATTGCACGCTGAATGTTGCACTTTGGCTCGCTGTCAAACTCACTGCCACGTTTCCACCTGCAAGAGAGAATCCGCTACCCGCCACCGTTGCCGCGGTCACGGAGATCGGAGATGTAGAAGGTGTGGAGAGCGTTACACTCTGCGTTGTTGGAGTGTTCAAGATAACGCTGCCGAAATTCAGGCTTGTTGCGCTCACGTTTAGCTGACCGGCAGCACCCAATTGCAGTGCAAACGTCTCCGTTACGTTGCCGGCGCTGGCCGTGAGCGTCGCCGTCTGTGACGCACTTACTGAAGCGACATTGGCCGTGAAACTAGCGCTCGTCGCGCCCCCAGCCACCGTTACCGATGCCGGAACCGTAACCCCGGAATTGTTACTCGCCAGGCTCACCGCGAATCCACCACTCGCTGCCGCGGCGTTCAGCGCGACCGTGCAGTTGTCGGTTCCGGCGCCCGACATCGAGCTGCTGGCGCAGTTCAGCCCGCTCAATCGGGGCACGCCGCTGCCATTCAAGCTAACCACCGTCGACGACCCCGTCGACGAATCGCTGCTCAGCGTCAGCGTGCCCGCAGCCGCCCCGGTGGCCGTCGGCGCAAATTGCACAGTCAATATCACCGACTGGCCGGGCGACAAAGCCAGTGGAAAACTTGCTCCTGATGCGCTGTAGCCGCTGCCGCTGACCGTTGCCGAGTTCACGGTCACATAAGTTGTTCCCTTGGACGACAAAGTCACCGACTCACTTGACGTCGAATTCACTGCGATGCTTCCAAACGCCAGACTCGTCGCGCTCACCCCGAGCGTGGGTACAGTCGCGCCTAGTTGCAAATCGAGCGTCGCCGAGCTTGCTCCCGACGTTGCTGTCAGCACGACTGTCTCTGCAGAGGTGACAGCAGTTGCCGTAGCGGTGAAACCGGCGCTGCTGGCTCCCCCCGGTAGCTGAACCGACGCTGGCACAGATATCGCAGCGGCACTGCTTTGCAGGCTTATGTTCATCCCGTCGGTCGGCGCCGCCCCGTTCAACGATACCGTGCATGCGTCCGTAGCCGGCCCGGTGATCGAATTGTTCGCGCAGGCCACCGATCTCACGCCAGGCAGAATCAGAATCGTTCCGTCGCCGCTCAGGCTCACCGTTACGGTTTCGTTATTTGTCGCGTTGCTGGCAATGGCGAGCTGTCCGGTCGCCTTTCCTGAGACGGCTGGATCGAACTGCACCGTGAGCGTCATGCTCTGATTCGGATTCAGGGTTTGCGGCGTGCTTGCACCCGAAACCGCAAACCCACTCCCGGCAACCGTTACTGAGCTGATTGTCACCGGGGTGTTCCCTGAGGCGGTCAGCGTAACCTGCTGCGAGGCCATCGTATTCACGTTCACGTTCCCAAACGCCAGGCTCGTGGTACTGGCGCTGAGATCTGCGACCGCGGCGTCAAGTTCAAGATCTACGGACTGCGAAACGCCGCCTGCGCTCGCCGTCAGCAGAGCGCTCTGAGCGGTGCTTACAGCATTCACTGAAGCAGCGAAACTCGCCTTCGTCGCGCCCGCGGCCACCTTCACCGACCCGGGCACCTTGACTGCGCTATTGCTGCTTGCCAACGCTACGGTCACTCCGCCGCTACCCGCAGCGGAACTCACAGTCACGCCGCATTCGTCAGTCCCGGGGCCCTTAAGCGAACCGTCCGCGCAACTCAGTCCGCTTAAGACCGGCGCCGTGCTGGATGCCCCGCTACCACTTAAATCAACGGTTACCGCATCACTGCTTTGAGAATTGCTGCTGACGGTTAAAGTCCCAGTCGCCTTGCCCGTCCCCGTAGGAGTGAAGTTCACGTCCAGGTTGTAACTCGCCCCCGCAGCTAACGTAACCGGAACGTCTTCAGCGCCACTCACCGAAAATGACCGCCCTGATACCGCGATACTCGTCACCTGCACCGGTGCAGTGCCTGGATTCACAACGGACACAGCTTTACTCGCGGTTTGCCCGATCGATACGGTGCCAAATGGGATGTCGCCCGGCGATATCTGAAGTGATCCTGCGGCTGTCGAGCTCTGGTGGCTTTGGCTTAGGTTTGCGACGCAACCACAGAGACTGAGCGTCAGCCAAATCGAGGCGAGTAAGGCCGGAAATAGCCGCCAACGGACCCAACGGCCCGCGCATCTGGGCAATTCGCCGTCGCGCCCAGCGCTGTCCGCAAAGCGGTGCAACCCGATGCTGGCGTGTCTATCCCGGTTCTCGGTTCGCTCGCTCAACAACCTATGCTGCAAGTGCATCAGCTTTGATAACTTTCGCGCTTCATCGCGCTGTTGTTTTCCGGCTTTTCAAAACCACCGGAGCTGGTGAAAAATTAATCTTCTTATCTACCCACTTTGGGTTACTCGATCACCCAAAGCGGTGATACGCATCACCTCGGACACCTTAGGGTATCCAGACAGTTCTCCGGCTTCTCGTAGGCCGGCCTGAATTCTCTTGCGACGTGGCTTGATTCCCGGAGGGAGTACGTTGCTTGCTGAACGCCGCAGCATTCCTGATCTTGAGAATGGTGCGGCGCGATTCCGATGAATATAACGCGGCAGTGTTAGAGAACCTCAAAGCTAAACTGAACTCGCACGCCTTCTGTGAAATATGCCGTTGCCCGGGTTTCGCAAATCTCAAGTCCCCTCGTTCGAGGAGATCTTCGCAAACTGCCCATTTGCCTTGGGCAATCCCCCCTGTAAGCCCGAAGAGAACCGGCTAGGCGTTGAGCAATCCTCAGATGAGATCTGCAAAATCTGGTTGCTTATTGAAGCCATTACGCGAGCAATCCTCAGTCCAAATAGATCGGCTCGCTGTTGAAAACGTTATCTCGCTCAATTCCGAACACTTGCTCCCGCGCAAGGATCAGGAGTCACTCCTGATCCAGTTTCACTGCGAATTATTTGCGTGTAATTTCTTCCCTGGCGGGTGTTTATTTCCCAGGAATGACGTCTTATCGTGCACTCGATGCAGTGCAAACCGATCGATCCATGCACTAAGTTCAGGGCAACATTGTCGACTTAGGCACGCTTCGCAGCGCGATCAATTTCGCCAACTTCTTCGAGTAAGTGGAAGAAGTTCTCATCGTTGTCCTAAGAACGATGGACCCCTCTTCAAGTCGCGATGGCTCGTTTTGTCGGCCCTGATGGACAGCCGCTGAATAGCTGGCTAAGGAATCACGACACTCGTCATGTTGGATGGTTGGCTGGTCACGCCGCTGGCGTCCACGCTCTCCACCTGGTAGTCGTAGGTCTCTCCGGTTTCCACAGAGCTGTCGGTATACGAGGTTGTGGTGATGATCGAGGTATTCATCTGCTCATACGAAACGCTTCCGCTCAGCGCCCGATAGACGTTATATCCGGCCACGGGATCTTTCGAGCTGCCCGGCGCGTCCCAGCTCAGGTTCACTTCATAGGCAGCCGTCACTCCGGTGCCGCTCAGGCTCACCACTGTGGTCGGGCTCGTCAGCGAAGTGCTGACAACGGTCAGCGTGCCGGTTGCCGCTCCCGCCGCCTTGGGATCGAACTGCACACTTAGCGTGGCCGACTGTCCCGGCGCGATCGCAAGCGGGAAGGTCGCTCCGGAGAGTGAGAATCCCGTCCCCACGACTGTCGCGGCGCTTACTGTTACTGAAGCGGTGCCCGTCGACGACAGGGTCAGCGTCTGCGTGGCCGGCGCATTCAGGTTCACATCGCCAAAGGCGATCGTTGTGGCATTGATGGTCAA
Source organism: Occallatibacter sp. (assembly GCA_049520675.1). GTDB lineage: Bacteria > Acidobacteriota > Terriglobia > Terriglobales > Acidobacteriaceae > Telmatobacter. Next base: position 16,374 of record JBEKPO010000104.1, on the reverse strand, counting down.
CGTGGGCGTTCCCACGCCCAGTGCCACGGCGAAGGTCTCAGAGACGCCGCCCGCACTGGCCGTCAAAGTAACCGTCGTAGCCGTGCTCACCGCCGTCGCCGTGGCCGTAAAGCTGGCACTGGTCGCCCCCGATGCTACTGTCACCGACGACGGCACACTCACTGCCGAGTTGCTGCTGGCCACGCTCACCCGGTGCCGCTCAGGCTGACAGCCGTCGAGCTTCCCGTGGAGGAATTGCTGGTCAAAGTCAACGATCCTGAAGCTGCTCCCGCCGCTGTCGGGTCGAACTGCACCGTCAGTGTCGCCGTCTGGTTCTGATTCAGTGTCAGGGGGAACGTCGCTCCGGAGACTGCAAATCCGGCTCCGCTGATCGTCGCTGAGTTCACAGTCAACGGAACGGCTCCAGTCGAGGTCAGCGTGACCGTCTGCGCAGTGGCGGTGTTCACTCGAATGTTGCCGAAGCTCAAACTCGATGTGCTCAAGCTCAGCGTGGAAGCATAGGCTCCCAGCGACAAGGCAAAGGTCTGCGAGCTGTTCGACGTCGACGCCGTCAGCGTCGCGTTCTGAGCCGTGCCGACCGCCGTCGCCGTGGCCGTGAAGCTCCCCGTCGTTGCTCCACCGGGAATCTGAACCGATCCGGGAACTGTCACCGCCGCATTGTTGCTGGCCAGGTTCACGCTCATTCCGCCTGTCGGCGCGCTGCCGTTTATGGTGACGGTGCAAGCATCGGTTGCCGCGCCAGTCAGAGAGTTCGTCGTGCAGGCCAACGAAGACACACCGGGAAGAATCGCGATCGTGCCCGTACCGCTAAGCCCGATTGCAAGCGTTCCGTTGTTTGTGGCATTGCTTGTCAGGGTAAGAGTGCCCGACACCGCCCCACTGGCGGTCGGAACGAATTGCACAGTGACCGCCGCAGTCTGATTCGGATTCAGCGTCAGGGGCAGTGTGATTCCTGAAGCTGTAAAGTCCGCTCCCGAGACGCTCATTGAATTGATTGTTACCGCGGCGTTGCCCGTCGATGTCAGTGTCAATGACCCCGTTGCCTTCGTGTTCACATTCACATTGCCAAAGCTCAGGCTCGTCGCGCTTGCGCTCAGCGCCGCCGTTCCGCCGCTCAATTGCAGTGAGAAGACCTGGGTCGCGCTTCCCGCGCTGGCCGTTAGGGTAACCGTTGTTGCCGTGCTCACCGCCGTCGCCGTGGCCGTAAAGCTGGCACTGGTCGCCCCCGATGCTACTGTCACCGACGAGGGTACTGTCACCGCCAAGTTGCTGCTGGCAAGGCTCACCGCAAAGCCGCCGCTGGCCGCGGCCGCGCTCACGGTCACCGAGCAGTTATCCGTGCCCGCGCCGGTGATCGAGCCGCTGGTGCAGCCGGTGCCGCTCAGGCTGACAGCCGTCGAGCTTCCCGTGGAGGAATTGCTGGTCAAAGTCAACGATCCTGAAGCTGCTCCCGCCGCTGTCGGGTCGAACTGCACCGTCAGTGTCGCCGTCTGACCGGAACTAAGACTCAGCGGGAAGGTCGCTCCCGAAACCGAGAATCCCGCGCCCGAAACAGTTGCCGCGCTCACGGTGACCGAAGCTGTTCCCGTCGACGACAAGATCAACGTCTGCGTGGTCGGGGAGTTCACCCCCTCGCTGCCAAACGCTAGACTCGCGGTGCTCACCCCCAAGGTTGAAACCGAAGAGCCGAGCTGTATCGCAAAGGTCTCGGAGACGCCGCCTGCGCTCGCCGTAAGGGTAGCCGTCGTCGCCGTGCTCACCGCGGTCGCCGTTGCCGTAAAGCCAGCGCTGGTTGCTCCCGATGCTACGGTCACCGACGCCGGCACACTCACCGCCGAATTGCTGCTGGCCACGCTCACCGCAAAGCCGCCGCTGGCCGCGGGCGCGTTCAAAGTCACCGAGCAGCCATCCGTGCCGGCGCCGGTCATCGAGCCGTTGGTGCAACTCAATCCGGTCAGCACCGGCACGCCCGTGCCGCTCAAACCGACAGGCGTCGTGGTGCCCTTCGAAGAATTGCTGGTCAGCGCCAACAACCCTGAAGCCGCCCCAGCCGCTGTGGGATCGAACTGCACCTTGAGGGTCGCCGTCTGCCCGGAAGCGATCGTCAGCGGGAAGGTCGCGCCGGAAATGGAGAATCCCGCGCCCGTGACGTTTGCCGCGCTGATCGTCAATGGAGCTGTTCCCGTCGATGACAAGGTCAACGTCTGCGCGGTCGAGGCATTCACCGCCTCAGTGCCGAACGATAGACTCGCGCTGCTCACACCTAAGGTCGGGACCGAGGAGCCCAGTTCGATCGCAAAGGGCTCGGAGACGCTGCCTGCGCTCGCTGTAATAGTAGCGGTTGCCGAGCCGCTGACCGCTGTCACCGTCGCCGTAAATCCTGCGCTGGTGGCGCCCGATGCCACCGTCACCGATGCCGGCACACTGACTGCAGAGTTGTTGCTGGCCAGGCTCACCGCAAAGCCACCGCTGGCCGCAGCCGCGTTCAAAGTCACCGAGCAGCTATCCGTGCCGGCGCCGGTCATCGAGCCGTTGGTGCAGCTCAGCCCGCTCAATTGGGGCATACCTGTGCCACTCAGGCTCACGGCCGTCGAGGTTCCCGCCGAAGAGTTACTTGTCAGTGTCAACGATCCTGAAGCCGCTCCCGCCGCCGTGGGATCGAATTGCACGCTGAGGGTCGCCGTCTGACCGGGGGCGATCGTCAGTGGTAAGGTCGCGCCCGGCACCGTAAAGGCCGCCCCGCTCACTGCGGCTGCGCTCACGATCACGTCGGCGTCTCCGGTCGAACTCAACTTGATTGACTGGGTGGTCGCAGTATTCACAGCCACGCTGCCAAACGGCAAACTCGTCGCGCTGATACCCATCGTGGCTACGCCCGGGCCCACCGTCAATTCGTACTTCTTTGACCGGTTCCCCGATTTTGCCATCAACGTCACTGTCTGTGACGTGCTCGGCGTCGCGACCGAGGCCTCGAAGCTAGCTTTGGTCGTCCCTGATGCTACCGTCACAGACGCAGGCACCGTCACCGCCGTGGAGCTGCTCGACAGGTTGACCGCCGATCCGCTGCTGTCGGCAGCCGTATTCAGGCTGACCGTACACACGTCGGTTCCCGCTCCTGTCATCGATCCTTCGCTGCATGTTAGCCCGCTCACAACTGCGACCCCTTGGCCTGACAGGCCCACTTTCCTGACCAGCCCATCGGACGAGGTGTTCGCCAACTGCAATTGGCCGTTCGAGGTTCCGGCTCCTGCGGGGTCGAACTGTAACTGAAGATTCGCCGTTTCGCCGGGATTCAGAGTGAGAGGAAATGTTGCCCCTGAGGCCGCAAACCCGGTTCCCGACAGGCTGACAGCGTTTACAGTCACTGCCGCCGTACCGGTCGACGTCATGGTCAGCGTCTGCGCCGCTGACTCGCTTACGTCCACCTGCCCGAAATCCACATCGCTTGCGCTCACCGTCAAAACTGAGGCCACGGCGTTCAATCGCAGCGAAAAGCTCTCCGCATCGCTTCCCACATTCGCCGTTAGAATCGCGGTCTGCGATGCTGTCACTGCCGAGACCGTTGCGGTAAAGCTGGCGCTGGTCGCGCCCGCCGGTACCGCCACCGTCGCCGGTACAACCACCGCACTGCTGTTGCTGCTCAAATCTACGGTCAGGCCGCCTGTTCCAGCCGCCGTGCCCAGGTTCACTGAACACGATTCCGACGTCGAGCCCGTCGCGGAGTTGCTCGCGCAGCTCAGCGAGCTTAACGTCGCCCCTGTCACCGCAGATGCTCCCGTGCCCGACAGGCCGACCGTGAGCGAGCTGCCCGAGGAGGCGTTACTCGTAATCGTCAATTGCCCGCTTGCGGCTCCTGCTGCATTGGGATTGAACTGAATCTGGAACGCGAATGTGCTGCCAGGACTCACGCTCACCGGCAAGCTGCTCTGGCTGGTTGCGGAAAACGACGCTCCCGTCACGTTCATCTGCGAAATCAGCACCGGCGCCGACCCTTGGTTCGCCACCGAGATGCTCGTGCTCACCGACTGACCCATCGGCACCGAACCGAAGGTAACCGATGCCGTGGATACGCTCAACGTTCCAGTCGCTGTCGTGCCGTTTGTCGAGGTATGGCTGTTGATGGCTGAGGTGCAGCCGGCTAGCACTAGGCTGCTTAGAATCAATGCGGCTAGGCCAGCACCCCGCCGTTTGATTTGCTGGATTCCCGCCCAAAAAGGAGGGCGAAGTGGATTACAACCCCACACAATAGTTACCATAAAATGATTACCTATTTGTGTGAGTATATCGACAGGAAGAGTTACTTTTCACCACAAAACTGTTACTGTTGCGACCTTGAATTTCACTTTGGTAATGTCCCCTTTTTGGCTTCCGCAGGCAGGTTTCAAGTAACTTTTGTTTTATGAATTATTTAAGCAAAACGACAACACTGAGAATCGCCCGGTTGCGTCTCACAGTCTAAAACGATTCAAACCTCACGTAACCGGGCACGGGGCAACCCGGATGTTTCATGAAGAGACACGGCTGGGGGATTTTCGCGGGCCGCGATACCCCCAAGAAAGGGCTGACGGTCAGCCGGAAGCCGGCAAGGCCGCCCTCTAAAGCGCCATCTTTGCAATGGCTGCCAGTTGCATGAACGACGTTCCCTCGTAGATGGTCCCGATCTTCGCGTCGCGATAAAGCTTCTCCACCGGCGACTCCTTCACGAAGCCCGCTCCGCCCACCACTTCAACGGCGAGGCTCGCCACCCGCTGCGCCATCTGCGACGCAAAATATTTGCACATCGCCGCCTCTTTGCGAAATTCCAGTTGCGCGTCCTTCAGTCGCGCCGCTTGATAAACCATCAGCCTCGCGGCCTCGATGTCCGTCGCCATCTCGGCAAGCTGAAACTGCATCGCCTGGAATTCCACAATCGCCTTGCCAAACTGTTTGCGCTCCTTGGCGTGCTTCACCGCATGCGCCCACGCGCCCTCGGCCAGCCCCAGCATCTGCGCGCCGATGCCAATGCGACCGCCGTTCAGCGTCTCCATGGCAATCCTGTATCCGCTTCCGACCTCGCCCAGCACCTGGTTCCCCGCCACCGCGCACTCGTCCAGAATCAATTCGCACGTGCTCGACGCGCGGATCCCCAGCTTGTCCTCTTTTCTGCCCACGCTGAATCCCGGCGCATTCCTCTCCACGATGAATGCAGTGATCCCTTTGTACCCTGCACTCGGGTCCACCGTCGCAAAAACGATGAACAACCCCGCTTCTTTGGCGTTGCTGATCCACAGCTTTCGCCCATTCATAACAAAAGCGTCCCCGCGCCGCTCGGCACGCGTCTGCAGCGCGAAAGCATCCGACCCCGCTCCCGCCTCACTCAGGGCATAGGCGCCCACTGTGTCGGCTGCCAGCCGCGGAAGGTATCGTTCCTTTTGCTCCGCCGTGCCCCAGCGCAGCAGCGCGCTCGCGGCCAGCGTGTTCTGCACGTCGACAACCAGGCCCACCGCCGGATCTACCGCCGAAAGCGTCTCCACCGCCAGCACCGAATCGAAGAACGAACCCCCGCTGCCGCCCCATTCCTCGGGAATCTCAATTCCCATTAGTCCCAGCGCAAAAAGCTTCGCCAGCAGCTTTGTCTCCATGTGCTGCTCTTCGTCCATGCGCCGCGCTAGCGGCGCAACCTCGCTCTCCGCAAACTCGCGCACCGTATCGCGGAACAGAATCTCCTCCTCGCTCAACTGTGCAATCGGCCGCCCTGCCTGATGTGAATTCACAACCTCTTCCCTCATTTCTTCGCGAATCATGATCCCCGTCGCTCTGCAATGATATGCTGCGTTCTTGAACCGCGAAAGTGGGGCGGTCACACCCCGCATGAAGATCAAAGATCATGTCTTCCTCGTCACCGGCGGCGCCTCTGGACTGGGCGCGGCAGTGGCCAAACTCCTCATCGGCGAAGGCGCCTCCGTCGTCATCGCCGACCTCAATCAACCTGCCGGCCAAGACCTTTCCCGTGAGCTCGGCTCCGCTGCGCGCTTCGCGCTGACCGATGTGACCAGCGAGAACGATGGCCAGGCTGCGGTCGATCTTGCTCTCAGCGCGTTCGGCCATTTGCACGGCCTAGTCAACTGCGCCGGCGTCGCTCCCGCTGAAAAAATCGCCGGCCGCGAGGGGACGCATCGCCTCGATTCCTTTGTGCGCACCGTCAACATCAATCTCATCGGCACGTTCAATATGATCCGCCTCGCCGCCGCCGCCATTGTTAAAGAAGACCCCGGCGAAGACGGCGAGCGCGGCGTCATCGTCAATACCGCCTCCATCGCAGCCTTCGACGGCCAGATCGGTCAGGCTGCGTATGCCGCCTCGAAAGGCGGTGTCGTCTCGCTCACACTTCCCGTCGCCCGCGAACTTGCGCGCTTCGCCATTCGTGTTGTCACCATCGCACCCGGCATCTTCGCCACGCCCATGATGACTTCTTTTCCACCCGAGGTGCAGCAATCGCTGGGCGCAAGCGTTCCTTTCCCCCCGCGCCTGGGCCGTCCTGCGGAATTTGCCGCCCTCGTCAAGCACATCTGCGAAAACACCATGCTCAACGGCGAAACCATCCGCCTCGACGGCGCCCTGCGTATGGCTCCGCGCTAAGTCGCCGCGCACGAATCACGAATCACGAATCATGAAACACAACCAGCCAATGCCCACTTCCGATCCCATCGTCATCGTCGGCGCAGCGCGCACTCCCATCGGCGCATTTCAAGGCGACTTCAAAGATCTCTCCGCTCCCCAACTGGGCGCGGTCGCCATTCGCGCCGCCATCGAACGTGCCGCGGTTCAACCCGCCTCCGTCGGCGAAACTCTCTTCGGTTGCGTTCTTCCCGCCGGTCAGGGACAGGCCCCCGCGCGCCAGGCGGCCATCGCCGCAGGTCTGCCCGTTTCCACGGCCGCCACCACGGTGAACAAAATGTGCGGCTCCGGCATGAAAGCTGTCATGCTCGCCCACGATCTCATCCTCGCCGGTAGCGCCAAGATCGCCGTCGCCGGCGGCATGGAAAGTATGACCAACGCGCCCTATCTTCTCGATCGCGCGCGCTCCGGCTATCGCATGGGCCATGGCCGCGTCCTCGACCACATGTTTCTCGACGGCCTCGAAGACGCCTACGACAAGGGCCGCCTCATGGGAACCTTCGCGGAAGATTGCGCGCAGGCCTACCGCTTCACCCGCGAGGAGCAAGACCGATTCGCCCTGGCTTCGCTCGATCGTGCTCAGAAGGCCACTGCTGACGGCACGTTTCGCGCTGAGATTGCGCCTGTCACCGTCGCCTCGGCAAAGCTCGAGCGTGAAGTCGTCCACGATGAGCTTCCCGGCAAGGCAACGCCCGATCGCATTCCGCAGCTCAAGCCCGCTTTTCGCGAAGGCGGCACCGTCACCGCCGCCAACTCCAGCGGAATCTCCGACGGCGCAGCCGCGCTCGTGCTTATGCGGCGATCTGAAGCCGAGCGCCTCGGCCTCGCGCCTCTCGCAGTGATCGCAGGCCACGCTACCTTTGCGCATGCGCCGGCACTTTTTCCCACCGCTCCCATCGGCGCTATCCGCCGCCTCTCCGAGCGAACTGACTGGTCTCTTTCAGATGTCGATCTCTTCGAGATCAACGAGGCCTTCGCCGTCGTCGCAATGGCCGCCATGCGCGATCTCAATCTTCCCCACGAAAAGGTCAACATCCACGGCGGCGCCTGCGCTCTCGGCCACCCCATCGGCGCTTCGGGCGCGCGCATCCTCGTCACGCTGCTCGCAGCGCTCCAGAAATACAATCTCCGCCGCGGTATCGCCGCGCTCTGCATCGGCGGCGGCGAAGCCACTGCCATGGCCATCGAACGCATCAGCTAGAGCCTTTCCTCTAAAGTTCGCAGCACAAATGACCTGTCATCCTGAGCGAGTTTTGGTGCGCTCTTGCACCAAAACGAGTCGAAGGATCTGTGGTTGCTTTTTCGAGGCGAGTTCGATACACCATCTGCCTGCTGATTCCCGCGTGAGGGGCAGAGCGCGGAGAATCGTGGTTATTTTCCGTAGAGTTCGGATTCCGGGATCACTGGCTCGGGACTGTCGGCGCGGGCGGAGCGGTGGGAGGCGGTGAACATGGATCCGCGGGCGGGCACGATGGGAGCGAAGCTCATGAAGCCGATCTTCGGGGCGATGTCGTCGTAGATTGCTTCCATTCCGCCGCGGATGGTATAGGTCTCGTGCCAAAATCCGGTGCCTCCGGAGTCGCGCAAGAAGTTCTTCCACCAAAGGCGGTGCGGCTCGGAGCGTGTCCAGGCGAGTAGAGATGCCATGTCCCGCCAGTACTGACGCATGCCCAGGTGCATGGGGAAGAACGAAAAGACGAAGTTTTCGTGGCGGAGCAGGCCGTCTGGCTGAGCGGCGACAGAGCTGGAGATCTTAGGGCCAAATCCGAGGACGGTTTTGACGCCGGTGATGCGGTTGACGCGCATGCCGAGATAGACGACGGCAAGGTCCGGGTACTCGGAGAGATCAACGGTGCGGCGATTGACCGTAGTGGGCATGGGGGTCCTGCTTTGCAAAATTCAGATTTTATTGCTCCGGCCCCTAAATACTGCCACCGTGCCATTCTTTTCCGCGTTTCTTGCCGAAACGGGTGGGAAAATGTGCCACTGTTTACGGGTCGGAACAATAGCGCTCTGAAGAACGGCTCGCGTCTACGCGCCCGCCAGCGCCGCTTGTGCCATGCCCGAATCTGCTTCCGGCTCGGCCACGATCGCTACGGGTGCCGCGCGCCTCGCTTCCGAAGCTGCTTCGGGCCTCACACCTCCCGCTCCCGTCGCCGTCACGTGCGCCAACTCCCACGCCGAGCGATCCTTCAGCAGCCGCGCCACGAGCGCTGTATGCATCGCATGCCCGGCCCGCTCCGCCACCACATGTCCCTCGAGTCGTCGCCCCGCTAGCGCCAGGTCCCCGATCAGGTCCAGCACCTTGTGCCGCACATACTCGTCGGCAAAACGCAGGGGGCCGTTCTCCGGCCCGTGCTCGTTCAGGATGATTGCGTTCTCCGCGTTCGCGCCGCGGATCAGCCCCATATTGCGCAGCTTCTTCTCGTCGGCCTTGTACCCGAACGTGCGAGCCGGCGCAATCTCCGTTCCATACGTCTCCGCTGCCAGATCGATGCACGTCTTCTGCTTTCCAATCGGCGCGGGAAACTCAATCGTGTACTCGATTCTGTAGCCCGGCCCCGGATATACGCCGATGAACTTTTCGCCCTCGCGCACTTCCACCGGATGCAGCACCCGCAGCGCCTCGCGCTTGCGTCTCTGCTCGCGCATGCCCACGCGCTGAAACGCTTCCACGTACGGCAGCGCGCTGCCATCCAGGATCGGCAACTCCAGGTTGTCGATCTCCACAATCACGTTGTCAACGCCCATACCGATGAACGCTGAAAGCAGATGCTCGGTCGTCGAAATCAGCACGCTCTGTCGCATCAGGCTGGTTGCATAACTTACTTTGGCCACGTTGCGCCCGATGGCGGGAATCTCAAAGTTCTCGAGATCGGTTCGGCGAAAGACGATGCCGGAACCAGCGGGCGCGGGCAGCAAACGCATCTTTGCCGGGGCCCCGGAATGTAATCCGATCCCCGCGAATTCCAACGGTTCGGCGATGGTCTGTTCCAGATGCGTTGCTTGACTCAAAGATGACTCCGGCCACAGCAGAATCGGAGTAGATGTACCCCTGTGCGCCGCCCTCCGGTGGCTCTTTCTCGAGAAAAAGCCACATAGCACGAATTCGACGGCACTGTTACTCGGGGTTCTGCTCTAGGAAAACCTGTCCGATCACCAGATTAGCGCAATGCCCGAAACTCCAGGTGTGTCGCTTTTGCCACACTGCCCCCGTTTTTCAGCCACATTCAGCCGCAGATGCCCTCGCCGAAACTCGCCGTAACCCCGTAAAATCAACTCCGTTTCCTGTTGATTTCCGCTACGGTTCGAGTGGCCGAGAGGACCACAAATGGAAATAACACCCGATGCACCCATCCCCATGCGCGCGTTGCTCGCCGGCGCGCGGCGCAAGCAGCCCGATCTAGTGCGTTTTATCCGCGAACTTGTCCTCGCCGAATCGCCCTCCGACTCCAAAGCGCTCGTCGATGCCTGTGTTGCCGTCGCCGCTCAACACGCACGCGATCTGGGCGCACGCGTCAAACTCCATCGCCAGCGCCGCCTCGGCGATCTTCTCGAACTCCGTTTCGGTCCGCGCCCCACGCCATCACGCGGTCAGGTTCAGCCCATCTTGATCCTCGGCCATCTCGACACCGTCTGGCCCACAGGCACGCTCGAAACCATGCCCTGCCGCATCCGCAATGGTCGCCTGTGGGGCCCCGGCACGCTCGACATGAAGTCCGGCGTGGCCATGGCTTTCACTGCCATCGAGCTCCTCCTCGAATCCGGCCTCCTGCAACGCGAAATCGTTCTTCTCCTCAACAGCGACGAGGAGATCGGCAGTCCCGCTTCGCGCCCACTCACTGAAGCCATCGCAAAAACCTGCTCAGCGGTCTACGTGGTCGAACCGGCCCAAGGCCTGGCCTATAAGACCGCTCGCAAGGGCATCGGCGGCTGGCGCATCGCTGTCGAGGGCGTAGCTGCCCACGCCGGCGTCGACTTCGAAAAAGGCGCCAACGCCATCCGCGAACTGGCGCATGTCATCGAAACCATCAGCCGCTGGACCAACCTCAAGCGCGGGCTCACCGTGAGTGTTGGCGTAGCTGCCGGCGGCACAAAGAGCAACGTCATTCCTGCCGAAGCATGGGCAGAAATCGACGTCCGCATCCCGCGCGTTGCCGACGGCCCCCGCATCGCCCGCAAGTTCGCCGCCCTCCAACCCTCCGACCCGCAGTGCAAACTCACCGTCACTGGCGGCATTAACCGGCCACCCATGGAGCGCAGTTCCGGAACGGTTCGCCTCTTTCGCCAGGCGCGCACGCTCGCCGCTGAGCTTGGTTTTACCCTTGACGAAGCTTCCACCGGTGGCGGCTCCGACGGAAACTTCACCTCCGCCCTCGGCATTCCCACCCTCGACGGCATGGGCGCGGTAGGCGAGGGCGCGCATGCACGCCACGAGTCAGTCTCGCTCGAGCACCTGGCAGCGCGGACCGCGCTTCTCGCTGGAATGTTAATAAACCGAAATCGAGCCCGGCTTCGCTCGCCGGACTGGTAAACTCCGTGAAGAATCATCTTGGAGATTCCTCAGGTTATGAAACGACTTGTTCTCATTCTGCTTGCCGCGGCATTGGCAAGCGCCGCGACTGCCCAATCCACACCGAGCTCCCAGACGACACCGAGTGCGCCAGCAGCCAGTTCGCCGTCGCAGAGCACTTCCTCGTCGGCTAAGACTGCCTCCTCGACAGCGTCGGCCGCCAAGACCGCCTCCCCGGCAACGGCCACTGCCAAGCCGGTCGCAAACGTCCCTCCGCCCTGGATCAAGCTTCCCGCCGGTGTGCCTCGCGTAGCCCACGGCCCCTTGCAGACCCCCCTCTCTCTGCACTACGAAGACATCAAGCCCGGCGCCGGAGCTCTCGGCGAATCCGGCAAGCTCTGGCACATCAAATACACCGGCTGGCGAGCCGCCGACGGCATCAAATTCGACTCCTGGGACGACCACAAGCAGCCCGTCATGGGCAAAGACGGCAAGCCCGTCCTCGGGCCCGACGGGAAACCCCAGATGGGCGATCCTCAGCCTATGGCCTTTCCCCAGGGGCAGGGCCGCGTCATTCCCGGTTTCGACTATGGGTTGGCCGGCATGAAAATTGGCGGCAAGCGCCGCATCTTCATTCCCTGGGAAATGGCCTACGGAACCCGCAACATTCCCGATCGTCCCGATCATCCGGGCATTCCCGCCAAGTCAGACCTCATCTTCGACGTCGAACTGGTCGACGTCACCGACATGCCCGCGCCCCAGATGCGCCCCGGCATGCCTGGCGCCCATCCGGTTCCAATTCCGCAGCATCCAGGCGCGGGTAATCAGCCCGGCGCAGCACCGGCGAATCCTCCCGCTCCAGGCACTCCAGCCCCCGGAGCTGCGTCCGCCCCGCCAACCCAACCTGCCCAGCCCGCAGCAGCGGCTCCCGCAGCTCAACCGGCCAATCCGCAATCCTCCGCGCCGTCGGCTCAACCCGCAACGCAGCCGCAACCATCCACTCAGCCGCCGCCGAAGTAGCGGGATGCCCAATCCCCGCATCTTCGCCCCATCCTTCTCGATCGCTTTAGTAATCGAGAAGGGTGGGAACTCCCAGCTATCGATCGAGCATGCTCACGCCATCCGCGCCCCCGCCGGTCATGCTTCTGGCATCTTCAAGACCCGATACGTCCCCTGATTTGTGCGGGATACAACCGCACATGCCCGTCGAAACCCCCTCCGAACGCCGCCGGAACGATTTGCCTGACTATGCGAAGTGATCGAAATCACACCCAAATCCCGATCCCGGCACCATACTTTTTCTTACTGCGCATCCGAGGCAGGCAGCAGGGAACATCGCCGCGCTCGATCCAGCGATCTGCGGTAGTTCATTAGAGTCGGGTTTAGATATGCATAAACTAGAAATCCACGATCTCAGAACGCACCTGGAGCTGACCAATCTGCGCTGCGCTGCCTTGATCAGAGAATTCAGCTCCGCGACCACGCCGGAGCAGAAAAACCTGCTTGCGGCTCGCTGGGAACGCGCCGTGCATGAAGGTCAGGCCTTGCGCCATCAGCTCGAACTTCTCGAAGAGGAACACAGAAGGCAATTCGGCGATTTCTGTGCGGAAACCGAATGCTGAAGCGCTGATTCAGCACCATCCAGCGCTTCATCCGCAGCGTTCCCATGGCCGCTTCGAGCCGGGGTGCCCCGTCCAAGCTTCGCTTGGGCGGGTTCACATGCTCGGGTGCAGCTTTAGGAATCCCGCCGCCTGCTGATACGCCGCCGCGAACGCCGCCAGCTTCGCGTCCTGATACAAGCCCCCAAGAAACGTGATCGACACCGGCGTGCCCGGTCCGCCTATGTCGTCGTGGTCGCCATCGTCAATCGCCGGAGGCGTCGGCGCGTCATTGCCGCGCAGCCCGTTGGGCACAATAATCGCCGGATTCCCCGTCAGGTTGGTCGCGACCAGTTGCACATCGGTGGTTGGCGTCACAATCACGTCCACCTTGTTAAAGACCTCGGCAAACTGGCGAATCGCCAGCGTGCGCACGCGATTGGCCTGCACATATTCGACCGCCGGATAAAGCCTCGCGACGCGGAACGCATTCGGCCAATCCTCAGGGCCCTGCTCGGTCAGCAGCGCGTCCCGCCCGCTCATTGTCAGGTCGTCGAAAGCTGCCGCAGCCTCCGCGGTCAGCAGCGGGACCATCGCGTCCCACGGCAGTTTGGGCAGCTCCACGGGGATCAGGTTCACTCCCATCTTGGTCAGCTTTGTCAGCGTGGCCTGCTCGTATTGGCGATCGTATTCGCGTCGTGCCCGCTCCGTCTGCATCTCCGCATTGGCGTCTTCCCGCTTCTTCTGCTCCTCCGGCGTCTCATTCGGCGTCGCCTCTTTCAGCTCCAGCGGCGGCAGCGGATCGAACTCGCTTTTCAGGTACCCCGCGCGCAGCGTCGTCCAGTCGAACGTCGGATCCCAGTGAAACTCTGCGTGCACCGCCGAAAGATCCTTCCCGTCGGGGCCGTGGATGACGTCCAGCACCAGTGCGCAATCCTCCACTGTGCGGCAGATGGGGCCGAGCTTGTCCATCGTCCAGCTCAACGCCATCGCTCCGGTCCGCGGCACAAAGCCGAAGCTGGGCCGCAGCCCGCTGTCGCCGCAGCGCGTCGAAGGTGACGAAATCGACCCCAGCGTCTCCGACCCGATCGCAAATCCCACACATCCGGCCGAGACAGCCGCGGCCGACCCTGCCGACGAGCCGCTCGATCCCTGCGCCGGATTCCACGGATTGCGCGTACGTCCGCCATACCACTTGTCGCCCATCGCCAGCGCGCCCAGCGAAAACTTGGCCACCAGCACCGCTCCCGCCTCGTCCAGCCGCTTCACCACCGTGGCGTCTTCGTCGATGGTCTGGTGCTCGAACCCGCCCGCGCCCCACGTCGTGGGATAGCCCTTCACGCTCAGCAGATCCTTGGCGCCCCACGGAATCCCGTGCAACGGCCCGCGATAAAGCCCCGCCGCCATCTCCTCGTCGGCCGCCTTGGCCTGTGCCAGCGCCCGCTCCTCCGTCAGAGTGATCACAAAATGCAGCTTGGGGTCGTAGCGCTTCAGGCGCGCAATGTACATCTGCGTCAGCGCGAGCGAAGTGATCTTGTGATTCCACAAGAGCGCCGCCAACTCCAGCACCGAGGCAAACGCCAGGTCTTCGATGTTCGCCGGAGCATTTGGAATCGGCGCATCAGGACTGGCGTAACTCAACTGCGGCTTGGCGCCGGTGTTGGCCAGGCGGCTTTCACCGGGCTGCGCCGCCGGTGCAGGATGAAAAACGTATGCCGGCTGAACCGAGTTTGGCAACTTGAGCGCGCGAATCTTGTTGTAGCTCCCCCTCTGGTCGTTCAACCCTTCGAGCATCAATTTCTTTTGCTCTACGGTGAACGGGCCCACCTCGGCCAGCGCTGCGGCCTGGTCGATCATTTGCGGGGTAATTATCGCCAGCACAAAAGCCGCCGCTGCACCCTGAGTCGCCGCGCCCGGCGCTGATTCTTGTGCCTGCGCCGCCAGCGTGTACAAAATCCCCGGCAGCAGCGGCGAAGTGATTCCGGCAGCAGAACAGGCGTTGAGAAAGGCTCGACGATCGAGGTTCATGCGCAAGGTCCTTTCAAGCCGATACGAAGCCCTGCGCAAAACTATAGCGGATTGACGCGAAGGCAGCACCGGTAATCACTGCGACTCCCGATAAACTGCCGGCCGCAAATTGAGCGCGATCACGTGTGGTGAACCGGCACAAACGCCACCCGAATCTCCGCGACTTCAATCTTGTTGATCCCCGCCTTCACGCTCGGATCGCCCTCCCCGAGCGCGCGCGCCTCGTCTTCGGTGGCCGCCTTCACCACCAGGATCCCAAACACCCCCTTGGGATCGAGCACCGGGCCCCCGAAGATGCAAACCCCCTTCTCATTCAGGTCCTTCCAGTAAACAAAATGCTGCGCCATCACAGCCTCCTCGGCGGGCGTGGCGTCCTGCGCAAAGGTCGGCCGTGGCGGAATCAGCCGGATGAACCACGTCTTTGTCACCGGTTTTGCCTCTTGCGGCTTGGCGTCGGCGGCCGGCGTTTGGGCAAAGAGTTGGCCCCCGGCCAGTGGGGCCAGGCTCAGAACGAGGGTGGCAGCAATACGCAACATCTTCATGCGTGGCATGGTAACCGTCCGACCAGCTGGCGGAAAAGAAAAGTGTGACCAACGGCCCTGAGAATAATTTCGGATTTTTCTCTTGACATATTCCCATATAGGAATGTATTATCGGAAATCATGGCGAGGGCGGCCACCACTTCTGATCCGTTTAACGCCGTCGCTGAGCCTCGGCGCCGCCAGATCCTGTCTTACCTGGGCGGCGACGAGCGCCAGGTTGGGGAGATCGTCTTGGCGGTCGGGCTCGATCAGCCCTCGGTCTCCAAGCATCTAGGTGTCCTGCGGAGGGTCGGTTTGGTTCGCGTGCGGCGGAATGGACGCCATAAACTTTACCGGACGAACGCCGAAGCGATTCGCCCGGTCCACGACTGGACCGAGACCTTCGAGCGCTTCTGGCGTCATCAGTTGAACCGCGTGAAAGAGCGCGCCGAGGCTTCAATGTCCGATGGGCCCACATCTGATTTCAATCACAAGGGGAAAAAAGAATGACCACCATGACCGCTGAATCCGTTGAGAACCTGATGCTGCGCGTAACCCAGGAGATCCACGTGCGCGCATCGCTGGAAAAAACATTCGACGCGCTGCTCGAGGAACTGGGACCTGCGAGCCAGAGACCTGACGGTACCTCCATGCAGATGAAGCTGGAAGCGTGGCCTGGCGGCCGCTGGTATCGCGACCTGGGCGATGGCAAGGGCCATTTCTGGGCGACCGTGCAGTCGTTCAAGCCGCCGGTGCTTCTGGAGTTCTGCGGGCCGCTGATGATGTCGCAACCGGTGACGAATAATGTCATCTATCGGTTGAGCGAGCAAGGCGGCGAAACCGTCATTCAGTTCAGCCACACCGCCTTCGGCCCCATTCAGCCCGAGCACCGTGAAGGCGTGAACAAAGGTTGGACTCACATCCACTCCAAGGTGCGCGAGCGCGCCGAGCGAGCGTAGGCAGCCCGCAACGCACCTTAGAACCAATCTCTCAAAGTCAGTCAAGGAGTCTCCATGAATTCGACGACAACAGCGCCCAGCCCGGTCGTTGCTCCGAT
>JBEKPO010000103.1:0-15114 GCA_049520675.1 Occallatibacter sp. | reverse complement strand
GTCATACACTTTGTAGCTGCTCCCGATGATACGAACGTGAGAGGGGCCTCATCTGCCCAGCCCTGGATGCCGAGCAAGGCATCAGGTTGTCCGGGCGCAAAGTTCCAATTCACGCGCGATGCGGATGGCGTGTCGCTAGTGACATCGCAGCTTCGCGTCAAGTTTACGAACGGAACCGATCATCTCGTCTACTCCACGGTCGATGACAACGAATTGCTGCGGGAAAGACCGGCATTGCCACGCACATTCGAAGCCGCGGAACTCAACGGGGTGAAGTCCGTTACGGCCGAAGACCGATTCATGCTGGAAATGACAGAGGGCATTTACGGGCTCGGGCAACATCAAAACGGGATGTTCAATTACCGTGGTGCGACGGTGGAGTTGGGCCAGGATAACATGGACGTGGCCGTCCCTCTATTCATTTCAAGCAAGGGCTATGGCCTCCTTTGGAATACAGCTTCACTTACTTACGCTGACAACCGGTATCCGCCGGCGCTCAGTTTTCGGACTCTCTCCGCGGATGCTATCGATTACTACTTCATCTATGGTCCGGAGATGGACAACATCATTCACGCGTACCGTGAAATGACTGGACATACTCCTCTATTTCCGAAGTGGGCTTACGGCTTCATGCAATCCAAAGACTCTTATAAATCTCAAGCTGAGGTGCTGGAGGTCGCCAAGCGGTACAGAGAAGAGCATATCCCGCTCGACTGCATTGTGCAGGATGGAGGTTGGTGGAGGTCTGAAGGGGATTTGAGCTTCAACTCGGGCTATCCCGATGTAGAAGCAGAATTGACTGAGCTCCACCGGGAACACATCCACTCCATGATATCGGTGTGGGGACAATATGAACGAGATTCGGTCAACCTTCAAAAGCTAAAACAAGATGGTTTCCTGATTCCCGGGACAGTAGAGTACGACGCGACCAACCCAGGGGCGCGGGACTTTTTCTGGAATAGTCTTCCCGGCCCGCTTCTTGCTCAAGGCTGGGATGCATTCTGGCTGGACGCCTCGGAACCGGACTCAGGCCCGCATGAGGGCGATACGATGCTTCTGAGTAAGTCTCTGGCGATGGGAAGCGGTGACATGTACACCAACGTTTTCCCGCTATTGCACACTGGCGGCATCGCAGAGCATTGGAAGCAGACAACGCAGGACAAAAGGGTGATGCTGCTGACGCGCTCTGCTTTCCTGGGCCAGCAGCGATATGGCACCGTCGTGTGGAGTGGCGATGTCTACCCAACGAATTGGGCTTTTCATCACCAAATAGCGGCCGGGCTAAACTTCGCCCTGAGTGGATTGCCCTATTGGACCACCGACGTAGCGGGCTATTGGCCGTTGAAGAACGATCCTTCCATGACGTCACCCCAGTATCAGGAACTCTACACGCGCTGGTTTCAGTTTGGTGTGTTTTGTCCGATTTTCAGGACTCATGGACATCGGCCTCATAACGAGATCTGGACCTTCTCGGATGTCTCGCCAATCTTGTTGACCTATGACCGCCTGCGCTATCGAATGATGCCTTATATCTACTCGCTTGCCTGGCGGGTAACCAATGACGACTATACGATTCAGCGACCGCTCTTGATGGATTGGCGCACGGACCCAAGAGTATGGGATGTAGGGGACGAATACATGTTCGGCCCCGCATTCCTGGTTAGCCCGGTGTGGCAAGAGGGTGCTCAAACGCGAAGCGTCTATTTACCAGATGCCAAAGCTTGGTACGATTTCTGGACCGGACAGAAGTTTCAAGGCAAGCAGCAACTTGTCGTCGGCGCGCCGCTTCAAACGCTCCCACTTTTCGTGCCCGCGGGATCGATCGTGCCGCTTGGCCCAGAGATCGAGTATGCCGATCAAAAGCCCGATGGCCCCATCGAAATCCGCGTCTATGGCGGCGCGGACGGTTCGTTTACGCTGTATGAAGATGGGGGGGACAGTTATGGCTACGAGCAAGGCGCTCGGGCTGAAGTGCCAATTCGCTGGAACGAAGCGACGAGAACGTTGACCATCGACGATCGAGAAGGATCGTTCCCGGGTATGGCGCAAGACATGGAGTTTCGCCTGGTTCTGGTTAGGCCTGGACATGGAGTAGGTGAGGCAATCAGTCCGGAGGCGGATGCCGTGGTCGAGTACACGGGCCAGAGAAAGGAAGTCTCATTAGCTCTACATTGAGCCCAACCGCTGTATCCAACAGCAGATCGCGGCTGCCACTTGGAAGGAAATGGACATCTTGTAGAGCGTGTAAGAACCATCGGGGATTGACTTATCGATCTTCATCTCTAAGTAAGTCGATATAGGAATGAGTTTGTGAATACACTCGCGATCGACATTGGCGGGACCAAGCTATCGATGGCACTGTTCGAGGACGATCGCATGATCTTGCGCCACAGTCAGGCCACAAAGCGGAGTGGCGGCCATATCTGGATGATTCAGGAGATCTCGTCCATCGCGAATGGCTGGCGGAAGGATTCTGAATTCGACTGCTGCGGCGTTGGATTCGGCGGACCCGTTAACTATGCGCTGCAACAAGTCACCACTTCGAACGTCGTCACAGATTGGCAGAGATTTCCACTAGCCTCGATTCTTCACTCTGAATTGGGTGTTCCAACAGTCATCGATAACGATGCCAATCTGGGCGCTCTGGGAGAGGCTACCTACGGAGCTGGCGCAGGTTGCGACCCGCTCTTTTATATGACCTTATCGACTGGAATCGGCGGCGGTTTCATGGTTGGAGGAAAAGTCATTCGCGGCGCAGACTCCTTCGCCGGCGAAATCGGGCACATCACCGTCCGGCCGGGTGGACCGCGATGCACCTGCGGCGCCGATGGCTGCCTGGAACGGATGTGTTCCGGCATCTGGCTGGAAGCCGATCACGGAACATCGGCCAAGGATTTGCTGATGGACCAGGAATTTGTTCAACGCTATGTTGTGGATCTGGCAATTGGTCTCAAATCGGCCATTCTGCTTCTCAATCCTGCACGGATCGTAATTGGAGGCGGAGTTAGCAAAGCTAGCGATGCTCTGTTCGTCCCGCTGCGCAAGGAATTGCGACGGCAGATTACTTCTTGGGCGCAGGCCCGCGTTGAGGTCGTTCCCTGCGCCCTCGGTGATGATAGCGTTCTCTACGGTGCGTTGGCCCTTGCTCGGTCATCGTTCCATTCGGAGCACACGGCATGAAGGGCGATATGCGATGAGGGGGAAAGCCATCACAATGAATTGATATATCACTGAAGAGTAGTTTAGTCTTCGTCGGGGGAGCGATGCACAAGGGCCATTTTTTATCGGGTCTCATAACCACGCAAAGGTTTCGTAGCTTGCGCCGGAGAAATGATTCCAGCCTCGCCCTGGAGAGGGCTTGGCTCATCCAGGCCCTGAAAAGCGAACAAGATTTATTACCGCAAACAGTTAAGTAGGTGAAAATGCCGGATCTTGCTCTGCCGTGGAATGCCTCGGCCTTGGGGAATGAAGTGGATCTTACGATGCCGACAATCGAAGTGCTCCATCCCGAAGCGCGCGGCGTTCCGAAAGTTGTGCTGTTCGACTTCGACGGTACGCTCTCGCTTCTGCGCGCCGGATGGGCCGACGTGATGGTGCCGATGATGGTCGCTGAATTGGCAGCGCTCAAAAGCGGTGAGAGCGACGCAGAGTTGCATTCGGTGGTGCGGGAGTTTGTAGATCGCCTGACCGGCAAGCAGACCATCTATCAAATGATTGAGCTTGCGGCGCAGGTAGAACTGCGTGGCGGCATACCGGAGACGCCGCATACATACAAGCACAACTACCTCAGACTCCTTCACAGGCAGATCGCGCACCGCCTGGAGGATGTGCGCTCGGGGCGGGCAAAACCGGAGAAGTACCTGGTGCCAGGTTCGATCGAGCTGCTGCGATCACTTCGCCAACGAGGGATGCGCCTGTATTTGGCCAGCGGGACGGACGAGAAGTTCATGCGGCAAGAGGCAGACCTGCTCGGCGTGACGGAATTCTTCGACGGCGGCGTTTTTGGGGCGCAGGACGACTACAAGAATTTCTCGAAACGAATTCTGATCGAGCGAATTCTATCTCGCTCGGAATGTCATGGCACCGAGATTCTTGGCTTCGGCGACGGCTTTGTCGAAATTGAGAACGTCAAGGCAGTCGGCGGCATTGCGGTTGGAGTGGCCACGGACGAAGGCGATTGCCTTGCAGTTTACGACTGGAAGCGCAATCGGTTAGCTGCGGCGGGCGCCGACTACGTTGTTCCCAATTTTCTGAATCAAGCGCAGCTTCTGGAAAGGATCATCGCATCATGAGTTCCCGCTACCCCATGTTCGATCGTAGCCGGCTCATCGTGAAGCCACTTGCTGAACGGCACCACGATCTGGAGACCGGCAACTGGCTCAAGCTGGACGACCCCGCGCCGCCATATCAGCATGCAGATCTGTCTATCCTTGCGGAACGGCTGCATCGCGCTCGAGAGACAGGCGCCGCTCGCATCCTGATGTTTGGCGCGCACCTGCTCCGCGCAGGAGTCAATCGCCACATCATCGACCTGATGGAGCGCGGGCTCATCTCGCAGATCGCGATGAATGGAGCCGGCGCGATTCACGACTTCGAACTAGCACTGATCGGAAAGACGACCGAGAGCGTTCCGCGCTACATTCGCTCTGGAGAGTTCGGGCTGTGGCAGGAGACGGGAAGGCTAAACGACCTAGTTCGCGATTGCGATGGCCGCGGTTTCGGAGAGACGGTCGGCAGCGTAATTCTCAACGGCGACTTCCCGCACCGCGACTTGAGCGTGCTGGCTGCGGCTTATCGCTGCTCTGTGCCTGCAACCGTGCACGTAGGCATCGGCTACGACATCATCCACGAGCATCCGAACTGCGACGGCGCCGCGCTGGGCGAAGCCAGCTACCGCGATTTCCTCATCTTTGCGCATTCCGTAGAGAGCCTGGAAGGCGGGGTGATGCTGAGTTTCGGGTCTGCGGTGATGGCCCCTGAAGTCTATCTGAAAGCACTTGCGATGGCTCGCAATGTGGCGCACCAGGAAGGCCGGCAGATTCGCGACTTTACCACGGCCGTCTTCGACTTGATGCCGATCGCGGGCGACTTCCGCAATGAGCTGCCGAAAACCGAGCCCGCTTATTACTTCCGCCCGCGCAAGACGATTCTGATTCGCACCGTCTCGGACGGCGGACACAGCTACTTTTTCAGCGGCGATCATCGGGCGACGTTTCCCGCTCTATGGCGTGCTCTTGGAGAACAGGCGTGACGACCGAAGAAGTGCTTGCCTCTCTGCCCAAATTGTCGGCGCTTGTCGTAGGCGATGTCTGCCTCGACCGCTGGTGCTATTACGAACCGCAACTTGCGGAGGCGTCCCGGGAGACCTCCATCCCCCGAGTGGCTGTCGTCGAATACGAACGGACTCCCGGAGCTGCCGGCACAGTTGCGTCGAACCTTGCGGCGCTCGGTGTGGGACGTGTTGCTGTTTTGGGCGTCGTTGGCGATGACGGGCACGGATTTGAGCTGGAACGGGCTCTCGACACCCGCCGCATCGAACATTCAGCATTGATCCACGATCCGGCGGTCCTGACGTTCACATATACGAAGCTCGTGAATCGTTCGAACGGAGTTGAGGATCGGCCGCGCGTGGACTATTTGACTCCTCGCGATCTACCAGACGACGTCACTGCGCAAGTCGTCGAGCGATTCGAACGGTTCGCGCCGCAATTTGACGTCGTCCTCGTCTCCGATCAAATGGAAATTGCTGCCGGCGGTGTAGTAACCCCGCTATTGCGCGACGCGATTTCCCGCTTTGCTGCTCGCTGCCCCGGCACGGTGGTCTTCGTTGATTCGCGCTCACGGGGCGAACTTTTCCGCAATGTCCTGGTGAAGCTGAATGAGGACGAGGCGGCACAGGCCTGCGCTCGTCTCCGCTTGGAGACTGATTACAAAAAGCTATGCGGGCAGATTGGTTATGGCTCCATGATGGTCACGCACGGGCCGCGCGGCGTTTCAGTCGTCGGAGCTAACGGTGTAACGCTCGTACCGGCGAGGGATGTGCCGGCGCCTGTAGATATTTGCGGTGCGGGAGACAGCTTTATGGCGGGCGCAGCCATGGTGTTGCGGCTGACAGGCGATCCGGTTGAGGCGGCTCGGTTCGGCAATCTGGTTGCCTCCATCACGATCATGCAACGCGGTACGGGCTCGGCCTCACCAGCAGACATATTGAAGGCAAGCGATAAGGAGATTGGGCAATGAGCTACTTTGCATCTTACGTACAATGCCTCGACTCGGCCCTCACCTCGCTCGATCTGCACGCCATCGAAACCGCCGCACAATGGCTGCGCGCGGCGCGCGATGAAGGCCGGCAGATTTTTGTCTGCGGTAATGGCGGCAGCGCCTTCACCGCATCGCACTTCGCCACCGATCTGGTGAAGGGAGCCAGCTATCAGCGTGCGCGCCGCTTCCGCGTCTTGGCCCTGACTGACAATATAGGAACGATGACGGCATATGCGAACGACGTGAGTTACGACGTGGTGTTCGAGGAGCAGCTGAAAAATTTTGCGGTTGCAGGCGATTTGGTGATTGCCATCAGCGGCTCAGGCAACTCGCCTAACGTCGTGCGTGCAGCGAAGTACGCCAACGACGCCGGATGCCGCACAATCGCCCTGACAGGGCGAGACGGGGGACGCCTCGGAAAGGAGGTGCAGTTGAACATCCTCGCACCGGAGCCGCATATGGGACGGATTGAGGACATTCATTTGTTCGTGTGCCATATGCTCGCTTACTCGTTTATAAAGGAAAACTGCAGCTCTTGACAGAGCCGCCAGAATCACGCGCGATCGATCTCACTTCCCGATATAGCCCGGCTCGCGCAATCCGAGCTCTGTTCTCGCCATCCTGTGAACTAGTGGCGGATGACTCTATCCCGAAATTGCGTACGATTGCTTTGATCCCCACAATCCGTAGTAAGCGATATAGAGATAGCAGAAAATAGGCAGTACGAATGCGCCCTGGATGCCGATCTTGTCGGCCAACGCGCCCAGCAAGAAAGGAATCACCGCGCCTCCCACGCACGCCGACATGATCAGCCCCGATCCCTTGCTGGTCATCGGACCCAGGCCGGCGACCCCTGATGCGAAAATGTTGGGGAACATGATGGAGTTGAAGAATCCGCAAAGTACGAGGGTCCAGATAGCGACCTGCCCGCTGGAGAGCATTGAGGCGAAAAGCAATGCTGCGGCGGCGATTCCGAAGATTCCAAGCAGCCTGCCTGATTGAAACCTGGTCAATATCCAGGACCCAAGCAAGCGACCCACCAAGGCGCCCAGCCAGTATAGCGAGACCAGGAATGAAGCTGTCTTCGCGCTACTCATGCCCTGGTTCTTGAAGTAATTCACCGCGATGGAAGCCAATCCCACCTCGACGCCAACATAGAGAAAGATGCCCAGTGCCGCCAGCACTGTGTGCCGATATCTCCAGATACTTCGAGTTTGCATGGGTTCTTTCTTTCCAGGGCGGAATGTTTGTGTCTGGGTGACGGGCGGCAGGTGCATAAATGCCACCGCGAAACCTAACAACAATAGGCCTGCGGAAATGAAGATGTACGGCTGTTTCACCGTGTTGGCAATGCTTGCCTGCGAAGCCAGCTTGGCCGGATCTGTGAGGATAAACGCTCCGGCAACCAACGGAGCGAGCGCCGCGCCAATAGAATTAAACGCTTGCGCAAGAGTTAAGCGCATTGGTGCGCTGTGTTCCGGGCCGAGGATGACTACATACGGATTGGCAGCCGTTTGTAATCCTGTTACTCCCGCACCGACGATAAAGACAGCAGAGAGAAACAGCGGAAAGTTGATCAACATGGCTGCAGGAACGAACAGCAGCGCGCCGACTACCTGGACAAACAATGAAACAACCATTGTCCGCTTATAGCCGATGATCTCAATCAGCTTCGAGGTAGGGGCCGAGAAGATGAAATAGGCCAGGAAAAATGCCGAGTCCGCCAGCATCGCCCATGCGTAGTCGAGATTGAAGATCGACCGCAGATAGGGCACAAGCGCCATGTTCAGCGTTGTAATGAATCCAAAGATAAAAAACAGCGCTGTGACGATAACAAAGGGGCCGGTGTAGCTAGCTTCCACCGAGGATTCTGTCCGAGTTACCATACGATCTCCGTTTTCCATTTCTGATATATCATACTGCGTTTGAGTCGATTGCGAGATCTTCTGCGTTGGCCCTGCGGCCGCCTGTCACGTCACTTCATGATGGCGCTGGTCAACCGCATTATGCTCAAGGTATTCTGAACCGGCGATGCGGACGTTTTTTCTTGCCGTCATTCTTCTCGTCATCTTGAATTTGTTGCCGGCGCAGCAGACAACAGCTTCAGCTCCAGGCGATTTGGCGAAAGCGCACGAGCTTCTCAATCAAGGCCACCCTGACCAGGCAATTGCCATCCTGAAGAAGTTGGCGACCGTCGAGCCACCCATCAAGGGCGTGGAGCACGAGCTGGGGACGGCTTACTACAGCATTAGCGAGCTCCCGGCTGCGAAAGACGCCTTCGCGAAGGCCATCAAGCAGGATACTTCGGATCTGGATTCCGTGCAGATGGAGGGGCTCGTTCTGTACCGGCTCGGCCAACCCGAAGCCGCCATTCCTTACCTTGAGCGCGCCGTGCAAGGGGCGCCAGATGCCAGTGGGGACGCACAGACTGTCCTGGGCTTGTGCTTCGTGGCTGTGAAGCGATTCGACGATGCGCGTGTCACGTACGCGAAGCTGTTCGACGTACCTCCCGAGTCTGCCGCGGCCTATCTTCTGCTGGCTACCATGCTGCGGCATATGCAGCTCTCCGAGCTGGCGGCAACTCAGGCGCAAAAGGCGCTCGACATCTCGCCCAACGTTCCTTTAGCACATTTTATGCTGGGAGAAATCGCCCTCGATAAATCGGATTTCGACCAAGCCGCCCGGCAATTTGAGGCAGAGCGCCGCATCAATCCGGACTATGCCCTCGGGTATGAACGTCTGGGCGACGCTTATATGCACCTGGACAAACTGCCAGAAGCACAGATGGCTCTGACGAAAGCCATCACCCTGGATACGGACCTCACAAGTGCTTTCGTCAAAATGGGCATGGTACTGTTGCGCCGCCAGGACCCTCAAACGGCCATCCAGTATTTGCAACACGCGGAGCAGCTGAACCCCGATGACTTCGAAACGCACTCATTTCTGGCCCAGGCATACCACAAGATCGGGCAAGAGGGCGACGCCAAGCGAGAAAACGCGATCGCGGACAAGATTCAGCACGACAGCCAGATGGTCCTGCAGACTGGGAAATAGCTCTTCTGTGTTCGGTCGAATTCGCAAGGGAGATGTTCTGGGCCGTGGGCGCCGACAAGAGGGGAATCTCCAAGCTCCCTCAAAACCTCGTTGATGTCGCCGATCCTGCGTATTCGATGGTTCTGTCGGGCGTGGCTGTCGCATCCCCTCCTGTTCCATGACCGGATGAGACGATGACGACGTTAAATGTGTGGCGGGCGGGCATGCCTGGAAAACTTCCCTCACGCGCGCCGACGATCAGCGTGCGCGCAGCGTCATCCCAATGGATGGAGATGATGGAATGCGCGCCCTGCTGATAGGTGTAGTTGTCGCCCTGGTCTTCGTAGATCAAGAAGTCGGCGTTGGCGCCGGGATAGACGCGCAGCTCGATGGGGTCGGAGGCCTGACCCGCGTATTCGATGACGGGCCCAAGGGGAAGGATGGAACCTGCACGAACCGCGAGGGGAATCCGGTCGACCGGCGCTTGCGCGGTCACGGTCGTGCCGCCAGCGGTACGCTCGCCCGTCCAGAAGTCGAACCAGGAAGCGCCAGAAGGAAGATAGAGAGAACGCGAAGTGGCGTGCTGGGTAAGAACCGGACTAACCAGAAGATCGGGGCCGAACATGAACTGATCGCCAATCTCCCACGTCGCAGGGTCCTGGCGGAAATCCATCACCAGCGGGCGCTGGAGGGTGTAATCGTCGCTGGTGACGCGCCAGGCAAGTGAGTAGACGTAAGGTAGGAGCCGGTAGCGCAGGCGATCGATGGCCAGCAGAGCGGGATAGACCGTGTCGTAGGTCCAGAGCTCGTTGCTGTCGCGGTGGCCGTGGGTGCGGAAGATGGGGCAGAAGGCTCCGTACTCGAACCAGCGCGCATAGAGTTCCTGATAAGCGGGGGGATCGGACTCGATCGGCGCGGGATGATAGCCACCAATGTCGGTGGTCCAGTAGGGAAAGCCGGAGAGCGCGAAGTTGAGTCCGGCGGGGACCTGGCGGCGCAGCGCCCACCAGTTGCTGTAGACATCGGCCGACCACACCGCGGCGCCGTTGCGCTGCTCGCCGAGGAAGGCCGACCGCGTGAGGATGAATACGCGCTTTTCGGGGTCGGCCTGCTGCCAGTGCGCAGATACCCCAGAGGTGTGCATCAAGGGGAAGATGTTGGTGTACTCGAGGCCGGAGCCGATGGCTAGCTGCTTGTCGCGCAGGATGGCGTCGCCAACGTGCGGCCAGGCCTCTTCCGGCTCGGAGCTGTCGAGCCAGAAAGCATCCCATCCCTGGGCAAAAAGCTTGCCGACAAACTGGCTCCAGTAGAAATCTGCAGCTTCTGGATTCGTGGGGTCGTAAATCTGCGCGCCAGGGACGTCGAATCCGTGCTGCACGATCTGCTTGTAGTTCTCGGCGGTCGCGTCCATCATGGCCCATGCCGAGATCATGGCGTGGACGTGCTCGTCGTGGAGCGTCTTGAGCTCGGCTGGCACATCGGGATACCCGGGGTTGTATATAGGGTCCCCTTTGCCGCCCTGGTTCCACCATTTCCAGTCCTGTACGAGGGCATCCATTGGGATGTGGCGCGAGCGATAGCCGGCGGCGATAGAGAGCATTTCTTCCTGGGTCTTGTAGAAGTCCTTGGACTGGAAGAGGCCGTAAGCCCACTGGGGAAAGAGCGGCACGTGGCCGGTGAGCGAGCGGTACTCGTGGACGATCGAGTCATACTCGGGACCGTAGAGCACGTAAAAGTCGATCTGTGGAGCGGCCATCGACGCGAAGGTGAGCTCTACCGGGAAGCGATTGTCGACATAAGTAAAGGACGCGGTATTCCAGAGGATGGCATACCCCTTGCTCGAAACCAGCAATGGGATGGCCACGTCCGTGTTGTTTTGTGCGAGTTCGATGGTGCTGCCGCGGTAGTTGAACATGCCGTTCTGATGCTGGCCAAGGCCATAAAAAGCTTCTCCAGAATCCGGGGCGAAGCGGTCTTCGACCTCGAGCAGGCCCGCCGCCCTGGAGGGCAGATAGGTGCGTGGCAGGTTCGGCCGTTCGTGGAACAGCAGTTGGCCGTCGGGGGTCTTGAAGCTTAGAACGCCGTTTTGATTTGAAATGGAAACTGCGATCTGCGCCGTCGCAAGAGCGGCATCTGTGTCGCTCTGGCTGAACTGGAACTTCCCGCCGGGACAGATCTGATCGTGAGGGAGCATCCATGGCTGGGCCTCTGCGGGAATGGGCGTGTTGATAGGCCGCGCCACGATGTGCAGTACCGAATCGCTGCAGACGTCTATCTCCAGTTGTTCGCGGTCGTTGTGTGCGGTGAATCCGCTGGACGATTGCAAGGCTTGAAAAGGAGCAGGCCGGGAGACAGGATTGGCGGCCGGCTGAGCGGTTGCCGGGAGAGAGAAAAAAATGCGAGAGGCAATGATCAAAACGACAGCACAAGCAATGCGAGTTGACTTGAACATGAGACACCTCAAAGATTGCACGAAATCCTGGTTCGAAGCAGGCAAGCCTCCGCTAGCCGCAACGATTGCGACCATTCTTGGCGCGGTCACGCACGAATCCCGCCGGGTTTCGTTCGTTTCGCCGGCTTGGTGAAGTTCCGCGCATAAGTCGAGGTCCTAGTAGCGGCATTCTGCTCCTCTGTCAGCATATGCCTTCCGCAGCTCAGGGCTGGCGTCGAAAAAGTGATCGGAGGGACTCAGTATGTAGCGTCCGTTCTCGCCTGCCTCGCTGAAGTAGCGACGAATTTCGGCTCGCGTCGCCGATGCGTCGCAGCCCGGGCGGCTGTCCTCCGCCAAACCTCCATCCACAAGACCGGGAGGATGGAACTTTGGCGAGACAGAGCAATATCGCTTTGCGCAGCGCTATGTCAGAGGACAATCAGCTCAATTCTAGATGCACGATCTCAGCAGCATGCAAAGTTGGAATGACAGCGGTCACGTACCCATCTTTCATTGAGAAGGGCACAGTTTGTTGGGCGCGCACAAGGTGAACTGCCTTCGCTGTCCGTCCTTCCGGAGGCAGAATCCGGACAGCGACGTTGCTCAGTGCGACGAACTCCTGCCGCATGCGGCCATCCGACGAATCTTTGAATCCGACGTTTGCCAGCACCCAAAGCACTCGATCGCCCGCCGCGGTCTGCCGCAAAACGCCATAGACTCCTCGCGGAGCCTCCATTGCAAAGAGCGGCTGCGCATCGCGAGCCAGGTATCGGACCGCCGAAGAAAGCACCCGGCGCAATGACGCGACCCGGCTGGAGATGTAATGAGCTTCTAGACTGCCGGCGATGTACACCGTCCGCCCTTTACCCAGTTCATTCACAATGATCGCCGGCCCCCGCAGCTCATCCAGGCCCAGGTTCCAGCAGTCGGCAATCACGCGGGCGCTGCCCGTTGCTGCGACCGGAATCAGTTGTGTATCGCCCATGAAGCGGTCTCCCGGCTTGTAGTCACCAAGCACGGGATGCGATTCGGTCGGCCGGTAATACATCTCGGGCAGAGCTCCGGGCGCGCCGCCTTTCATTTCGACACCCAGCACATCGCGGAGCATTCCTCCCGGCTTCACTTCGCCCACTTCGTTGTAGAGGCCGGTGTCATAAGTGGCCAGCAGGCTGCCTCCGTTGCGCACCCAGTCGCCAAGCATCCGGGCATGCTCCTCCGAAACGCCCGATGCGCCACACAGCGCCACAACCCGCTGGCGGCTCAGCCATTCTGGAGTCATCTCGGTGCTCGGCTGAATCTCAAGGCTCACGCGCTCATCGAGCATGGCAAGAACGAATCCCTGGCTCATATCCACGTTCCAGGTCTCTTTGCCTGTGCGCCAGCCCTGCAAAGCTTCCCAGCTCATCACCACGGAAACGTCAGGAACAGGCACGCTGTCTTTGATGAGCGCCTCAGCGCGCTGCATCACGGCGTAGACTTCCTTGACCGGGTGGTCGCTACCGCTGCCGATTCCGTAATACATGCGATTGAGCGCAACGTAAAGCGGAAGATTGCCGCATGCGAGATTGGTGAATCCCTCCATCAGGATCTCTTCGCTGTCTTCGAGGTTCGTGCAGTGAACCGAAAACGGCTTGTTGTGCGGCGGCTGATTGAAATTGGAAACGCAGTAGCTACCCAAATACATCTGGGCGACTTTGCCGTACGGCCTTGCCATCGATGCGCCCATGAGACCCCTGGTCAGCCGCTCGTAGATTTGCGTACTGTGCTCGACCATAAAGCCGTCGGGAATGCGGTACTCTGCCCTCAGTGAAACGGGGCGCCAGGCTCCGCCGTTATGGCACATCATGAACTTGCCGCTGCCATGCAGGATCGAGCGGCACGCCTCCAGATCCTCGAGACTGATCTGGTTCCACCAGCGGAACCAGGCGATCCTGGCCTCCAGATCGTCTTTGTTCTGGAGCCGGTCGAGATCCATATTGCTCGCCGCGTGGAAACCTCGCTTGCACGATTCGCAGTAACAAATGCCTGTATATTCAAATGCGTTTGGAGCGTCGAAGTATACGCCATCGATATCGTGTTCGCTGAGCTCGCGCACCATCTGGCGCTGAGCCGCGCGGTACGCATCGCTCGTCGAACAAACCCTCATGCTGGGCCCATAGCCATAACCCATCAGGGGATCGTTGTCGAGTTTTCCATCGGGACCGCGCAAAGCCCAATCGGCAAACTCCGGATGCTCTTCAATCCACTTCGGAGACATCGTGCTGCCGGCAAATTTCCAATAGCAATACAGATGGACGCCGGTCCTGCGACAGACCGCTGAAACCTCGTTGATCAAGTCGCGGCCCTTCAACTCGGGAACCTCAGGCAGGACTTTGCTGGGATAAAAAGCAAGCTCGCTGAGCGGCTGAAAGCGCAGCGTGTTGCCGCCCAACTCCTGCACGATGGCGACGATGCGCTCGGCGTCGAAGTTCCGCACCTGGGGGAAGACGGGGGCCGTATAGCCCTCAAAGTAGATCGGCCGCGAGTAGTGAAGCCAGCTCGGCGGAACGAATCCATCGTGGGCAGGCTGGCCTTCCGGCAGGGCCTTCGGGTCGGAACCTGCAAATGCGCCCGATGGTGACATGGGAATAGCCGCCGACGCGGCGGCGACTGCCGAAGTCTTTAAGAATTCACGTCTGTCCATGATTCCCCCAACAAAGTTTGTCTCGCCGCCGCAATTCGAGGATTCGTACCCTGCCTAAGGCGGCGAGTTCCCGGCTACGGCTCGGGGCTGAGTCCGCCGATCACCGCGCCAGATCGGGCTGCGTGCTAAAACCACGATCCGGCAGAGGCTCGCCGGCCTTTACGACCAACGCGCCATTGAGCGGCAAATGATCAGAAGCGCTGCCCACCATCACGTCGAATGTTCCCGGCGCCACTCTCCAGTGCATATCCCGATCGAGCAGCATCAGATCGACGGGCCGGATGCTCAGCATCACGGTCCTGGTCTCTCCGGGATTGAGAGTTACCCGCTCGAAACCTCTAAGCTGGCGCACCGGAAGCGAAACCGGCGCGTACTTCTCGTGGAGATACATCTGCACGGTTTCTGTACCGGCGCACGGGCCCACGTTGGCGACATCAACCGTCACCTTTGCGACGCCGCCTGCCGAAATCTCTCCTGGATCCACTCGCAGGTTGCTATAACGAAACTCCGTGTAGCTCAACCCGAAGCCGAAGGCATAAAGCGGAGTCCCCGGCATGTCGACGTACCCTCCGTCATGGGACCATCCCTGCTTGATCCAGTACTCCTTCGACGGTTTGTAATTGTAGTAGGCCGGCAACTGACCCGAGCTGCGCGGAACGGTGATCGCCAGACGGCCGCTTGGGTTGTAATCGCCGAACAGAACATC
>JBEKPO010000102.1:0-15339 GCA_049520675.1 Occallatibacter sp. | reverse complement strand
ATCAAGCAGCTTCAGGCGCAGCTCTCGCAGAATGCCGCGGCCCTGCAGGCGATGGGGCAAGTCACTGGCGCGCCCGATACCGCGCAAATCACGCTGCTGCAGCAGCCGGGTGGGCCGCCAGGACAGGCTCGCGTGGTCTACAACGCCCGCATGGGAATGGGAGTCTACTCGGGCCTGATCGCGCCCGCCCCCGCTGGCAAGAGCTATCAGCTCTGGCTGGTTCCCGCCTCGGGCTCTCCGGTGAGCGCCGGGCTGGTTGAGGCCAACCAACAGAATGGCGCGGTGGTGGTCCGCCTCACGCCGGGACTCGTGGCCAAAGCCTTCGCTGTCACGCTTGAGCCACAGGGCGGCATGCCCCAGCCCACCGGACCGAAGGTCCTGGTCGGCCTGGCAAGCTGAGATCGCCGCACCTCCGCGAGCCGGCCATGACCAGCTCCATTGGTCGGCACATCCAGCCCCCGCTTTCTCGGCCCGAGACCCCTGAAAATATCGAGGTCTGAACAGAGGTGCGGAACACGCCGATGCCGCAACGTGTCAATCAGTTGTTCATCATCAATTGTGGAAACCGGGCCGCCCCGCGCGGTTCAGGTTCGTGACAGGGGTCACGTAGCTAAGCGCCCGCATGTTTTGAATTCCGATTGATATGAAGAGGGTTAGGCCGACTACCAGAATCAATCGCCGATTGGCAAGCCCCAAATTCTGGTCTCCCCGGACTTCTTTAGGGAAGTAATCCACAGAATTTTCCACAAAAAGTGGCAGCCAAACGAAAGCGCCCGCCTTCCTGCAAGGCGCTCGCCTCAATTCCGATGCAGAATCAGTGCTGCGCCGGTGGTTTTGCTGTGGAACTGGCTGGCTTTGCCGCTGGTGAAGCCGCTTTCGGCTTGAGGGTTGCGTCGCCCGTTTGGGCCGGCGGCGCAGGCACACCAGACTTGACGTTGTAAGCCTCGATCACCTGCTTGGTGATGTTGGTGCCTTCGCTCGCAAAAAGAACCGGAGATTGCTGCTGCGAAATGTCGAGAACGAGCGTGAATCCCGCCTGCTCGGCATACGACTGCATGGCGTCGTAAACCTTCGACGCCAGGGAATTGTAGGTTTCCTGCATCTCCTGCTGGCCATCGTTTTTCAGATCTTCCGTTTCGCGATCCAACTGTTTCTTCTTCTCGTCGATCGCTTTGGAGCGGTTATTGCGCTCCACTTCGCTCAGGCTGGCGCCCTGAGTCTGCAATTGCTTGGTTAGATTGTCGATTTCGTCGTTCAGCGACTTGAGGCCCGCCTCTTTGGGTGCATACTTCTTCTCCAGATCGGCAAAGTCGCGCAGCCCTTCGTTGGTTTGCGCAACCGCCAATTGAAAGGCTATTACCGCGATCTTGGCGGGGCCGGTTGGTGCGGGGGGCGGTGCTGCGGCAACTGGGGCCGACGACAGCCCCGGCGCAACTGGAAGTTGAGCGGTCGCGCTCAGGGCCACACCCAAAGTAAGAACGGCAACAACGGTAAGCGAACGCTTCATCTGACTCAACAACTCCTTCAATACCCTGCGGCTCTTGCTTTAGACGAACCAAGAGCCAATCTACTTCACGCTTTTCTTCGGGGAACTCCGCACCGGACGGCGCAAAGGCGGAAAAGTACGCGAACTGAGACCTTGGCAGGAACTATGGCAATTATACAGGGATCAGGTTTTCAGGGCTTGGGGGGAAAGCGTCAATCTCTGCTTGCCGGTGAAGCTGCCCCTGAAACCCCAAACCTGACACCCGACCCCTCATTTCACTTCGACGGCTGTGGCTGCGGGGCGTCGACACCGCCGGCCGCGCCTGCGCTCTGCGCCGGAGCCGGAATTCCCGATTTCACGTTATAGGCGTCGATGATCGCCTTGGTGATATCGGTCGACGGCACCGCATAGAGCACGGTGGCATTCTGCTGATCGCTGGCGTCGAGCACCAAGGTATAACCGTGGCTCTTCGCATAATCGGTCATCAGCGCTCCCACTTTGGCGGCCACTCCGTTGATGATCTGCTGCATGTCGCCCTGGAAGTCGCTCTGGGCGTCCTGGCTGTCGCGATCGAGTTGCTTCTTCTTCTCGTCGATGGTCCTGGCACGAGTCGCGCGCTCAGTATCGCTCAACTGCGTGCCCTGATCCTGCAACTGTTTCGTGAGCTTGTCGATGTCGTCGTTCAGCCCTTTCAGCTGGACGCGCTTGGGGTCGTATTTCTTCTGCAGGTCGGCAAAGTCGCGCTGAAACTCGTTGGTCTGAGTCACGGCAGCCTGGAAGGCGATGACTGCGACTTTGGCAGCGGGCGCAACTGCTGCGGTGCCCTGAACGGCGGGCTTGGCCGCAGCCGGTGTGGCGGGTGCCTGGCCTTGGGCGGCCAGTGCCGATGCCATGCACAGGAAAAGTGCGGAAAATGACAGAACCTTCATGCGAATCGAAAACTCCTTTGGGTTTCTGGGTGCCGGTAACGCAGCGATCGGTTGAACCCGGTTCGCGTCGCGGAGCACAGGCTCTCTCCGGCGTGAATCTGCGCTTTACAACGCAGCGCAATAGTGTGCCGGGAACCTCAACGGATTATAGGTGCCCGCATTTCCGAGCGTCAAACCCGGCAACCAGCGCCGAGGGCCGGGAACGGGGGATCAAACGCGAACCGCACACTTCTTCGCCGCGGCCGTAGCCTTCGCCGGCCTGTTTGTTAGCTGGATTTGCCCCGCCGCGCCAGTTGCAGCGTGTTAACCTGTTGCCGGCTGGGTGATGGACGCTTCCTCGCCATCTCTCTCCCTTTTCGGGAGGAAATCCCCATGGCATTACAAAAGACTGAAGCTGGCGCAAACTGCGCTAACGAGTTGCTTTGGCTCCGAGTAGGAGGCTCCGCAGCACTCGCTTTGGCCATCGGTTACGTGCTCGTGATCGGGTTATATTCCATCGCCGGCGCCCCACCCACCGGCGCCGAAGCCTGGCTGAACTACCTGCCTGGCAAGACGGCTGACTGGTGGATGATCCTTGGTGTTTCTGTCTTCACTGACTTTCTCTATGTCCCCGTCGCTCTCGGCCTCTACCTAGCGCTGCGCAAGGTCAACCAATATGCAATGATCGTGGCCACAGTATTCGTGGGGCTTTTCGTGGTTTTGGACCTGGCGATTACTTGGCCGAACTACGCTTCCATCCTGGTGATCTTTCGCGACTATGCTGGGACGACGGATGCCGCTCGCCGCGCCGCCGATGTCGCGGCTGTCACCTACGCATGCGCCGTGCTGGCCGCACCTCTGGAAGTTGTCTACGCTATTGTGACGCTTTCGTTCGGAATTCTCGTGACCGGATTCGTCATGCTGAAGAGTTCGTTCCCTAAGGCAACGGCTTGGCTAGCATTGGCAACTGGCGTCCTTGGCATCCTGTCGCTAACGCGCCTGAGTTTCGCTGTCATCGGGAATGCGCTCTGCGCGACCGCCTGGCTCTTTTTCGTGGGCTACGCGCTCGTGCGTCCCGCCGGGCAGAGCTCTGAGTCCTCTGTCTCCTGATCCCGGCTCTCAGAACGTCGTCGAGACGGTGAAGCGGAAAGTCTTCCGCGGCTCGCGGAACAGATACTGAGCGCCGTAGGACTCGATGACTTCCTGGTAGGTGTAGTCGCCTGCACCACCTGGAGGAAACATGGCGCGGGTGATCAGCTCTGCCGAGCAGCTATACTGCTTCACTCCCAGAACCACGTCGTTGCAAAACGGCCGCTCGTAGAGGCGCAATGGGTTATAGGCGTAGTAGAGGCGGAATGGCGCATTGATGACCGGCATCAGCACGGCAAGCTCGACGCCGGTCGACATGCGAGGAACAAAGTTCGTGCCCTCGACGAGGCGAATATTGCGCTGGAATCCGACCTGCGAGCCGGGTATGCCGCCCTGGCACGAGCCGTTATTGAAGACCGGGCAGCCGTAAAGCGGCGCGATCAACGAGTCAAATCCTTCGGGACTTTGCTTTAGCTGCCCGTGGCTGATCGCCGTGTCGATGCCAAAGTCATCGAAGAATGAGAAAGTGAACGGTCCGACCACCGGAATGCGGTATTCCGCATTTGCCAGAAGATTGGCGTCGCCACCCACTGAGGCGATGCCGTAGATCGGCAGGGGTACCTGGATGCACTGGTTGTCTTCAGGGTTGTTGGGGTCACGTGGAACGCAACTGCCGTCCGGGTTGGTCAGCTGCACGTTCACCCGAGTGGGAACGTAGCCGTACGGCGTGGCGCCGCGCACGTCAAAGCCGCGCAACTCCATTTCACCGCCTGAATAGAAGCGATTGTTGGGCGGAGCCACGTCGCCGCTGAACCCGTGGATATATCCCAGCTGCGCCCGCACCCCCAGCACATTGCGCCCTTCCTTCGACGCGATCAGGTAGTGCATCGGTATATAGCGCTTGTATGCCACCACGGGATTGACATAGCGCACGCTGCCCCAAATGCCCGCCGTCTGAACGAACGCCGTATACTCCTTGCCTTCGTGAGGGCGCAGAGGATTGCTGACCGTGTTGTAGGTGTAGCTCAGTCCCAGAGAACTGGTGATGATGCCTGCCAGCGGATTTGCTCCCTGCACTCCGGAGCGGAAGGCGATGGTCTGAAAGAAGGTCGACGATGCCGTGCTAAATGCCGTGATCGTCGATTTGGTCCATGAATATGTCGCGCCCAGGCGCTGAAACGCGTGCCGTTTCAGCGGATAACTCAGCGAGAAGTTGAAGCCGTCGGAACCCACGTTATAGTTCTGCGTCAGCGACTTCTCCGCGGAGCTCAGATTCACCGAGGCTCCCGTCGTGGCCTGATAGTTCTTGGCGGCGTTGTAGTCCTGCTTGTTGTTGAAGACCTGGAAACCGACATTGATGGGCCGGTTGCGGATGTAGGGCTGGGTGAAACCGAAAAGGAAAGTGCGGCTGATGCTGCCCAAGTTGGCCTGCACGCTGAGCGTCTCGCCGAATCCAAGGAAGTTGTTGGTCGAGTAGTTGAGGCCCAGGAACGCGCCCGACAAGCCGCTGATGCCCCCATTCAGGCCGATTGAGTTCTTGCCCTTTTCCTTCACCTTCAGCAACAGGTCCACGGTGCCTGCATCAGGATCCTGGTGCGCCTCGGAGTCCTGGTCGACCCGCAGGGGATCGAAGTACTCCAACTGGTTCAGGCGAAGCAGGCTGTACTCCCACATCTGGGAGTTGTAGACCGAACCTTCATTCAGCAACAGCTCGCGGCGAATCACCCGGTCGCGCGTGATGGTGTTGCCCTGGAACTCGATGCGCGAGACGAAGAACTGCTTGCCCTCGTCGATATCGACGTTCAGCGAGACGGTCTTCTTCTGGTCGTCGTAGATCGGCTTGGGGATGGCGCCGAAGTTGATGTAGCCTAGGCTTCCATAAGCCTTTTTGAGGTTGTCGAGGCCTTTGCCGATCATGGTGGCGTTGAACCAATCTCCGTCCTTGATGGCGAATGTGGCGCGCAACGCCTTCACATTGGTGATCTGCTTGTTGCCGGTGAAGGTAATGGCGCCCAGCCGGTAACGCCCGCCCTCCTCGATGGTCATATCAATATCGACGCGCTTGCCCTGGTTCGGCCGGAAAGTGAGCCAGTTCAACCCGCCGACGTCGCGGATGTGCGTAACCGGCGTTTCCACAGCCGCGTTGGCGTAACCCTTGTCGCGAAATGCCTGGCGCACGCGCTCCGTATCCTCCTCGAGCTTGGAGGAATCGTAGGTCTGCGCAAACAGGTCCTCGAAGATGATCGAGTAAGGGATGCCGATGGGCTTCAGATTCTTCATCGCGCGGCGCAGGTAAAGCCCGCTCAAATGCTGGTTGCCCTGGAAGGCGATCTTCCCGACTTTGACCACCGGGCCTTCTTTGATGTTGAAGTTCACCTGTACAGAGGCCGGCGGCACTGTCTTTACGTCGGTCTTTATGGTGGCGAACTGGTGTCCGTGCTCGGCCAGCAGCTCCTTGATCTCGGTCTCGGCCAGCTTGATCTTGGTCGGATCGTACTGGCTTTCCACAGAAAGCCCCACTTTGTCTTTCTTGAACCTGTCGAGAATATCCGAGGTAGTGATCGAATTATTGCCCTTGTAATTGATCTCCCGAATGGTTGGTTTCTCGCGCACAAAAACGTTCAGAATCACGCCCTTTTCCGAGTCCTCACGCTCGATGCGCAGGTCCTCGAAGTACCCCGTGTTCCAGAGAGAGTTGAAGTCGCGCTCGACGGAGATCGGGTCGTACGCGTCACCCTCGTGGGTGAACATGCGAGCCAGGATGGTTTCCTTGGGAATGCGCCGGTTGCCGATCACGCGGATCTGGGTGATGGTCTCGGCGCTCTGCGCGAAAACCCCCATCGCCCCCGTAGCCAGCATGAATAAAAGAGCGAAGCGCACCAGCTTCGCAGCTGCGCCCAAAATGGAGGAGTGCTTCATCTTCACCGAGTTCCAGCCCTGCGGCGAGCACAAAAGATCTTTCGTTCCAACCATCGGCTTCACGGGAAGAATATGCACACCCTCAATTGCTCAAAAATCTTGCCCAACCCTAACGGAAACTTCGATTCTACAGGACCGCGGCCATCCCGCCCAAACGCTCCGCGAAGGCGGATTTCATTTCACAGTTTACCGGACCCGGGCGGGTCGCTCGCACCTTGCAGGATGCCGGTTAGACGCAGGGCATAGGATCAGGACAGCGGGCGCAGCGTCGACTGCTGGAACCCCAGCCGGCGTCCGCCGGCTCATCCTGAAATCGTTGCGGGCAACCGTTGCGCGCACCCGGCACCACAGCCTGGCAACAAAATCGGCCGTCGCACCGCGAGCCAGGCTGCCGTTTACCGCTCTCGTTGGCCTCGGGTCGAAATCCTTTCCCTCGCGCCACGCGTCCTATCAACAAAGGCCAATGATGAAAACCCGAGCCTCTTTCCAAGGCTGAACCCCGTACCCTCGTCGTCATTCGACTACCATAGTATTTCCAGTGGATTATTGGAGCGGATGAGTGCTGTAATTCCTCCGATCCCGTACCCGGCGAGCTGGCGCAAACCGGACTTGGGCTGTTACCGACCCTTTCACGACAGGCGTTCGTAGCAGACCGGTCCCACTCCACGAAAGCATGTGGGCGCCGGCCCAGGAGAGAAGACCAGACCTATGATGTGGATTGTCCGGCTTGCGCTCAGGCGGCCTTATACCTTTGTCGTCTTTGCCTTGCTGATCCTGATCCTTGGCGTCTTCAGCATCGAGTCGATGCCCACGGATATCTTCCCCAACATTAATATCCCTGTCGTGACCGTCGTTTGGTTCTACGGCGGCCTGTCTGCCGACCAGATCGCCAATCGGATCGTGACCAACGCCGAGCGCAGCATGACCACCACGGTGAACGACATTGAGCACATCGAGTCGACCTCATTGGTCGGCTACAGCGTCATCAAGGTCTACTTCCACCCCGGCGTCAACATCGGCAATGCAGTGGCTCAGATCACCGCCATCAGCCAGGGGCAAATCCGCTCATTGCCGCCCGGCACGACCCCGCCATTCATCATTCAGTACAACGCCTCCAGCGTGCCGATCATGCAATTGGGGCTTTCCGGCCAGGGATTGAACGAGCAGCAACTCAACGATCTCGCTACCAATACCATCCGTCTCTACTTTGCAACGATCGAGGGCGCGCAGTCGCCCTACCCCTACGGGGGCAAGCAGCGCCAGATCGAAGTCGACATCGATCCCAGCGCGCTGCAAGCGCGCGGACTCTCGCCGGCCGATGTGGTCACGGCCATCGGCAACCAGAACGTCATTGCACCCTCCGGCACCATCAAGCTTGACCGCTTCGAGTACCAGGTCGAGACCAACTCCGCTCCCTCGCTCATCCAACAGCTCAACGATCTGCCCATTAAAGCCGTCAACGGGACCATCGTCTACATCCACGACGTGGCGCATGTGCGCGATGGCAATCCGCCCCAGACCAACATTGTGCGCGTGGACGGCCGCCGCGCCATCATGATGAACATTCTCAAGATTGGCTCGGCCTCCACGCTCGACATCATCAAGGGCGTGAACGCGGTCATCCACAACCCTGTGGTGCTCGGCCAGCTGCCGCCGACGATTAAAATCACCGCGCTCGTCGATCAATCGATCTTCGTGCGCAACTCGATAGAGGGAGTGCTGCACGAGGCCATCATTGCGGCGTGCCTGACGGCCGTCATGATCCTCGTCTTCCTCGGCAGCTGGCGATCCACCCTCATCATCGCCGTCTCCATCCCTCTTTCCATCCTCTGCTCCATCGTCGTCCTCCACGCCCTGGGCGAGACCATCAACATCATGACCCTAGGCGGCCTCGCGCTCGCCGTCGGCATCCTGGTTGACGACGCGACCGTCGAGATCGAGAACATCAATCGCAATCTCGAGGCCGGCAAGGAGATCGAGCAGGCCATCCTCGACGGCGCCGCGCAGATCGCCACTCCCGCCCTCGTTTCCACGCTCGCCATCTGCATCGTCTTCGTGCCCATGTTCCTGCTCAGTGGCGTGGCCCGCTACCTGTTCGTTCCCCTCGCTGAGGCGGTCGTCTTTGCCATGCTGGCCAGCTATCTGCTGTCGCGCACCGTGGTGCCCACCATGGCCAGGTATTTGCTCCTCGAGCACAGCGACGCCGAAACCGCCAGAAAACAGGCCAGCCGGAATCCCCTCGTGCGATTTCAGCACGCCTTCGAGCGCGGCTTCGAGCGCATGCGCCACGGCTATCTTCGCCTGCTCACCTTCTGCGTCGATAAGCCAACCGCCTTCATCCTCATCTTCCTCGTCCTGATGGTCGGCTCCGTGCTTGCGATTACCCCGTGGCTCGGCGCCGATTTCTTTCCCTCCGTCGACTCCGGCCAGTTCACCCTGCACGTGCGCGCTCATACCGGCACTCGCATTGAAGAGACGGCCGCGCTCTGCGATCACATCGAGCAGACCATCCGCGAACAGATTCCGCAGAACGAACTCGCCACCATCCTCGATAACATCGGCCTGCCCTATTCGCCGCTGAATCTCTCCTATTCTGTATCCGCCCCGATAGGCCCATCCGATGCCGACATCCAGGTGCAGCTCAATCCCAGGCACCATCGCACCGCAGCCTACGTGCAGCGAGTTCGTGAGGCCGTGGCGCAGAAGTATCCGGGCGTCACGTTTTACACAGTGCCGGTCGACATCGTCACTCAGATTCTCAACTTCGGCCTCGCCTCGCCCATCGACATTCAGATCATCGGCCCCAACCTCTACTCCAACCGCGCCCTCGCCGAGCGCATGCTCAATGAAGTCCGTTACGTTCCCGGCGCGGTGGATGCGCGCATCCAGCAACCGTTCAACTACCCGAACTTCACTGTGAACGTGGACCGTACCCGCGCACAGGCCGCCGGCTTGACGCAGCAGAATGTGGCGCAGAGCATGCTCGTCGCGCTCAGCGGCAGCTTCCAGACCAGCCCCAGCTTCTTCCTCGATCCGCGCAACGGCGTCTCCTACAACGTCGCCGTACAGACCCCGCAGTACAAGCTTGACTCGATGGCGCAGCTCCAAAGCCTTCCTGTCACCGGCGCCGCGCCCGCGCAGGTGCAGGGCCCTTCAGCTGCGACCACCACCGCGCCTGGCTCCGATGCCTCTGCACCGGCCGGCGCAGCGTTCACCGGAGCGCCTGGCGCGGGCAAGCCGGTGCAGATCCTCGGCAACCTGGCCTCGTTCGATCCCGGCGCCGAACAAGCAACCGTGAGCCACTACGACGTGATGCCCGTGATCGACATCTACGCCAACGTGGAAGGAACCGATCTGGCCAGCGTGACCAGAAAAATGCAGAAAATAGTCGACGAGCACCAAAAAGACCTGCCGCGGGGATCGCGCTTTATTCTCCGCGGCCAGAGCCAGACCATGTACAGTTCGTACATCGGCCTGCTCACCGGCCTAGCCTTCGCCATCCTGCTCGTCTACCTGCTCATCGTCGTCAACTTCCAGTCCTGGCTCGATCCATTTCTGATCGTCGCCGCGCTGCCCGCCGCGCTGGCCGGCATCGCCTGGTTCCTGTTCCTCACCGGCACCCGCCTCAGCGTGCCTGCGCTCACCGGATCCATCATGTGCATGGGCGTGGCTACTGCCAACTCCATCCTCGTGGTGAGTTTTGCCCGCGAGCAGTTGGAGGTCCTCGTGGGCGATGCGCGCCAGGCCGCACTCAACGCCGGATTCGTGCGGCTGCGCCCGGTCATTATGACTGCTCTGGCCATGATCATGGGCATGATGCCCATGTCGCTGGGCCTGGGCGAAGGCGGCGAGCAAAATGCGCCGCTGGGCCGCGCCGTGATCGGCGGCCTGCTTCTCGCCACGGGCGCTACGCTCTTCTTTGTGCCTGTATTCTTCTCTGTCGTTCACGGCTGGCTCGAACGCCGACGCAGGGCAAAACTGCCTGCGGGAATAGGTTCAGATGCCGACGACTTCGCATAAAACGCCGACTTGGAGTCACTCGCTATGAGCAACGAAATCAAACCCGGCCCCGATTCAGCCGCCAGACCTGCGGCCGGCCATGAGCACGCTCCCGAGCAGGAACCGATTTCTACGCACAAGGTCGTGATTGCCCTGGTTGTGGTCCTCATTGCCGCGGTTGTGCTCGCCGGCCTTGGCATGCTGGCACGTGTCCACGCCAACACCGCGCTCGCGCAACGCACTGACGCAGCCGCCGCACCCACCGTGGCCATCGCGCCTGCCAAACCCGGTGCGCCCGTCGACGAGTTTGTCCTTCCCGGCAACGTCACTGCCTACACTGATGCGCCCATCTACGCCCGCACAGACGGCTATCTGGTCCACTGGTACTTCGACATCGGCGCCCATGTGAAGAAGGGCGACCTGCTCGCTATCATCGACACTCCCGAACTCGACAAGCAGGTGGCGCAAGCCGAGGCCGACCTGGTCACAGCGCAAACCAACGCCGGCAACGCCAAGGTGCAGGCCGACCGCTACGCGGGACTCGTCAAATCCGATGCCGTCTCGCAAATCGACACCGACACTTTCACCACCCAGGCTGCCGCCACTTCCTCCGCCGTCAAGTCCGCCGAGGCCAACCTCGAGCGCCTGCGCGAAATGCAGTCGTTCGAGAAGGTGTATGCACCTTTCAGCGGCGTGGTCACGGCGCGCAACGTCGACACCGGCCAGCTTATCTCCCAGGGATCGGCAACTGAGCTCTTCCGCCTGCAGGCGCTCGATACGCTGCGTGTCTACACCAACGTTCCGCAACTCTACACCCAGACTCTCAAGCGCGGCATGAAGGTTCCGCTCTCTTTTCCCGAGTATCCCGGCAAGAGTTTTCAGGGCACGCTGGTCCGCACGGCCGATGCCATCGACCCCGCCAGCCGAACTTTGCTTGTGGAAGTGGATGTAAACAACCGGAGCGG
The DNA here is from genome assembly GCA_049520675.1 of Occallatibacter sp. GTDB lineage: Bacteria > Acidobacteriota > Terriglobia > Terriglobales > Acidobacteriaceae > Telmatobacter. Next base: position 3,973 of record JBEKPO010000102.1, on the reverse strand, counting down.
CGAACTGATGCCCGGCGCGCTGGCGCAGGTCCATTTCAAGACGCCGCCCGTCGGACCAACGTTTATCGTCCCCACGGCCGCGCTCATCTTCCGGCACGAAGGCCTCCAGGTTGGCACGGTGCAAGACAGCAGCAATGGAACGATCGCCCATCTTAAGACCGTAACCATCGGCGAAGACGACGGCGCCAGTGTGCAGATCGTCAGCGGGCTGAACCCCGGCGACCAAGTGATCCAGGACCCGCCCGACTCATTGATCGACGGCCAGAAAGTGACCGTCGAGCAGCCGGCCAGCGCAACGCACACCGTGGGAGGCCTATAGCAATGCAGGCCAAACCAAACCTGCTTGTCATCCCGACAGACTCGCCGCGGCAACGAGTCGAGGGATCCGCCACTCTGCACTGTCATCCCGAGCGAGCGGAGCGAGTCGAGGGATCTGCATTTAATCCTGCTTTCCAGCGTCCTCAATCTCGCGAACAAAGCCGCGGAGACGTTCTGTTCCCTGTTCCCTATTCCCGCTTCCCTCTCTTTTTCGCTCCCTTGCTCGCTTGCACCCTGCTCCTCACCGCCTGCAAGCCTGTCGGCCCCAATTACAACAGGCCGGCATACGACGCGCCGGCAAATTACAAGGAGATGGGCGCCACAAACGTAGTCCCGCCGCCCAATCCTCCCGGCGGCAACTGGCAGCCGGCCAACCCATCCGACGGCATGTTGACCGGCAAATGGTGGGAGATTTACCAGGATCCGCAGCTTAACAAGCTCGAAGAGCGCATCGCCGCCGACAACGTGCAACTGAAGCAGGCCCTCGAAACCTACCTCGCCGCGCGCGACCAGGTGGCCGTGGCCCGCGCCAACTTTTACCCCACCCTCTCCGCCGGCCCTTCCATCGATCGCGAAAAGTATTCTGCCAACCAGCCGCTCTGGAAAGCGGGCAGCCCCACGACTTACGGCGACTTCACCATCGCAGGCCAGGCCACGTGGGAACCGGATTTCTGGGGCCGCATTCGCCGTACCGTGGAGCAGGCGCGTGCCGGCGCGCAGGCTTCGGCCGCCGAAGCAGCCGGCGTCGACCTCACTCTCCACGCCGAAATGGCGACCGACTATTTCGCCCTGCGCGGCCTCGACTCCCAGATCAAACTGCTCACGGAAACGGTTGCCGACCTGGGGCACCAGCTCGACTTGACCGAACGGCGATTCAAGGGCGGCGTGGCTACGCAAGTGGACGTGGCGCAGGCGCAGACCCAGCTAGAAACCGTCCGCGCCCAACTTGTCGACGTGGGCGTGGCCCGCGCACAGTTCGAGCACGCCATCGGTACCATCGCCAACTACAAGCTGCCGGACTTCAGCGTTCCTCCTTCGCCGCTGGACCTCGCGCTGCCCAAAGTCCCCTCCGGCGTGCCTTCGCAATTGCTCCAGCGCCGGCCCGATATCGCGGCCGCCGAGCGCCAGACCGCCGCGGCCAACGCCCAGATCGGCATCGCCATCAGTGCCTACTACCCAACCATCACGTTGAGCGGCTCGGGAGGCTTTCAAAGCACCGGGGCCAGCACGTGGATTCAGGGCCCAAGCTCGATGTGGACGCTGGGCGCGCAGGCCGCCGAGCTTCTGTTCGATGCTGGGCAACGCCATGCGCTCACCGACGCCGCGCGCCACAACTACGAAGCACAAGCCGATGGATATCGCAACACCGTCTTTTCCGCATTTGAAGATGTCGAAGATCAGCTCGCGGCGCTGCGTGTCCTCGATCAGGAGTCAACGGTCGAGCAGCGGGCCGTCGACGCCGCCCGCCGCTCCTTCGACCTCTCCAATAACCGGTATAAGGGCGGTGTGACCAGCTACCTCGAAGTCCTGACCGCCGAGCAGACCCTGCTGCAGGATGAAGTGACGGCCATCAACATCGAAAGCCGTCAGTTCGCCTCGAGCGTCAGCCTCGTCCGTGCGCTGGGCGGCGCCTGGGATGCGACGCAGCTGCCGAAGTGACCCCTGCGTCCCTACGTCCCTCCCAGCTTGTACGCTGCCGCCGGCACCTCGCCGAGCGCCACGCCCGGCCCTTCCCACAGCAGGCGCGGCGCGCCATCGCTCGCCGTATTCAGCGACTCAAGGTGAATCGCATGCAGCCCGGCGCGCAGTCCAAGCGAGCCGCGGTCGTAACGTAGCGCGTTGCCGGGCGATCCGCAAACCTGGGCGAACGGTGGGCCTGTCTTCGCCACTTCCATGCCGTCGATCACCAGCCGCGCACCGTCGCGATCGATGAGATGGAAAGTGTAGCCGCCGTCTTCAGGAATCTGGATGAATCCGTCCCACACAGTCGCGTAGCGTGTAAATCCCTGGGCGCTCGCCTGCAAGTTCGGCGCGCTGCCGGTCAGTGCCGGCGTGAGTTTCGTAAAATCGGGCAACTCCGTCCAGCCGCCCGCATAGACTTTGTACGCGAGCCCCGGTGACACCGCTCCGCTCACCTTCGCTCCATCCTGCCACTGCTCCACGGCCACCAATCCCTGCGCCGCCCAGTCCTGATGGCCGGAATTGTCCGTCACGTGCAGCAGCACGCGGAAGCGGCCCGCGCCATTTCTGCCGTCGAGCTCGGTTCCCTTTGCGTCGGGAAAACGATGAGCGACTTGCCGCCGGTGCGCCGTGGTTCCATCGCCGAAGAGCCATGTGTAGTGCGCGCCGGGCGCGGCCTGCGCGGTGAACGTGACCTTCTGGCGCGGTCCAAAACTCTGGCGGTCGGCCGCAAACTGCGCCACCAGCTGCGGCGCCGCCGCAACCTTCGGGGGCTGCGCGCCCTGCGAAACCACCAAAGGAATCTGCCCGGCGACCGTCACGCGCACCTGCCCGTATTTCACGTTGTCGAAGACGACATCTTTCACGTCGCCAACGATCGTCGACTCGGCAAGCGGCGGCTGATCGAGAGCCCAGATGTTGCGGAAGTTGAATCCGTGAAGTGCGGGCTGTTCCTGCTCGACTTGCAGCAATGAGTACCAGTTGTCGACCAACAAATTCTCCAGCGTGACGCCGGAGTGATCGCCTCTGGCCCCATTTGCTCCCCACAGTCCGAGCAGTGCGAAAGTTTGCCCGCACGCCCCGATGCCACCGTGCAGAATGTCGGAATCGCGCAGCGTGAAACCGTGCGAGTTGAAGGTTTTTTGCGGCCAGGCAATGCGCACAATGTTCGAAATGCTGGTTGAGAATTCGCTGTTCTCCACAACAATGTTGTCGACATCCGCTCCCGGGCGCAGCATGTCGGCCTCGGTGTAGCCATCCCAGTTGCCTTCGACGGCCAGATCGTCATCGGAGGTGCGGAAAAATGCGCCGTCGACCACGGTATCGCCGCCGCCCAGCCAATCCATGCCGTCCTGGTTGGCGTTGCCCTCGTTCCCTCCCACCACGCGCAGATCGTGATAGCGGAATCCGGTGGAATCCTTCATCTGGATCGACCATGTGCGTGAGCGCACGATGCAGGTCAGGCCGTCGATCTCTACGTTGTGCGCCTGGTAAGCGCCGATGCAGTGCCAGTCCGGCTTCTGCATCCACCCCTCGTCGGCGAATGGGTCCTGCGGACCGTCGTAAACGATGGTTCCCCGGCCCAGCACCTTTACGTCATGAACTTGCCACAGGTTCAGGCTGCCGAAGACGTATGCGCCCGGCGCAAGGTAGATGGTATCGCCGCTCTTTGGATTGAGACTCTCGCGGTGCACACCTGCAGGCACAACAGTTACGTTCGTCCCCGACGGCGCAGGTGGAGGCGGCGCACCGGTGAAGACGAAGAGCATGCGTGCCCGATTCAGAAAGTCGCCGGGGCTTGAAATGGAAAGCTTGGCCGGTCCGGGCAGGTGAATGTGGATCGTGGGTCCGGTGCGCGTGGCGCGCAGGCCCAGCCGCCAGGGTTCGATGTCGACGCCGCGATCCCAGAAGCCGGGCTCGGCTGCGGTGATGGAGATGTCGACAGGACCGGTGGTATCGAAGTTAATGAACTCCA
>JBEKPO010000101.1:0-15436 GCA_049520675.1 Occallatibacter sp. | reverse complement strand
GCATCCATTGCAGACGTTCTGGTAGCCGTTGAGCTGCACTTGGTAGGGCTCGTGCAATCCGCGCGTGCCTACGAAGTCGGCGCGCAGGTTGCCGCGCGAGCCGATCTGCTGTTCGACGCCGAGATTGTACTGGTAGTAATACGGGGTCTTGAGCGTTCCCGAGGGGAAGGTGTTCAGGCTGACGGCCAGTGGACAGGTTGGGGCGCCTGGCTGGATGCCCGCACAGGGCGCGCCGCCGGAACTGAAGGTTGTCTGAAACAACTTATTGGCGCTGGCTGTCGCATCAACGGCGCTTCCCGGAACGCCGGGAGCAATCCCCAGGCCGCCCACCTGTCCCCCGATACCGCCGGTAAAGGAGGGATCGTTGGGCGCGTTCATCAGGCCGCTATCCGCAATCTGCTGCGGGATGATGTCGTTGAAGACGCCGAATCCGGCATGAACAGCCACGCGCGGACGAAACTGATAGGCAATCGAGGCGCGTGGCTGGTAGACAAACAGCGGCGTGGCCGCAAATAGGTTGTGAACGTTGCCAAGGATGACCTGATGCAGCGGCTGATAGGTTGCATGCGAAGCATCGAGGAAGGAGCCGGCCATGCGGGAAAAGAGATCCTGCGGGCTGGTGACATTGGTATTCCAGGTCACGCGCATGCCGTAGGTGAACGTCGCCTTCGCCGAAGGCTTCCAGGTGTCCATCCCGTAGTATTCGAGATTGCCGACGGCCACTCTTTCCTTCAGAGAGACCGGGAAGTTCTGTTGGGCCGTAAATGCGGCTCCATACGTGAACTCCGCCAGGTCGTTGTAGGCGACTGTTGGCACAGTGCCCTCTCCGAGGTCGTAGTCGCTGGTGTCGACGCGACGCGTATTCACGCCGAAGTGCAACGTGTGCCGTCCGCGTGTCCAGGTCAGGTTGTCGTTGATCTGCCACTGCGTGACCTTGCGTCCCTGCGGAAACGTATCGTCCAGGCCGCCGATGGTTGTGAAGGGCACGCTGTCGCTGCCCGAGGCAAGCATGATGGGAAACGTCTCGAGCGCCTGGGAGTAATTGTTCGGCTCAAAGACGCTCGAGTACCAGCTTGCGCCTGGGTTGCACTGGTTCACCAGCCTCGGACTGAAGATGTGCGTGTAGCCCACGACCAGCGTGCGCTGCGGCTGCGGCGAATAGGCGTTGAAGATTTGGTTGATGGGGTCCGTCCATTCCGCCTGCAGGCCGGTGTCCTGCTGAAAGCGATACCAGATGCTGTCTTTGGTGTTGATGGTGTGATCGATCTTCACCACGATCAGGTTCTCGCTGTCGCTGTTGTTCAGAGAGCGCTGCTGCTGGGATGCACATCCGCTGCCATCGAGCAGCGTGCCGGCTGCCGGGGCGGGCAACAGGGCGCCGGATGCATCAAGCGGGCAGGCTGTGATCGCCACCGGCGACCCGCCCGGAGCGGGCAGCAGCGAGAACATGTTTTTGTAGAAAGGAATCTCCGTGGGTTGCGCCGGAAGGCTGGCTCCTGTGACGGAGTCGAATCCGCCCGTGGCAAGCTGCCCCAGCACATATTGCTGATAGGCGAGTGTGGGCAAGGTGATCGACGAAACGATGGGCAAAGCGATGCGAATGCCCTCATAGTGGGCGAAGAAAAAGAGTTTGTCCTTGCGGATCGGCCCGCCCACGCTGACGCCGAATTCATTCACCACGGAACGCGGCTTTTTCGCGATGTTTCCCGGCGTGTCGTTGGCATGGAGAAAATAGTCCTCCGCGTTGAACAGCGAGCCGTTCCAAATCTCGTAGAGGTCGCCGTGAAAAGCGTTGGTGCCCGACTTGGTAAAGTAGTTCACCTGCGCCACGGCGTAGCGCCCCTGATCCACGGAAAATGAATCAGTGTTCACCGTCGATTCCTGGACGGCGTCGAGCCCTATAACGAGGTTGGTAGAGAGGCCGATGTTCAGGCCCAGCCAGGGATCGTTCGAGTCGTAGCCATCTAGGATGTAGCCGTTCGAGGTCGCGGGCAGCCCGTTGAACTCCACGTTGCCGTAACCGCCGGCGGCCTTGGCATCGCTCGACGAGCCGGCCGTATTCATCAAAGCGCCCTGCGCGAATTGCGTGACATACGTGAGATCCTGCCCGGGATTGGGCAGGTTTTCAATCGTCTTGGCTTCCAGCGTCGTCGATGTGTTCGGGTTGTCGAGGGAGAGCAGGCCCTGCTGCGCGGTCACCTCGACGGTTTGCGTTGCGGAATTCACCTGCAGCGTGAAATTCAGCGCCACGTCGCGCCCCACGCCTACCGGCGTCGGCTCCGACACCGCGTCGGCAAAGCCCGTAAGCCGAACCACGATCCGATAAGTCCCGGGATTCACCTGGGAAAAAAGATAATGGCCGCCGGCGTCCGTCCGGCCCGTCCGCTCGGCTTTGGTGTCCACTTCTGTCGCCGTCACCGAGGCGTCGGCGACGACCGCGCCGGAAACATCCGTCACCGTCCCCGAGATCGCGCTGGACGTGCCACTCTGCGCGCCAACCCCGCGCGAGATCACTGCGATGAACAACAGAGAAAGGAGGAAGAAACGCCTGTTTGCCTTGCTCTGCGGCATTCGAACCTCCGGGGAACTCGGGGAAAAGGACAAAGAAGTACCGCCGGTCTCCAGACCCGCACACGTCCGGCGATCAAAACGAAATCATGCGCTTACAGCCCTAACTGCGCCCCAGCCCCGTCTCCACCAGCAACCACACGTTCAGTCCCGCGATCAGCAACGCGGTAAACCACGCCAGCGCCTGCATCGCCCGGCTATTCACGAATTCGCCCATCTTGGCGCGGCTGCCGGTAAAGAGCACCAGCGGTACAACCGCAAAGCTCAACTGGAAGGAGAGAATGACCTGGCTCAGGATGAGCAGCTTTTCCGTTCCCCGCTCTCCCGTGAAGGCCACAACGATAATCGTGGGGATGATGGCCAGCGACCGGGTAATCAGCCGCCGCAACCATGGCGAAAGCCGCAGGTGAATGAATCCCTCCATCACCACTTGCCCGGCCAGCGTGCCGGTGATCGACGAGTTTTGGCCGCTGGCGAGTAGGGCGATGGCGAAAAGCGTGCTCGCTCCTGCCGCGCCCAACAGCGGGCTGAGCAGTTTGTAGGCGTCTTGAATGGCCGCAACTTCATAGTGCCCGCTGCGATAAAACACCGCCGCAGCAACAATCAGAATGGCCGCGTTCACAAACAGGGCGATGGTCAGCGCCCCCGCCGAATCGATGTTGGCCATATGGATGGCCTCGCGCTTCCCTTCCGGTGTGCGCTTGTAGCGGCGGCTCTGCACAATCGAGGAGTGCAGGTAAAGATTGTGCGGCATCACCGTCGCGCCCAGGATCCCAATGGCGATATACAGCATGGCGGGGTTCGTCACAATGTGGGGCGAGGGCACAAACAAATCGCGCAGGACCGGGCCGTAGTCAGGATGCGACAGGAACATCTGCACGCCGAACAGTGCCATGATGGTGCCGATCAGTACCATCACCAGCGCTTCCACATAGCGGAATCCCCAGCGCTGCAACAGCAGGATGAGCAGCACGTCCAGGCTCGTAATCAGCACGCCGTAGAAGAGAGGAATGTGGAAGAGAAGCTGCAGCGCAATGGCCGACCCGACCACCTCGGCCAGGTCGCACGCCGCAATGGCGATCTCGGCCATCACCCAGAGCGCAAAGCTCGTCCGCTTGCCGTAGCTTTCGCGGCATAGCTGCGCCAGGTCACGTTCCGTGGCCACGCCCAGCTTCAGCGACAGGCTCTGCAGCAGAATCGCCATCAGGTTCGACAGCATGATCACGAAAAGCAGCGTGTAGCCGAATTGCGACCCGCCAGCAATATCGGTGGCCCAGTTTCCCGGGTCCATGTAGCCCACAGAGATCAGAAACCCCGGCCCCAGAAACCCCAGCAGGCGCCGCCAATAAAATGGCGATCGCGAGATGCGCACGCTGGAGTGCACCTCCGGCAGGGAGGGCTCAGCAACCGTGACTTGGGATACAGTCTGCGTGGCCATACGGGGGGGAGGCCGACATCGCCGGCACTCAACGACAGTATGCCACAACTTGTTAACTATAATTAAGGAGGTTTATTAAATTTAATTACCGCGAATTCTATCCGGCACTTAACTTCTTGCTCCCTCGCTCCGTGCCGGGGCCCTCGGCGGACGATCTGTGTCCGCTGGGACGGCTTGTTCCCTCGTCCCCTTGTTCCCTTGTTCCCTGTCTTAACCACACCGCATCAGCGGCCGGCCTCCCGAGAATCGAGTTCCCCTTATCTAATTCAATTGAAACGGTTTGATCGTAATTCTGGCTGACCACCCGAACCCGCTTGCCGGGGCCGATTCCGGCTTGGTGCAGAAAGCTCAGCAGCTTGGGATCGCGTTCGTGAAGGCTCACGACTGTGTATTGCCTGCCGGCTTGAGCCTCTGAAAGCTGCAGCTCTCCGCGGCGTTTCCGTTCCGCGGGCGGTGCCGGCAACACCTCGTTCCCGTGAGGACAGGCACCGCTCTCGCCCAGCTTTTCTCTCAACTTTGCCTCGAAGGCCGGAGAAACAGCATGCTCCAGCCGCTCGGCTTCCTCGTGAATTTCGTGCCACTCCATGCCGAAAACTTCGCTCAGCATGCGCTCGATCAGGTGGTGCCGCAGCGCCGTGTGATAGGCCGTCTCTCTTCCCGGCGCCGTCAGGCGCACAATGCCGTCGGCTCCCACCTCGACGTAGCCGTCGCGTTTCAGCCGCTTCAGTGCCATGGTCACCGCCGGCGCCGACACTTCAAGCCAGTGCGCCAGCATCGCGGGAATTACCTGGTGACCCTCGGCCTCCGCCTCGAGGATGGCCTTAAGGTAGTTTTCTTTCGAAACGTGAATCGAATCTTTCATCGACTGTCTTCAACAGTCTAATCCGCCGCCTCAAGCAATCCCCGGCGGGCATCGAGCGGATGAGATGATTTCTCGGACTTGGCGCGTGGCCCGCGTCTCAAGGAACCAAACTCACACACGATCTTGGGTGCCCCATGTCTCGATTCTGAGACATGGGACCGCGAACTTCCCAACCGATCGGTTCGCGAGACCGCCTCTAGGGAACCACGACGCTGGCCATGTTGGATGGTTGGCTGGTCACGCCCTCGGCATCCACACTCTCAACTTCGTAATCGTAGGTCTCCCCTGCTTGCGCAGTATTGTCGGTATAAGATGTCGTGGCGACCACCGAGGCGTTGAGCTGCTGATACGAAGCGCTTCCGCTAGGCGCACGATAGACGTTATATCCAGCCACGGGGTCCGTTGAGCTGCCCGGCGCGTCCCAGGCCAAATTCACTTCATAATCGGGAGCCACTCCGGTGCCGCTCAGGCTCACCACTGTGGTCGGATTCGTCAGGGAAGTGCTGACAATGGTCAGCGAGCCCGTGGTCGCTCCCGCCGTAGTCGGGTCGAATTGCACGGTCAGCGCTGCCGTCTGACCGGAAGCGATCGTCAGCGGGAAGGTCGCTGCGGAGAGCGAGAATCCGGTGCCCAGGACAGTCGCCGCACTCACGGCTACTGAAGCGGCGCCCGTCGACGACAGGGTCAGCGTCTGCGTGGCCGGCGCATTCAGGTTCACATTGCCAAAGCTCATGGCGGTGGCGCTAGTGCCGAGAGCCGGCGCCGATCCGCTAAGCGCCAGGGCAAAGGTCTCGGATGCACTGCCCGCGCTGGCCGTGAGGGTAACCGTCGTAGCCGTGCTCACCGCTGTCACCGTCGCCGTAAAGCCGGCGCTGATCGCACCCGATGCCACCGTCACCGATGCCGGCACACTGATTGCCGAGTTGTTGCTGGCCAGGCTCACCGCGAGCCCGCCGCTGGCTGCGGCCGGGTTCACCGTCACCGAGCAGTTATCCGTGCCGGCGCCTGTCATCGAACCGCTGGTGCAACTCAGCCCGGTCAGCACCGGCACACCCGTGCCGCCTAGGCTAATCACCGTCGACGCCCCCGTTGACGAATTGCTCGCCAGCGTCAACGACCCTGAAGCTGCTCCGGCCGCCGTGGGGTCAAACTGCACCGTCAGTGTCGTCGTCTGACCGGGAGACAATGTCAGCGGAAAACTTGCTCCCGAAGCGCTGAAGCCACCTCCACTGACGGTTGCCGAGTTCACGGTCACAAAGGTCGTTCCCGTCGAAGAAAGTGTGACGGACTGCGTCGTGGCCGTGCCGACTGAGACATTCCCGAAGCTCAGGCTCGTCGCACTCACACCCAGCGTCGCCGTTCCACTGCTTAGTTGCAGCGAGAAGATCTGGGGCGCGCTGCCTGCGCTGGCCGTGAGGGTAACGGTCGTAGCCGTGCTCACCGCCGTCGCCGTGGCTGTAAAGCTGGCACTGGCCGCCCCCGATGCCACCGTCACCGATGCCGGCACACTCACTGCCGAGTCGCTGCTGGCCAGGCTCACCGCAAAGCCGCCGCTGGCCGCGGCCGCGTTCAAAGTCACCGAGCAGTTATCCGTGCCCGCGCCGGTGATCGAGCCGCTGGTGCAGCTCAATCCAGTCAGCACCGGCACGCCCGTCCCACTCAGGCCGACAACCGTCGAGGTCCCCGTCGATGAATTACTGGTCAGCGTCAACGATCCTGAAGCGGCTCCGGCCGACGTGGGATCGAACTGCACCGTCAAGGTCGCAGTCTGATTGGGAAACAATCTCAATGGAAAGGTCGCTCCCGAGACTGTAAATCCAGGCCCGTTGATCGCCGCCGCACTGATCGTGACGGAACGCGTTCCCGTCGAAGAAAGCGTGACGGACTGCGTCGTGGCCGTGTTCACTGCCACGTTGCCGAACACGAGGCTCGTTGCGCTTACCGCTAATGTGCGCGTGCCCCCGTCATATTCCCACCGGTCTTGGCCGGCGGCGGGAAGACACGCAAGCAAGATCGTGACGACGGCAGCGCACACAGCGCCGAGGCGACGATGTTGAACGAGTTGCGGTGCGCGACGCCGAACAAGGTGGAAAGAATGAACGCTTGAAGTTTCAACACGTACTGCGCTTTCTTTCCTGAAGAAACAACGAACAATTTTGGGGGACATGAATATATCGCCTTAAGTAAGCTGTTCTTAGACCCTCCTCCTCGATGGCTTGCGCGCATCTTCTCGCGCGCCCACTCACGAGGGAAGTTAGCTATTGAATGCGGAACGGGATGATTAAATATCGAGTTCCATCCGCGCCGGAAGCTACTTATGGGTTTCATAAGAAGCTTCCGGCCCGGTTCATAAATGGAGTGCAATAATTGATGCGAATCAAGCACCTATCCTCTATCTAAGTAATTTATTGTTTATGTCGCGCAATTCTCCTTGATGGATTGCAACGAAGCGCAAAGCGCCGCGCGCAGTCCGCGACTTCGCTCGGCCAATCCGAAGTCGCATCTCGCCTCTTGCGAATTTCAGTTCGTCTCTCTTGAGCCGCGCCTGGTCAGACTGTCTTCCAGAACAGCGCCGAGAAAGGGTCCCGAAATCTCTTGACTTGTAGATCTAGCCGTTGCACTGCAATCCTTTGGCCAATGAGCTGGGACCACCTGTGCAATTCAGCATCCCCCTCAATCGCAGCCTCTTAGAAATTGCCTTCGTCGCAGACTTCGCCAGATGTTGGATGAGTGAGAATTATTTACGCGTAATTTATTCCCATTCGTGTGCTTGTTTCACTCGGCTGTCGCCATGTCCGAGCGACAGCACGCGCTTAAGAAAATACGCGGTCATCCTGAGCGACCAAAATCGATTGTCATCCTGAGCGAAGGTCGCCGCAAGCGACCGTAGTCGAAGGACCTGCATTTGGTCTTTCATCTTTTCGGGCTCCCAATCCAGGCTGCCTCACTTCACGCTCACCTTCGGCTCCGTCGACCGTCGCGATGGAACTTCCTCGCAGCCCACGCCGTACTGAGCATGATGCGTGGCTTCATCCTTCTCGCCGTCCTGGCTGCTCTCGAGTTCCCTGGATTTGGCCAAGCCAGCTTCGATGTCGCCAGCATTCGACCTGCGACCGAGCAGGTCGCCAATGAGAGAGACGGCCGGACGACGATCCTGCGCGACGGCCTCCAGATGCACGATGTGTCGGTCCGAACTTGCGTGGCCTTCGCCTACGACGTCTCTACGGCACAGATCGCCGGCCCTGCGTCGATCACCGACAAGCGCTACGACATTCTTGCCAAGCTGGATCATGAGGCTACCCAAGCCCAGATGCGGCAGATGATGCAGGCACTGCTGGCGGAGCGGTTTCACCTGAAGTTTCATCATGAACCGCGTCAGATGCGCGGATACGTGATGAGCGTCTTTGCCCAGCCCCCGAAAGATCCCGCGAAGTTCCACCGATCGCTCGCGCCCGGCGAAGTTTATCGCGAGAACTCTGCGACCGGCACTGTGGCGCGCAATATCACGATGAAAGAGTTCGCCGACTTTCTCTCCAGCCCGCTGGAGGGCCCTGTGGCCGATGAAACCAACCTCCCAGGAGAGTACGACCTTGAGCTCGACTTCAGACCTTACGTCGACGTGAACGAAACCGACAGGTCCCAACTGCCGGGCGTCGCGGCTGTTCTCAATGCTGCGCTGAAAGGGGAATTGGGATTGCAGATCACGCCCAGAAAGGCCCTGTTCGACTCGCTGGTGGTCGACCACAGCGAAGATCCGACGCCAAACTGAAAAGGGGTGCCCCCGGTCCCTCGCTTTTGGGGACCGGGGAAATCGAACGCATCATGGCCCGTCATCAACCACCCGCGTGAAAAGGGGTGCCCCCGATCCCTCGCTCTTGGGGACCGGGGACGGCGAAGTCCTTTCTCAAGGTTTTTCCTGGGGAAAGTGTGAATTCGGGGGCTAATGCAGCCTGTGGCCGATCGCGATCGCCGCCATCTACAAGTTACAGGCTCATGGCTACCGCCGCTTCACTTCACGCTCACCTTCGGCTCGACCGACAGGCCCGGCCTTAGCTCCTGGTGCGGGTCCTCGTGCGCAAGATCGGTGAAATCGATGCGCACCGGCACCCGCTGCACCACTTTCACGTAGTTGCCCGTCGCGTTCTCCGGCGGAAACAGCGAGAGCACCGACCCCGTGGCGCCGCCAATCTGCGTTACCTTGCCGCTGTAATTCTTGCCCGTCGAGTCGATATGAATTTCGACCGTTTGTCCGGCCTGCATGTGGCGCAGTTGCGTCTCCTTGAAGTTGGCCGTCACCCACAGGTCTTGAAGCGAAACCAGAGTGAGCAGGTTCTGGCCAGGGGCAACGTTCTGGTCGGCCTCCACGCTCTTGCGCGTGATGATCCCGGCCTCTGGAGCGACGATCCTGGTGTAGCTCAGATTGAGTCTTGCCTGATCCAGTTGCGCCTGCGCCTGCTGGACCTGCGCGTCGGCCTGCTTGGCGCGTGCGTCCTGCGCGGCCACTTGCTGGGAACCGGTCTTTGCATAATTCAGCATCGCCTGGGCCTGCATCTCGCGCTGGTGAGCCACGCGTATTGCGTCATTCGCCGCCGCCTCATTCGCCTGCGCAGCCGCAAGGCCGGCTTGCGCGGCATCCGCTGCCGCCACCGCAGCGTCAAACTGCTGCTTGCTGATGACGTCCTTCGCCACCAGCGGCTTATAGCGGGCCAGGTCGGCCTGAGCCTTGATATTGTTGGCCTCGGCCTGAACCACATTGGCGCGCGCCGCGGAAAATTCCTGCTGAGCCTCTTCCACGGTGTCGTGCGTCCCGCTGACATCGGCGTTGGCCGAACTCAGATTGCTGCCGGTATTGACGGTGGTGATGGGCACCGCAACGCGAGCCGCCGCTGCGTTGGCCTTGGCGCTCGCCAACTGGGCTTCGGCGTTCTCCACCGCAACCTGGTAGTCGCGCGGATCGAGCTCCGCAATCGGATCGCCGGCCTTCACCACCTGGTTTTCTTGCACATCGACGTTGATCACCTGGCCGGCGATGCGCGCGCTCACCTGGATGAGATGGCCGTTGACCTGCGCGTCGTCGGTATCTTCGCTGTAAGTCGACCGCCACCACACGCCCAGCGCAATCAGCACCACCAGCACGACGCCGGCGATCAGAATACCTCTGCGGCGGGACCGGGGCGCTTCAATCTCTGTCTCCGCCGTTTCGGGCGGTGCGGGTGCTGTTGTTGAGTCGGCCACGTTTACTTCCCTCCTAAGTACTTCTTGTAGTTCTGCCCGTCGCCCAGCGCGCGAGCCAGGCTGAGCTTGGCTACGTTATCCCGGTAAAGGCTGGCCACATATTGTCCGTCAGCCTGGGCCACGGCCTGCTGCGCCTGGCTCACCGCCAGATTGTCGCTCACCCCGTTCGCGTAGCGTTCTTGTGCTTCCTTGAGAGCTTCGTTGGCTAGGTCCGCGCTCGACCGCGCCACCTCAACCTGTTTCTGTGCCGAGTCGATATCGAGAAGTGCATCGCGCACGTCGGCCTCGATCTGCGCCTGTTTGTCGTTCAGTTGCGCCTGTGCCGTGTCCAGCTGTGCCTGAGCCTGCTGCGCCTGGCCGCGCAGCGCAAATTCGTCGAAAATCGGGAAGCTGACCGCACCGGTTGCGTCCACTGTGCCGTGCGAGTGTGCCAGCGTCGTCCCGATGTCGCCATAGTCGGCGCTGGCCGTAAATGTCGGGAAGCGCGCGGCAGTGGCCGCTTTGCGCTGCTCGGTGGCCGCCGCTGTCTGCTCCACCGCGGCTGCAAGATCCTTGCGATTTGCTTTGGCCTGCTGGATCACCGCACCGGCATCGAGCTGATCGAAAGCCGCATAGGGCGCCTCATCGCTCGGTTTGAAGCTTTGCGCCAGCGGCAGCCCGATGACGCGCGCCAGTTGCAGCTTGTCTTTCTCCAGCGAATTCTGCGCCGCAATCAACTGCTGCTCGAGCGATTGGAAATCCACTCGCGCGCGCAGTTCGTCGAGCAGAGGCGCCGTACCGGCATGATGATTCGCCATCGCCTGATCGAGCGAAACCTTCGCCGTGGCCACCTGCGCTTCCACGCTGCTCACCTGAGTTTGATCGGCCAACACCAGCAGGTAGGCATTGCCCACCGTCAGTATCACCAGATCGCGTGCGTCCTCTGCCGAAAGCTGCGCCGCAGCGAAGTTGTGGCGAGCGGCAAGGTAATTTCGCAATGAGGCCACATTCACCACCGACCAGGTCATCGAGGCCCGCACGTCGGTATAGCCAAACGGACCGATCACCGTGGGAAAGCCCGGAATGCGCAGGCCCTCGGCGGGTAGGTCCACCTGCGCCGCGGTCTCTTTGGCGTTGAAATCGATGGCCGGGAGCAGCGACTGCAGCTGGCTGATCCGCTCGCCGCGCGCGCCCGCCGTCTGTGTGCCGCTTAGAATGATGCCCAGATTGGCTTGGAGACCTCGCTGAATCGCATCGTCGAGCGATAGATCGATGGTCTGGCCGCTCGCCTCACCCTTCGGCACGCTGCCCTGAAAGCTCTGCGCGTTCGGCCCCATCGGCGGAGGCGCTGTGAGGCTCGGAACTGTTTGCGCCGAGGCTGCGCCGTCGATCAAAACAGCAAAAACCAGCGGCAGAACGCAGGCACAAAGACGGATTTGGCGCTTGATGAAAAGTCTGGACAAGTTCAAAAACCTGGCGCGAAATCGTGGCGGGCGCACGCCCGAAAATGGCTGTTCCTCAAATGGATGCACCACGAAGGCTTTGCGGTTCTTAAACTAGTGTATCCAACCCGGCTCCAAGCCTGGAACTGTCTGCGATAGCTTCTGCAGACTATTCCTCTTGAATCCTGAACACCAAGATTGCACGCCGGCGCGCAATGCGGCGGGTTCCGATGGTTCTTTTGCCAGGGCCGGCTTTTTCGTCAGCCCTTAACAACGATTTTCGCTTCGTCAGGTATCTCTATGCATGACGGCCTCCCTTGCCCGCGGAATCTTTCACCGGTCGGGGTAACGCTGTAGACTGCCATCACAGCCCGCTGGGACCATGGCCAACCACGCTCGCAAACCGAAGCTCTTCAACGGCCGGGACTTCTCCTGGATGCAGTTCAACCGGCGCGTGCTTGAAGAAGCTGAAGACCCGCAAAATCCGCTGCTGGAACGCGTAAAATTTCTCGCCATCACCGGGTCAAACCTCGACGAATACGTCGAGATTCGCCAGGCCGGCCTGATGCAGCGCATTGAGGACGGCTATCGCGAGCCCGGCTACGACGGCCTGCGGCCCGCGGAGTCACTGGAGATTCTCACCCCCGAGATTCACAACTTTGTGGCCACGCAATACCAATGCTGGAATAAGCTGCTGCTGCCCGAACTGCGTAAACAGGAGATCCGGCTGCTCAAGTGGGATGAGCTCAGCAAGGACGCCGCTGGCTTTGCGCGCAGCTTCTTTCAGCGCGAGGTCGATCCGCTGCTTACGCCTATTTCCATCGATCCCGCGCATCCCTTCCCGCGCGTGCTCAACAAGGCGTTGTGCCTGGCTTTGCTGCTGCGCGCTAAGCGGCGCAGTTCCGGGCCGCTTGTCCTGGGCGTCGTGACTGTGCCGCGCGCCCTGGCTCGTTTCGTGCGGCTGCCTGCGACCAACGCGGGCCACGACTACCTGCTGCTCCAGGACCTCATCGAACAGCATCTCGCCGGCATGTATCGCGGATACGAGGTGCTGGCCTCGGCGTCGTTTCGCGTCACGCGCAACTCGAACCTCTACTTCGAAGAGGAAGAGGCGCGCTCGCTGCTCGAGACCATTCGCGTGGAGCTCCACAACCGCCGCAAGGGCGACGCGGTTCGCCTCGAGATTGAAGCCGATGCCGATCCCGAGATCGTCGAGCGCCTGCGCGTGAACTTCGAGCTCGACGAGAGCCAGGTCTTTCGCTGCGCGGGCCCGGTGAACCTCTCGCGCCTGATGTTCTTCTATGAAGACGTCGCGCGGCCCGATCTCAAATTCCAGCCATTCACACCTAAGCCTCTCCTGCTCAGCCGCAAGTCGACAGGCATCTTCGATGAGCTGCGCCACCACGACATTCTGCTGCATCACCCGTACGATTCCTACGATCCGGTCGTCGACTTTGTGCAGCAGGGTGCGCAGGACCCCGCCGTGGTGACCATGAAGCAGACGCTTTACCGCACCAGCCACGACTCGCCCATGTTTCAGGCCCTGGCCGAAGCCGGCGCCAGCAAAGAAGCGGTGGTTGTTGTGGAGCTGATGGCGCGCTTCGACGAGACGGCAAATATCCGCTGGGCGCGCAGCATGGAAGACGCGGGCGTGCAGGTCTTCCACGGCGTGGTCGGCCTGAAAACTCACTGCAAGCTATCCATGCTGGTGCGCCACGACGAAGACGGCGTTACGCGGCGCTACTGCCACCTGGGCACCGGCAACTACAACCCCGTCACCGCGCGGTTCTATACCGATCTCAGCCTGCTCACCAGCGACCCGCAAATTTGCGAGCGCGTGCACATGGTCTTCAATTACCTCACCGCGCACGCCGAAATCGACGACTACAGTCCGCTCCTCGTGGCGCCGCTCACCATGGCCGAGAGCTTTCTGCGCCTGATTCGCCGCGAGCAGGAACACGCCCAGGCGGGACGGCCGGCGCACATCGTCGCCAAAATGAACGCGCTGCTCGAGCCATCGGTCATTGAAGCGCTCTATCAGGCTTCCCAGGCCGGCGTCGAGATCGACCTGATCATCCGCGGCCTCTCCGTTCTGCGGCCCGGGGTGAAAGGTCTGTCCGACCGCATTCGCGTTCGATCCATCGTCGGCCGTTTCCTCGAGCATTCGCGCATCTTCCACTTCGCCAACGGCGGCAACGACGAAATCTACCTGGGCTCGGCCGACTGGATGCCGCGCAACCTCTTCGAGCGCTGCGAAGTGGTCTTTCCGGTTCGCGACCCGGCCGCGCTCGCGCGAATTCACGACGAGATTCTGCCGGCTTACATGGCCGACACAGTGAAAGCGCGCCTGCAGCAGCCCGACGGCACCTACCTGCGCGCCGGCAAGGTGACGAAGGACGCGCCCTCGTTTTCCAGCCAGGATTTTCTGATGCAGCTGGCCGAGGGCAAAACCGACCTCGAAGCGCTTCCCCAGCCGGACACCAAACGCCCGAGGGCGAAGCCGGTGCAAAAGGAAATGACGGCGGCGGACTAGGCGAGGCCAGGTTTCAGGTGCCAAGTGTCTGGTTTCAGCCTTCAGGCTTCGGGCAGGCCCCTTTGGGGGAAGCAAGGACGGGTGGCACTGGTCTCACAGGAATCTAATCAAGTTGAGGGTGCCGGGGAGGGACGGGTGGCTCCGGTCTCAAGGAATCTAATCAAGTTGAGGGTGCCCCCGGTCCCTCGCCTTCGGGGACCGGGGAGGGACGGGTGGCACTGGTCTCACAGGAATCCAATCAAGTTGAGGGTGCCGGGGAGGGACGGGTGGCTCCGGTCTCAAGGAATCTAATCAAGTTGAGGGTGCCCCCGGTCCCTCGCCTTCGGGGACCGGGGAGGCTGGTGAGACGGGCTGGCCATAGTGCATCCACTCGGGCAATTGCCAGCCTCTCCGCTGGGCTGTCCACTCCGATTCAATCTCCACGATTCCGGGTATGCCTGTTTGGTAGTGCCCAAAGCTGGACCACTTCCAATCCTCCGGCTTTGCCACCAGCCCCCGACCGACAGGGTTCCGATGGATGTAACGTAACTTCTCCACAAATTTGTCGTGATTGGAAACATTGAAGTCATAGTAATGCGCTTGCCAGAAGGGCCTTTCCCCGCTCCGCTTGGATACCGACAACTTGAGGGCCTGGATGGCCTTTGACAACACAGCGCGTTTGGGTTCGCTTACCAGCAGATGCACATGCTCCGGCATCACGACATAACCGGCAACTGCAAAGAGATGGCGCTTACGAACGCGCTCCAGTGCATCTTCAAAGAGGTCCTTTGTCTCGGCCGCCGCGAAATAGTCTCGCCGGCGGAAACAACTGAAGGTGAGAAAGTGAAACTCCCCCGTGTGCTGGTAACGGATGCGCTTGCCTTTCATTGACTGCGAGAATACGGCATTTCCGAATCGGCTCGACAGGGAAATTGAGGCCACCCTCCCCGGTCCCCAAAGGCGAGGGACCGGGGGCACCCTCAGTCAGCAGGACATCTAACCTGCCCTCCGAGACCGTGGCCACCCGCCTTCTGTTCCCCACCGGATCGAGCCCGTAGCTCGCTGAGCCATTGTTGTGGCTCGGCGCGAGGCTGATGGTCTCGCCGGTCAGCCGGTAGATTCCGTCGTAACCCCAGCTGACCGTGCGCCCGCTTGACTCAACTGCGCTGGTCAGGTTGCCCGTCGGGCCGCGCTGGTAGGCGTAGCTGGCGGAGGGAGAGCTCAGCCCCGTGACGTGATTCAGCGTGTCGTAGGTGAACGTGGACCGCACGCCGTTGGGGTAGGTGACCGTGGCGACGTTCGAAGCGGGATCGTACGCGTAGCTCGTTGTGCCCAGCCGGCTATCGGTCGCTTCCTGGAGCAGGCTGAGGGAGTTCCAGGTGTAGCTCACGTTGACCGCC
>JBEKPO010000100.1:0-15440 GCA_049520675.1 Occallatibacter sp. | reverse complement strand
GAGGGCGAGAGCGTGGCAAAATCGGTGAGCATCACTTCGCGCATGCGCACGGTATCCACGACGGATTGGAAGAAGACGCCCTGATCCTCGATCTGCGCGCCGACCATGATGAACAGGCCGGCCAGGCTCAGCCAATAGTCGCGTGCCAGGATGCCGGCCAGGATGGTCGCGAGGGCAAGTACCTGTCCCAGCCCTGCGGCGGCCCGGCCCGCGGGGCCAGACCCGTGCTTGAGTGCGAATGCATTGCGCACCAGGCGGCCGCAATCGAGCGGATAGGCGGGCAGAAGGTGCAAAAGCCCGAGAGACGCCTGCATCCAGACCAGGCTGCGCAACAGATCGGTGGGAGCAATCAGCGGATGGCCGATCAGTTGCAGCTCGGGGCTGGCGCCCAGGATGGCTCCTGCAGCAATCAGCGCGGCGGTCCAGTTGGCCAAGGGTCCGGCGAGGGCGAGTTCAAACTGCCCTCTGCCGTGGCTGGAGATCTCCTGGCTTTCGGGGTTGGCATAGGCAAAGAGTCCACCAATGGGCAGCAGCAGGATGGCGCGAAGACGCAAGCCCATCCAGGCGGCAACCATAAGGCGCGCGGTCTCGCGCACGGCAACCGCGGAGACCAGGAAAAGAAACAGCGCCAGCCCGCGCGACCACTGATTGTTGCCGCTGATGGCGAAGACCACAAAAAGAAGCAGCGGGAAGAAGATGTGGACGCGCAATTCGACGCCCATCCACCGGCCCAGCGGGATTGACCATCCGCGCATGGTCTGATTGTATGCCTCGGGGCTGAAAGGCTGGCCTCAGTGGCGCAGTGCATAGTTGGACGAGCGAAGAAGCAAAGGAGTGACCCAGTGAAGAGAATGAGCGGCTATTCGATTTATGCTCGTAGTCGATGCGCGTCATTGCAGGACGGTTTCGCTCGCGATTAATTGAAGCGCCGCCGGGAATGAGCACCCGGCCAACCAGCGATCGCCTGCGCGAAACGCTCTTCAATGTGCTCGCTCCGCGCATCTCGGGCGCGGCTTTCCTCGATCTTTATGCCGGTTCGGGCGCCGTAGGAATCGAGGCAATCAGCCGCGGGGCAACGCAAGTGACATTCGTCGAGCGGGCGCCAGACGCGGTGAGAATCCTGCGAGGCAATCTTGAGCGGCTGGGAATCACCAGTGGATTTCGAATCCGCGCAGGAAGCGTGAAGATCTTCCTGCAGTCGCGGTCTTCAAAGTCCGGCCCAAAACCAGAGCCGTACGACGCAATCTTCCTAGATCCCCCTTATGACGCCGACCAGGAGTATGCGAGCACGCTTGGATTGCTGGGCGGGTCGGCTGCAGCCTACCTCGCTTTCGGGGCGGTCGTGATTGCCGAACATCGGCGCAAGCAAGCGCTGGATGACCAATACGGCGGCCTTAAGAGAACGCGACTGCTTGAGCAGGGCGATGCAGCTCTGAGCTTCTATGCGATGGCAGCCGCATCTCCGGCATAGTGAGCCGCCGGCTTCGGCATTTGCCAAACGCTGTCAGCCGCCAGGGCTATGTCTGAAGGAGAAATACCTTACAATTCGGCTCATGAAATCAATCAGAGCAGTTCCGATTTTGGCCGCATTGTTGCTGGCTGTGTACTTGCCGCCGCCATTGCGCGCGCAGACGCAAGTGCCTACTGCGCTCAAGCCCGCGATCCCGCAACTCGTGATCCTGGATACAGACATTGGCGACGACATCGACGACGCGTTCGCGCTCGCTCTTTTGCTGCACAGCCCCGAAGTCAAGCTGCTCGGAATTACCACGGCTTTCGGCGATACTGAACTGCGCGCGCGCCTTGTGGAACGCTATCTCAAGGCTGTTGGCCGCGATCAGATTCCCGTCTATGCGGGCGCGGCGACCCCAGCCAAGAATCACCTTACCCAGGCGGCCTACGCGCTTGAGCAGCCGGCTCGAAAGCACGGCGATGCAGCAGATTTCCTGCTCCGCTCGATTCGCCTCTATCCCGGAAAAATCACCCTCGTCGCCATCGGCCCGCTCTTCAATGTCCAGGCGGCGATTGCGCGCGACCCGGCGACATTCCGCAAGCTGAAGCGGGTCGTCATCATGGGCGGCAGTGTTTATCGCGGCTACGATGGCGGCAACTCCGCGAATAACCCGCCCTCGGCCGAGTGGAACATTCTTTGCGACCCACCAGGAGCGCGTGCGCTGCTGCAGTCTGGCGTGCCCGTCTTCATCATGCCGCTCGATTCAACGCAGATCCGGCTGAAGCAGTCCGACCTGGCGGCGATTCTTGCTCATGGTTCGCCGCTGACAGACCAGTTGACGTTGCTCTATCACCAGTGGAGCGGCACCGGCGCCTGGCAGACGCCCACGTTGTTCGATCCGGTCGCCGCCACCTACGCGGTCCACCCCGATCTGTGCCCTGTCGAACCGATGCGTCTTGAGGTCGACGATCAAGGCTTTACCCGGCCGGTTGCAGGCCCACCGAACGCCCAGGTGTGCCTAAAATCGGATGCCGACGGATTCGGGCAGTTTCTTATCCACAGGATTCTGGCCGACACGCCGCGCTAGCCAGCCGACTGCCTACCGCTTACCGCCGGGTTGTGATCGCAGTCACTTCCTAACGGATTGACACCGGAGGAAAGTAGGAGAAAAATGGCGGGGCAAAGAAATTCGAGGCGATTCGTGTCGTCTACGGAGGGAAAGTGAGAAACACGGTAAAGTTGCAGGCTTTGGCAGCATTGGTCGTATTCGCATTGGGGTGGTTTTTGGCGGGGTGCAAGCCCGCGCCGGAATTGACCTCAGATCAGGCAAAGACCTTGATCCAGGCCAAGTATGACCAGGATCCCGGTCTTGCATTCAACGTCAGCGTGGACGATCGCGGAATGCAGCAGGGAGTTGCGGCAAAGTACTGGGCCGGGACTAAGCGCTTCCCCAACGGGTACTGGGGCGACTTCAAGCTCACCGACGACGGCAAGAAAGTTGTGAAGCTGCCCGGCGGCGGCGACGTGATTCAATGGCGTCCTGAAGGACCGGCCGACCCGCACTATGTCGTCGTCGTCGTGCCCCTGGCACTCAGCCATCTCAAGACGCGCAGTGTCGGTGATGTCGAAACCATCGCCGACACAAGAACCGTCAGCTTTATGGAAGACGTGGATTTGACTGGTTTGCCGCAGCCGTTGCAGAACATCGCGCACAACCCGGTAAACAAATTGAGCACACAGCGCCTGGCAACATTCGTCCTAACCAATGGCGCATGGACGCTCAAGTCGATCGTGTAGAGCAGAAGCAAACTTCCATCCAGATTGGCCGCGGGGATCGCCTGCGGCCAATTCTTTTTGAGCCGATATGCGGCCTTTACTTGCCGCTCAGCTCAGCCAGAAGCTGCTGGAACTTGGGGTCGTTGCTCAACGCCGCAAAGTTGCTGTCGGTGGCCACTTTGATGGCGCTGGTGTATCCCTGGTTGATTGCCATTCGCAGATGCTCGAGAGCGCAGGTGGTTTGCCCGGCGCGAGCGCAGTCAATGGCCATGTAATAGTTCATCGCGCCGCGGTCGCGCACTGACGTGGGATTGTCGACAGTCAGGCTGTTGCCGGGAGCGAAGATGGTGGGATCAAGGGCCAGAGCCCGCGCGTCGGCTTCGCGCCCCTGTTTGTATTTGCGGTGCGCCATCAGGCTGGTGGCAAGATTTTTGTAGCCGAGAGCGAAATTGGGATCGATCTGGATGGCCTTGCGGTAATTGTGCTCCGCCTCCCTGAAATCCCCGAGCGATTGCAAGGCGGTTCCCAGATTATTCAACACGTTCGGATTGCGAGGATCGAGCTTCAGCGACTCTCGATAACAACGCGTGGCATCGTTCAGGTTCAACATCATCTGGTAGGCGATCCCCATCTGGTTCCAGACCGTAGCCGTTTTTTGCGGCTCACTGGCGTAAGCGGCAATCGCCGCCTGATAGCGCTTGTGATACATCATTGCGTCGCCCAGCTCCGCGGGTGGCAGTTTCGGAGCCGGCGAATCAGACGCGGCAGGCGAAGGCGGCTGCACTGGAAGCTGGGCGGGAGTTTGTGCACGACCGACTGGCACTGCACTACAGAACACACTTGCACTGCCGGCGACAACCAGCGTGGCAAGGGAGCGCAGTGCATCGAGCCTGATCATCCTACCCCCAGGAAGAATCAATCGAAGGGGCGACCTCATTCTCCCGCTGTGGCGATTCGGGCAGCTCGCTCCCAGCAATTACAGCACTAAATCAAGGCGAAGGGAAGAGCCACTGGGCATCACCCAAGATTCGGCAAGGATAGAACCCCAGCAGTATTAGTCGCTTGGCTCGGCCATAAGCCGCTGGAATCCTGGATTCGAACGAAGACCGGCGAATGACGTCTCGGCGGCGACCTTTTCGCGGCTGATGAAGCCTTCATCCAGCGCCGCGCGCAGATACTCGAGGGCGCGGTCGGTGTAACCGGCTCGCGCGCAACCGAGCGCCATATAGTAATTCATAGCCCCGCGATCCTTGACCGACACCCCGTTATCGACTTTTGGATTGTTGCTGTTGGCGAAGATTTTGGGATCGATGGCGAGCGCTTGCTGATAAACCGCCCAACCTTTGTCGTACTTGCGTTCGGAGAGCAAATTGCTGCCCAAATTCTTCAAAATGGAAACGTTATCCGGTTGCAGCCGGAGCGCCTTGCGATACAGCCGATCGGCCTGGCCAAACTGCTTCGTGGTCGCATAAACCGTCGCCAGGTTATTCAATACCCGCGGGTTGCGCGGCTCTATCTTGAGAGAACGCTTGTAACAACGCATGGCGTCCCTGGAATTCAACATCATCTGGTAGGAGATCCCCATCTTGTTCCAGATCGCGGCCGTCATCCGCGGCGCCTGAGAATAGGCTGCAATGGCCGCCTGGTAGCGTTGGTGGGAGGCGAGTGAGTCCCCGGTTTGCTCGGGCGAAACCTGCAGGGCGGGCGAAACCGATTTGGGAGGCGTCGTCGAGTCTGGATCGACGACGAACTTCTCCGGCGATTGGCCAGCCACGAAAAGAGGACCGGCAAAAGTAATTGCAAGCAACGCTGGAAGAGCCTGGGTCCAGCGGTTCCCATTCAACCTGAACATATCCCCTCCTGTCGACAGGGCGGAGGGCGAACAAACAGTCAAATCGTCCGCACGAAATTACGTGCTTTCCCGGGACGGATTGTCAAGCCCGGGTGGACGATCCTCGTCACCCCCTGTCGAAGAGAAATCGCAACGCAGCAGGGCGCCATTTTCTTTAGGTATCCCACAATCCGGTCGGCTAGGATGTGACGTACGGCATTCATGTTGCCCGGCGGGAACAAACCGCGGTTCGTTAGACCCGAAACGGCTGGAATAACAGAGAATGCAACTCCAATGCTCTAAACTCATCCAAATACGGAGGGTGAACCTTGAGCGCGGCAACTTCCCCGATACTGCAAACCACACTTGCCAAGAGATTTCGCGACGCTCGGCGTCGGACAATGCAGCTGTGCGAGCCCCTCACGCCAGAAGACATGATGGTGCAATCGTGCCCGGAGGCTTCGCCCGCCAAATGGCACCTCGCCCACACCACTTGGTTCTTTGAGTCCTTCATACTGCGCGAATTTCTGCCCGGATACCGGCTGTTCAACGCGGACTTTTCGTGGCTGTTCAACAGTTATTACGAGAGTTTTTCGCCGTTTCCAGAGAAGAAGCTGCGCGCGTCGTTTTCCCGCCCCGCACTCGCTGAGGTCCTGGCTTTCCGTGAGCATGTTGATGCCGCGATGGACCAGCTGATGGCGCGCGACCCGGAGCCGGAGGCCCTGCGCCGCATCGAGCTCGGCGCGAATCACGAGGAACAGCATCAGGAGCTGCTGCTCACCGACATACTCAACGCCTTCTTCACCAATCCGCTGCGGCCGATGTA
The DNA here is from genome assembly GCA_049520675.1 of Occallatibacter sp. Lineage (GTDB taxonomy): Bacteria > Acidobacteriota > Terriglobia > Terriglobales > Acidobacteriaceae > Telmatobacter. The sequence goes on along the minus strand of JBEKPO010000100.1, from coordinate 9,554 downwards.
TCAGAAGCAGGGAACAGGGGGGCAAGGGAACAAGGAATCGGCGCAGCCTGAGAGTCCGGTGCCCCTCAGGTTCCAGCAGTTTGAGGGTGGGTTGTCCGCGGCGGGGCACTCAGGCGACGGGTTTTGCTTTGATAACGAACTGCCACGGCATCGCGTCTGGCTCGAGCCTTTCGCGCTGGCCAACCGCCTGGTCACGTGCCGCGAGTTTGCGCAGTTTATCGCCGACGGTGGGTACAGCAAGCCGGAGCTCTGGCTCTCTGCTGGTTGGGCAACCGTGAAGGCCGAGGGCTGGCATGCACCCCTCTACTGGACAGAGAGAGACGGTGCCTGGACCGTATTCACGCTGCACGGCGAAAGGTCGCTCGATGAAGTCGCCTTGGCGCCTGTGAGCCAGGTAAGTTATTACGAGGCCGATGCTTACGCGCGCTGGGCCGGCCACAGGCTGCCAACCGAATTCGAATGGGAGGTTGCTGCCGAAGGCCGGCCTGCCGAGGGCAATCTGCTCGATTCAGGGGAATTCATGCCCATTTCCACTGCTCTCGTCCAAAACCAGAACGGTACCAAGTACGGGGATTGTTGGGTGTGGACGGGCAGCGCGTACCTCGGCTATCCCGGGTTCCGGCCGCTCGACGGAACCCTGGGTGAATACAATGGCAAGTTTATGAGTGGACAGATGGTCCTGCGTGGCGGGTCGTGCGTCACGCCGGCCGCGCACATACGCGCAACCTACCGCAACTTCTTCTCCCCTGAAACTAGATGGCAGTTTTCCGGCATCCGGCTGGCCTTGTAATCCCTCCGGCTGCACCCAAATGAGAATTTATGAGCGCAGCAGCTTCCCCTGCAACTTTTTCTGTCGTTGTTGATGAACATGTCGCCGCCGCAGTCCAGGAAGGACTCACCACCCGGCCCAAATGGCTGCCCGCGTGGCTCTTTTACGATGCCGCGGGCTCGCGGCTATTCGATGAGATCACCGAACTGCCCGAGTACTATCTCACGCGCACTGAGCGGGCAATCTTTGCCGCGCGTGGGCAAGACATCATCGCGCGGGCCGCTGCTGGGGCGCGCCTGCACATCGCCGAACTGGGCGCGGGATCTGCCGAAAAGACTCGGCTGCTGCTGCATGCTGCGATCGAGCGCCAACGAACCGTCATCTATGAGCCGGTCGACGTTTCAGCGAGCGCTCTCGACGGGGCCCGTGCCTCGATCGAGCGCGACATTCCCGGCGTGACCGTCGCGCCGCGCGTGATGGATTACACGCACGGCGATGGAGAGCGCTTTCATCTTGGGATCGCCGGCGACACCGAGCGCCGCCTCGTGCTTTACATCGGCTCGAGCATCGGCAACTTTGAGCCGCAAGAGGCTCTCCGTCTGCTGCGCCGCGTGTGCGCGGGGCTCAACCCCGGCGACAGCTTTTTGCTTGGCGTCGACCTCGCAAAAAATGAAAACACGCTGCTCGACGCCTATGACGATGCGGCAGGCGTGACCGCGGCGTTCAATCGCAACATTCTGGTCCGGCTCAACCGCGAGCTCGACGCGAACTTCGATCCTCAGGCCTTTGCGCATTGCGCGGTTTGGAACCCCGGCAAGTCGCGCATCGAGATGCATCTGGTGAGCCGCGTTGCCCAGCAGGTGAGCATTGCCGCGCTCGATCTCAGCGTCGATTTTGCCTGCGGCGAATCCATCCACACCGAGAACAGCTACAAGTACCGTCCCGGTCAAGCCGAAGCGATGCTCGAAGAAGCGGGCTTTGCACCAACCGAAACCTGGACCGACCCGCAGGGATGGTTTGCCGTGTGCCTGGCGCGCGTGGAATCAGGCAGCGTCTGACGGGCCCTTGCCGATTTGGTCTGTATCAGGGCACGGTTTCAGCCGTGCTGAAAAGACGCCCCAGAACGAGCGCTTTAACCCCTGACGTTGACTCAACGCTTACTTCGGCTCGGCGATCCGCACCAGCAAAATGTCGTGGCTGGCGAGCTCGATCGGCATGTCATCGGTGAGCGTGATGTCTTTGCCCGTCCACAGATCCTTGCCCATCTGTGAACCGTGCAGTCCCAGCTTGGCCAGGCTCAGATGGAAGGGATGGGTCGACACGCGGTCGGAGCCGGCGTTGAGGACTGCGATGGCCTTGGCGCCGCCGGAAAGCTCGCGCGTCCAGACGTCGAGCTCGCCGTCAGAGTAGGCGTGCGTGGCTTCGTGGCCCAACTTATCCTGGTCGATCGCAATGACGTCCTTGTTGGTCAGAATCGCCTTGACCTCGGGCTTCATGTTGGGCAGGTCGTTGCCGGCGAGCAATGGCGCTGCCAGCATGGCCCACATGGAAAAGTGGGTGCGGTTCTCGGCCAGCGTAAGCCTGCCGTTGCCCACCTCGAGCATGTCTGGGTCGTTCCAATGTCCGGGCCCGGCATATTTCGCCAGTCCTGCCTGTTGGTTCAGGATTGTGTAGACGCTGTCCCACCTTGGGCTGATGTCTCCCGTGGAGCGCCAAAGGTTGGCGCCCTCCGAAGGGCCCCACTCCCACACCGCGTCCCAGCCGTACTGGCAGAATGAGTAGACGATCGGCCGGCCGGTAGCCTTCAGAGCCTTATCCATCTTGTCGTAGGCGGCGATCATCAGCCGCATCTGCGCAGCCTCGTCGTTAGGAGCCTGCTTGACCATCACCGCTTCACGAAAGCTGCAAAGGTCGTACTTCAGGTAGTCGATGCCCCATGAAGCGTAGAGCTGCGCGTCCTGCGCTTCGTGGTCGAGCGAGCCAGCATAATTGGCGCAGGTCTTCGGACCCGGTCCAGAGTAGATGCCGATTTTGAGCCCCTTCGAGTGGACGTAGTCGGCCAGAGCCTTCATGTCTGGGAACTTCGAATTCGCGTGCAGCACGCCGCTCGCGTCCCGTTCGCCCTGCCAGGTGTCGTCGATGTTGATGTAGATATACCCGGCGTCCCTCATGCCCGTCGCCACCATCTGATCGGCGGCGCCGCGGATGTCTTTGTCGGTGACGCGGCCGGCAAAGAAGTTCCAGCTATTCCAGCCCATGGGCGGCGTCTGCGCAATGTCCTGCGATTGCGCCGAAACACTGAACGGGCAGGCGGCGAGAAGAGCAACAAAAAGGGCAGTCAAAAAACGCATGGCAAAATCCTCCTGAAAACCTTTCCAGCGGAATACTACCGCTCGTCCCGCGACTTCTGCAAACCACTGATTCCCGGGATCGCAGGGATGAGGGGATGGCCGCGGACCTGCCTGCCTTCTCCTCATCGGCGATACTTTGATCAAGTGCCCTTTACTCCTGCTCACGTCGTCGCCGCCTTGCCGTTCAGGCGCACCCGTCTGGTCATGTCGGCGGTGGTGATGGGTTGCATCGCGCCCGACACGCCGTTCTTTCTGCTTCTGTTGGCTCACGGGTTTCACGGGCACACACTGGCCGGCATGTTCGAATTCGATCTGCCGGTTGGTCTTACGGAGCTCTGGTTGTATCACGCGTTCATCCGAGAGCCGCTGTTGCTGTTTCTGCCGGATGGAGTTCGGCGCAGGCTGGCCACAAGCCCCGGGAAATTCTCATTCCTTCCCCCTGCTCGCCTGGTGTTGATTGTCATCTCCCTGCTGATTGGAATCGCAACTCACCTCCTGTGGGATTCGATCTGCCACCGAGGCACCTGGCCCTATCAACACTGGGACTTCCTGAGACTCTACGTCGATCTGCCAGTCACGGGAAACATTGCGGTTTATAAGCTGTTGGAGTACGTCAGCAGCCTGTTCGGCGTCGCAGTGGTCGCGATCTGGGCCTGGTACTGGTACCGCACCACCAAACCAGTTGCGGCGCAGCCTCAGCCCTCGAGCAGGGAACAGAAGCGCGTTGTCACGATTTTGCCAGTACTCGCGGTCGTGGCCGGAATGATTCGCGCCTTCGTGAAGGCTGGTCTTCCCAGGCACCTGAGGCCTTTCGTGCTTTTTTCCGCGTACGCCACGGCTACGGCAATTACCGCGTTCCTCTTTGGGCTGCTGGTCGTCGGTATCTTCATTCGCCGGCAATCGGCTGCGCATCCCCGGCCTCAATAGCCGGGAGATCGTCCTTTGAGGTGGTAGCAGATGGCGCCGGTATACGACATCTCGTCGATTCCAGGGTTGCTCGGCACGACAAATCCATTGGAGAAATGAAAATCGGCGACCCCTGCGCGAAAATCCCATCGGTCAGTGAGTTTGAACTGAATTCCGATGCTTTGCTGCAGGCTGAAATTTTCATACGAGGCCTCTTGCGACAACGCCTTCTGCGTGAAGCCGATCATGCCGCCTTTGATCGTGTAGTAGGGTTTCCAGCGCTTGCCGTCCCTCCACATCATGCGCAGGCCGATCGGCGAAATTCCCAGCCCGGGGACGGTCTTGTGGGTGAATGAGCCGGGATCTCCCCATTCGTCGGTCTTGGTTGGTTGCTGCAGGATTGCGACCGGCAATATTTCCGCGACGTAGTCCATGCGCGCGCCAATGAACCTGCCCCAGGAATGGCGGTCATACTCCACGCCGCCGACATGAAGATAACTCCACCAGGAATAAGCAAAGATGTGGTAATGGCCGAAGGAGTTTAGGCCCTCGATTGCGACTTCGCTCTCCGGCGTCGACTTTGCGGAAGGGCTTTCGGGGGCGATGTCTTTGGATTGGGAGCCGGTTCGCGGGATCCACACGAGTCCGGCTGAAATGCGGCCGAAGTAGGTCGGCAGCCCTGGAATCCGGTAAGGCTGGGGATAGGATTCGCTCTGATGCAGAGCGAAGGTTGTGTGTTGAAAGCCTCCCTCGAAGCGAATCCCGAAGTGCCTCGTGACCGGTGTGTCGAGCCCTCCGCCAACCAGAGTGGCAAACGAGGCGGTGTCGCCCACAGTCGCATTGGCTCCCCAGTTCTTATTCAGGCCTGCCTCTCCTACCAGGGCCTGCGCAAAGAATCTTTCTCTTCCCCACGTCCGCTCGTATTGACCGCCTCCCACGATAAAAATCGCCCGTTGCGGCGCCCCGAGATTGCTTCCTGAGAACCCCGACACATCGATCTTGAAGCGCAGATTGTGCCACGCGGGAAACGCGACGGAAGCGTCCCAGCCTTGCAAAGGCTGGCGCGAACCAGGCACGCCGTTGAACGAGTTCGAAAGGTAGCTGTAGCCGCCCGACAATTCAAAAGGAGCGGAAGTCTCTGGCTGGGCGGCCAAAACGGTGGGAAGAAAGAACAGAAGAAGAAGCAGAAAGGGAAATGAACGCATTCGCACATCCTGCGTGCAAGGGTGTTTAGTCTAAACTCCCCGATCAATCTACGTCGACCGTGCCGACGGGCCAGTCTGAGAATTCTCCGTCGCCGGTCAGGGAGTCTTGCCCGGCGGTTCTTTCTCTTTGGGCCCCAGTAGCAGTTGAATTCCAAGATACGCGATCCAGCTGGGCTCGCCGTTGGTGCGCGTCACCCTCTGGATGGCGTGTCCGCCCATAAACAGCAGGCGCACATGTCCGTTGCGGTCGAGAGTTTGCCGTCCGCCCGCATCCAATGTCAACTCTCGCTGCTTGGGTTTGTTGTCGACGCGGTTGGCGTCTTGCAGGTCGTAGATCTCGGCGTAAATCTCGGTGCGGTCGTTGAATTCGTGCCCGGCAATCAAGCCGCGCCCCCATTGGCTTGGCTGGTGCTTGTTGCCGATCCATCGGCCCACTTCGCCGTTCAGCGCAAGGGGCCCGAATTGTGCCGTGGCTTCAATCGGCAGGTAGTACTGCGGCCCGGGCGCGACAATGCCCCGGCGCACGCTGCTGGTGGGGTTGTTGAACCAGGCCTGGGGATAGGTTCCGAGTGAGTACAGCAGGTTCGCATCGCTCTTGGGCTCACCCCGCCTGTGGTACTCAAAGTAGCGCCACTTGATGCCCGGGAACGACTCGCCCAGGCCGTAGCCGGTGCCGCCGCTGGTGTCGGTTCCAGCAGCCAGCGAGAGCTCATACTTCAGCTGGATGCGGTCGCCCCAGCCATAATTTAAATCGATGTCGGGGATCTCGTAATAGGACTGGCCGGGGTTATGGTTCCCGATCTCGCCAAGGTTGATCTCCCAGTGGCGATTGCCGGGGGTGCCGGGATCATCGGTGATAAACGGCGGCCCTCCCTGCGCGCGGGCTGCCGCCACACTCACGGTGCAAAGAATCATGAGGATCTGGGCAGCGCCGCGCATGGGATGGAGAGACACCGGTCCTTGAATCAGACGGTTCCATTTCAAAGTAGCACCCCTCGGCAGCGCTCCTCGCGCGGCATGCGCAGAATGGGCGGGCGGCGCGCCCGGCAATGACGATTTTCTATATGCCGCTCCCTTCCCACACCCCTCGACTCTTCTGCGATACTTGTTTGTTATGCCGATTGACGACTTGCAGCAGGCAGCGCAGAAAATTGCCGGTTTTCTCAACACCCTGAATAAGCTGGGCGGGCTGCGCCTCAAATACCGCATTACTGCGGGCGATGGCGCGCACGATCCGGAAGGAGTCGAAGGACGCCAGATATACGTGGAACTGGCCGGCCCCGACGTGCCCCTCGTGGTCCAGCACAACGGCGAGCTGCTGCTGGCGTTGGAGACGCTCGCTTCACAAATGCTGCGGCTCGATCACCACGAACACGGCCTGGTGAGCTTCGATGCGGCCAACTTCAAGGCCGTTCGCGCCGAGGAGCTGCGCATGGCTGCGGAAACCGCCGCCGAGAAGGTCCGGCAATCGGGTGTGCCGTACAGCTTTCCGCCCATGAATAGCCGCGAACGCCGCATGCTGCACCTGGCCTGCCGCTCGCTCCAGGGAGTTGAAACCGCCAGTATGGGCGAAGGGCCAAATCGCTTTCTCGTGGTCTATCCCGAAGGCAAGACCGACCTTCCGGTGAAGCCACAGATCAAGCCGCGCGGCTTCGGGCGACGGTAAAACGATTACACCCAACTCTGTCATCCTGAGCGAAGTTTGGCCGATTACCGGAATGGGCTGGGGGCCAAACGGAGTCGAAAGACCTGCATTTCGGAAACCCCGAATCGTGCAATGAACCTCGGATACATCGCACTGACTGTGCCGGAATCGAATTCATGAAACGATTACTCGTTGCGCTGGCATTCACGGGCTGCGTCGCGCTTTGCCCGGCGCAAAAGCGCCTGGTGCTGATCGATCAGGACGGGTCGGGTCCGGGAGGATCAGACCAGATGGCCATGCTGGCACTGCTGCAGTCGCCAGACGTGCAGGTACTCGGCATCACGATTGTGACCGGAGACGCGTGGCGCGACGAAGAGACCATGCACACGCTGCGCATGCTCGAGCTGACGGGCCATACTGACGCCCCGGTGGCCAGGGGCGCGGTCTTTCCACTCGTCCGCACTGAGCAGCAGACCCGCATCGAAGAGGCGCTCGACGGCAAAGTGATGTGGATGGGCGCGTGGGGCCGTATCGATGACAATGCAACCGGCGTCACTCCGTCCAGCCCCGCAAGATTCCAGTCGCACGGCCCCTACGAGGTCCCGCCCATGCCCGAGGGCCAGCCCACGATCAAACCCATCGACGAAGATGCGGCGCATTTCCTTATCCACCAGGTGCACGCGCATCCGCATCAGGTGACGATCTACGCTGCCGGTCCGCTCACCAATATCGCGCTTGCCATCTCACTCGACCCAGAGTTTGCCTCGCTCACCGAGGGAATCGCGATCATGGGTAGCAGTCTCAATCCGCAAACTAGCGATCCCGAATTCGCCACCAGCCCGCGCCACGAATTCAACTTCTGGTTCGATCCCGAGGCCGCGCATATCGTTCTGCATGCCGACTGGCCCCGCATCGAAGTGACGACCACCGACATCTCGCTCAAGACTCCGTTTACGCAGCAGATGCTCGACGCCATCGCGAAATCTCAGACGCCCACCGCGCGCTACATCGCGGCTTGGAGCCGCCCGCAATCGTATATGTGGGATGAACTCGAAGCGTGCGCGCTGCTCGATCCGGCGATCGTTACCAAAGAAGAGATCCTTTACATGGATGTGGACCTGAGCCACGGTCCAAGCTACGGCAACACGCTCACGTGGACGGAAAAGTTAAAGCCGCAAACCGGCGTGCATCTCGTCCATGCGCAAACGGATCTCGATTTGCCGCGCTTCCAGAAAGAGTTTGTCGATCTGATGGCGCGCGCGCCGGCGAAGTAACGGATTCCCGCTGCGCTCAGTTCGATTCCTGGCTGTCGTCCCCAGCGTGATGATCGTATTTGCCGATGGTCTCTTTCAGATGATCGGGGTCGACGGACACCTCGACCACGTCCATCTCGTTGCCGTCGAGATCGAGAATGAACAGACCCATGCGCGATCCATTGGGGCGCGCGAAGATCAGCGACTGCTCGTTGCCGTGGCGGCTGGTCTCGCGGATCATGCGCTCCCAGCCCTGCCCCAGTTTCTCCTCCACCATGCGATTCAGCTCTTCGCCGTCGACAGCTTTGTCGAAGTGCTCGAATTCGACGATGCGCACGCCGCCAACTCCACCGTGCGTGGCCCTGTTCGCCACCAGGCTGGCCAGCGCCATGAAGGGAATGCGCGTGGCGTGCACCTGGTACCGCTGCTCGATGGCGCGGACCACGGGATCGAACCCGCCGCCGCCCGCGGCGTGGGCAATCCACGGCACCACAATGGCCACGCAGAGCAAAGCACACGCGAGGGGGATAAGGAGATGTCTGCTCATTGGTCACCGCCCTTCCCGGCGTCCTGGGCCTTCTGCTGCGCTTCTTTGGCCTTTTCCTGAGCCTTTTGCTGGGCCTCCTTGGCCTTTTCCTCGGCCTTCGATTTAGCGTCCCTCTCTACGTTGCCCAGCCCGGGAACGTCCTTCTCCACATTGCCCAGCGAACCCAGGCCGCTCAGGCCCTTCAATTCACCCAGTTGATCCAGGTGGATGCTGCCCAGGATCAGCACGATCGACAGTTCCTTCGGCTCGGCGGAAAGAATGAACATGCCCTTGTTCTCGCCGTTCACCATCTTCACCATCACGTCGGTCATCTCCGCGCCCTTGCGCTCGCGGTCGCGCACCATGGGCGTCCATTCCGGCGTCTCGATGGCCTGGCGCAGCTTTTCGATATCATCCATCGAGTACTCGCCTTCTTTGTCGAACTCGTAATCGCGCACATAGATGCCATCGAGACCCTGGATCATCTGATTTACCGCGGCCTGGTCCTTGTCCTTGTCATCCATGAATTTTGCCGCGAAGCCGAGCATGTTCTTGTTGAGCGTCACTTCTGTCACATTGGCGGCGCGCGCTGCCAGGTCTTTTTCCACCTGCGGCGGCAGCAGCAGCGGCGAAGGCGCGTTCTGCGCCAGTGCGGGCAATACCAACGTCACAGCGCCCAATACGAAAACCATCATCTTGTTCTTCATGTCGATTCTCCTCAAAAACAGCACCGTCATCCTGAGCGGAGCCGCTCGCATCCTTTGCGAGCGGCGCAGTCGAAGGACCTGCATTTCGGGCCCCGACCCGCTACCACGAACCCTTCGGGTGCCCCAGGTCTCGATTCTGAGACCTGGGATTGCACGGCACACAGGCAGCCGACGTCGCTTTCTACCGCGATT
>JBEKPO010000099.1:0-15506 GCA_049520675.1 Occallatibacter sp. | reverse complement strand
GCGCCTGTGACGGCGTTGGTCGAGATCGGCTTGATGTAGCCGAACGCGTTCAGGTCGGTGTTGCGGATGAACTCATAGAGCGTGCCGTGGAACTCGTTGGTACCGCTCTTGCTTGCCACGTTCACGGTGGCGCCGGAAGAGCGGCCGTACTCGGCGCTCTCGTTGTTCGTGATCACCTCAAACTGGGCGACTGAGTCGGGCGGGGGCTGAATAATCTGATTGTCGAAACCCTGGTTGCTCTCGCCGTAGGAATTGTTGTCCATGCCGTCGATCATGTAGTCGTTGAACATGCTGCGCTGGCCGTTGACGTTGAAGGAGCCGGCGCGCGTAAACGAGGTGACCGCGGTAGTGGTGGCATCGGCCGGAGCCTGGTGAGCGCCCACGACGTAATTCACGAGATCGGAATAGGTGCGGCTGACCAGCGGAAGCGACTGCGTCTGATAGTTGGTGATGGTCTGGTCGCGCTGGCTGGACTCGGTTTGCAGCTGCAAAGCAACGTCGCTGACTTCAACCGTCGTGGCCTGAGCCGTACCCACTTTCAAGGACAGATCGATGCGCACGCGGGCGCCGACGGAGATGGTGATGGACTTGGCTTCCGCGATCGAGAATCCGGAGGCACTGGCAGAGACGGTGTAAACACCAACGCGCAGCTCCGGAACTTCATAGTCGCCGGATTGATCGCTCTTGACCACCGTGGCGATGCCGGTGGCATCGTTGGTGACGGTAACGGTAACGTTCGGAACCGCTGCGCCGCTGGAGTCGTGAATGGTCCCGACCAGGCCGCCGAGGTCGTATTGAGCAAAAGCCGTGCGTGAAGGAAGCATCAACAGAAGCGCCATGGCCAGAAAGATCCAAGTGAACCCACGCTTACCGGCCTGGTGTCCTACAGATCGAATTGTCGAATGCATACTGCCTCCAAATGTTTCTTGTTTCAACAACGGTTAAGTGTCTTCCCTGCTGACCAGGGCTACAGGATTCAGAAGATGCCGCGAATAGAAACCATCGCTCTCACTTGAGAGCGAAATACCGAACCGCGCCGTAAAGACAAACACAGTACCGCAGATTTCAGACTGCAGACCTTCGCGTTGGCGGGTGTAGTCGATAAAAACTCAGAGCTGTCGAAGATGTCGAGATGATGGTAAGCAACGATATCACTGACATCCTTTGCCAAATTCGTTAATTTTCGAAGAACGCGCTATGAAAAAACAGGTAAAGACAAAAATCCACCCCAAATCCAAGCTCTGTTCACCCGGTCCTATTCGCGCACACGACCAGTAACGAAAAACCTGCATTTGGCGGTGGATTTCTCTTAGTCTTTTCCGCGGGAGGAAATTAACAAATGTGAAATATGCGTGTCAAGACAAATCTGCACACGTGTGTGTGCCGGTTCCATAAGGGACAGAAGCACGAAAATTCGAAGTAACAAATCCATCAGCCAAGCAAGCTGGCGGCCTCGGTCCAGGCACGGTGCTGGCTATCGGCTACGCCGCGATACGTGAGCGTGCCAAGCCAGGTATTCAGGCCTTCGGCGAGGCCGGCATCCTGACGGATGGCCTCGCGTGCGCCCTGGTTGGCGATGCGCAAAATGTACGGGAATGTGGAGTTTGTGAGGGCCAGCGTGGAAGTGTGCGGGACGGCGCCGGGCATGTTGGTGACGCAGTAATGCACCACACCATCGACCACATAGCTGGGGCTGGAATGGGAGGTGGGCCGAGCGGTCTCGACGCAGCCGCCCTGATCGATGGCCACATCGACGATGACGGCGCCTCTCTTCATCTGCGAGACCATGGCGCGCGTGACCAGCTTGGGCGCGGTAGCGCCGGGAATGAGTACGCCACCGATCACCAGATCCGCCTCGCGCGTTGCCTGGGCGATGTTGTAGCTGTTGGAAGCGAGTGTCGATAGCCGGCCGCCGAAAATGTCTTCGAGCTCGCGGAGACGGTTCAGATTCACGTCGATGAGCGTGGTTTTGGCGCCGAAACCGAGAGCGATGCGCGCTGCGTTGGTGCCCACCACCCCTCCGCCCAAAATGGCTACATGCGCCGGGGGCACGCCGGGGACGCCGCCCAGCAGAATGCCGCGCCCGCCGCGCTCTTTTTCAAGATAGCTGGCGCCGACCTGCACGCTCATGCGTCCGGCCACTTCGCTCATGGGCGTGAGCAGAGGGAGAGTTCCCTGGCGGTCGCGCACCGTCTCATAGGCGATGCCGATGACATTGGATTCGAGCAGCTTGTCAGTGAGTGCAGGCAACGGAGCGAGATGCAGATAGGTGAAGAGAACGAGGCCTTCGCGGAAATAAACGTACTCGCTTTCGATGGGCTCCTTGACCTTGACGACCATGTCGGCCTTGGTCCACGCGAAACCGGCATCACCGACAATCTCGGCGCCGGCGTCCTGGTACTCGGCATCGAGGAAGCCGGATAGCGCGCCGGCCTGGGTTTCGACCAAGATTGTGTGGCCGGCCTCGGTGAGCGCTTTCACGCCCGCGGGGGTGATTCCGACGCGGGATTCGTTGTCCTTAATTTCCTTGGGAACGCCGACAATCATGGTTTCTCCTCTTCCAACTGAACGGAATTTTACGGCGTATCCAGCTTCCAGTGTGTGCAATCTTTGTGATACAACAGCGAAATGGGAACGAAACGTGAGCAAGATGGGCCTGTAGCGCAACAATCGCCTGACAGGTTGCAATCCGCAGAAAGCATCCAAACCGCGGCGGGACTCGAAGCGGCCGGAATCGACGAATTGGATCTGGCCATCCTGCGCCACCTGGCGCGCCACGGCCGGGCGACGAATTTTGAGGTGGGCGAGGCGGTGGGGCTATCGGCGTCGGCGGCGTCGCGGCGCATTCTGGCGCTGGAGGCAACGGGCGCCATCCGCGGCTATCGCGCGTTGATCGACGACCGGCTGCTGGGAAAGCATATGACGGTCTACATCCGCGTCACGCTGGAGCGCCAGTCGGCAGCGGTGCTGAACGCATTTGAGGCCGCTGTACGGCACTGCGACGATATTGTGAGCTGCCATCTGCTGGCCGGCCAGTATGACTACATCCTGGTGGCGCGCGTGGCGGGCATTGATGACTACAACCGCCTGCATCAGAACGAGCTTTCGCGCCTGCCGGGCGTGATCCGGCTCGAGACCAGCTTCGCGCTGAGGGATGTGCTGGAGACGTAGGGTTTATGGAACGGGCGCTCCCGGGTCGTTCTCTCTGGCGCATGGTCCAGGCTTTTACTCCATCGTTTCTCGCGCGCCGCGCCACAAATCGATGCCGCTGTCTTGCGCGTAGCGATCGATGTTTTTGAGTTCCGCGGCGGAAAACTTCAACTTCTTCAGGGCATCGAGGGAGTCGTCAAGCTGCTCAACGTTGCGCGCGCCGATCAGCGCCGAGGTGACGCGTTGGTCGCGCAGCACCCAGGCGATGGCCATCTGCGCTAGCGTTTGACCGCGGGCCTGGGCAATGTCGTTGAGCGCGCGGACACGTTTGAGATTATCTTCGCTCAAGAAATTCTTGAGCAGCGATGAGTTGTCGAGCTTGGCACGCGAGTCCTTCGGCATGCCTTTGAGATATTTGCCGGTGAGCAGCCCTTGCGCAAGCGGCGAAAATGCGATGCAGCCGACGCCGAGTTCCTCGAGCATAGCGAGCAGACCTTTCTCGATCCAACGGTTGAGCATGGAGTAGGACGGCTGATGAATCAACAGCGGCACGCCCATCTGCTTGAGGATTTTGCCGGCCTGACGTGTGCGCTCGGGGCTGTACGAGGAGATGCCGACGTAGAGAGCTTTGCCCTGATGCACCGCGGAGACGAGCGCGCCCATGGTTTCTTCGAGCGGGCAGTCCTTCCAGGGGCGGTGCGCGTAAAAAATGTCGACATAGTCGAGGCCCATGCGTTTGAGGCTGTCGTCGAGCGAGGTTAGTAAATATTTGCGCGAGCCGCCGATACCGTAGGGGCCGGGCCACATGTCCCAGCCGGCTTTTGTCGAAATGACGAGCTCGTTGCGCAGGCCCTTGAAATCCTTGCGCAGTATCGTGCCGAAATTCTCTTCAGCCGAGCCGTAGGGAGGGCCGTAGTTGTTGGCGAGATCGAAGTGCGTGACACCGCGATCGAAGGCGCGGCGGATCATGGCGCGGCCGGTTTCGAAAACGTCGGCGCCGCCGAAGTTTTGCCACAGGCCAAGCGTGATGGCCGGGAGGACGAGGCCGGAGTTGCCGCAGCGGCGGAAGAGGGCGTGGTCGTAACGGGTGGGATCGGGTGCGTAGGCAGTTTCCATAACACTCGAATCCTAGATCATTCGAAGCGCGAAGGCCAACGGCGAGCGCCTCGCAAGACGCGGATAACTCGGATAGTGCCGGCTTGAATGCGATAAACCAGAATGTACGGAGTTCGCGGGACGACCAATTCCCGTGTTCCATCTACTCGGCCTGGGCGACCCATTGCAGGGATGGCAACAAGCAGACTCGCTGCCTCATGGATTCTCATTTCGACGAGCCACTCTATCTGTTCGCTGTCCTGTGCTATGTAGCCGGCAATCTCCGCCAGATCGCGCATGGCGGTCTTTCTCCAGAACAACCTCACGCGGTTTTCTTCGTCTTTCGTGCTTCCTGGATGGCCTCATGAAATTGTTTCATGGCCTCTTCGTGGGGAATGTCCTCTGACCCGTCGACCGCAAGCGCCTCTTCCACGCCTTTTCGGAACCACTCCTCATAGCCGGGCTCAGGCTCGCCGATTTCCTTTTGCCAGGCGGCAAAGGCTTCGTCCGACATTGTGCCCCCCTCGCCGACGAGGTTTTCAATCAGCCAGTCGCGCTCGGCGGGAGGCAACTGGCGGATTTCTTCGAGGATTTGAGCAGCAGTGCGGGCCATGGGGAGATTGTAGCGCGATTTTGGCTTACCTTCTCTCGGACTTCAAATGCGCGCTATCCAATACCCCTCGCGCCGCTTTGCGTGGGCTACTGCCACAACGAAAATCCGGTCTTCCCAATCAAGAAAGATCGCGAAATAGGGGAACTTCTTAAGGAGCGCTCTTCGGGTTCCGTGCAGGTAGGGAGGGCAGGAGAGTGGATGAGATGCTGCGTAGAAAAGCGCTGCGAGAAGTTCGTCCCTAAACCTGCGGCCAAGCATTCTGCCGCGCTCAGCGTACCATTCCGTCGCTTCCCTGGCCTCGCGCCGGGCGCGTTCATCAACCCGAACCGTTTTCACTGATCCACAATCGAGCGCAGGTCGGAAGTCAAATCATCGAGTGAGCAGGTCGCTGCGGTGCCCGCCTTGATCTCAGCGACGCGGCGCGCAATCTCCTCGTCCCATGCCGCGGCAAGCTGGGCTTCGGTGGCTCCAGGCTGATCGCTAACGCTCTCCAGGAGAGAGTTGGCGAGCAGGAGACGCTGATCTTCCGGAAGATCGTACGCGAGTTGCCGGACTTCCTCTAAGGAGTGCTGCATGGGAGAATTGTAGCGCAGATTCATCTGGAGGAAAGCCATGCCGAATCGAACAGCCCTTTCGCGGCTGAAAGAATATAAGAGCCTGGAACTCGACAAAAAGCTGTTCCAGCACAAGCTCCATCACTTGGGCGACAGTTTCGAATCGTTTTGGATGTATTCCTCAAGCGTTAGTTCCTTCAAACCACTGGAATGCAACCAGCTTCTCATCGACCGATTAAGCTTTATCTTGGCCGAAATAGGCAAAGGCGCTTCAAGAGATCGGTCCTCCCTTGAGAAGCTGATCGAGCGGTCCTTCAAAGAGATTCCCTGTAGCCGTTATATCAATTGCAAGGGACATAAATTCGACCCGACTTGCAAGCACCGAAGGTAGATGCGTCTATTCCGCATTATCAATCTGCGCCCGTTGCAACTTATCGGAGTAATCGACATAAACGGCTTTCCACGTCGTGAAGAAGTCGAGCGCGCCCAGGCCTTCGCGATGGCCGTTGCCGGTGTGCTTGACGCCGCCGAAGGGCAGATGCACCTCAGCGCCTATGGTGGGCGCGTTGATGTAGGTGATACCGGATTCAAGATCGCGCATGGCGGTGAAGGCGCGATTGACGTTGCGCGTGTAGAGCGATGTCGACAGTCCGTAGTCGATGGAGTTGGCGATGGCGACGGCTTCTTCGAATGTCGAAAACTCCATGAGCGCGACCACGGGGCCGAAGACTTCTTCGCGCGCGATGCGCATCTGCGGCGTTACGTGGGCGAAGACCGTGGGCTCGAAAAAAGTTCCGTGGGTGTGTGCGCCGCCGGTGATGGCGTGGCCGCCGCACAGCAACTTCGCGCCTTCGGCTAGCGCAATTTCGACGTAGCGCGCCGAGGTCTCGATCTGATTCGCGTTGACCTGTGGGCCGACTTCGACGCTTTCATCGAGGCCGTTGCCGATCTTTAGCTTTTTCGCGCGCGCAACAAATCTTTCGGTGAACTCGGCGGAAATCCCCTCTTGCAGAAGGATACGGCTGGTAGCGGTGCAGCGTTGGCCGGTGGTGCCGAATGCGCCCCACAACGCACCGTCGAGAGCAAGATCGAGGTTGGCGTCGTCGAGCACAATCTGCGCGTTCTTGCCGCCCATTTCGAGCGAGACTTGCTTGAAGGTGACGGCGGCTCGTTGCGCAATGAGCGAGCCGACGGCGCTTGATCCGGTAAAGCTGATGGCGCGCACGTCGGGGTGCTCGACCAGCGCCGCGCCCGCGGCCGAACCCGTGCCGCAGACAATATTGACCACGCCCGGGGGAAGGCCGGCATCGACGAGCGCCTGGACGAGGTTGTAGGTGGAGAGCGGCGTGTCCGTGGCGGGCTTGATGACGCAGGTGTTGCCGGCGACGAGCGCGGGAAAGAGCTTCCAACTGGGGATGGCCATGGGAAAATTCCACGGCGTGATGAGGCCGACGACGCCAACGGGCATGCGTACGCTCATGGCGAATTTGTCGGGCAGCTCGCTGGGGGTGGTGACGCCGAAGAGGCGCCTGCCTTCGCCAGCCACGTAAAAGGCTTCGTCGATGGCCTCTTGCACGTCGCCGCGGGTCTCGGCCAGCACTTTGCCCATTTCGCGGGTCATTTCGCGTGCGAATTTTTCCTTGTTCTGGGCGAGGATGTCGTGCGCGCGAAGGAGAATCTCTGCCCGTTTGGGCGCGGGGACCAGGCGCCAGGTGGTGAAGGCCTGCTTGGCGGCGGCTACGGCCGCGGCCACATCTTCAGCGTGCGATGAGGGAAAGGCGCCGATGACGTCGGAGTGGTCGGCGGGGTTGAGGTTCAGAATGGTTTTGCTGGTCGCAGCCGGGAGCCACTGGCCGCCGATGAGGTTTTGGTAGGTGGGATAGGTCATGAAAGCCTCGCAAAAACAGGGATCAGGGATCGGAAATCGGCAGCCGCGCTGCGCTTGCTGCGCCAACCCCAAACCTGCCGCAATCCGCAAGACAGCATAACCCCATGGTTGCGGTTCCCGCTAGCCGAGCGGCTCCGGATGGGAGGGCAATGGCAGCCAGGTGAGGCTCCAAAGGGAGTGCCAGAATGGGCGGCAAGGGATTCAGAATGGGAGGCGCGGTAAGCCAGCGGTTACCTTTGCCCCCTGTTTTCAGGCGATTTCCGCGGCTTGGGTCTGCTAGCCGTACAATAGGCGTTAGGGCAAGTGCCATTTTCAGGTTTGTCGAGGTCGATCGAGCTTTTTCATGTCTTCAAACGGATATCCTTCGCGCTCTTCGCGTTCCCACGGGTTTCGCTCGCTGTTCAGCATGTTCTCGAGCGATCTGGCCATCGATTTGGGCACTGCCAATACTCTTGTCTACGCTGCGGGCAAAGGCATCGTCGTCAATGAACCGTCGATTGTCGCAATCAATAAAATTACCGGTGAAGTAGAAGCCGTGGGCAAAGAGGCCAAGGAGATGCTGGGACGCACACCCGGCAACATCGTGGCCATCAAGCCGATGAAGGACGGGGTGATTGCCGACTTCAAAGTCACGGAAAAAATGCTGAATTATTTTATTCAAAAGGCGCACAACCGCAAGATGCTGGTGCATCCGCGCATCGTGATCGGCGTGCCTTCAGAGATTACGCAGGTGGAGAAGCGCGCGGTAGAGGACTCGGCGTATCGCGCCAAGGCGAGCGAGGTTTATCTCGTGGAGCAGGCCATGGTGGCGGCGATCGGCGCGGGGCTGCCGATTACCGAGCCCTCGGGCAACATGGTGGTGGATATCGGCGGCGGCACGACGGATATTGCCGTGATTTCGCTTTCGGGCATCGTCTACTCGCGCTCGGTGCGCATGGCCGGCAACCAGATGGACGAGGCCATTACCAATTATCTGAAGCGCAAGTACAACTTGTTAATTGGCGAGCGCACGGCCGAGGCGATCAAGATTGAAATTGGCTCGGCGTTCCCGCTCGATAAGCCGCTGACCATGGAGATCAAGGGACGCAACCTGATTGAGGGCGTGCCCAAAACCATCTCCATCGACGACAGCGAGATTCGCGAGGCCCTCGGCGAATGCATTGCGGTGATCATGAACGCCATTCGCGTGGCGCTCGAGCGCACGCCTCCCGAGCTTTCGGCCGATATCAGCGATCGCGGCATTGTGCTGACCGGCGGCGGTGCACTGATCAAGAATCTCGACAAGCGCATCCGCGAAGAAACCGGGCTGCCGGTTTCGGTGGCCGACGATCCCCTGGCTTCGGTGGTGTTGGGCACAGGCAAGATGCTTTCGGACTTCCGGCTGTTGCGCAAAATCAAAATTGATTAAGGCAGTGTTCAGCCATAGTGGTCAGTTGGCGCGCCCAGGTCATTGCGCGATTTTGATCCCTTACTGGATGTAAAGTTCACTCAATGACAGGCTGCCGCTTCTGCAACATGCGCAGGATGAAGTAGCCGGCTGCGGCTGCGGCGAGATGCTTGAGGGTGTGTCCGCTCACAACGCGCAGCGCTGCGAAGATCGGCTTATCAAAATATTCAAGAACCTTCGCCAGAGCGTAAAAACCTACGACATAACCAAGATCGCGGCTGCGTGTGTAGCGGGCGGGAAATAAAAGCGCAAGCAAGATGACCATCGCTGAGTAGGCCTGCACCGCGGCATAGAAGCGCAAATCTCCGGCGCCTCGCATTTCGCTCCAATACCATTGCAAGACGCTCGCCATGCCGATAATCAGCAGGATCGGAAGCAGCCAGAGGCCGAGCCTAAGACTGATGCGTTCCATGATGACCGCCGCAACCATCGACATGAATGTGATGGTCATCGGTAGACGGTCCCATACCAGAGTCGCGTTGTTCGGATCAAGGTGATAGTAAGAGGAACCGAAGGCCGTCAGCAGCAGTCCCACAAACACGAAGAGATAGGGCCAACGTTCGCGCCGGTCAATGAAATGCCTGAAAGGGAAATGCCCGACAGGATTCGAAATCGATCGCCTCAGGAATGTCAGGCCCCAGAGTCCGATCACGGCGAAGGGCAGGTTGGAAGCGACGTCGTTGAAGTTGGGAATGCCGAGGAAGCTGCGCCGGTCCGCGAAGTCGTGATAGGACAGCGGCTGCGGAATCCGCGGAAGCATGCAGCAGACGAGGACAACGCCCGCGGTGAGAAGAACCAGCAGCCCCAGGCTAGCTTTTCGAGAGATCAAGCATTTTCCTCGTTGAGGTTCACTGATCCGGAAGAATACCAGAGTCGAAACAAAACCCGCTGTTACCAGGCAGTGGAAAGACATGGCGGGGGTCAGTTTGAACAAACCGTACCTCAGGGGTAAGGCACGGTTCATTGAATGGCATTTACGGTGCGACTGAAGTCGTGCCCTTTCAGGACGAGTTCAAATTGACCCACCACGCAAGACAATTCCGGCGCGCGCCCGTCAGTATACTGGTAATAATCTCGCTTTCCGCGCAGTTCCCTCTGCCCTGGGCGAGCTGTGGCTATGGAACCTTTCCTCGTCCGCTATCGCAACCTTGTGGTGCTGCTGGCCATTCTGATGGCGCAGATCGCCGGTTTGGCGGTGCAGGTGCGCCATAACAGCACAGGCATGAACGCGCTTCCCAACTCATCCGATCCCCCGGACCCGAGCAGCGTGCGCCTGATCCGGTTGTGGGGCAACGCCATCATTTCGCCACCGGAGCGGCTGATCCACGGAACAAAAATCGGTCTCGGCTCGCTGTGGACCAACTACATCGATCTTCGCCACGTACGCGACGAGAACCATGACTTGCAAAAGACCGTGGACAGATTGCGGCTGGAGCAGGCGGCACTGCTCGAAGACGCGCGCCAGGGCCAGCGGCTGCAGGCGATGCTGGGATTCCAGGAGAAATACATTTACACCACTGTGGCCGCACAGGCTTACGGCTCGAGCGGCAGCGATCGCTCGCATGTTTTCTATATCGACAAGGGCTCACGCGAGGGCCTGAAGCCGGACATGGCAGTGATTACGGCCGATGGCATCGTGGGCAAGGTGCGCGACGTGTTCTCTCACACGGCACAGGTGCTGGCCGTGAACGATGCCACCAGCGGCGCCGGCGTGATTCTGGAAACCACGCGTATTCGCGGCATTTTGCGGGGCGACGCGGTGGGCCGGCTGGAGGTGGTGGGCGTCACGGCCGATCAGCGCATTCAGCCCGGTGAAAAGATCCTGACAGCCGGTGGCGACCTGATCTTTCCGCGTGGGTTACCCGTAGGCGTGGTCGAGAAAGTGGTCAACGATCCTGAGCGCGATGGAATGATCGATATCATCGTGAAGCCGGCCGCGCATCTTGAGCGCCTGGACGAAGTGCTGGTGATTACCTCGACGGAGCCGCGCTTCTCGCCTCAGGAAGAACAGGATGTGGCTACCAGTGAATCGCAAAAAGACGTTGTGCCGACCGCGATCAAGGACCAGGTGAAGGCGTCGGAGATCATGGCCGAGAAGCTGCCCGGCCTGATCGATCCCAACCTGCCGCCAGACAAGCAGCCGCTCAACGACAGCAGCAATCCGAATCCTGCTGCACCGCCGCCGCAGCCGTTGCACCCCGACGAGTTCTCGCCGGGCGCGGCATCCACTCCCGGATCGGATACAGGCACGGAGCCCGCACCCGATGCGCAGACCAAGAAGCCGGTGGTTCCGCATGCTGCTGAAGGCAATGGCAGCAAACCGCAACCCACACAGGGTTCCAAACCGCAAACGACGCCGCGG
This sequence comes from Occallatibacter sp., assembly GCA_049520675.1. Taxonomy (GTDB): domain Bacteria; phylum Acidobacteriota; class Terriglobia; order Terriglobales; family Acidobacteriaceae; genus Telmatobacter. Next base: position 4,397 of record JBEKPO010000099.1, on the reverse strand, counting down.
AGGAATCCGTAGCCATGTCTTTGCTCAGCGCCGACAATCGGCGCGATTTCGAGATCCACCGCTATCCGCTGCTGGTATATGCGATGGTTCCGTTGGCTTCACTGGTGTTGCAGGCATGGCTGCCGCGCGTGGTGGGGCGCTATGACTGGTTCGATTTGCCCCTGGTGGTTACCGTTTATTTCGCCCTGGGACGCCGTAGTCCCATTCAGGGCACCATCATGGGCGCGGGGATGGGACTGTTTGAAGATGCGCTTTCGCATCATCCCATCGGCGTGAACGGCGTCGCCAAGACGATAGTGGGTTTTCTGGCGGCTTCTGTCGGCGTTCGCATTGAAGTGGAGAACCAGTTCATTCGTGTGCTGCTCAATTTCTCGCTTTCCCTGCTTTCGAGTGTCATCTACTTTTTCACCTACCGTTTTCTGTTGGGCCTTCCGCTCGATTGGAGCTGGCTGACCGAACTGATGCGGGCGGTGGGCAATTCGCTGATTGCCATCGTGCTGTTTCCTCTTTTGGACCGTCTGCAAATGAGGGAATGAAGCGCAGGGAGCGAGGGCAAGGACAGTTTGACATGTGCGGCCCACGCAAACATGCTCATAGCATGGCGCGCGTGATCCATATCCGGAATGTTCCGGAGGCTCTGCACCGCGGTCTGAAAGCCTTAGCCGCAACAGAGGGGATGACTCTCTCCGACTATTTGCTCCGGGAGTTACAGGAGATCGCGAACCGTCCCACGCTGACAGGGTTCCGCGACCGTTTGCACAAGAGGAAACCGCTTTCGGTCGCTCTCGACACTGCCCGTCTCGTGCGCGAAGAACGCAGGCCGCGATGATTGTTCTCGACATTTCAACGTACGAGCGGCGGCTATCGAATTCCGCTGTATCCTGAAAGCAGCGTTCATGGCATTAGGCAGCAATCGCGGTGAAAAGCTCTCCCCGGTCAAGGCGGCCGTGGTGCAGTACGGCATTCTGTTTATGATGCTGGGGCTGGGAGCCGGCTTGTGGCGGCTGCAGGTGCTGGACGTGGAGAACTATCGCGTGCTGGCCGAGCAGAACCGCATTCGCAAAGAGCCGATTCTGGCGCCGCGCGGCAAACTCTTCGACCGCGAAAACCGGCTGGTGGTGGACGATTATCCGTCGGTCACCTGCTTCCTGGTGCGCGAACAGAGCCAGAATGTGGATGCCGATCTGCCCCTGATCGCGAAGGGCCTGGATCTTGACCTGGAGCAACTGCGTGAGACCCTGCACCGGTACCGCGGCCAGCCCGGCTACCAGCCCATCCCGGTCAAGCAGGACGTGACCGCCGACGAGCAGGCCTTTATCGCGGCGCATCGCAACGAATTACCTGAGCTTGAAACGATCGATGAAGAGCGGCGACTGTATCCGCGCGACGGCTTTGCCGCGCACCTGATCGGGTACGTGGGCGAAGTGAGCGAGGACGACCTGAACAATTCGCGGTTTGCGTACTACGAGCCGGGCGACGTGGTGGGAAAAGCCGGAATCGAAGAGACTTACGACGAGCTGCTGCGCGGAAAAGACGGCAGCCGCGAAGTGGTGGTCGACAGCCACGGCCGCGAAGTGGGTTATTTCGGGATTGAGCATGCCGAGCCGGGCCAGGCCCTTAAGCTCACCATCGACAACGACCTGCAACGCGCCGCCGAGCTGGCCATGGGCGACCGCAACGGCGCCATCGTAGCCATGGACCCGCGCAACGGGGAGATTCTGGCCCTGGTTTCGCGGCCCAGCTTCGATCCCAACGCCTTCGCGATCAAGATCGACCGCACCGAATGGAACAAGCTGATCACCGACCCGGACCATCCGCTCATGAACAAGGCCCTCCAGGCGCAGCTCGCGCCGGGTTCGACTTTCAAGATCCTGATGTCGGTGGCCGGCCTGCAGGAAGGCGTTGCGCAGGACATGCACATTGTGTGCAACGGCGGATGGGGCCCCTACGGATATTTCCATCAGTGCGACCGGCATCACGGACCCGTCGACATTCACACCGCGATTCCCTACTCCTGCGACACGTTCTTCTACATGCTGGGCGACAAGCTGGGCATCGACCGCATTGCGAAGTATGCCACTGCCTTTGGCTACGGACAGAAGACAGGAATTGACTTGCCGGGCGAGCAGGCAGGACTGATGCCTTCGGCGGAATGGAAGGTGAAGAATTACCACGCCCGCTGGTATCCCGACGAGACGTTGGACGTGGCCATCGGGCAGGGCGCGGTGGAGGCTACACCGCTGCAACTGGCGCGCATTATCGGCGGCATTGCGTCGGGCGGACATCTGGTGAGGCCACACGTAGTGTTTCCCGATCAGTTGCCGGCCGAGTTCCGCAAGTCGCTCGCGGATAGTTTTCCGGGATCGGGAGACAACTATATTCCCATCGATCCGGCGAACTGGGAAATCATCACGGACGGCATGGCCGAGGTGACCGAGCCGGGGGAGTTCCATACCGCAGGCTCGGCGCATCTTGAAGGCATCGACTTTGCCGGTAAGACCGGCACCGCCCAGCAGATGAGCCACGAGGCGCTCGAAAAGAGCGGCAAGGGCAAGGGCACGAATCCCAACGTGTGGTTTGTCGGTGTCACGCCGCGGCGGAATCCGGAACTGGTGGTTGCGGTGCTGTGGCAGAGCGGGGAATTCAGCTACTACCCGGCGCGCATCGGAGCCCAGGTCGTGGAGGCGTACGTGGACAAGAAGCGCCGGCTGGCGGGCAACTTGCCGCCACCGAAGGCCGCGACCCCTGTCGAGGTTGGCGCGGTGTGGAGCACTCCCGGCGTCGAAACCGGGCCTGGTGCGCACCCACGCGCAAAGAACACGGCGGCTGCGGGGACCAGGGGCCAAATTCACAGCGGACATTTCTTTGTAGAAAACGGGCAGATTGTGGCTGCGAACGGCGGTGGAGCTAAACCGGACCCGAAAAAAGCAGACGTTTCGACTACGCCAGCTTCAGTAAATGCCCAGGCGAAGCCGCCGGAAGTGGCCGCGGCACTGCCGGGGCGAAAGCCAGCGGTTAAGAGCTTGCTGAAAAAGCTCGAATCAGAGAGCGGGATTCAGTGAAATACCCCCCAGGGGCTAAAGCCCCCGCTCATTTTGCTGCGTTTGCGGCACGACTAAAGTCGTGCCCTGACACTTCGTGCACTACGACGCATTTTGCAGCTAATTCTGAAGCTCATATCGGCGCCCGAGCCGGAGAGGAATCCGTAGCGTCATGCCTCTGCGCAGATTCCTGAGCTTTCGCGACTTCGACTGGTGGCTGCTCTGCCTGGTTCTGTTGCTGGGTGTCATCTCTGTGCTCGAGATTTACTCAACAACAGTCCACACCCGCTTCGCGAGCTTCGAGTCGAAGCAAATCTTTTTTATCGTGGCGGGCGTGATTTGCATGTTCATCCTGGCCAAGATCGACTACCACCGTTTGATCGACTTGTCGCCCTGGATGTACGGCATCTTTCTGGTTTCACTGGTCGCCGTTCGGTTGGTTGGTCACAAAGCTCTCGGCGCACGGCGCTGGATTGCGCTTGGACCCATCCAGTTCCAGCCTTCGGAGTGGGTCAAGCTGGTGCTGATCCTTGCCATGGCGCGCTACATCGCCAACATCGGGGGCCGCAACCTGACATGGAAGGAGATTTTCAAGGCCTTCGGCATGGTCGGCGTTCCGATGCTCCTTGTGCTGATCCAGCCGGATCTGGGCACCACGCTTACCTATGCGCCGGTCCTCATCGCTGGCCTGTTTCTGGGAGGGATCAACCTGCGTCAGGCCGCGACATTAATTGTTTGCGGGGCCGTTCTCGCCGTTGGTGTGTGGTCGAGCGGCAAAATCCTCAAGCCTTATCAGAAAGCCCGCCTGACCAGCTTCATCAACCCCCAGAACGATCCCAAGGGAGCGGGTTACCAGGTGCTGCAATCGGAGATTGCGGTGGGGTCGGGAGGAATCTGGGGCAAGGGCGCTCAAAAAGGTACCCAGACGCAGGGCTATTTCCTGCCTATTCCATACACGGACTTCATTTTTGCCGCGTTCAGCGAGGAGCACGGCTTTGTGGGCGCGGTGTTTGTGCTGCTGCTATACTTCCTAATATTGATGCGTTTGATTCAAAACGCTCAGACAGCCGCCGACCTGCCCGGGTCCCTCATTATCATGGGAATCGTGGCTGTGTTGACCTTCCAGATTGCGGTCAACGTAGGCATGGTCATCGGGTTTATGCCCGTCACCGGAATCCCCCTGCCTTTAATGAGTTACGGTGGATCCTCGGTGCTGTTTACGTTCCTGGCGCTCGGTGTGGCAATGAATGTCCGGATGCGCCGGTTCGTGAACTGAAGCGTCTCGATCCCATTCGGATGGGAGGCGCGAGGAAAGGTTCAGTAGTGTGCGGCCCGGGAACAATTTGGGATTGTTTC
>JBEKPO010000098.1:0-16376 GCA_049520675.1 Occallatibacter sp. | reverse complement strand
TCCCGGCCGTTAAGCGAAGTGGATGCGCAATTCACTATTAACAGATACTCAAATTCTTTTGAGCTACTGTCAAGTGATGCAAGGCGGAATGAACCGCCTTCGGCAAATTAAACCAAAAGAGGAATGTTCCCCATGCATATGAGATCACGTCTGTTTCTTGCCGCTCCCATCGTGGCTCTTGCCATGCTGGCATCGGCGAACAATGCGTCTGCACAGGAGACCGAAACCATCGAAGGCGGCCGCACCACCGTCGCACTCGCCAGCAGCTTTGTCTCCGCGCTCGATGGCCTCGGCGTAACGCCTGGCACCGTCCACCCAACGCGCCTTCACGACGGCACCGTCGACTTCCCTGTAACCGGCGGCGCCATCGATCTTGACACCGCCGCCAGCCAGATCCTGCACTCCGGCGGACTCACGCTCACCGCAGGACAGACCCAAGTCACTCTCCAGAGCTTCATCATCGACACCACCGGCTCTCCCGTCATCACAGGACTGGTCTCTGTGAACGGCAAGCTTCTCGGGCGTTTGCCGCTCTTCGATCTGGCTCTCCCCAGCGGCATCACTTTTCCCCTCAAGCCCCGTGACGGCCGGATCATTCTCAAGGGCGTTGGCGTCACTCTGGACAGCACTGCTGCTGGCGCTCTCAACAGCGTTTTCCATGTCTCCGCCTTTGCAGGCGGTTTCGGAATCGGCACAGCGGAGGTGATCATCGATATCCCCGTTCGCTACGACGAAGACTTCGACTAACTTTTCTCGGACGGGCGTCGCCTGCGCCTCTTGCGACGCCCCATTTCTTCGCAACTTTGAAATCGTGACAGCCCAATCGAGCTGGAGAAATGAAAACTTCAATTCACAAATCTACGCTACGATCTGCCTTGCCCTGCTCACCTTGACCTTCACCAGCAGTGCTTTCGCCGCTTCCAAGAAAGACATTGTGGACACCGCCGTTGCCGCAGGGGACTTCAAAACTCTGGCTGCAGCCCTCCAGGCTGCTGGTCTTGTGGACACGCTCAAGGGACCGGGTCCGTTCACAGTTTTCGCGCCCACAGATGAGGCATTCGCCAAGCTGCCCGCGGGAACAGTGGAAGACCTGCTGAAGCCCGAAGACAAAGAGAAGCTGACCTCGATCCTGACCTATCACGTGGTTGCTGGGAAGGTGATGGCGAAGGATGTGGTCAAGCTGCATGAGGCCAAGACGGTCAACGGCCAGGAGGTCAAGATCACGGTCGAAGATGGCAAGGTCATGGTAAACAATGCGAACGTCGTCAAAACCGACATTCTGTGCACCAACGGCGTGATCCATGTGATTGATGCCGTGCTTCTGCCCCAGTAATGCTCGTGCAGCTCTCGACCCCGCGGCTGGATACATGGATCCAGCCGCAGTCTCTCAGATCTGCTTTGAAGCTGATTTGCTGACGACCTATAAAAAGTCATCGAAACACAAGGAGGACAAGCCTCATGAACATCCTGCCAACGATTCTGATGGCGTCCGCTTTGCTGCCTCCTCTTACTACTGGAAAACTTCTGCCGGAACTCAAAGGCGAATTCCTCACCGGCCGCGAAGCCCAGCTCCCCCAGGCCGCGACAGGTCGCGTTGCCTTGCTGGCGCTGGGCTTTACTTACAACTCGAGATTCCCGGTCGAGGCCTGGGTGGGCCGATTCCGCAAAGACTTCGGAGGCAATCCCCAGGTAACGTTTTACGAAATCCCGATGATTGGAGGCATGGCTCGCCTGGGAAAGTGGTTCATCGACAGTGGCATGCGCAAGGGGACCCCCAGGAGCGATCAAGAGAACGTAATCACCGTCTACGGCGGGATCGATTCCTGGAAACGGCGCGTGGATTACGCGTCACCGGCTGCAGCCTATCTGGTTCTGCTCGATAAGCACGGTGCTGTGCGCTGGCGCAACAGCGGTGCATTCGATGAAAAATCCTACAAAGATCTTTATGTCCAGGTGTCCGCTTTGCTTAGCGAGCCTTAGTAGCACAATCGAAAACAAATCTGCAAATCACGCTGAAAAATCATCAAGACGCAAATAGCGCCAGGTGCGTCTCCGGCGATACAGGTTGTTGCAGACTCAAGTTTGTACCCAGACCGCCCAGGTTCTTTGCAGGACCACTTCACGGTCCTGTCTAATATTGGATATGTGTTCCGTCTTCACAAACCTACAGAAGCGGCGATTCAGGAGCAGATCGTGACTACGACTGGAAAGCCCGCTGCGAGTCCCAGGTTCCTTTCGATCGAGGATGGGCTTCATCCGGGCCATTTAGGCTCATACTCCCACGACCGGAGCAAGTCCTCACTGGGACACGGGGAGGCTGTTTTCGCGGCAGCAAAACTCGCCTTTGCTCATTGGCAGATGTTCGATCTAGGGTGGACGCGGATGCTTAACACATCGGCGCTTATCGCGTGTGGGCAGGTGGTTGCAGTTGAAGTTCACTCGCTGGGTCTCTGGTCGGTGAACTTGAGCCTGATCCTGGAAACGGTTGACTCGGGGACTCGATTTGGATTCCTCTACTCCACGACGGCCGAGCACGTGGAGCAGGGAGAAGAAACCTTTGTTCTGAACTATGATCCCGCGACGGGCGAGGTGAGCTACGAACTGGAGGCGGTTTCGCGGCCTCGCCATGTCCTGGCCAAACTCGGATATCCAGTCACGCGGTTCTTTCAACACAGATTTGCACGCGACTCTCACAGGCGAATGCGCCAAGCTGTTACCCTGAATTCATGAAATTCGGGGTGCTGGTTTTTCCCGGTTCCAACTGCGACCACGATTCGTACAACGTGATTGCCGAGATTGCGCACCAGCCGGTCGTGTTCCTGTGGCACGACTCGGAGGATCTCCAGGGTGTGGATGCGGTGCTGGTTCCGGGCGGATTTGCCTATGGCGATTATCTGCGGACCGGCGCGATTGCTCGGTTCTCGCCGGTGATGCAGTCGGTAAAGAAATTTGCCGCCAGCGGCGGGCTGGTGTTGGGCATCTGCAATGGATTCCAGATTCTGACCGAGAGCGGATTGCTGCCGGGAGCGCTGATGCGCAACGCGGGCCTGAAATATATCTGTAAGCAGGTGCACCTGCGCGTCGAGACAACGGACAGTCCGTTTACGAACCAGTTGAAGAAGGGCGAAGTCCTCAAGATCCCTATTGGACATATGGAAGGAAACTACTTCTGTGAGCCGGAGGAGTTGCGACGCTTGGAGTCAGAAGACCGAATTGCGTTTCGCTACGCAACGCCGGCGGGGGAGATTACATGCGAGGCCAATCCGAACGGTTCGCTCAGCAATATTGCGGGGATTCTAAACGAGGGCAGGAATGTTCTGGGCATGATGCCGCATCCCGACCGATCGAGCGAGCGGATGCTGGGATCGGCGGATGGGTGGAGGATTTTTGAGTCAATGATGGAAGCGTTGGCAGCGAAGTAGTCCGGCGGTAGTAGTCCGGTGGTAACGGAATTCTCGCCCCCACCCTAGCGACAAGAACAGAAGCGTCGCGAGGGTGGGGCACGGCTAGAAGCCGGGACCTAGAAGCTGATTGCGATGATCGATATTCATCATCATCTGATTTACGGAGTGGACGACGGCTCGCCTGACTTGGAGAGCTCTCTGGCCATGGCGGAGTGCGCTGTGGAAGAAGGCATCACGCGCATCGTCTGCACGCCGCACGCGAGCGATGAGTTTCCTTACAAAACGGCGCTGATCGAGGAGCGGTTTGCCGAGCTCAAGGAACGGCTGAAAGGCATGGTGCAGCTGAGCCTGGGGAGCGATTTCCATCTCACCGCGGATAACATCGTGGATGCGGTGATGCATCCGCTGCGCTACTCGATCGACGGCAAAGGATATTTATTGATTGAGTTCCCGTCGCAGCTGATTCCGCCCTCGCTGAACGAGGCCATGTTCCGGCTGCAATCGGCGGGATACACGTTGATTGTCACGCATCCGGAACGTTATCCAGCGGTTTTGCGGCAGCCCGAATTGCTTGGCGAGTGGATGAGGCATGGATGCCTGGTGCAGGTGACGGCGGGGTCGTTATATGGCCGTTTCGGCAAAGCGGAGGAGGCCTTTGCCAACGAGTTGCTGGAACGCGATTGGATTCACTTTGTCGCCACCGATGCTCATCATCCGGTATGGCGCGCGCCGCATTTGAAAAAGGCCTATGCATACGTGGCGGAGCGGCGTGGAGAGGAGACGGCGCAAAGGCTGTTTTTGACCAATCCACAGGCAGCGGTTGATGGTGAGGCCTGGCCGAATCAGCCGGAGCCAGAGGGTCTATGGGAGAAAAAGCCGCTGCGATTTGCGGAGAGAACGGCGGCGGCGAAGGCCCGGGTAAAACGAACTGGGACGGCTTCCGATGCGGACGGGGAAAAGACAGGCGCGAAGAGCTTTTGGCGGCGGCTGTTTGCGCGGGGATAGAAGCAGCAGGTCAGCGAGTCAGCAAGCCGGCTGGCCAGTGCGAGAGTCCATGGCGAGGCAAGTCCCTCCTCCGCCCAAGCAGAGCTTGGATGGGTACCCGCGCGAGTCAACAAGGCAGAGCGAGTCAGCAGCCGCGACCGGGTTTTGCGTGATGGGGCTAAGAGAGGCCGAGTCCGCCGTCGTTGCTCTGCCGGAGGAAGTCGCCGTGGCGTCCAGGGCGGGCTGAGATCAAGCGGGCTTAGTTGGATTGCGGCGGCGGCGGCGGGTTGGTGGACTTGTCGCCCGACGCGGGCGGCGCAGAGCTCTCCGGCGGAGTCGATGGCTTTCCGGAGTTGCCGGCGCCAGAGTTGTTGTCAGGTTTCGGCGTCGTCGAGTTCTCCTTGTAGATGGAGTATTGGGCGCCAGGGCGCTTCATGCGCACTTCCATCGACATTTCGGGCTTGTCGACTTTGTAGTCCTGCCCATAGGTCTGGTAGCCGTTGGCGATGATCTGCATGCGCACAGTATCGCCGATAGGCAAAACGTCGATAACGACCTTGCCGTCTTCGTCAGTCTTCAGCTCGAGATCGCCTTTGTCTTTGTCGCCCTGGATGGGATGGAAGATGACATGAGCGTTTTCAATGGGCTTGCCGTTGAAATCGCGTAATACGATGATCTCGATTCGGGCAGACTGCGGCGGAGCTTTGTACTTTCTGAGGTGCTGGGAGCTGTCGTCCTGGGCCACCGCGACCGTGGACCCGAAGAGCAGGCAAAGAGAAATGAGAAACGCGCTGGAACGCGGTGTGGAATCAAGCAGCATGCATGCTATTTTACCGCGTTGAAGCTATCCGAATGGAATTGGCGCACACGCAGGTCGCGTCGTGGTTCGCCGGCCGCGCGCTAATGTTATGCAAGCCCCCGGCTCAGGAACAGCCCCAATGCCTGATCGTCTTCCGCGAACGGCGGTTTCCTCTTCTGGAAGAATATAGACGTTGCCGCGCGAAACGGACCCGATCTCTTTGCCCGGGTAGAGCCACCCGATCTCGAAGCCGAGTGCCTCTCTGTAATACCGTTGTGCGCGTTCGACATCTGCGACCGGGATTTCGGGCACCGTCTCGCCAAGCGGCGTCATTTTACCATTGCGTTCCTCACTCTTCTTTATGCAGGAAGACCACCCGGGCGCCAAGTCAGGGCAACAACCACGCGCGCGGTCTCGGGCGGCCCAGCCGGGGGGATCCACTAGATTCGATATTTGAGCGTAATTCACTCACATTTAAATCAAATGGCTTGACAAGTGTGCGGTTCATTGCCTATCTTTAGCAATTAGAAGGTAAGAGTGCTAGCAATCTGCTGGCGGAAGTGCTCGGTGGAGCTGCCCGAAGCTGTGGTGGCGTTCCGAGATCTCCCAAAGGTTTTGTTTTGAGTAACATTCAACTCGTCAACCGGGTGTAACCCGGATTGCGCTCAAGGAGAAGCAAAGCAATGGCAGTAAAGTCAGCAACGACGACGTTCACTCCGCTCCACGACCGGATTCTGGTCCGGCGTGTAGAGGAAACTGAGACGGTTCGGGGCGGCATCATTATCCCCGACAGCGCCAAAGAAAAACCCCAGGAGGGCGAGGTTATCTCCGTGGGCAAGGGCAAGTCGAACGACGAGGGCAAGGTCTTTCCGCTAGACGTGAAGGCCGGCGACCGCGTGCTGTTTGGGAAGTACTCGGGAACCGAGATCAAGATCGACGGCGAAGAGTTTCTCATTATGCGCGAGGAAGAAGTCCTCGGGATTTTGAAGAAGTAGCTTGATGAGCTTTCAGCTGTCAGCTCTCGGCTTCCAGCAAACAGCTCATGTAACCAGGTGAAACATAGTTCAGGCTGCGAGACGCAGCTGAAAGCTGATAGCTGAAAGCTGTCGGCTGCATAGGAGATTAAGAGACATGGCAAAGCAGATTTTGCACGGTGAAGATTCCCGTCAGGCGATTTTGCGCGGAGTGAACATCCTCGCGGACGCCGTGAAGGCGACGCTCGGGCCCAAGGGCCGGAACGTTGTGATTGAGAAAAAGTTTGGCTCGCCCACCATCACCAAGGACGGTGTGACGGTGGCCAAGGAAATCGATCTGAAAGACCCGATGGAGAACGTGGGCGCGCAACTGGTGCGTGAAGTTGCTTCGAAGACGAGCGACGTAGCCGGCGACGGGACCACGACTGCCACGGTATTGGCGCAGTCGATCTTCCGCGAAGGCGTGAAGACGGTTGCCGCAGGCGCGAACCCGACGGCATTGAAGCGCGGCATCGAGAAGGCCGTGACGGCCGTGATCGGCACGCGCGACAAGGAAGGCAAGTGGGCAGATGATGGCGCGCTGGGCAAGCTTTCCAAGCCAGTGAATGAGGGCTCGGTGGCGCAGGTTGGCGCAATCTCGGCCAATGGCGACCAGGAGATCGGCGACATTATTGCCGAGGCAGTGAAAGTGGTGGGCAAGGACGGCGTGATCACCATCGAAGAGTCGAAGACGATGCATACCGGCCTGGAGACGGTCGATGGAATGCAGTTCGACCGCGGTTATCTGAGCCCGTACTTCGTGACCGATGCGGAGCGGCTCGAAGTCGTTCTTGAAGATCCCTATGTCCTGATCTACGAAAAGAAGATCAGCGCGATGAAGGATCTACTTCCCTTGCTCGAGCAGGTTGCGCGCGGCGGCAAGCCATTGCTGATCATCGCCGAGGACGTGGAAGGCGAGGCCCTGGCCACCCTGGTCGTTAACAAGCTGCGCGGAACTCTGAACGTGGCTGCGGTGAAGGCTCCCGGATTCGGCGATCGGCGCAAGGCCATTCTGGGCGATATCGCCATCCTCACCGGCGGCAAGGCGATCACCGAGGACCTGGGCATCAAGCTGGAAGGCGTGAAGCTCGAGGACCTGGGCAAGGCCAAGCGCATCACCATCGACAAGGACAACACAACCATCGTAGACGGCGCCGGCAAGGCATCGGACATCGAAGGCCGCGTGAAGGAGATCAGGTCGCAGATCGACAAGACCACCTCCGACTACGACAAGGAAAAGCTGCAGGAGCGGCTGGCCAAGCTGGTCGGCGGAGTCGCCATCATCAAGGTTGGCGCAGCAACCGAGACCGAGCTGAAGGAGAAGAAGGCTCGCGTCGAGGACGCGCTGCACGCAACCCGCGCGGCAGTCGAGGAAGGCATTGTCCCCGGCGGCGGCGTGGCGCTGGTGCGCTGCGTTCCCGCGGTCGAAACACTGATCAAGACGCTGACAGATGACGAGAAGACCGGCGCGGAGATCGTGCGGCGGGCCCTCGAAGAGCCACTGCGCCAGATCGTCGTCAATGCCGGCGAAGAGGGAGCGGTCGTCGTCGCCAAGGTGTTGGAGTCGAAGGAAGCGAATTACGGCTACAACGCGCTGACCGGCAAATTCGAGGACCTGGTGAAAGCCGGCGTCATCGATCCTACCAAGGTGACGCGGACGGCGCTGCTCAACGCGGCTTCGATTGCGGCCCTGCTGCTCACCACCGAGGCTCTGGTCGTTGAGCTGCCCGAGCCGAAGACTGCGGCCCCGGCAGGCGGCCACGGCGGCGGCATGGGCGACATGTACTAAGAAACAGTGAAGAGGGACCAGGGAATAGGGAACAAAAAGGCCCGAATTCCGGCTCCCCAATCTGTACTTGAAATGCGAGAGGCCTCCGGCGAAAGCTGGGGGCCTTTTTTCTTGCCTTGACATTCCTAACTGCGTTAGGAATAATCCCTAGTTAGGAATGTAGGACGCCCAAACCATGACTAGACCTTCTGATTTCCGATTGGCGGATCGTCTCTGGATCGCAGTTGCGCTGCTTCATCGAGAACTTCCGCACCGGAAGGACTTCTCCAGGAATGAAATCCGCCGCAAGGTTGACGAACTCGGGCTTGCGACGGTAGAGGAGCGAAAAAAATCCGTCAACCCACATTTGAGTCAGCACTTGGTGGCGAATGAGCCTCCATCTACGACCAAGAAGTACCGAATGCTCTTCCAGACGCATCACGGCAATCTCCGGCTCTACCATCCAGGCGACCCCATCGATGACGGGCGGCAATCGCACCAGAGCCCCAAGTATGCCCCGAAGCGCGACGAAATCCCGACCCAGTATCATCCGCTCCTCGATTGGTACGAGACCTGGATTCAGGAGTCCCCGGAGATTTCTCCGGTGAACTATGAGGATGACCCGCTTCTGCGGCTCCGCGGGTCAGGTCGCCACATCTGGGCCGACGAGCATGCCGACGAATACGTTGAAAACCTGCGCAGGGAACAGTAATGAGCAAGGTCTTCTTCGACACGAATGTGTTTGTTTATCTTTTCGAGGACTACGAACCGTTCAGCGGTATGGTCGACGCCATCTGGCGGAGGATGATGCGGAGGGGCGACAAGCTGGTGACTTCGGCAATGACGCTTGGCGAACTTCTGGTTAAGCCATCGAAATTGGGACAAGCGTCACTAGTGGAACAGTACGATCATGCTATCCGGACAAGGGCGCAGGTGGTCAGCTTCGACACGCAGATCGCCTGGCGCTATGCCTCGCTGCGCGCCACGCATTTGCTTCGGAATGCCGACGCAATTCAATTAGCTTGCGCTGCCCATTTCGGCGTGGATCTATTTCTGACGAACGACAAGCAACTGCAGAGACTCGATGTTCCCGGGATTGGCTTCATCGCGTCGCTTGAAAAAGCGCCGCTTTGAGGCCGCAAGGGCGCTGTTGTTCAGTAAAAAGCGCGGCTGAACACGGGAGACCGCAGTGGCGATATGAGCGCTCTCGCTCCAAGGCAGCAAAAAGCCCTCAGTCGAGACTGAAGGCTTTTCTTGCACACGAATCCTCTGTTTTACACAGCCTGCAAGCAGGCGCCAAACTCCGAGCCGGATTGTCTCCGCTCTAAAGGATCGCTGCAGGAGCAGCTGCTGCCTGCGATGCGATGCCGCCACCTTCGTTTACGACGGGCTGGGGGCGCAGCGAGCGCAACCATCCTGCCGAGAGCCAAGCATGGGGAATAACGAATTCAGACCAACCACAATCAAGGCAAACCCGAATATCGGGGGAAGGGGTCATCGGCGGATGACTCAATGTGCGCGGACTGTTGCGGAAAAGACGAACTTCTGCCGGCACGACGGAGACGGCAGCAGATGAGCAATGCGGGCAAACCATGGGCACCTCAGGAGACCAAAAACGAACTCGATCCCTAAAATCAAATTGAGGGAGTGATTCACTGTAACGGGATTAAAGCCGTGTTTTCAACAAGAAGAAGCGGGAATGTGAACAAAAGTAACATTACTTTCGACCAAGTTAAAGCAGTATTCATGTGATGAAAGCCGCTTTGCACGGGATTTTGGCCCGAAGGCGATGCGCGAGCGGATCATCCCCGACAGAAAAACGCGGCAGCCGAAGCCGCCGCGTTTTGGATTCTCCTTGAATTGTCTAGTAAGTGATGTGCAGTCCCATGGTGAAGACCCTTGAGCCACCAATCGTGCCTGTCGCGGATCCGAAGTTAGCTGCGTTGTTGGGACACGTGCTTGTGTTGGTAATGGTGAAGGCCGACAGCGTGCAGGTGCCCTGGGACGGATTGAGCGTGAGGGTGAGCGGCAGTTTTGTGCTCTTTCCCGAACCGGTTGTAAAGGGAACCTGGTCAAGGTTGGCCAGGGCGGACTGCTGATCGGCAGGGTCATTGGAGGCGACAATCTGGCCGTAGCCAAGGTACCCACGATAGACGTTGCAGTCGTTGTAGCCGTCATACGCGCTAACGGCCGTTGCCGAACAGCCGTTGTTCTGGCGGATCTGCGACTGATCCTGCGGGATGTCGAGCGAGGTGGTGTTGGTCAAGTTGAAGACATTGAGTTCGTACTGAAGCCTGACCTTCTCGCTGATCTTGAATCCCTTGCGCAACGAGAGATCGACGCGGCGCTGTGGAGATTGGCGGAAGATATTGCGCTGGCCGACATTGAACGATGTTTCGTAGATGTCGGACGGCTCCGAGCCGGAGGACATCGGGATGCCGTCCTCACCAGGCTGCAAGTAGTGGATGGCGATTTGCGAGGGATCGATGTGCGGGATGTAATCGCCGGCGGAGTCCCGGAACTTGCCGGGATTCCCGGTGAGGGCCGACTTCGGATGCTGAGGATCCTTGATACCCAGCACTGGGTTCATCAGCGTCGGGAAGTTTCCGAAATTGATGCTGCCGACCGCGCCGTAGAACTCATAAAGAGACCAGGGTTCGCCGCTCTGCAGAATTGCCATCCCTGTCAGGTGCCAGTCATTGACGAAGTACGATGCGGCGGTGCGATCCCGAACGGCATTGGGCATGTCGAACTGGAAGTTGGCGGTAAAAACGTGGGTGCGGTCGAAATCCGAAGACGCCCACGAGTCGTGCAGGTGCTGGGGGTTGTCGCCCGTGAAGAACAGGCCGATGTCGGACTGTTCGTCGAGCGAATGGCTCCAGGTATAGTTGCCCCCGACCTGGAAGTGGTGCGAGAGCCGCTTCTCCACGTGCGCTCCCAGTGCATCGTAAGCTGAAACGCCAACAGTCTTAAAGTCGGCGGCATTGGGGCTGAAGCCGACGAAGGGCGCACGGAAATCGGTGTTGCCTGCGTCGAGGGTATTCCACGGTTCCTCTTGGATTGGGCAATAATCGTAGCCGCAATTGGGGCTGTTCTGGTCCATCACTTCCATGCCGTAGCTTGAGGTCTCGCCCCAGATGGGATTTTGAGCAGTGGCAATCCCCGGCTCGTTGAAGGGAATGGGGATGACAGCGTGCTGTCCGCGGTTACCCGTGTAGCTGAGCGAAACCAGCAGATCGTTCGCCGGCTGCCACTGCACGTTCAGGGTGTAGTTGACGGTGAAGGGCAGAACATTCTTGCTGTCGTAGTAGCCGAGATTGAGCGCCGGCGTGCAGAGAGTATAGCCTTCTTCGCTCTGCCAGCCGCTGCAGTTCTTGCCGAAGGGCGCATAGGCTGAATAGAGGCCGGTCGGCGAGCCGGTCATCTGGTTCAACTGCTGCTGCAGAGCCTGCTTCTCCGCGTCGGGGCTGGAACTGGGTGCGATGTAGAGTCCGCCCTGAGCGGGGGAATCGAAGGCCAGATCGCCCATGGGGTTTTCAAGGGTGAGGCCGCTGTGCGACGTCGTGTAACTGGAAGAGAGGCCGGTGGCGACACTGACCAGGGGCGACGACTCCGTCACGCCGAACGGCCCGCCGATGGAGCCGCCCGCCGGCTGCGAGAGATAGGTGAATAACTCGCCGCGGTCGTAGTACAGTCCGCCGCCGCCGCTGATCACGAGCTTGCTTTGAAATCTCCTGGGAGACCAGGCAAAGCCGACTCGCGGTGAGATGCCCCACTGGCGGCCCTTCAAAGTCGACGCCGAGACACCCGAGGTCGGGTTCTGCTTGTTGTTGCCGGCGATGACGATGCCGGCGTTCTCCACTGTGAAACCGCTCATCGAAGTTCCGGTCACGTCATAGAGGGCCGGATTGAAGTTGAACATGTTGCCGTACTTCTCAGTCATGCCGCCGTGGTCGTCGTAGCGCACGCCGGCGGTGATGGAGAGATTGGTGCGTGCCTGCCATTTGTCCTGCACGTAACCTGACAGCTCATTGGTTCGATAGTAGCGATCGGCGTTGTTGCGCCCGGTTTTAGGATCGATGCTCTCGACGACACTGGAGCTGTACACGTTGCCCTGCAGAAAGCCGTCGAAGCCGTCGTGCACAGTGATCTGCGCGTGGCCGGTGCGGTTGTTCGTGATGTTGAGCTGGGTGTAGCTATAGCCGCCTCCAACATCGATGGTGTGCTTGCCTGCGATCAAAATCAGGTTCGTCGAAGGGTTAAGCCGGTTTTGGTAGTAGCCCATGTCGACAAAGGCGCCGGGAACTCCAGCAGGGCCGATGTCCAGGGTGGGCGAGGCGGCCGCATTTGCGTTGTAATTGGGGAAATCTGAGATCGCTATGCCGGGCAGCAAATCGGGAAGCAGGCCAGTGCCCTGCGCGCCGCTCACACCCAGGTTGCCGGCGAACTCCTGCTTGTATCCGCTGAAAGTTCCCATCCGGGCAAATCCAAGCCGCTGCTCCCAATTGAGCCTCTGACCGATCGCGATCGTATTGCCCAACGAGAAGACTTGCGCGCCGTTGTGCGCAGTGACAGGAAAGCCCGCAGTTTGGGAGTAGCCGAAGGGACGTGTAACCGGCGCGTCCTGGAAGTAGTACTTTGCCGAGACGCGATCCGTGGAGGTAGCGTCGTAATCGATTGAGATGTCGGCCCGGTCGGCAATCAGGCGGGAGGTGCCGATAAGGTAAGCATTGGGTACTCCGTAGGTATAGGGGTTGCTGGATTGGGCAGAAGGAATCAGGTATTGCCCGCCGGGGAGCTTCGCAGTGAGCAGGGTTTGAGCGACCGGATCGATGGTGACAGTCCCCGTGCCTCCCGCAGAAATGTCGGCGTTCTCCAGGCCGCCGCTGGAACGGTCGTCCGTCAGTCCACTGGGGACCGTCATCTCCGACAGGCCCGTCGCGTTGTCTTCGTCAAAGCTGCGCTCGATGGCTGCGAAAAGAAAGATCTTGTCATTCTTGATGGGACCACCAACCGAGGCCCCGCCCGTCCAGCGGCGCGTCCAGGGATTGACAAGTGAGCTGGGGAAGGCGCCAATGCCATCCTGGGTAAGCGCGTAAGCCTGCTTGAAGAAGAACGGCGAGGCGTTCATCAGGTTGTTGGCATAAGCGCCATAAAACTGGCCGTGCCACTTGTTCGTGCCGCTGTTGGTGTTTACGTCGATCTGCGCGCCGCTCGTGGCGCCTTGCTGGGCGTCATACATCGATGTGTTTACGCGCAGCTCCTGCACGAACTCGGGCGGAGGAGACGGCAGGCTGTTGCCGTTGGAACCGTAGACCGACGTGCCGACTGAATAGGATCCCCCGGCCGTGGGCGCGCTGCCAATGTTGAAGTTGTATCGCTGCGAGTTGGAGCCGGAAGAGCTCTTGCCGTTGAACAGGTTGGTAGAGTCGACACCGTTCACCTGGAAAGTATTCGAGGTATCGCGCTGGCCGTTGGCCCAGATAGGCTGGTTGCCCAACCCGGCATTGGAGTCGAGGTTGGAGAGCAATTCTGCACTGACGCCTGGCGAGAGAACAGCTACCTGCGTAAAGCTGCCCGTGGCCAGCGGGGTCGCGTCAATCTGCGATGAGTCGAGCGTGTAGCCGTTGGTGGTATCGGTCGCGTTGATCAGCGGATTTGCAGTCACTTCCACCGTTTGCGTCGCGCTGCCGACCTTCAAAGAAATGTTCACAGTCCTGGCCGAAGCCTCGACGACCTGAATTCCTTCTTCAGTCGTCGTCTCGAATCCTTCGGCGGACGCAGATATTGCGTAAGCTCCGATAGGGAGGTTGAAGATCTGGAAAAAGCCGTCCTTCTGCGTTTTGGTCGTACGACTGACGTTGATTGCGGCGTCGTCCACCTTCACGGTGGCTCCAGCGACCGCAGCCCCCGAAGGATCGAGCACGGTGCCATTGAGTGAGCCGAGCGTTTGCTGCGCCAGGCCAGGAATTGCACAAATAGATGCGCAGAAGCTGACCAGAATGGGGATTGCGACACTTCTCCAAAAAGAGCAATGCATGGTTTCCTCTCAGATATTGGTAAGTTCTTCCGTTGGGGAAGCTTATCGGTTGCCGCGGTTCGAGAACTTCAGCCAGGCCAATGGCCAGTTGCAACGAAAAGTTTAAGCATAGGGCTTCGAATCCGCTTTAAAACGGGCCCTGAGTTGCGAATTGGTGCAGAGAGTGGTTGAGCAGCCTGGGTCCCTCAAGTCCAAAAATTTGACCGAAATTCATAAACAGACTGTTAAAAGGCAAAGCGGATCGAAAAGAGGGCTATCACCCATAGTTTGCACAACAACCCGCCCTCTTCCAAGCAAAAAGTGAAGGGGCGGGCTGGATTCGGACTTTTGCAATGAAGAATCGATAAGGAACGCGCCTGGCCCTAGTAAGTGTACGCCGGACACCGAAGGGAGACTCCGGGTGTCGCCCGAGGCCCGGGTCCGGTTACTGTTTGCTGCCCGGTCCCCAGCGCAAGCGCAGTCCAGCGCGCACATTGAAGGGCAGGCTGGGATAGCCGATCGGCGCGATATGCCCGGTGTCAAGCAGATTCTCGGCCTGGGCGTAGAAGTCCATCCAGTGGTAAAGCTGGTAGCTGCCGCCGATATCAAGCTTGGCATAGCCATGATCCAGGTTGCGATTCGGCAGGAGCAGGCTGTTGCCTAAGTTCTCGTCCGCGCCTTCGAGATAGGTGGAGTCGTCGCTGCGGCCGGCGAAGGCTGCGGAGAATACGCCGGTAATCTTTCGTACTGAGTAGGTGGCTGAGAAAAACCCGGTCTGAGGAGCGCGCCGGAAGGGGCGTGCGCCGACTAGGGGCGAATAGGCGCCGAGGGGAATCTGCCCGTCGAATTCAATCGGCGGAACGTCGATGAGGGATTCGTTATCGCTCGAGAACGAACGCTGCACGACCGCGTCGAGATAGGTGTAGCCGCCGCGCAGGAAGAGATCCTTGCCGATGCCGCTTTCGACCGTCGATTCGATGCCCTGGGCGCGGAAGGCTTCAGTGTTGAGGGTCAACTCGAACGCGCCGTCGTCGGCGAGGGTAGACTCCAACGCGATCTGATTGGCCGGGGAGAGATTTGGCAGTAACTCAGGGATCAGTTGGATCCCGACGTATTCAATTTGTCTTCCGAATTCGTTATGAAAGTAGCTGGCGCGGAAGAGGATGTGGCTGCCGAAGAATGTCTGTTCGACGCCGCCCTCGTAGGTGCGGTTCTGAGGCGCGCCAATGCGATGGATGCCTATTTGCCCGATCATCGACGGGTTATAGAGTTGCAGGAAGGCATAAAGAGACTCTGCCTGCTCAGGCAACGTGGGTTCGCGATCGGATTCACCGTAATTGAAGAGAACTCGGGTGCCGCTGAAAATGCCACTGCGCGGGCGAAGCACATAGTATGAGACGCCGGCACGGGGCGGAGTTTGAACCCCGAAGAGCGAGTAGTGTTCGAGGCTGCCGCCGAGCGAGTAAAAGAACCGGTTCTTAAAGTCGCCGTGGACGGCTAGTTGATAGTCGTAGTTGGTGCGCTCGATAGGTGAATAGTAGGTCTCAGCGCCGCGCTCATCCTCGTACTGAAATCCAATCAATGCCATCAGGTGACGCGTGATGGTGATGTCGCTGCGGTAAACGAGCTGATCGCGGTTCGAGACGAGCTGAGACTCGTTGGGGTAGGTTGCGCCATCGTCCCAACTGTAATCGAGCAGCGCCTGGCCGAATGCGCTGTACCCATTGGCCCCATGGATGTTGACGGGTAAACCGTAGAAGTTGGCGCCGCTATAGGTGGGCGGAACGCCGGGTGCGCCGCAATCGCCGGCCGGAATGCAAACTCCGGCAGGCGCCCAATGGTGGTACTGCTCGCCCTTGCGGATGAGCCCGTAAGTGGCGCTCTGATGGAAGTTCGCCGCGGTCTGGTTTTCGATGGCGGCGCTGACAAAGAGGTCTTGATCTTTCTCGGTTGCGTCGTCGGCGACCTGGTAAAAATTCCAAGCGCCGGGAACGCCAGTGGCCGAGACGCCGTAGTGCGCCGTGCCGCGTATCTGCGTGGTGCTGTTGAGGGCCCAGCCCAGGTTTGCCGCATAGGTTGCCACATGGAACTCGTCATTGGGCAGATCGTTGGATGTTTCGAGCCAACTGAACGCACCGAGATAGTCAAGCCGCTTGTGCGCGCCGGCCACTTCGAGCTGTTCGCGCGATGTGTAAAAGCTGCCAGCGTCGCCCTCAAAGAGCAGGGAAGGGAAGCTGGTGGTGCCGTGGGGCGTGGTGAGGCTGACTACGCTGGATTCAGCGCCGGCGCCAAAGAGATTGGAATCGGGCCCGCGATAGACTTCGGCGTTCTCGATGGCCGTAGTGGAGAACGGCCCGAAATTAAATTGGTTGCCCAGGTCGCCGGCATC
>JBEKPO010000097.1:0-15542 GCA_049520675.1 Occallatibacter sp. | reverse complement strand
TCGCGCTCTGGAACGTATGGCGGATTGCTGACTACGAAATCAAACAGCTCGCCAGCCACGGGACGGAGCAGATCGCCCTCAAGAAATCGAATACGGTCTGCCATGCCATTGCGCTCAGCGTTCCCGCGCGCGATGGCGAGAGCATCAGGCGAAACTTCCGTGGCAGCGATTTGCGCATCGGGCAGTTTGCAAGCCAGCGCAATTGCGATCGCTCCCGATCCAGTGCCCACATCCACGATGCGTGGTTGAGAGATTCTCTGGGCCATCAGGATCGCCTTTTCGACCAGGTGTTCGGTTTCGGGCCGGGGAATGAGCACAGCGCGTGTGACGTTAAACGGGAGCCCGTAGAACTCAGATTCTCCCGTGATGTATTGCGTGGGCTCGCCGGCAACGCGTCGCTTCATCAGTGAATCAAATGCCAACGCAACATCCGGTGTGACCGCGCTTTTCTCGCGTGCAATCAACCATGCCCGTGTCGCACTCGGCACATCGCGCCGCAGCGCGAAGAGCAGCAATTCCTCGGAGTCGCGGTGAGCTTTCTCGGGATGTGGCCCGCTGGCAAGTATGCGCTCGGCATCGGCGACGAGCATGCGGATGGTCGGGGGATGAGCCGGCAGAGCTGACATTGAACTGGAACCAGTCTGCCACACCGTTGTCACACTCTGTTCACTTCTTCACTCCATTCACTCACTTCACTTCTTCACTCTATTCACTCACTTCACTTCTTCACTCTATTCACTTCTTCACTCTATTCACTCTTCCACTGTCCACTCTCACATCGGGTAGCGCTCAGCCCCAATGCAATGCCGGGCCACCGCGCGCCTCAGTGCTACCGTATCTGCTGGAGTGCTTCGCGCCAGCCGGCGCAAAATTGCCAACTGCGTGGTGAGAGCGTCGCCCTCACTCGATGCTGCAAGCACCCGCCGCGCCGCTTGCTCGGTCTCTGCCAGCGCCTCGTCTGCCAGCAATCCTGTCATCGCCGCCGCCACGGTGGCAGCATTGCTGCCTGCGACTCCGAGTTTGCGAGCACGCAGCAGCGCAGACTCGAAAGCAAACACGTGACAGATAGTGTCGGCCAAATCGGCCATGATCTCCTGCTGCTCTTCGAGCCCGGTCATAAACCGTTGGCTGGCCACGCCCGCTGCAAATAACGCGATCTTCTTCACCGCGGCCAACAACGCGGTCTCGCGCGCCAGCACTTCGGATGTGCTGCCGTCGCCGCCGAATGCGGGCGGCTGCGTCACCTCATCCATCACGCGCTTGATGGCCGCAAGCAAAGGCAGTTTGCCTGTCATGGCCCGCTTCATCAGCCAGCCAGTGATGATCAGGCGATTGATTTCGTTGGTTCCTTCAAAGATGCGGTTGATGCGCGCATCGCGATAGTAGCGCTCCGCTGGATACTCTTCGACGTAGCCGTAACCTCCCATCGTCGCCACCAGCTCGTCGGCGACCATGGACAGCATCTCAGAGCCGTAGACCTTCAGAATTGAGCACTCGACCGCGTATTCCTCGATGATGCGCGGGACCTCGCTCGGTTTTGCGTCGCCGGCCTCGGACATGCGGGCGTCGATGAGCCCAGCAGTTCGATAAGCCATGCTCTCAGCTGCGAAAATCCTCGTCGCTGCGCCGGAGATCTTGCTCTGGATCAGCCCGAACTCCGCGATCGATTTGCCAAACGCGCGCCGCTCCTTGGCGTAGCGGATCATTTCGGCTAAAGCCATGCGCGCCCCGCCCACGCAGGCCACCCCGAGCTTGAACCGGCCGACGTTGAGTACGTTGAATGCGATGTGATGGCCCTTGCCTGCCTCGCCCAGCAGATTTCCTGTTGGAACCTGGCAATCCTGCAGCACCAGGGGGCAGGTCGATGAACCGCGGATCCCCATCTTGTGCTCTTCCGCTCCAACCGTCAGGCCCGGCGTGTCGCGCTCGACAAGGAAAGCCGAAAACTTTTCGCTCCCCGTCTCTCGATCTACGATCTTGGCGAAGACAGTGAAGAGCCCGGCAATGCCACAATTGGTGAGCCACTGCTTTTCGCCATTCAGAATGTAGTGGGCTCCGTCAGGCGAAAGCACCGCGCGAGTGCGGATGTTCATGGCGTCGGAGCCTGAGCTGGCTTCAGAAAGGCCGTAGGCTCCAATCAGCTCACAGGTGGCCAGCTTGGGCAGAAAGCGCTTCTTCTGCTCCCCGGTTCCATACCAGACGAGGGGCAGCGTAGAGATGCCGGTGTGCGCACCAAAGGCAGTAGAGAAGCTGGCCAGCACCGAGATGTGATCGGTGACGACGGTGGAGCTGACCCTGTCCATCCCCAGGCCACCGTACTCCTCGGGAATGTCGACCGCGGTAAATCCAAGATCGGCAGCCTTGCGCAGCAGCGACGCCAGCACGCCAGGCTCCTTGGCTTCGATGGCCTCAGTTCGGGGCAAGATCTCCTCGCGCGCGAATTGGGCAGCCGTCGCCGCAATCTGCCGATGCTCCTCGCTCAAATCTTCTGGAGTGAAGACCTCCGACGGCGCGACCGACTCGAGCAAAAAGCTGCCGCCCGCCGGAGCGGCGATGGAGGGTGCCATGGTGGGCATGGTCTTCAGCGGCCTCCTGTCACCTAACGAAAGGGGTCAGCCTAATGATAGACGCTGGCGCGATGCGCGGACCTCGCTTGCATGCCAGGTAATCAGGCGGACACTGAGCCGGCCGTCTTTATTGCGGCTCTAACGTGCCTCAGGCCAGTTATGCGATACCTTTCCTGAGGCATCGAGGAACTGCATCGTGGGTGTTCCGTCGGCGTCCACGCGCAAAAGAATGCGTGTGTGTCCCTCGGGATCACGCAATCGCAGTGCAGCAGACTTATCCGGGTCTCGCTCGATCGACGCACGCGCGTGCAGCTTCATAGGGTATTTGGCCATTACGGTCGCCATGGCCTTCTGTTTCTCAGGGCCCTCGGGCATGGCACGGACCGTTCTATACGCCGAGAACGCTTCCGGTGTGAGCAGTGTGGTGTTGTTGTCATTGATCTGGTAGCTGCTGGATCGCTCCGCGCCGTCCTGATCCGTATCCAGCGAAAGAGTTTGGTCCTGTTCGTATTCATCGAAACTGAGATGGCCAAACGAGTGGAATGCTCCGTCTTTGGACTTGTAACCGCCAAAGAGCATGCCCCCATTTTCCGTTCCCTCATCATTGAGAAACAGCATCCCCGCAGAGTCCTGGCGATCAGGACGGAATATTTCCTTTCCGCGATAATACTCGCCCGCGAATTCAGCCTTATCGGAGATGATCAGCCGAGGAGTACCGTCGGGCTCGACCACATTGATGCGATGAACCGTGATCTGGTCGAAGTCCGGATGTTGCGCATCGTGCTGCTGGGAGGCAGAGACGAGGCGTAGCGTAAAATCTCCACGAGCCAAGGCTAATGTCACCGTAAGGGAAAATGCTACGGTCAGCAGTCCTGAGTAAATGAGCAGGAAGCGCTGATTGGAGAAGAGTCTCACCGGATCGCTCCTATTCTTAGACCTGCACAGGCTTGGCTTATGTGGCCTCTTCAAGCACTATAGACCTCATCGCATGAATGGCCGATCCGGATTCCTTTAATTGGAGGCAAACTCAGGCCGAGTTTCTTGGTTCATGCGATTGCGTTGGCTAACGGCCCCACTGCTTCAGGCAAGAGCGATGCGCGGCGCTGTGGCGGAGCCGGATGGATGCGCTCGGACAATTTTCACCACTCCCGCAGGCGCGGCGGCCACCGCATCCGCAAGCGCCAATTCCTCCGGCGTACCGTAACCCCACGCGGCCGCCAGGCACCGTACGCCCTTGGCATGGGCGGCTTCGATGTCGAAGCTGCGATCGCCCACCATCCACGCCGATTCAGCCTCGATGCTGTGCTCGCTCAGGATGCGCGCCAGCAAATCGGTCTTGCTGTGGCTCGGGTAGTCGATCCTGTCCCCATAGATCGCCTTGAAGTATTTTTGAATTCCGAAGGTCTCGAGGATGCGTACCGCAAAGTGCTCATGCTTCGAAGTGCAGACAAACAGACCAAGGCCGTCAGCACAAAGCTGCGCGAGCATTTCTGTCACGCCCGGATATACGGAGTTGTTGCTCCAACCTACGCGGTCATAGCAGGCGCGATAGTCACGGGCCAGCGCCTCGCGGTCTTCTTTGCTCGCGTCGGGCAGCAACTCTGCGGTCCACTCCTCCACCGGCGGACCGATGAAGCGATCGAGAGGACCGCAATCCTTCATTCCCCGCGCATCCATCACTTCGCGCAAGCAGCCGATAATGCCGGGTTTTGAGTCGGTGAGTGTTCCGTCCAGGTCAAAAATCAGCGAGGTCAGAGCCGCGGCCATATGCGTTCAGTTTCGCAGACCAGCGCCGTCGCACGAAATGCGCGCAGCAATACCCTCTTCACCCGTCGCGCGCCGGTTACGTCGGCCGACCCAGCCCTAAACTAGCGTGTTGCCTCGAACAGGAACCATGCGCGCCGCTCAGCCTCATCGATCCACACTTCGATCAGGCTGGTTGTGGCATAGTCATTCGCATCCGACGCTACCTGGTGCGCCTCGCGCAAATTTTGCGCCAGCGCCCGGTTGTCGGCCTGCAATTCCTCCAGCATCCCGTGCGGCGGCACAAACTCGTAGTCGTTGTCCACAATGCGCTGCAGCCGCGCGATGTGGCCAATCGAGCGAATCGTCTCTCCGCCGATCTTGCGCACCCGCTCCGCAATATCGTCGCTGATCTTGAAGATCTGATCCGCCTGCTCGTCGAGCAGCAGGTGATAATCGCGAAAATGCGGCCCGTTCATGTGCCAGTGAAAGTTCTTCGTCTTGATGTAGAGCGCAAAAATGTCTGCCAGCAAAGCGTTCAGTGCGATCGAAACCGTCTTCACCTGCTCCGGTGAAAAATCATCCGGATTATCCGTTTTGATCGCTTTGATCGCCTGACCTGTATGTGTCGACATCGATCCTCCTTGTCGTCGCGAACATGGCTGCGAAGACGCCAACACCTCTATACAAGGGAAGGCATCGCGCGTCACAACTGTGCGAAGCCGCGGGCAAGTTCGCGTACCATCTTCGATGCGCATGACGGGCCGCGGGTTCTGCTCGTCGCGCCCGCCGCACATAAAAATTGTTGAAATTGACTTTGGACGGCAGAACGGGCACCGCGGAGGTTGACGGTGCCCGTTCTATCTTGCCTCGTGCAATCGCTTGCAGGCGGCTGCCCTAGACCTTCAAAGCAGGATGTGCGGCATAATGCAGCAGCACCGCGACGGCGCAACTGGTAAGCCGGGTTTCGGCGGAATCGGCCCGGCTGGTGAGAATCGTCGGCACGCGCGCGCCAAGTACGATGCCGGCCAGTTGCGCGCCGCCCAGATACTCAAGTTGCTTGGCTAGCATGTTGCCGCTTTCCAGGTCGGGAACCACCAGAATGTCGGCCTGGCCGGTGACAGGCGAGACCAGCTTCTTGATTTTGGCCGCTTTTTCGCTGACCGCCGTATCGAACGCCAGCGGCCCATCCAGAATTCCGCCGGTGATCTGACCACGATCGGCCATCTTGCACAACGCCGCAGCGTCCAGCGTGGATTTGATCTTGGGATTGACGGTTTCCACTGCCGAGAGCAACGCCACCTTCGGTTCCGGAATGCCCAGCGCGTGCGCCAGGTCGATGGCGTTTTGCACGATGTCGACCTTGTCTTCCAGCTCGGGCACGATGTTAATTGCGGCGTCCGTGATCAGCAGGGTACGCGCGTAGGCCGGCGTATCCATGATGAAGACGTGGGAGATGCGGCGTGCCGTGCGCAGACCGGTATCGCGCTGCATGGCAGGCTTCAAGAGCTCGTCGGTATGCAGGCTGCCTTTCATCAGCGCCTGGGCGTTGCCTGCGCGGCACATGACCACCGCGGCGCTGGCTGCCTGCGCTTCGGTTTCGGCCTCAACGATGGGAAAGGGGCGGATATCGACGCCGATCTTCGCGGCCAGTGCACTCATGGCCTTTTCGGGACCGATCAGAGTCGGCTCAATCAGCTTGGCAGCGGCCGCCTCGACCGCCCCGCGCAGGGCCACATCGCTCAACGGCCACACTACTGCGGTCGTGATCGCGGGCAGGCTCTTGCAGCGCTCGATGAAGTTATGAAAGACGTGATAATCGGCAGGATGCCCCACAAGTGGGTCAACGGCCACAGCTTCGGCCAGCGTAGCAAGATCGCTCATGATTCGATTCTCTCCCAACCCGCAACTCCAGTTGTCTGGCGGGCTCTCAAGTTCATTGTGGCCCCGCACTCGGAACCTCACCTGTGCCTAAGATCACAGTTTGGACGAGCGTCTCTGATTGCGAGATTGGTCGGACTTTGCACCTTCGCAAGTTCAGCCAACGACCACGTCTGG
This sequence comes from Occallatibacter sp., assembly GCA_049520675.1. Lineage (GTDB taxonomy): Bacteria > Acidobacteriota > Terriglobia > Terriglobales > Acidobacteriaceae > Telmatobacter. The sequence continues at coordinate 9,174 of JBEKPO010000097.1, read as the reverse complement.
TTACTTAGCTGTCCGCGGGTAATCTTTGGCAGTTACCTCTCGTAAATCCAGCGACATAGCCAACAAATCGGCGTGGCAAGTGATGCGTTGACCGGCAATCAAAATTCAGCCTATACTCACAGCACCCAGTCCCCCTCCGGCAAGGAGATCTTATGCCGGTCCCCAACAGAAAGGAGAGTTCCGTGAGGAAATCTCTCTCTATCGTCATCTGCCTGCTTCTCCTCTTGGGAGTCTCGTCGCTTAAATCTACAGCCCAGGGAGTCGGCTCCCAGGTCACAGACGTCCTTACCGGAAGAAAGAAGGTGAGTGTCAACCAGCTCGCCAACTTGACCGAGTCCGATAAGGAACGTGTAGCCAAGATTGAGGCAACGCCCCAGATCCAGCTGACGATTCAGGAGGAATGGGATGAAACGCGCCGCGCCGATCTGCAGATGGCTTACAGCATCAACCTGACGGAGAACTGGGGCGCGGTAGGGGACAATGTCAGGGACGACTCGTTCGACCGTCAGCGCCTTTACAGCAACCCCATTGTTCAGAGTTACATCAACCATCTTGGCCAGAGGCTCGTCCCCAAGGGCTCGTCCAACATGTACACCTTTCGGGTGCTCTACGATCCGATTCCCAAGGTGCTCACGCTTTCCACGGGAACCGTTTACGTCTCCACGGGAATGCTCGCCGTGCTCGACAACGAATCCGAGCTGAGCTACGTGCTGGCCCACGAGATTGCCCACGTCGAGAAGCGCCAGGCCTGGCAACGCATCCACGACAAGATCGTTGGTGACGAACTGGAACGAGAGAAGACAGAGAAAGAAAAAATGATCACGGCTGCGGCAACCACGGTGCTGGGCGTCGGTGCAGGCGGCATGTTGATTCCGCTCAGGGCCGGCTCATTGCTGGGAGGGCTTGCCGGCGGTACGGGCAGCCTCGCCGTCAGCCACTACTTCGTGCATCCACATCTGGAGCCGACCAAGTGGGAGACGCAGGAAGAGGATGAGGCAGACGAGCTGGCCGCGCGTTACATGATGGATCAGGGCTACGACGCGCGCGAATCCATGCGTGTGTATACCACTCTTGAGCAACTTGCCAGCAAAGATTCCCGCGTTGGTCTCGGCTTCATCGGCGACCCGAAGCACGTGAAGGAGCGCGAAGTTCACCTGCAATCGCTGCTCGATGGTCCGTTGCGTGCTGAGATAACCGGCAAGGCAAAGGACGGAAAGTTCGTCGGCAACGGCCGCGACTTCATGCCCATGCTCGCCATGGGCAAGCGCGATAACGGCATTCTGGCCATGGACTTCGATATGTTCTCCGTAGCGCAGAAGAATCTGCAGGACGCGATCGCTCAGCGGCCTAACGATCCCACCGCACATTTCTATCTGGCCAAACTGGAGCGCGAAACGGCGCGCACTCCCGAGGAACGTCAGGACGCTCTGAACCATCTGACCAACGCCCTCAATCTCGATTCCGAGCGCGGAGCGATTCCCGCTGCGCATCTTGAGTACGCCGTCTCGCTGATGGAGCAGGACCAGCCTGCCGATAACGGCCAGATCACCAACGAACTCAAGGCCTACGTTGCCCTCTATGATCGCGATCGGCAGCAACTGCCGGGAAATATGCCGGCCGTCTACGACTATCTCAACGATGCGGGAGACGCGAAGTGGTACCTGCCCGCGCCGTGGTACACCGCGACGCAATTGGGCGTGGGCAGCACAACCATCGCCGCCGATGCAGTCGTACGCAAGGCTGCCATGACTGCACCGGTCCTGGCTCCTCTGGCTCCGGCTCCGGGGGCAACGCCTCCGGCCTCTAAGGCCAAAGCCAAGCCGGCAGCGAAGCCGGCGTCCACAACCACGGCGAGCAAATAGTTAAAGACGGGAAAAGACGGGACTATGATTCGCGGATCGCCTTGTGATGGGCGGCCCGCGATGATCGGTCCCGAATCACCGTTACACACCATCCTGGAGTACGGATCCACGGGGGTTCGCCATTCCCCATGTGACCAAACGCACAGGCAATCCTAACCCTCACACGATAAATCTGATTAGGACGACTACGAGCCGCAAAGGCAGTCCTGTGTTCAGGTAACAATCATGCTCAGCCTCGCCACAAGGGACCGATTGGCGCGCTGGGCCTCCGTTCCGTTACCCTTTTTATGTGGACAAGCATTGCGGAATCCCAAGATGGAGGCTTTATTCATGGCGCAAGGTGTACTGAATCACGTTTCTGATAAGGTGCCTGCCGAGGCGGCGGGCACAACGACAACCAAGTATGTGTATTCGTTTGGCGGCGGCAAGGCCGACGGCAACGGAAAGATGAAAGACGTGCTCGGCGGCAAGGGAGCGGGCCTGGCCGAGATGACCAACGCCGGGTTGCCGGTACCTCCGGGATTCACCATCCAGACCGAGGCTTGCCGTGAGTACATGCGCGGCGCATTGAGCCCGCAGATTGAGAGCGAGATGCTCGATGCTCTCGAGCACCTGGAGAAGCTGCAGGGACAGAAACTGGGGGCGGGCGAAAATCCGCTGCTGGTTTCCGTGCGCTCCGGCGCAAAGTTCTCCATGCCCGGCATGATGGACACGATTTTGAACCTGGGCCTCAACGATCAGGCCGTCGAAGCCCTGGCCAAGCGCAGCAACAACCCGCGTTTTGCCTATGACTCCTATCGCCGACTGATCCAGATGTTCGGCGACGTGGTCCTCGATATTCCCAAAAAGAAGTTCGAGCACATCTTCGACGGCGTGAAGGCCAAGGAAAAGGTCAAGTTCGATTACGAGCTCACGCCCGACGCGCTCAAGAAGATCATCGCCGAGTATCGGAAGCTGGTGAAGGCCGAAACCGGCAAGGATTTCCCTCAGGATCCGCTGGTGCAGCTCGTCGCCGCGCGCGATGCCGTTTTCCGCAGCTGGCTGAATGAGCGCGCCAAAACCTATCGCCGCATCAATCGCATCGACGATTCGATTGGCACCGCCGTCAACGTGCAGGCCATGGTTTTCGGCAACCTGGGTGAAAACTCCGGCACGGGCGTCGGCTTCACGCGCAATCCCGCGACCGGCGAGCACGCTTTCTTTGGCGAATACCTGATGAACGCGCAGGGCGAAGACGTGGTTTCGGGCGTGCGCACGCCCAACCCGATCAGCGAGCTCGAAAAGGCCATGCCCAAGGTCTACGAGCAGCTCAAAGACATTACGCGACGCATGGAAAAGCACTACCGCGACATGCAGGACTTCGAGTTCACGATTCAGGATGGCAAGCTCTACATGCTGCAGACGCGCAATGGCAAGCGCACCGGCCTCGCCGCTGTTCGCGTCGCCATCGACATGGTGCGCGAAGGCCTCATCACGCAGGAAGAAGCCATTCACCGCGTTGAGCCGAACCAGCTTTACGACTTCCTGGTTCCGCGCCTCGTGGAAAAGGGCGAGAAGATCGAAGTGCTCGCCACCGGTCTACCCGCATCGCCCGGCGCGGCCGTCGGCCAGATCGTCTTCACTGCCGAAGAGGCCGTGAAGCAACACAACAATGGCGCCTACAAGTCCGTCATCCTGGTCCGCGGCGAAACCACTCCTGAAGACATCGCCGGCATGGAAGTTGCCGACGGCATCCTGACCTCGCGCGGCGGCATGACCTCGCACGCGGCTGTCGTCACCCGCGGCATGGGCAAGTGCTGCGTGGCCGGCGCCGGCGATTGCGTGGTCGACGAAGCCAAGAAGGAACTCCGCGTGAAGGGCCACACCTACAAGCAAGGCGACTGGCTTTCGCTCGACGGCACCACCGGCCGCGTCATCGCCGGCAAGCTCAAGACGCTTGATGCCCAGCCCGACGACCCCGATCTCGTCAAATTCATGAGCTGGGTCGATCCGCTGCGGCGTCTCAAGGTTCGCGCCAACGCCGACATTCCGCGCGACGCCAAGCAGGCACGCGCATTCGGCGCCGAAGGCATCGGCCTCTGCCGCACCGAGCACATGTTCTTTGCCGAGGACCGCATTGAGCACATGCGCGCCATGATTCTCGCCAACAACGAGAAAGATCGCCGCATTGCGCTCAAGAAGCTGCTGCCCATGCAGCGCGCCGACTTTGTCGGCCTCTTCAAGGCCATGGAATCGCTGCCGGTCACCATCCGCCTGCTCGATCCGCCGCTGCACGAGTTCCTGCCCAAGCGCGAAGATCTGCTCGTCGAAATCCAGCACCTCGAAGACACCAAGCCGCGCTCGCCCAAGCTCAAGGGCCTGCGCACGCTGTTGGCTCGCGTCGAGGAGCTGCATGAGCAGAACCCGATGCTCGGCCTGCGTGGCTGCCGTCTTGGCATCACGTTCCCTGAGATCACCGAGATGCAGGCGCGCGCGATTATTGAGGCAGCGGTCGCGGTCAAGTCAAAGGGCGGGGAGCCCCATCCCGAGATCATGGTCCCGCTCATCGGCTCCATCGAGGAGATGCGCAACCAGTCCGCCATCATTCGCCGCGTTGCCGACGAGGTTTTCGCCGAGAAAAAGACCAAGGTCGACTACATGGTCGGAACCATGATCGAGCTGCCGCGCGCCGCGCTGACTGCCGATCAGATCGCCGAAGATGCCGAGTTCTTCTCGTTCGGCACCAACGACCTCACACAGACCACCTACGGCATCTCGCGCGACGACATCAACAACTTCCTGCCCGCGTATCTCAAGCTCGGCATCTTCAAGCAGGACCCGTTCGCCACCCTCGATCAGGCGGGCGTGGGCCAGCTCGTGAAGGGCGCCGTAGCCAAGGGACGCAACACGCGGCCCAATCTGAAGGTCGGCATCTGCGGCGAACACGGCGGCGATCCTGAGTCCGTCAAGTTCTGCCACAAGATCGATCTGAACTACGTTTCCTGCTCGCCCTTCCGCCTGCTCACCGCGCGCCTCGCCGCCGCGCAGGCAGCGCTCGAAGAGAAGCTGGCAGGCAGCGTGCACACTACCAGCTAGCTGAGAATCGAGTCTCAACCTCTAAGGGCGTCCGCACTGCGGGCGCCTTTTCTGTTTCTGCGCTCGGCAGCCCGGTTCTCATCTTGAACTTGTCATTCTGAGCGCAGACCGCCGTTCATTCAAACGAACGGCGGCCGAAGTCGAAGAATCTGCAGTTGCTTTTGGCGCTGTTCGCATTCCCGTGAAGCGCAGTCTCCGGGCGGCCGGTGATTCGCTCGGAACGGTTCACTGACGATAAGCCACATTTCGTTACTGATCTGCCCTCCGCCCGCGCCACATCGAGCTATTTCGCGATTTCGCGTCCCAGAAATATTGGCCGGTTATCTTACTGTTATCAACCGGTAAGGTTATGCACTATCGGACTATGTACGAAAGCCGTGATCACGCGCGAACACAATCGCCTGTGCCCGTGACCAAACTCCGAGCTTGTCAAAAACATTCGAGGCGTGATTGCGAACCGTTTTCTCGCTGATCACCAGACTCTCGGCGATTTCCGTGTTGCTCATGCCTTCAGTCATGAGTGCGAGCACCTGGCGCTCGCGGGCAGACAAGGCCATAAACGGGGACGCCGCCGTTCCGGCGCCCGGTTGCAAAAAAGATCGGACTGCCTCACAGAACTTGTGCCACGCCGGCTCATCCTGAAGCAGGATATGATTGCGCGAATCAAGTTCGACAAATTCCGCACGCGCGATGTTGGCTGCGAGCATCCGGCCCTCGTCGATAGGAACCACTTGATCGTCGCGCGCATGTAGAATGAGCGTCGGCACACGCACCTGCCCGAGGTCATTGCTAATATCCAGCAGGGCACGCGCACCAAAGAGCTTGACGACAACCTCCCCGGACACCGATTTGCGACACATTTCATTCCACCACTGCAGCTGCTCGTAATTGCCACCAGGAATGAACCGCGAGGTGAAAACCTGCCGAAAGGTTGGATTGTCCTGGCCCCACGCCACCTTGGCCAGATCGATCATCGCCCGGTACGCCCCCTGGCTCTCAGGCGTGCCTCTGAGGAACGCACCCCGCACGTAACCGCCATAGAGAATGAGGCGAGCCACTCGCTCAGGATGCCGTACGGCGTAGCGGATGCAGGTCGCTGCGCCCTGAGAGATCCCCAGCAGGGTTAGTGGTTCCGCGGGCCGTACCGCCTCAATGACGACGCCGAGGTCGTCGGCCCAGGTGTCCAGGGTCACTTCGGTGCCTTGCCAGCCGCTCATTCCACATCCCCGTTCGTCGTAACGCACGAAGCGATTGCGCTCCGAAAAGAACTGGAGCCAGTGTTTCCAGATGGGACTTTCCCATTCGTACTCGAGATGCGTCAGCCAGTTGGCAGCCTTCACAAGCAGAGGCCCGGAGCCTGCTTCGGCGCAGGCCAGACGGGTGCCGTCGGGCACCGTGACATAGCGAACTTGCTGGCGAGAGCTCATGGGGAACCGATCATCCGCTCTCTCGGGACATTTGTCCCAGGCGATGACCCTAAATTCTAGTCCAAACGGGACAAAGCGCCTATGGGCAAACCTCGAAAAGAGGTCCATTCTTTCCTCAATCCAAGGGAGGGTGCGATGCTAAAACGTCTGCTGTTTTTTGGGTACGGGCTCACCTGCTATGTGATCTTTCTGGGCTCCTTTCTGTACGCCATTGCATTCGTGGGAGGGTTCCTCGTGCCGCGTCGCCTGGATGGGCCGCTCGATTCCTCGTCAGGCTTGGCGGTGGCCATCGACTGCGCGTTGCTGACGGTCTTCGCCGTGCAGCACAGCATCATGGCGCGCCAGTGGTTCAAAGAGCGCTGGACGCAAATTGTTCCATGGGCGATAGAGCGGTCGACGTACGTGCTTTGCGCGAGCCTGGCGCTCGATCTGCTGTTCTGGCAATGGCGGCCCCTTGGAATTCAGGTGTGGTCCGTGCAGAACGCGGCTGCCCGCGCCGTGCTTTGGACGTTGTTTGCCGCCGGCTGGGTGATCGTCCTGGTGATGACACTCTTCATCAACCATTTCGATCTTTTTGGCCTGCGTCAGGTATGGCTCCCACTCATGGGCAGACCCTACACCCGGATTACGTTCCAAACTCCGCTGCCGTATCGCCTCGTTCGGCATCCGCTGTACCTCGGGTTCCTTCTTGCGTTTTGGATGACGCCGAACATGACACTCGCACACTTGCTGTTTGCGGTGGCAACAACCAGCTACATCGTTTTGGCGATCCAGTTCGAGGAAAAAGATCTGATCCGCGAACACGGCGCAGCGTACACGGAGTATCGCCGAAAGGTTCCCATGTTGCTGCCCATTGGAAAGTCAGGGGGTGTGAAGATAACGACCGCGGTAGCGGGAATCGAAGGAGTGGTGGAAGCCCGGAGGGAGCGTTAGTCCGGTCGCATTCGAGCCAGCGTCTGTTGGTCAAATACTGCCACCTTTTGTCGACCGGGGGCGGGTGGCTCTGATCCCTCGTTCCTTTTCCCGAATCACAACGAGGGTGCCCCGATCCCTCGTTTTCGGGGACCGGGGATAGCACCTCGAGCCAAGGGCGCAGCCGATCGGTTGCGCCTTTGGTTTTCTGCGCACCCTTCATGCATCAATGCGGGTTGCCCCATCCTTGCGTCCGCGCCAGCGGACGACAGGGTGGGAACGGGCACGTTTCCCCGAACAAGAGCGAAAGCGGTGTCATCCCGGGCGCTGGAGGTTTTGTAAAGGGCACGGCTTTAGCCGGGCCGAAAAGACGCAAAAAACGTGGGGCTTTAGCCCCTGACCGACGCTTGTTGCTCCACAAACAACCGCGCGAGCGGTTGTCGCCCCGGGCGCTGTAGGCTTTGTAAAAAGGGCACGGCTTTAGCCAGGCCGAAAAGGCGCAAAAAATGTGGGGCTTTAGCCCCTGACCGACGCTTGTTGCCCCACAAACAACCGCGCGAGCGGCTGTCATCCCGAGCGTAGCGAGGGATCTGAGGTTGCCTTTCCCGGTTTTGAAAGGGCACGAGTGGGGCGACGATTGCTTTCCGGCGACAGCAGCGTCAGAATAGCGTGTTGCATTTAGGGGGGTCGATGCGTAAAGCCCCGCTTGCGTTCAGCCTTGCCGTTTTTGCCCTGGTATTTTCTTCGTCCCATGCTGCTCACGGGCAGATTTTTGCCGCAGGCGGGGGTGCCGGGGCCTTTGAAAGCGGCGTCAATGTCGTCGCACCGGGAGGGTCAGGCACGTACGGCGGACCGTACGCAGCCGTCCGCAAATTGACCCAGGTTTAGAAGCTGGCCGATGGCACAACCGTCACCCACGAAACCACCCGCAAGGAGGCCCGCGATTCCAGCGGCAGAACCTATTTCGAGAGCCGCACCGGCTTGGGGGCTCAGGGGCTGGACATGTTCAACATCTCCGACCCTGTAAGCCGCGTCTACATAAGCTGGGGTTCCAATTTAAAGGTTGTCTACGTGACGCACATGCAGGAGCCCGCCCAGATCCCGCAAGTGAAGACCCCTCAGCCGCCCCCGATTCCTTTGTCCGCGCCGCCGCCGGTCTCCCAGAGGCCGGTTCAACCCGTGCCCGATCAGCTCAGGCAAGAAATCGAAAAGCTTGGCACCAGGACCATCAACGGCATCGAAGCAGAAGGAGCGCGGAGGACGAGGATTATTCCGGTGGGCAGCGAGGGCAATGATCGCCCGATTGCCGTCACCAGCGAGACCTGGATTTCTCCCGAATTGAAGATTTTGGTGATGAGCATCGACGACGATCCCCGCACTTGGACCACCACCATGGAGCTGACCGACTTCGTGCGCGGCGAGCCCGATCCAGCGCTGTTCCAGGTGCCGGAGGGCTACGCGGTTAAGGAGGAGTTCCCAAACCAGTCGAACTAGAGCCGACCGAACGGACCATGCGGAACTTTCACCTGGCCTAAACTACCGCCCACTACGGTGGCGAATCTCCCTGGGGTCGCAGTCGGCCAGCTGACGCACCATCATGATGTCAAGCCCTCTCTCCCCGGCGGCGACCTCCCCATCCCGCTATGTCATTGACTTCTCTGGCCATTCCACGCATCCAATTTGTTCTTCCCACTTGCAGAGTATTTCTGCCTCCCGGGGCATAATGTTCTCATGGTCGTACCTCAGGTGCCCGCCGAACCGCGAATGGGCGCTTCCGGGAGCGAAATGAATGAAAGATTTTTTTTTTTGATACTCCCAAGGGTCTATTTTTAGTATCTAATCCTTTTGGAATCATCAAAACAATCCTCAAAATCGCGATCAAAAACGGTCAAAAACGG
>JBEKPO010000096.1:0-15644 GCA_049520675.1 Occallatibacter sp. | reverse complement strand
GTTCCGGCACCACAGACACCGGCGCCGTAGCAGTAGCAAAATTGAGCAGGAAACCAACCGGGCCTAGGAGTTCTACTCACAGGCCCGGTTTTCTGCGGCAAATGCGCTCACACTGTACGAATTGGGTGGCCCTCTGCGCCGACTGTCATAAGAGCACCGAAAACGCTCTAATTCCGCCAACCAGTGATGCAGATCACAGTGCAACGCTAGCCCGTGCGCCAATCATTTAGCATGCACGGGAGGCGCCTGCGCTTGGCGTGAGGAGGAGTTTCGTGGCCCGGTCCAGACTGCCGATCTTGCGCAGAATCTCGCAGATCTTTTTTCTGCTCCTGTTTCTTGGACTGCTGATCTTCACCTCGTTGCGCCCCCTTGCCGGGGCCACGGGCGATATTCGCCTGCGCGCCCCGGTACGGCTGTTTTTCGAGCTTGATCCGCTGGTAGCCCTGGCCAACGCGCTGGCCGGTCACGCGCTCTATCGCGGCCTGTTGCTGAGCCTGCTGATTCTTGTGCCAACGATCTTTCTGGGCCGTTTTTTCTGCGGCTGGATCTGCCCCATGGGCACGCTGCAGCACTTCGTCGGCAACATGCCCTCGGAGGCAAAGCGCGGCAAAGAGCGAATCGAGTCGAACCGCTACAAGCGCTGGCAGACGGTCAAGTACGTGGTGTTGATTGCAGGCTTGACGGCTGCGGCGTTCGGGTCGATGGCGATCGGCTGGCTCGATCCCTTCAGCTTGCTGGTGCGCTCACTGGGGCTGTCGATTCTGCCGGCATTTAATTTCGTAGTGCGCGCCATGCTGGCGCCGCTTGAACAGAGCCACGTGGCCGCGATTAAGTCAACCGCAGAGACGATTCATGACGTCCTTGCGGTGTTTCTGCTCGATTTTCGTCAGGCACATTTTGCGCAGGCGTTTTTTCTTGGAGCGTTGTTGATTGCCATTCTTGCCGCGAGCCTGCGCATTACGCGGTTCTGGTGCCGTGCGCTTTGCCCTCTGGGAGCGCTGCTGGGAGCCGTCTCGCGCTGGTCGATTTTCGGGCTGCACAAAGATCCGGCAAGCTGCGACAAGTGCAATCGCTGCCTGTTGCACTGCCAGGGCGGCGACGATCCGATTGGCACAGCGCCGTGGCGCAAATCCGAGTGCCTGATGTGCATGAACTGCGTGGGAAGCTGCCCTCACGACAGCCTGCGGTTCCGGTTTTTCCGCCGCAAGCCGGGAATCGCCAAGGAAGTGGCATCGCCCGACCTGGGCCGCCGCCGCACCGTCTATGGACTTGCAGCCGGTGCAGCCGCCGTCCCGCTGATGCGCGTGAATACAGGCATGGGCAAAAGCCGCAACGAACGATTGCTGCGGCCGCCCGGCGCCCTCGATGAATCCGATTTCCTGGCGCGGTGCATTCGCTGCGGGGAGTGCATGAAGGTGTGCCCGAACAACGCGCTGCATCCCACGCTCGCCGAGGCCGGTCTCGAGGGATTGTGGTCGCCGACGCTGGTGCCGCGCATCGGCTACTGCGAGCCAAGCTGCGTGCTCTGTTCTGAGGTGTGCCCCACGGGCGCGATCTGGCAGATTACGCCCAGAGAAAAAGGATGGGCGGTTGGTGTGGGCGACGGACACAGCCCGCAAGTGCGACTGGGCACCGCATTTTACGATCGCGGGCGCTGCCTGCCGTGGGCTATGGCCGTCGACTGCATCGTCTGCGAAGAGTGGTGCCCGGTTTCGCCGAAGGCGATTTACACGGAGGAGGCGCAGGTAATCGATTCGGCGGGCAACACCAAAATGGTGAAGCAGCCGCGCGTCGATCCCAGCCGTTGCGTGGGCTGCGGCGCGTGCGAATTCGCCTGCCCGCTGCAGGATCGCCCTGCAATATACGTGACGAGCATCGGAGAGAGCCGATCGTCCGGCAGCCAGATCCTGTTGACGCGGCGCTGAGGAAGTAAAGAGATCAGTCGTGATTCGTGGATCGTGGAGAAGCGAAGGAGTGAAGGAGTGAATCTGCGAAGGGCTCAATCAGGGAGAAAAGAGTTAGCGTTGGTGACGCTGGCGATCGCGTTGCTGGTTGTTGGCGCCGGATGCAAGAAGAAGGTGGCCGATCCATTTCCGGCGACGGGCGCAGTGGCAGGGTGGCAGAAGAGCGGCGAAACGCGCGCGTACGCCGCCAAAGATCTTTGGCAGTATATCGATGGCGACGCGGAACAGTATTTGCAGGCGGGCGTCGTCTCCACGTCAACTTCCGATTACAAGTATCAGAACCAACTCGACGCAGTGGTAGACGTATTCACGATGGGGAATTCGGCGGGTGCGCGCAAGATTCTAGACGCTGGCCGGAGCAACGATGCCCAGAGCGTCCAGATTGGCGACGCGGGCATCGCTTACGCGCAAAGCGTGACCTTTCGAAAAGGCCCGTACCTGGTGCGCATTGTGGCGTATGACAACCCGCCAGGCGGTCAGCAGGCGCTGATTGCGCTGGCGCACGGAGTGGAAGCGAGGCTGTGAGGCGCTGACCGCATGAATCCGTATGTCGGGACCGCGCTATCCCAGGTCTCAAAATCGAGACCTGGGGCACCCGGCTGTAGAGACTGTGAACGGTGAACCAGGAGGGGCAGGAACGATGAAGAGCCGAAGGGATTTCTTGAAGGATGCAGCGACGGGAGCGGTGCTATTGAGCGCCGGGAAGTTGGCGTTTCCGGCTGGTGGCGCGCGCGCAGCAGCGGATAAATCCAAAGTGGTGATTGCGCGCGACGCGACGCTGAATGCAGCCGGCGGCCAGCCTGACGAGCAGCACGTGTTGAACCTTCTGGACAAGGCCATGGCAGCCCATACCGGACGCTACACTCCGATTGAAGCGTGGAAGAGCGTGGTGCCGGGGAGCTTTCTGAACGGCAAGGTGATCGGGCTGAAGGTGAACGGCCTTGGCAGCAAAGGAATCGCGACGCACCACGCGCTGATTATGGCCGTTGCCGAGCGGCTGCGGCAGGCAGGCGTCAGGCCCGGCAACATTCTGGTTTGGGATCAGAACGCTCACTTCCTCGAAGCCTGCGGAATGTCCGTGAACACGGATCCAAGCCGCGTCCGCTGCTACTCTTCTGACGTAGCCGGATTCGAGGACGAGCCGGTGCGATGCGGCACGGTAAGCGTGCGGCTGACGAAGATTCTTTCGCGCGAGTGCGCCATGGTGATCAATCTGCCCATCCTAAAGGATCACGAGCTGGCAGGCGTCACCTTCTCCATGAAGAATATGTACGGTATTGTCGACAAGCCTTTTCTCTTGCACGCAAACGGCTGCAACCCCGGGGTGGCCGACGTGAATGCCATTCCCGTGGTGCGCGAAAAAGTGTGGTTCACGATCGGCGATGCGCTTTCGTCGGTTTATGACGGCGGACCGGGGTTCCATCCCGAGCGGCTGTGGTTTCCCAATGCGCTGATCGTGGGCGACGATCGCGTGGCAATCGATCACACGGCGTGGGGAATGTTGGAGAAGAAGCGCGCGGAAGTCGGAATGGCGACGCTGGAGGCGGTTGGCCGCCGGCCCAGCTACATTGCAACGGCGGCAGATAGTGCGCATCGGCTGGGGACAAACGATCCGAAGCGCATCGGGTTGATCGAGATCTGACGGGGAGCGCGGTGGTGGCCGGAAAGAGCAGCGAAACGAACGAAGCGGCGCAGGATAAGGTGCAGGCGTCGGGAATGACGCGGCGCGAAGCGATGCTGCAACTGCTGCGGGTGGGCGGAGTGGCCGCCGGTGCCGCCGGAGCGGCGATCTGGCTGAGCGAGCGCAGCCAGCGGCCGATCCCTGAGCAGGCTGAGCAGGCGCGGCGCGACCATCGCGTCGCCGCCGATGCGCGATGGCCGCAGGTGACCGTCGTTCAGAACGGAGAACCGCGCGCTCTCGTGGCCCGGGCGCTTAAAGATCTGGGCGGCATCAGCCGTTTCGTGAGCAAGCAGGACGTGGTGGTGCTGAAGCCGAACATTGCCTGGGACCGGACGCCGGAACAGGCCGCAAATACGAATCCTGACCTGGTTGCCGAGATGGTGAAGCAATGCTGGCAGGCAGGCGCCAAGCGCGTGATCGTGACCGACGTGAGCTGCAACGAGCCGCGACGATGCTTTCAGCGCTCAGGCGTCATGGCTGCCGCGCGCGCCGAGGGAGCGGAGGTGATTCTGCCCGATTCGGATCATTTCCGCGAAGTGGATTTAGGCGGCGTGGTGCTGAAAAGCTGGCCCGTCTTCACGCCGTTTCTCGAGGCTGACAAGGTCATCAACTTGCCGATCGCCAAGCACCACACGCTCTCGGGCGCCACGCTGGGCATGAAGAATTGGTACGGCATCCTGGGTGGACAACGCAACCGGCTGCATCAGCAGATTCACCAAAGCCTGGCCGACCTGGCCAGCTTCATGCTGCCCACGCTCACGCTTCTGGATTGCTACCGCGTACTCGTGCGCAACGGGCCAACCGGCGGCAACCTTGAAGACGTGCTCCTGAAGAAAACGCTGGTGGCCGGAACCGATCCGGTGGCGATCGACACCTATGTGGCGAAGGCCTATTGGAATCTCGACGCTGGGCAATTGCCCTACCTTGCAATGGCCGCGGCGCGCGGGTTGGGGACGACCGATTTTGCCTCACTCAACGTAAAGGTGAGCCAGCTCGGGTAGCGCCCACCCTCTCGTGAGCACCTTGACCCCGTGGCGGAATCGCTCACGCCAGACAGCGCGAATTCATCCACAGCGATAGGCGCATTTTTCCTTGGCGGAGACCCGCGCTGAGGCATTACTCTTGCTGCACCCCTCCCCTCCGTGAAGGAGACAGCCATGGCAACCATGTATCCCGTCGCATACTACTATCCCCAGGGCACGCCACCTTCCTATCGCCTCTACGATAGCGGCGCGGTGGCCCTGGCCACGTTCTTTGGCACGCCGCTGGCCGGCGCCCTGCTGATGGCGATGAACTACAACCGCCTCGGCAAGTCGGGCCAAGCCATGCTCGCGATGATCGTGGGGGCCATCGTCACCCTGTTGTTGATGGTGATTGGATGGCGTTCAACGCAGGTCTCTGGCGTTCTCAGTATCGTGGTGCTGGTTGCGACGTGGCAGCTCGCGAAGGCGGTGCAGGGCAACGACCTGGCCGCGCACGTGGCGCGCGGCGGTCAACTAGGCTCGAAGGGTGCGGCGTTCGGACTCGCTGTTGCGACTCTCGCCGTTCTGGTTGGTTTGGTGGTTCTTGCGGCCTACGAGATCCAGAACCACAACTCGGTCACCATCGGAACCAAGGACCAGGTCTTCTATTCCGGCACAGCTACCAAGGCCGACGCTACTGCCCTGGGCAACGCGCTGAAGAGCGGCGGGTATTTTCAGGATCGCGGCGTGACCGTCCTGCTGAATAAAGGAACGAACGGCACGGTGATCTCCTACGTGGTGCAAGACGGAGCGTGGAACCAGGCGGGCATTCTCGCTTCATTCGAGCTGATCACATGGCAGGTGGCATCGGCAGTGGGCGGGTATCCCGTGCAGGTGCACCTGGTCAACAGCAACAAGGATGTGGAGAAGACGACGGTCGTTGGCGAAGTGACGTTCGGCGGCGGAGATGCAGTCTTCTACGAAGGCAATGCCACTCAGGCCCAGGCGCAGGCGCTGGGCCAGCAGTTCAAAACCATCGGCTTCTTTCAGGGCAAGGGAGCGAACGTGTTTGTGGCCAAGCACGACGACGGCACCACTCTGGCATTCGTCGTCGGCGACGACGCATGGGACAGTTCCGACGCGATCAACGATTTTGAGATCATTTCCCGCGACGTCGCGCCCGACATTGGCGGGCTGCCCTTTCACATGCAACTCGATGACAACACCCTGGCCGTCAAGAAGGACGAACTGCTGCAGTAGCCGCGAATAAATGCACCTGTGTTCGGCACTCAGGATTTCGCATCCTGGCCGTGTCGATGCTGCGCGGGCAAAGGCGCGCAGAGAACCAAGACAACGGCGACAAGGAGAAAAACTCCAAAAAGAACCTGCATATCGACCCTGGTACGAATGAACTGTATCGGCGGCGATTCTTACTTCATCAGGTGCACCGTTGCCCGACACAATTGACGCGAAATCTGACCCCGCCGAGCAAAATGTCGCTCGCCCGGAGCCCCGATGTCTTTGGGGCCCCGGGTAAGATCCGATTACGACTGAGGCGGAGCCTCGTGGCTGTGTTCGTGGTTGTGGCGCTGGGCCTGCATCTGCTCGAATTGCTGTTTTTGCGTGTCGTTCAGCAATCCCTCGATCTTGCTGTTCGAGTCCTGCATAATGGCCTGCATCTTGGCGCGGCGGTCGTCCTGGCTGAGCGAGTTGTCGGTGCGAAGGGTTTGCATCTTCTGGAAGCGGTCAGCGAAGATAGGCTTGATCTGCGCTACCTGGTCGCTGCTGAGGCCGAGCCGTTGGCCCAGATGCTCCGCCTGCTGGGCTGGGTCGAAGGTGCGGTGCTGGCCCGGCTGCCCTTGAGCAGCGGACGATTGATTGGCGTCTGGCGCCTGTGCGAACACGAATGCCGAGCCGGCGGAAAGCAGAACGCCCAGAGCAACAGTTGCTTTTCTCACGTTGTTCATCAGTTTCTCCTATTCGGCCGTGCGCTTGATCACCGGCCATTGCAGATGTAGACGTAAGGAGCACGCAGGAGTTGCGCGGAATATTTTGCCGCGAAAGTGCAGAAAAATCGCGATTTAATGAAACTTTTCGGGCTGAAACTAAAGCCAAAGAATCGCCGTCTAATGCGCTCGCATGGAACCCATGCGGCGAAAAAACCGGGTAGGCTGGAATTCGCACTCTCCAAACATGAAATCTGGGTAAATCCAGACCCGTAAAAGAGGAAGCTTCGTCTAATAGGAACGCTGCGCAGGCGAAAAACCGGATCGATCATGCGGTTGAAACCTGCCTTTCAGTGAACGTGCCCGGCGCCAATCAGGTTCCGCTTCGTCAAAGCCCTAAAGAAACCGGACCGATAGAAATTTCCCTTCATGGCCCGCACTTGCTGGGTCACCAAGTTTGCCAGCAACGAGTCCCACTAAAGTTGAAGGGCGGCAGCCCAAGAATCAGTCCATCCTGTTAGAGCGCCTGTCGCGAATCCACGCCGAGGAGGCTCGCTTTGAGACGCCTTTCCCTGCTCAAAAGACTCCCCGGGCCGGGGGCACGCGCTTGTTGGATGGTCGGATTTGCCTGCGTTGCGCTGGTTTCAGCGCACCCATCGAGCGGCCAGAATGCGCCGCTACCCGCGTCAGTCGATCAAGGAAGCGTTTTCGCCGAAGCCCAACCCAGCGCTCGTGAAGAACTGAGCGCGCTGGTGCCGGCGCCGTTGCCGGTTTCCGCGGCAATGGATGCCGTTGCGAAGGGGCCTTTCGAGGTCGTGCCCCAGGTTGCGGTACACCAGGATCCACTGTCGCGGATCGGGCTTGGCGTGGGTGTTTCTCCGCTTGGGGTTGGGGCAAACGCGGCGATTGTTCTCACTGAGATCTTCGATGCCCGCCTATCGGGCAACTACTTTGCATTTAACAACGGGCGCATCGAAGTGGACGAGTTCAACGTCTATGGAGGGCTGCACCTGTCTTCGGCGGGGGCGTCTCTTGATTTCTATCCCTTCAATACTCCCATCCGGCTTAGCGCCGGCCTGATGTTCTACAACCAGAACCACGCATCGGCGGTGATGCGCATCGTTCCGAGAACGGCTTTCACAATGGACGCGCAGGAGTTCTACGCGGGCGGCACCAATTCGGCTCCGCTGCTGGGTTACGCTGCTCTGGGCTTCCATTCGGTGCGGCCCGCCCCGACGCTGACCTTTGGCTTCGGCAAGTTCATTCCGCGGTCGAATCGTCATTGGTCGTTCCCCTCAGAATTCGGGGTTGCATTCACCGGCGCGCCGTCGCTCGACCTGACGTTTTCGGGAACAGTTTGCACCGACCAGCTGTTGACCGAGTGCGGCAGCGCAGCCGGCACGTCCACTCCGGTGGGCTCAGCGTTCAATAGCGCACTCCAGGCCAAGCTCGCCAGCTGGCGCCACAGCTTGAAACGCGCGCCGTTTTTCCCCATCGCCTCAGGAGGCGTGAGCTACAGCTTCAATACGCCCTGGCAATGGACGCCGCGGGCGAAGTTCTAAGCCGCTTCTAGGACCCGCAGACAGGGCTGGCTTTGATCGCGTCGAGCATAGGGCGGGTTGGTAATAAGACTTCCTGCTGGCTGCCACCTGAGGGATTGATGCCACGGATGCGAAGCCCGGGAAGGGAATTGAGATAGGTGAGGAACTGGATCGGGCCTTCCATGTTAGGGCAGTCCGTTCCGGGGTTGCAGTAGCGCAGCTCGCCTGAGGGCTCGACGAACCAGGTGCGGACGAAGGGTTTCGACTGCATGTAGCCTTCAAAGAACATCGTCAACTTCTGCCGTGGCAATCGCGACGGAAACAGATCGGTGTTGGTGCGGCGAAACGGCGGCTCGAACGCCTGTTCGGGGATTCCGCCGAAGCTCAGATACCACAGCAGCTCGTGCTTTCCGCTCTTGTCGCGGCACTCCATTGTGAGCCGGGCCGGCTCTTGCGCGGCGCCGGCGGCCGGCGGGAGAGTGATGGAAAGCCGCAGGTAGTGCACGCCCGATCCAGCATCGACGCCTTCGACTCGTTTCACAGATGCATCAGACGCCGGCGCAACAATTGTGGCGTCCTGCGCGGAGGCGATACTCCAAGAGATCAAAAGAAAGCAAGCGGAGCGTGGGGCGAGTCGCAGCACAGAGAAGCGCGTTGATGGGCTCATTGGCAACGGGCCTCGCTTTGGTTTCCAACTTCGAGGGAGTTTTAGCCGGTTGAATGGAAGTTTACTGCAGTGTGGTGGAATTGCACCGATTCGGAGCGCGCGCAACTGGTTCGCAAGCCGCTGGAGTGACCTGCGGAGCGTGCTCGCGCGAAAGGGTGAGGCCAGATTTGCCCCTGCGGCGGTGTCCCACGTCCCAGAATCGAGCTGGGTCATTTGGCGCAACCACGGAGTCACTCGCCGAGATAGCGGCTGAGAAAGATCTGCGTATAGCTTTTGGCGATGCCCACGGCGATGATTCTGTTTTGCGAGTCGATCGCAGCGAGCGCAAATCCCTCAGCGGTGGAGGGAACGGTGTTCGTTTCGACGCCGCCGCTGCCGAAAGTGGAGTCGAGGTCGCCGCCCGGCGTGAGGCGCGCCAAGCCGTTGACCAGGGTTTCGCCACTCTGGGCATAAGTAATCTGCTCGCCAATCACCACGATGTCGCCATTGGGCGCGACTGCGACGGCGGCAGGAAGGGCCTCGATACCGTAGCCACCCGAACCTTCAAAGTGAAAGCTGGGATCTGTGAAGGAAGAATCGGCCGCGCCTGTCTCAGTAAAGCGAAGCACTTCAGTAGAGGCGTTGTGAGCACGGGACTCTTCGCCCACAAAGAGCGGCTGCGCGACGACAAAATCGCCGTTGGACTGGAAAACGGTAGTCCCCAGAAACCGAGTCGCCGCCGAGGCGACGACGGTTCCGCCGTTCACGGAAGACTCCAGCGTGCCGTTTGCTTCAAACTGCGCGGTTGTTCCGTTGGCGTCGAGGATCTCCCCGGTGGCCAGCACCGCCTCAGCAGTACAGCCTCCCGGACCGACGACATGAACGACGCCGCCGCTGCCGAAAGTCGAGTCCAGATTTCCGCTTGGTGTCCAGCGCGCGAGTAGGGTGGTCGAAGGTTGCTTTCTGCCTGTCGGGAAGAGCCCGCCGCAGAAGAGGATGTCATTTGCGTCCGCGCCCACCGCGGCAGGTTCGATGACCAGTGCCCCGGCCGCATCGCAGCAACTCTGACTCGTTGCGGCGATGCCGTCAGAGCCAAAGGTGGTATCGAGAATGCCGTTCGCGGTAAGGCGCGCGGCGGCCAGGTCGCTGGTGGAGACCATGTCTCCGGCGATGAGGACACGGTTGCTGGCGTCGATGGCCATCGCCGATCCGGTGAAGGAGTTCGGGAGCACAGCGATGCCCTTGTCGCCAAAGGTGGTGTCGAGCACGCCTGCCGGCGTGTAGCGCAGCACCTGGGTGGTGGCGCTGGCGTTCGCGCCCGTGATGGTCACATCGACGAGCACCAGAATATCGCCGTTGCTTTGGAACCGAATCGCTTCGGGAACCGCATCGCTGCTATCGTTAGCCACGGGCACCAGGGTGGCGGCAACCGTGCCGCCGTTGCCGAATGTCTCGTCGAGCGTGCCGGCGGTATTGGCGCCCTGTGCAGAAGTCAACCCAACGGCAAGAACAGCCGCGGTCAGCAATGAAATCTTGAAGCAGATTGGCCGTCTCATGAGGCCTCCTGGCCCGCAGGCAGTCATCTGCGTCACCTGTGGCAGCCGCAAGTGTATCAGCCCGCAGCACGGCATATTGTCATTGGATTGTCATTCTTGTTGGTGAGCACGGATGGTCGCAATGCCAGAATGGCTGTATCGCGGAGCCACTGGCAAGGTGGGCCTGTTCAGCTCCTGCTCGTGTGGCTTCGTGCTCTGCGCGGCCGGTCCGCCGCCCGCAACGCTTGCCGAGCCAAATCCCGGAACGTCTTTCGCAGCTCCCGGGGGCTATGCACCACGATGCGGCGGCCCATGCTCAGCAGCGTTGCGGCAATCGTCTCCAGGCGGTCGCGCCCGCAGCGCACGCGCGTTCCGCCATCGCTCTCTTCGACGGCCACTCTCCACGGCGCAAAGGTTTGGCGCGCCTCTTCGATAGGCATATCGATCCACACGTCGATCTGGTAGACAGACTGGATGAACGGCATGCTCGAATTTAAGTACTGGCGCGCATCAAATTGGGCGGGCCGGCGAAAGCTCCCCGCGCCGGACTCGAGGTTCGACACGCGGTCCAGCCGGAACGTGCGCATTGCCCGTCGCGAGAGGCAGTAGCCGATGAGATACCAGCGCCCGTCGGTGTGCATCACCGCGTAAGGTTCAATCTGCCGGCGCGAGGCAGCCCCGTCATGCGACCGATAATCAAAGCGGATTCGCCGGCCCGTGCGGATGGCCGACGCGGCGCGAATCAGATGCTCCACCGGCGTGGTCACCACCCAGGGGCCGGGCTCGATGGCAACTACATCCTCTACCGTCCGGATGCTTTCGCGCAGCGCCTCGGGCAGCACTCGCCCCAGTTTTGCCAGCGCCCCTTCTGTGGCCGGGGCAAACGCCGAAAGGCCGACCTGGCGCAGCGAATGCAACCCCAGCGAGAGCGCAAACGCCTCCTCATTGGTCAGCAGCAGAGGAGGCAGCCGATAGCCGGGCCGCAATCGGTAGGCTCCGCCCACGCCCCGCGAAGATTCGACCGGAATGTTCAGATCCTTCAGCCGCAGAATGTAGCGCTGCACGGTGCGCAGGTTGACTTCGAGACGTCGGGCGAGTTCTGCTCCGGTGACGTGGTCGCGAGCTTGCAGCACCTCCAGCACCGTGAGCGCGCGCATGATGGGGTCATACATGGGAATTCCGAATCATCGCAATTCTTATTCTCAATCTAATTTACGACAAGTTCTGTCGGGAATTGCCGTTACCTTGGATTGTGAGCCCGCAAAGGGCCACATGGAGGTTTGATATGACAACGGAAACAGCAACCGTGAACGTGATCTCTGCCGAAGATCTGCTCAAGTACTGGCAGGGCCACCGCGCTCTCACCCGCAGAACCATCGATGCCTTCCCTGAAGACAAGCTGTTCAACTTCTTGCTGGGCGGAATGCGGCCCTTCGCTGTGATGGCCTCGGAGTTCATCGGTATGGCAGTGCCCATCGTCGACGGCGTGGCTACCGGCAAGTGGGTGGAGTACAGTGGCGGCCCCAGGCCCACGACCAAAAAGGAAATTCTCGAAATCTGGGATCGACAGACCAAAGAACTCGACGAGAAGTTCCCCACCATTCCGCCGCACCGCTTCGCCGAGGTCGACACCGCCTTTGGCCAGTGGACGATGCCGGGAATCGCCATGATTCAATACGCCATCGACAACGAGATTCATCATCGCGGCCAGGGTTACGTTTACCTTCGCGCCCTGGGCATCGAGCCGCCGCACTTCTGGGAGCGCTAGCGCGGCGTCTCCAATGTCCGACGTCCCGAGATGCGGGTCCTTCGACTCCGGTCGCTCGCCACGGCGAGCGACCTCCGCTCAGGATGACAGCATTCGTTTCGACGCATGGTAAAAAACGCGCGAAAGTGAAGAACTATTGACGCCGAAACGCAGAATGGAGAATCAAAAAAGTGTAGCTTCCGCGTGACTGAGGGTAATTGGATGGCAACAGCCGAGATGAGTTTCCTGCAAGACCAACTGGAAGAACGAAAGCGCCGCCTTGAGACCGTCGCTGCGCAGACGCCGGGCGACGCGAATCTCGTCGCCTTGCTGCGAGAAGTGGATTCCGCGCTCGATCGATTTGCCGCGGGCACCTACGGCCTGTGCGACGAGTGTCACGACAGCATCGAACGCGACCGTTTGCTGGCCGATCCCCTCATTCGCTATTGCCTCGATCACCTGACCAAGACTCAGCGCGCGGCGCTGCAGCGCGATCTGGACCTGGCCTCGGAACTGCAGCGTGGCCTGTTGCCGCCTGCCGACCTCAGTGTTGACGGGTGGGAGACCAGCTATCACTATGCGCCTCTGGGACCGGTGAGCGGCGATTACTGCGACCTGTACCCGCACGACGGACAGCTCTATTTCATGCTGGGTGACGTGTCGGGCAAGGGCGTTGCGGCATCCATGCGGATGACCCAACTCCATGCGCTCTTCCGCAGCCTGATCGGTATGGGTCTTCCTCTCGCCGAAATCGTCGCGCACATCAATTGCTTCCTCGCCGAAAGCGGGCTTGCCGGCCAATACGCCACGCTGGTTTGCGGCCGCGCCAGCCGCGCTGGTGAAGTTGAGCTCTTTAACGCAGGCCATTTGCCCGTGATTGCCGTTCAGCAGGGCAAACTCCGGATGATTGAGTCATCTGGATTTCCACTGGGAATGTTTCGCGAAGCCTCGTTCGCTCCCGCATGTCTGATGTTGTGCGGCGGGGACCTGCTTTTCCTCTACACCGATGGCCTTTCTGAAGCCCAGGGAGATGGCGGCGAATACGGCGTCGAGCGCGTAGCGAATCTGATCGGTCGCGCGGCCTCGTGCAGCGCTGCCGGAGTGATCTCAGATTGCCTCGAAGACCTGCGCGGGTTCGCCGGCGCCAACCCGGGGATGGACGACGTGACGCTGCTGGCGATCCGGCATGCAGCGTAAGCGGCGAACGCTTGATGCACGAAGGCCGCCCTCGCGGACGGCCTTTGTGTTTCGTGATGCAGTAGAGGAGGGACGTCAGAGCAGCTTTTCGCGTTCTGCGCCGAAGGCGCGGCTGCTGCATGCAATGCTAGTCCCCGGCGACTAGTTCGCTGTCTTCGCGGTGCCGGTTGATGGGGCTGGCCGCGTTGTTCGAGGCCGGCCGAATGTCGCCGAGCGAGACCATGCCCCCCGCAGGTGGCTTCTCGCCCAGAACGTGCTCGCGATAGAGGGCGGCCATCCTTGCATTCTCGGCATCCTGCTTCATCTTCTCGTCACGCGCGCGAATCTTCTCTTCGCGGGCGTTCTTGGCAATGCCCAGATTGTCGAGCGTGTGGTTGGCCTCGGCGTTCACGTGCTCCATGTTGAGAACCAGCTCGTGGCCCACATGGGTCATGCCCACCTTTTTGCCGCCGGCGAAGATCTCGTGGCGTCCGTGCTCCTCGTACCACTTGGTCAGCGTGGCCGTCATGTGCATCTTCTCGATAATGTTGCGCCAGCCGACGCCGGTGTTGTAGGCGCAGAAGCTGATCTCGCCTTCCTGCGTGGCGTAGGGAATGATGCACTGCTCGGTGCGCCGGAAGTCGTAGTTGAACAGATCCTGGAACCACATGCCGGCGATGAACAGGAAGTTCCAGCGGTCCTGGCGGCGCTTCTTGATGTCTTCCATGGTGCGGTCGCCCTTCACTGAGCCGTAGTTCTTGCCGGTGGCGTTGAAGGTCTTGTCCATCTTCCTCATCATGTCGGTGATTTTGAAGTGGGTGGGCGACTGGAAGGGATCGTAATTCCGCAGTAACGACAGGCCAAATCCAAGAACAGAAAGAAACTTGCCGCGCGCGGCGTCGTTAATCTTCGCCAGATCCTTGGCCACCTGACCCATGTCGAGGAAAGCGGTCACGGGAGCCGATTCCTTGGTCTCCTTGTCGATCATGACTGCCATGCCGATGCCGCAGTTGGGATGGCATCCACAGGAGAGCTGGCCCCACTCGGCCTGCGGCCCATGAATCAGGTCGGCCCAGTCGGAGAATGTGGACATGAAGCTGATCGGGAACCAGTCGCGCGCGGGCTCGCCAATACCCACCTGCGACTTTACGTCGTGGGCCATGTGCGAGAGCGTGTAGCGCTGGGCCACGCGGCGCTCGTCGGTGATCTCTTCGTCGCGGCCGGTAAAGCTGACCGGCTGGAACGAGAGGAAGCTGATCTTCTTGGGATTGTCGAGCGCGAACTCGATAATGCGGCCTACCTGCTCGTTGTTGATGCCGTTCACGATGGTGGTCACGGGCACGATATCCACGCCGGCTTCGTGCAGGTTGTTGATGGCCTGCAGTTTCACGTCGAAGAGGTTGCCCACCTTGCGATGCGAGTTGGCGGCGTTGCCGATGCCGTCGAATTGCAGATAGACGTAGCGCAAGCCCGCCTCGGCAGCAGCGCGGCACAGCTCCTTCGACTTGGCGAATTCGATGCCATTTGAAGCGGCCTGCACCGAGTTGTAACCAACCTTGCGCGAGTAGGCGACAGCGTCGAGGAAGTAGGGCGAGAGCGTTGGCTCGCCGCCGCTGAACTGCACGCTCATCTGGCGCCGCGGCTTCATGTTTACGGCGTTGTCGAGCATGGTCTTGATCTCGTCCCAGGTGAGCTCGTGCACGAAGCCAACCTGGTTGGCGTCCATAAAGCACGGATCGCACATCATGTTGCAGCGGTTGGTCAGGTCGATCGTCAGCACCGAGCCGCGGCCGTGAGTCACAGTCGAAGTGCCATGGTTGTGCAGCTTGTCGGCTGTCGAGCCGTGGGCGCGGATGTCGCGGCCGGGAAAGCTCTCTTCCAGGTGCTTGAAGAAGGCCGGGTCGATCGACATCACGTCTTCAAAGTGGCCGTGCTTGGGGCAGTCCTTCACCATCAGGATTTTGCCGTCGCGCTCAATAATCTGCGCCTTGATCTCGCCCACTTTCTCGTTGAGCAGCACTTCGTGGGGCAGCTTGCCGTCGAGAATCTGCTTGCGGATCTCGGGCACGCACTTGGGGCAAAGCGAGTCCGTGGTGCGCGGCCAGCCGAGGGGCGGCTTTTCCTTCTGCCAGCTCTTCAGCAGGGGCTTTTCGCTCCACTTCGGCGTGAAGGAGGCGTTGGGGCTGATGCGGTTCAGGCGCTCATAGACAGCCCACGCTCCCTGGGCAGCGTATACGAAGGCCTTTTCGGTGTACTTGACGGCTTTTGACATCGCTCGAAGCTCCTCCACTGGTTGATCTTGAGATGCCCGGGGCTGAAAGCGGATTGCCCGCGGGCTCAGGCCTGGCCGATTCCGCTGACGGTACCGGCGAAGGCCAAAAGTCATTACAAGAGTAATCAGGTGGGCGGGTCGACCCAAGGTGCTTGCAGCGAATGGGGATATCGG
>JBEKPO010000095.1:0-15808 GCA_049520675.1 Occallatibacter sp. | reverse complement strand
TCACGTGCGGCTTGCTGCGATCAAACTTTTCCTTCGCCATAAAAGTCTTAAATCCCTTTCATCGCTTGTACTGCCTGTTTCCAACTCAGGGCGCCCGCATTCGGGCTCCAGCCCCAAAACTCAGCTCTCAGCTTCTAGCTATTAGCTTTCAGCTCAATCTCGCTTCAGCCAACGCCCTCAACTGACTTGAGCGCTAGCTGATAGCTGAAAGCTAAGAGCTAATAGCTCGCTCTTCTCACTTCCCCTGCGCCCTGCCGATGATCTCATCGGCAATCATGCGCGGCGCCTCTTCATAGCGCGCAAACTGCATCGAGTACGACGCCCGGCCCTGCGTGGACGAGCGAATGTCGTTCACGTAGCCGAACATCTCTTTCAGCGGCACCGTGGCCTTGATTACCTGCGAACCGGCGGCATGCTCCACGTGCTCAATGCGCCCGCGCCGCGAATTAATGTCGCCGATAATCACACCCATGAACTCATCGGGAACCGTCACTTCCACCGCCATCACCGGCTCCAGAAGCACCGGCTTGGCCCTGTGTGCCGCTTCTTTGAACGCCAGCGAGCCCGCAATCTTGAATGCATTTTCGTTCGAGTCCACTTCGTGATACTTGCCGTCGAAGAGCGTCACCTTCACGTCCACGATGGGATAGCCAGCCAGAATGCCACCCTCCATCGCGCCTCGTACGCCCTGGTCGATGGGTTTGATGTACTCCTTGGGCACCACGCCGCCCCTGATCTCGTTGATGAACTCGTAGCCTTTGCCCGGCTCGTTAGGCTCGACACGCAGACTGCAAACGCCGTAATTACCCGAGCCGCCCGTCTGGCGGACGTAACTGCCTTCGGCCTCGGCCGCCTTGCGGATGGTCTCGCGGAAGGCCACCTTGGGCTCGCCCACATTGGCCTCAACCTTGTACTCGCGCTTCATGCGGTCGACCAGAATCTCAAGGTGCAACTCGCCCATGCCGCTGATAATCGTCTGCCCGCTGTCTTCATCGGTGTGCACCTTGAAGGTGGGGTCTTCCTCGGCCAATTTTGACAAGGCGATACCCATCTTCTCCTGGTCAACCTTGGTCTTCGGCTCAATCGCCACCGAAATTACCGGTTCGGGGAAGGTGATGGCGCCCAGCGCGATGGGATGATGCGGATCGCAAAGCGTATCGCCCGTCTTCAGGTCCTTCAGCCCCACGCATGCGCAGATGTCGCCGGCCAGAACCTCCGTCACATCCTCGCGCTTGTCGGCATGCATCTTTACCAGGCGCCCCACGCGCTCCGTCCGTCCCGTCCGCGGATTCAGCACCGTGTCGCCGGTCTTCACTGAGCCCGAGTACACGCGGACAAACGAGAGCTTGCCATAGGGATCGTTAATCAGCTTGAATGCCAGCGCCGAGAATGGCTCGCTATCGTCGGGCTTGCGCTTTTCAATATGGGAATGATTGTGGGGATCGATGCCCTCAACCGGAGGCTTGTCGATCGGACTGGGCAGGTAATCGACGACGGCGTCGAGCAGCGTCTGCACGCCTTTGTTCTTGAATGCCGATCCGCAAATGACCGGGAAAACCTTCAGGTCGATGGTTGCCTGGCGAATGCCGGCCTTCAATTCTTCAACGGTTGGCGTCTCGCCTTCGAAAAACTTCTCCAGCAGCACATCGTCGGTCTCGGCGATCACTTCGATCAACTGCAGGCGAAAAGCTTCGGCCTTCTTCACCAGATCGGCAGGAATCGCTTCAACGGAGAACTCCGCGCCCAGGGTCTCGTCGTGCCAGATAATCGCCTTCATCTCAACCAGGTCAACGACGCCCTTGAAGTTCGCCTCGGCGCCGACGGGAATCTGCAGCGCCACGGGCCGCGCACCCAGGCGCTTCCGGATGGTTTCGAGAACGTGTTCAAAATCGGCGCCGTTCTTATCCATCTTGTTGACGAAACAGATCCGTGGAACCTTGTATTTGTCGCCTTGCCGCCACACCGTTTCGGTCTGTGGCTGCACGCCGGAAACGGAATCGAACAAAGCCACCGCACCGTCCAGCACGCGCAGGCTGCGCTCCACTTCCGCGGTAAAATCCACGTGACCGGGGGTGTCAATAATATTGATGCGGACGTCGCGCCAGCTGCAGGTGGTTGCGGCCGAAGTGATGGTGATGCCGCGCTCCTGCTCCTGCTCCATGTAGTCCATGGTCGCCGTACCTTCATGCACCTCTCCCAGCCGGTGCGTGATCCCGGTATAAAAGAGGATGCGCTCTGTCGCTGTCGTCTTCCCGGCGTCGATGTGCGCCATGATGCCGATGTTCCGGCAGCGATTTAGAGGTACAGTGCGAGCCACGATTCCAATTCCTTGCGGGACATCTTTCCCCGCAGTTCTGTTCAACTTCGGCAGTCCACTTGCTCGTTCCGCCGCGCCGGACACTTCTAGCAGCCGGCACAATCTCCGTTTTTAGGTCCCTTGCTCCCTCGGTCCCTTGGTCCCTGCGCTTACCACCGATAGTGCGCGAACGCTTTATTCGCCTCAGCCATGCGGTGTACGTCTTCCTTCTTCTTCATCGCCGCCCCGCGCCCATTGGCGGCATCGAGCAGCTCGTTAGAGAGCTTGTCGGTCATACCCTTTTCACCGCGGCTCCGCCCATAGGTGATCAGCCAGCGAATTGCCAGCGACGTGCGGCGATCGGCATTCACTTCGATTGGCACCTGGTAGTTGGCGCCGCCAACGCGCCGTGTCTTCACTTCAAGCAGAGGCTTGCAGTTCTCCACGGCCTTCTTGAAGAGCTTCAGCGCGTCGTCGCCCCCACCCTTCTCCTCCAGGTTTTTCATCGCCTGGTAGAAGATGCTCTGGGCCGTGGACCTTTTCCCGTCCCACATCATCGAGTTCACAAACTTGGTCACCAGAGTCGATCCGTACACCGGATCCGGCGCCACTTCCCGCTTCGCAATGTGCCCTTTTCTTGGCATAAAACCTCAAAGCAGCTTTCAGCTCTCAGCCGTCAGCTTGTTCGAGCCCGCCCCACCGCCGCCGGCTCCCGCAATCGAAAACCGATAGCTGAGAGCTGCAAGCTGAGAGCTTGCTTTTATTTCTTCGCCGCGCCGCCCTTGGCGCGCTTGGTTCCATATTTCGAACGGCTCTGGTTACGGCCAGCCACACCCACCGAATCCAGCGTGCCGCGCACTACGTGATACCGAACCCCCGGCAGATCTTTCACGCGGCCGCCGCGAATCAGCACGATTGAGTGCTCCTGCAGGTTGTGGCCGATCCCGGGTATGTAGGTCGTGACCTCGATCCCATTGGTCAGCCGCACGCGAGCCACCTTGCGCAACGCCGAGTTCGGCTTCTTCGGCGTCTGCGTGTACACGCGCGTGCAAACGCCGCGCCGCTGCGGCGAGGCCTGCAAAGCGGGCGACGCCGTCTTATACCGTGGCGCCGTGCGCCCCTTGCGAACCAATTGATTAAAAGTCGGCAATCAGCAACTCCTTACCCTTCAATAACCCGTAACGATCCAGTCCACAGCCGCACACGCGGCTTGCGGGCTGTCCCTGCCTCTGCGCGGAATTTCGACCGCACAGACACACAGAAGGCCCTTGGTGGCTGCTTCGCGTCTGTCTACGTTCCTCTATCAGACGAGAACCGCGACGGTTCGCCGGTCGTTTTCCGCAAATCTAGCGGAAAAGCCAACGCCGTATCGCCGGTTCCGGCCCGCATAGCCCCTCCAAGGTGAGGGAACGCGCGGGCTCCGATGCGATTGCTCCCTGCCCTCCGCAAGAAGAGAGCGATCCCGGAAGCTTGTCTGGCCGGCAAAATTCGCCTGGCCCTGGAACAACCCCTCGTACTCCTGAATTCAGGGGCTTCCTACCCCGCATGCGTGCCATCGACACACCACAAGCGGCGTTCTTGCGAACCTTTCCAAGATAACAAGAAAAGCCTGAGGAGTCAACGACAATTGGGCGCCGCCACGGCGTTAGTCGGCCCTTGCCGCAAAGCAGGAAGCTGGCAATCAATTGGCTGACGGTTGATTTATTAGGTCGATCACGTAATACTCGACCGGCCCCTTTGCCGGCTTCAGATTCAGCCCAAGCTGCTCCGCAAGCGCGTCACGCAGCACCGGCAGGTTCCGCGCCTGCGGCGGAAGGTCGCCCGGCGATACACCGGGCGGCAATTCTGGGGCAAAACGGAGCTCGAAATCATAAACATCTGTCAGTCCCGTCTGATCGATCACCGGCCGCGGATCGTCTGGCGAAATCTGCCCCAGAAACCAGCAGAGATACCGCATGGGCACCTTCGTCCCCACAAACTGCCCCGGCCCCTTCGGCGTGATGGGAATATTTAGGTCTCCCACTGGCCCGCCATCCTTCATCTTCAGGCCGCCTTTGTCCACAGTCAGAAAGTAGACGGGGCCTTCCCTGGTCTCAACGTGGGTCTTCAGGCCAAAGCGGTCCTGGAGCAGGTTCTGGAACATGGCGTGCAGTTCGTCGATCGAGTAGCCGCCGCGGTCGGCCCGGGCCTCCACATCAAACTTCTCCGTTTCAAACCAGCCTGGCCCTCCTTCGATTTGCCGCCCGGGGATGCGATACATCACGCTCATCATGACCTTGGCCGTCATGTTCTGCACGGTGTAACCCGTTCCATTGGGAAGCGGCCGGATCATGCCCCCGGTCGCATCGGGCCGAGAAGGATGGATCGCCACAACGTCGAAGGTAAGGTTGAGGTTCTGCTGTGCGCCCTGGCCGCGCGCTGCCTCCACGCAGCCGGCCGCCAGGATGGAAGCGATTGAGAAAAGGAAGATACTTCGCATGGGAAAGACCAGTGCCCAATCTTAGACTGGGGATGGCCAGATCCGCACGCTAAAAGGGTGCCCAGAGGAACCTGCGGAGGTTACATGGCCCCGCACCAGCACGCTAGAAGCTGAAAGCTGATAGCTAGGAGCTGAAAGCTGCTCTCCCCGCCTCTTCCTTCACGATCTGCCCGTCCCGCATATATAGAATCCGCCCGGCGATTGCCGCCGCTTCGGGATTGTGTGTAATCATCAGCGTCGTTTGGCCCAATTCGCGGTTCGACCGTACCAGCATCTCCAGCACAGCATCGGAGTTCTTGGTGTCCAGGTTTCCTGTCGGCTCGTCGGCCAGCACAATCGCCGGCCGCGTGATCAGAGCCCGCGCAATGGCCACCCGCTGCTGCTCGCCGCCGCTCAGCTCGTTCGGCCTGTGCTCAAGCCGCCCTTTGATCGCCAGCATGTCGCTCAAATGATCCAGATACTTGCGATCCATCGGCACCCCGCTTGGACCTGAGGCGCGCCCGCTGATTTCGTAGGCGATCTCGATATTTCCCAAGGCCGAGAGCGTCGGCAGCAGGTTAAACCTTTGAAAAACGAACCCGATCCGATGCCTGCGCAGCCTGGTTCTCTCGGCATCGTTCAGCGAGGCAAAATCAGAGCCGTCAATGACAACGCGGCCGCTGCTCGCCCGCGTCAATCCGCCCAAAAGGTAAAACAGCGTCGATTTTCCCGACCCCGACGGCCCCACAATTGCCACAAATTCGCCCGGCTCGACGGCCAGTGAAACTCCCCGCACCGCGGCAACCTCAATGCGGCCAGCGGCGTAAACCTTGGTCAGATTTTCGGCGAGAATAATGTGTTGCGACGATGCCTGCGCCACCCTGTCATTGTAAAGGCAGGGCGCGAGAGGCTAGGAAACGGCGTGAGCGACCATCGAGCAAGCGGCGGGAATCATGCGGCTGTAAAATGATGCTGCACCGGTATTCTTTAGGATTCTCTGCTCATGAGCCCAGATCTGAAAACTTCCCTCGTCGCCTCGCTCGAGTCGGCCGCCGAAAAAGCCGGCCTGGTTCTTATCTCCGTCCACCAGGGCGCCGATTCAAGCGGTCACCCCACCGCCGTCTTTCAGCTCGGCCTGCCGGGCGACGACGCCATCGGCCGCTCTCTTCAGCTTGAGCTGAGCGACACGTTCGACTTCGATAAGCCGCATCTGTTGCCCGAGATGACGGCACACCTTGCCGGAGAAGCCAAACGGCTGCGCAATCCGCGCCCCGACTGCTACGTCACCATTGGCGGTTTGCCCCTCTCCTTCAGTGAATTCCGCTGGCCCTTTCATCGCTCCACCTCCGGCGCGGACACGCATATCGTGCATGGCGAGATCCACGTAGCCGACGGGGGCACGCACAACTTGCACGCCAAGGTCGCGGCCAGCGTCACGCTCACCTTCGCTGAGATCGTTCCCGCCATGGAGCAGCCCTACGCCGAAACCTTCGTCTACAACGCCGTCCGCAAAACCGTCGACATGGGCCAGCTCGAATTCCTCAAGTCCGGCAACCGCCAGCCCGTTCCCGTCACCACGCGCTACTACAGCCGCTGGCAAAAGAAGTTTCTCTTTACCGAGACCGACGATACCGAGCGCCTGAAGTATCTGCTGCGTAAGGTCTACTGGCTCTCCGGAGTTCTCGGCGGCTCCAGGCCCGTCTGGATCGCCGATCCCCGCGACGCGCAGTACCTCAACACCAGCGAAGCCGATCTGCTCCGCATGGCCGGCGACGAAGCCGGTGAAGGCCTCTTGGTTCTCGATGGCGAGTTCGCTGCACCCACGCCCGCGCTCATGGCCCGCGCCGCCGAGTACCAGGCCACGCTCCAATCGGCGCTCGACTTCACCAAGCCGCAGTTCAACGAATCGATGCGCTCCGGCCACGCGAACATGTGATCGGGAGGCGATCATGGTGATTCAATATGGATTGGTCGGAAATGCCGCTCATGGCGGGCACTCCAGCTCGACCTTCGACTTAGCCGTCGGCCTGGGCGTTCTCGTTCTCACGTGGATGCCGCGGCGTGCAGGAGAAGGACATCTCCGTATGAATATCTGGCTCCGAGTTGGAATCAGCGCCATTTGCGCCGTCTTCATTTTCGCGGGAGTCTCCGAGCTTCTCCGCGGGCGTTAATGCCGGGTGCCCCATCCAAGCTTCGCTTGCGTGGGTTAGCAGGAACTCTCGCTGACTCGCTGACTTGCTAACTCGCCGACCCGCTCACGCCAGCGCCGTCCCGCACCCCGTGCAGAACCGCGCACCCGGCGGATTCGTCTTCTGGCAGTTCGGGCACGCAGCCAGAGCCGGCACCGGTGCCACCATCAGCTGCGGCTGAACGGGCATTGCGCCCGCCGGCACCGCTGCAGGGTTCCAGACCGGAATCGGAATTCCCAGCGTCGCCGCAATCGCCGCCGCCTGGATGGCGTTGAACTCGCGCACGCGCGCCGGCATGAAGAAGCACTCGATGAATCCGAGAATCGCCGGAACTCCGCTCCAGAAAAAGCAGCAGTAGAGAATGCCTAATCCCGTCCGGCGCAGGTAGAAATGGTGCGCACCAAACGTGCCTAGAAACAGCGCCAGCAGAATACCCACGATTTCGTCGCGGCGCACCGCCTGGAATTGCTGGTAGAAAATCGCTTGCGGGTTGGGATAGGTGTACGTGCCCATCGTGGCTCTCCTTGTGAAGCCTGCGCGTTCCCGTGGTCTCGCCCAGTGTAATCAGAATACGCACCGCAGCGGGTCCGAGTTCCCGCAGCCCAAAATGTGTCCCCGGCCTCCGGGCCGGCCGTCGCACGTGTCTCCAGACCCGCAGCTCGGGGTGCCCCATCCTCGCGGCGCTTTTGCTTTTGCCGCTAGGGTGGGGGCCCATCTCTGTTCAAGCACGGCCTCCCGCACTCCATTGTCCCCCGTCCCCATCCACCATTAGCATCAAACTCGACATGAGCGACGAATCACCATCCGCCGCAGCGAGCGGCACATTCCTCATCGGAGGCGACCTTCCCGTCCATCGCCTTGGGTTCGGAACCATGCGCCTGGTCGGCGAAGGCGCATGGGGCGAGCCTATCGATCCCGCCGAATGTCGCCGCGTCCTGCGTCGCGCCGTCGAGCTGGGCGTCACGCTCATCGACACGGCCGACGCATACGGTCCCGAGATCGCCGAACGCCTCATTTGCGAGGCACTCTATCCCTACCCGTCGGGCCTGATGATTGCCACCAAGGGAGGCATCACGCGCCAGGGTCCGGCAAAAACCGAGTACATCGGCCGCGCAGGCTACCTCATTCAATGTGTCGAAATGAGCCTGCGCCGCCTCAAGCTTGAGCGCATCGATCTCTACCAGTTGCACAGGATTGATCCGCGCACGCCGCTCGAAGAATCGCTCGGGGCGCTACGCCGCATGCAGGAGGCGGGAAAAATTCGCCACATCGGACTCAGCGAGGTCTCACCCGCCGAAATCGAGGAGGCCGAAAAGATCGTCCCCATCGTCAGCATTCAGAATCGCTACTCGCTCGCCGACCGCCGCCACGAGGAAACGCTCAACTACTGTGAACGGCGCGGCATCGGATTCCTGCCCTGGTATCCCATGGCGGCCGGCAAACTGATGCGGCCCGACCACCCCAGCGCACAGGAACTTATCCGCATCGCCGGCATGCATCTGGTCAGCGTCTCGCAACTCGCCCTGGCCTGGCTACTTTATCGCTCGCCGGTCCTACTGCCCATTCCCGGCACGTCGAAGGTGGCTCATCTGGAGGAAAATATCGCCGCGGCGCGGATCAAGCTCAAGCCCGCAGAATGGGCCGAAGTCGAGTTGGCGGCAGCTCTCTGATCTCTGCCCTCTGTTCTCCGTTCTCCGTTCTCTGTTCTCTAACCCCTGATCCCTGATCCCTGATCCCTGCAAACCTTATACTGGCTGCCATGCGCAAGACACTGTCCGTGGCCATGATCGCCATGAACGAGGAGGCCAATCTTCCCCGCAGCCTGGGCAGCGTTCGCTGGGCTGACGAAATTGTCCTCGTCGACTCCGGTTCGAAGGACCGGACGATCGAAATCGCGCAATCCTACGGCGCCAAGACCTCATTCCACGCCATTCGCGGCCACGGCGAACAGAAAAATATCGCTCTCGACCTCTGCACCAGCGACTGGACGCTGCTGCTCGATGCCGACGAGGTGCTCACTCCAGAGTTGCAGACAGAGATCCGCCAGCTTCTCTCCGGTGAAAACGGCGAACCAAAATTCGGCGCCTATTGGATTCCCCGACTCAATCTGTTTTGTGGCCGCTGGATTCGTCATGGAGGCTTTTATCCCGATCGCAAGCTGCGTCTTTTCCGGCGAGGCACGGCGCGACTGAGCGAGGGCGTGGGCCCGCACAGCACTCCGCAGTTCAGCGGACCGAGCGGCAAGCTGAAGCACGACCTGCTTCACTATGCCTATCCCACACTAAGCCTCTATCTCGAGCATATGAACCGTTACAGCTCCGAGATCGCGAGGTTATTGGTCGAGCGCGGGCGCACCAGCCAGTCCTGGCCGGCTCTGATCTGGAATGCAGTGCTGAACCCGGCCGCCACATTTCTTTACAACTACTTCTTTCGCCTGGGATTCCTGGACGGCCGCGAGGGGCTGCTCCTACACCTCAACCACTCGGTCTATATCCACTGGAAGTTCGTAAAGGCATGGGAGGCAGCGCGGAGCCGGAAGCCACCGCAGGCGTGACCATCGCCGCTCCTCAAAAACGGTGCTGTCCGTGCCCCGCGACAAACGCCAGCAACCTGATCAGCAGCAATACTACGAACAGCGCCGCAATCACCACTAGCATCAGGTTTCCTCTGGACTTTTCGTCTCGTCTCTTTGCCTTGCGTCTCATCGTGCACTCGACCTTGGAACCGCTCCCCATCATACCGGCGATCGAGGGCTCTCCGTGCTCGCCGCCAACTTGCCGGCTCGCTGACTTGCCGACCCGCTATCTCGCCGCACGCACCTTCCGTTATTCTTCTTGTGATCGACGAGGTGCCAACGATGCCCATCGCCATTCTGCCCGGTGCAAGAACTAAGAAGATCCTGGCGGCCCTCGAGGGCAACTGG
This sequence comes from Occallatibacter sp., assembly GCA_049520675.1. Lineage (GTDB taxonomy): Bacteria > Acidobacteriota > Terriglobia > Terriglobales > Acidobacteriaceae > Telmatobacter. The sequence continues at coordinate 5,942 of JBEKPO010000095.1, read as the reverse complement.
CAGGCCGAGATGGAGGGCTACCACACCTATAAGGCTCTCGCCGATCGCGACGACGATCCCGTCCGCGCCCAGGTCCTGCGCCATCTGGCTCAGGCTGAGATCGAGCACGCCACTCTCTGGGAAGGCCGCATCAAGGAGCTTGGCGGACCGGCGCCGGTCTACAAAGGCCACCCCGGAGGTGATGCCGATTCACTCGCCAGCCGCGCTGGCGGCATCCGCATGGCCCTGCGGCGGGTTGAGATTGAAGAAAGCCGCGCCATTGCCAGCTACGGCGAGCAGCTCAAGTCCCTCGGCGACGACGGCTCGGTCGCCATCCTCGAGCATGTCATCCAGGACGAGAAAGACCACTACCGCGAGCTCGGTTCGCTCATTCGCGGACATTACCAGGCCCCCGGCGGCGCCGCCAAGATCGACGCCAAGGCCGTTCTCGATGAGATGCTGGCCAAGCGCAACCAAGGGCGCAAGCAACCCGGCTCCTGGATCGGCGACGCCATCTACGGCGTCAACGACGGCCTCGGCGCCATCTTCGGCATCGTCTCCGGCGTCTCCGGAGCCACCGCCGGCGATCCCAAATACGTTCTGCTCGCCGGCCTCTCCGGCATGATTGCCTCGGCGCTTTCCATGGGCTCCGGCGCCTACCTCGCCGCCAAAAGCGAGCGCGAAATCTACCACGCCGAAATCGCCCGTGAGCGCGAAGCCATCCGGATGAATGGCCCCGAAGCCCGCGAGTTGCTTTCGCTCTATTTCCAGGTCAAGGGGCTTCCCGAAGAAGACGCCCTCCACATGGTCAACCACATCGCCAGCGACCCCGAGCAGTTGCTCCGCGCGCTGGCCGCCGAGCGACTTGGCTCCAGCGAAGAAGCTCTCGCCAACCCTCTCGTCTCTGCTACCTCCGGCGCGCTCTCTACCGCCGTCGGCGCCATCATCCCCGTTATTCCCTTCTTCTTCATGCAAGGAATCCCGGCCGTCATCGCCGCCGCCATCGTCTCGCTCGCCGCCCACTTCGCCGTCGGAGCCGCCAAGTCCCTCATCACCGTCCGCTCCTGGTGGTCCTCAGGCTTCGAAATGACGCTAGTCGGCGCCGTCGAGGGCGCCGTCACCTACGGCATTGGCATCCTGCTCGGCAAGGGCGGGGTGTAAAAAAATAGGTGTCATCCTGAGCGAGTCGCCACAGCGACGAGTCGAAGGATCTGCGGTTGCTTTTTTGCGAGGCTGGTCCACGAAAGACTTGGGTGCCCCACCCTCGGCGCGCCTTTGTTCTTGCGCCTAGGGTGGGATATCTCTCCTTTCGCGCTAAAATAGAAGCTGCAATGACCCTCCATCAGCCCATCTCGGCTCTCCTCTAGCTGCTCCCGCCGCAATCGCCTTTCTGCGCCAATTCACTCCGTTCACTCATTTCACTGTTTTCACTTCTTCACTGCCCGGAGGGAGCCATGATCCTCGATCGCCTGGAACAAATGGAGCAGCGCTACAACGACCTGCAATCCCAGTTCGCCTTGCCTGAGGTCCTGAACGACCACGAGCGCTACCAGAAGATCGCCAAGCAGCTGCGGGAAATCGAGACTCCTGTTGAGAAATATCGCGAGTTGAAGCAGGTCCGACAGGGACTCGCCGACTCGCGGGAACTGGCCGTCGGTAGCGACGCCGATCTGCGCGCCATGGCCGAAGAAGAGATCGCCGCGCTTGAGCCGCGCGAGCAGGCCATCGAGGAAGAGCTAAAGGTTTTGCTGCTGCCGAAAGACCCCAACGACGAGAAGAACATTATCCTCGAAATCCGCGCCGGCACCGGCGGCGACGAGGCTTCGCTCTTTGCCGCCGAAGTCTTCCGCATGTATACGCGCTTCGCCGAGCAGAAGCGCTGGAAGGTCGAGGTTCTGTCCCTCTCGGAATCGGGCGTCGGCGGATACAAAGAAGTCATCGCCATCATCGAGGGCGACCGCGTCTACTCGCAGCTCAAATGGGAGTCGGGAGTGCACCGCGTGCAGCGCGTTCCCGAAACCGAAACCCAGGGCCGCGTCCACACTTCGGCGATCACCGTCGCCGTCCTGCCTGAAGCCGAAGAAGTCGACATCAAGATCGAAGCCAAAGACATTCGCATCGACACTTTCTGCTCCTCCGGTCCCGGCGGCCAGTCAGTCAACACCACCTACTCCGCGGTGCGGATCACCCACTTGCCCACCAACACCGTGGTCAGTTGCCAGGACGAGAAATCGCAGATCAAGAATCGCGAAAAAGGCATGCGCGTCCTGCGCTCCCGTTTATACGAAATGGAGATGGAGAAACAGAACGCCGAGCTCGCCAAGGAGCGCAAGCAGATGGTCGGCTCCGGTGATCGCAGCGAGAAGATCCGCACCTACAATTTTCCCCAGAACCGCCTCACCGACCACCGCATCGGACTTACGCTGCACCAGCTCGACCTGATCATGCAGGGTCGCCTGCAGCCTATCGTCGACGCCCTCATCGCCCATTACCAGGCCGAGCAGCTCAAGGGCGATCAGGCCGCGTAAGCACCCAGCTCCCGAAGGGAGCGTAAGAAAACAGCCCAGGGCAACCCTGAGTTCGCCGTGGCGAATGAAGAGGCAGCTCTGGGAAAGCATGAGAAAAAGAATCTAAGCCCCGTAGGGGCGACAGAAAATCTCACGATCGCACAGCAGTATCCCTACACAAATAGAATCCGCATCGGCGTTGCCGCCTCCACGCTGCTCTTCACTTCATTGCTCAGCACACCAGTCGCTGGATCGCGGGCAAAAATGCTGATCAGATTCGAGTCCTGGTTGGCCACCAGCATCCAGCGCTCCGTCGGATCGAGAGTGAAATTCCGCGGCGTCTTGCCTCCGCAACTCGACCGCTTCATCGGGGTCAGCTTGCCGGTCGCGAAATCGGCCTTGAACGCATAGAGAAAGTTGTCGCCGCGGTTCGCGAAGTAAACAAACCGGCCGTCGCGCGTAATCACGGTGTCGCAGCCGGTCGAAACGCCGGTAGAACCCGCGGGTAGCAGCTCAACACGATCCACAAGCGCCAGGCTCCCGTCGATCTTGTGCCAGTCGAGCACATCGACGGTTGAGATCAGCTCATTCATGCAGTACGCGGTGTGGCCATTGGGATGGAAGTGAAGCGTGCGCGGCCCCGAGCCGGGCGCGCCGTGATGAATGCCCGCGCGCGTCAATTCCGCTGTTACCGGATTTGCCCTGTAGATGTGGATCGAATCTCCACCTAGGTCGTTGACATACGCAAAGCGGTTGTTCGGCGAGAACGATGCGAAGTGCGCATGCGCCACCTCCTGCCGGGCGGCATTTGGCCCGTGCTCAATATAGTGCTCGGTCCACGCCGCTTCGCTCAGTTTGCCGTCTTCAATGCGGAAGCTCGCCACGCTACCGCCCGTGTAGTCCGCCGAAAGCAGCATGCGTCCGGTGTGATCCACGCCCACGTGGCAGGTCCCAGTGCCGGCCGAGTTGCGCGCCGAGAGCGGTTGGAGTTCGCCGCCCGCGACGCGAAAGCTGGCCACTTCGCCGGTCGGCTTGCCCTCGAACGTGTCCAGCTCCGAGGCAGAGAATACGAGTCCGCGTTCACGCGAATACTCAAGCCAAGCCACGGTGGGAACCTGCGCGGCCACGCCGGCCGGCGCCAGAGTCCCGGTTGCCAGATCCCAGTCGTACTTGAGAATTCCGTTGGGCGTATGCGACGCGATGAAGACGCGAGTACGCCCCGAAGAAGCTGCAAAGCCCGATTTCGCAGCAGCAACAACAGTCGCTGCAGAAGCAGTGCGGAGAAATTCACGGCGCTTGAGATGTGTCATGCAGAGCCATTTTCACCGATTTACCCTCTCACGCGCCACCAGGAATTGCTCGCGGGTGCCCCACCCTCGCGACGGGCTTGCTCTTGCCGCTAGGGTGGGAGACTCGGCTCCGAATTCGGTAAAGCCGTCGCCTCACTGCAATCGGAATTCCACGTTTACCGTCGTCTCCACTTCCACCGGCTCGCCGTTCAGCAGGTACGGTCGGTAGCGCCACTGCGCGACGGCATCGAGAGCCGCTCGTTGCAGCACTGCGGGTCCGCTCATCACGCGGAGATTTTCAATGGTGCCGCTCTTCGAGATCGTGGCCTGCAGTACCACTGTACCTTCGAGGTGAATCGCAACCCCGATCGACGGATAGCGGGGAATCACTTTACGGATCAGCAGCCCTTCCGCTAATACCGAAGGAATCCGATTCGGACCCGCCGGCGACGTCACAACATTGGCGTGCGCACCGCCTCCGGGAAAGAGACTCGATCCAGCCGGGCTGTTTCCTTCGGGAAAGTTCATGACGCCGACGCTCACAGGTGGCTCGGGTCTTGTCGCTATCCAGAGATCTCTCGGAATGATCGCCGGCACTCGGAGTTCGCCATTCGGCATCTCGGTCTGGATCGGTGCGGTCTGCGCCGTTCGCACCACAGGCTTCGGCTCATCGACAGGGATCGGCGGCGCTGTCATCAGAATGCTGATCGCTCGGCTCGAAAGCGCTTCAGGGTAGAAGAGCGGAATCAGAATCAGCGCCAGCAGGATCGCCGCATTGAATGCGAAGGTGGCAATCATCCACCTGCGGCTGCGCGTGCGGAGTCTTCCGGTGGATTCGAATGTGGAATCTTCGAACATGGCTTGCCTCCCTGTGACCTCATCAGTTCAGTCGCGCCAGAAGGGAGGCGAAGCGCGACCGTCAGAACCACTCCACGCGCGGCCTGCAACGTGGAAGTGCCTCCGTCTTTACGGCCCTCCGTTCATCCCATTCGGCACCACTGTGCTTGTGTAGACACCGCAAATCGGCAAACTGTTCCCGCTTGCGCAAGATTCTTGTGCTTTGCGCTACACTCAGAAGTTCGCGCACATCCGGAGCCTTCATGAAACTGTCGCGCCTCATTCTCTTCCTCGCATTCGCAGCATGCTCCGCCCAGGCTCCGAATCCATCAGCACCCGATGCGCAGGCCACGCTCAACTACATTCACGCCGCGTGGGACTCGCTGACTCGCTCCGTCACCGATTGCAGCTCGCTTTCCGACACCAAGGTCGCGGCAGTCTCCGTCCTCTATCTCCCCGCCGGCATGCCCACCCCGCCTGACGTTGCCGCACTCCAGCAGAAGTGCCAGGTCAACGTCATCTCGCTGCCGCGCCGCATCGAAAAACTCGGCGACGTGCACCCGGAAGAACTCTCCACGCCTGGCCTGCTCTACCTTCCGCATCCCTACGTCGTTCCCGGAGGCCGCTTCAACGAAATGTACGGCTGGGACAGTTTTTTTATTCTTCTTGGCCTCGAGGCCGACCACAAGGAAGAGCTCGCCAAAGGGATCGTCGACAACTTCCTGTTCGAAGTCGAAAACTACGGTTCCGTCCTCAATGCCAACCGCACCTACTACCTCACGCGCTCTCAGCCGCCGTTTCTTACCTCGATGATCCGCGCCGTCTATGAAGATCCCGCCAGCTTCCCCGCAACGCCCGACGGCCGAATTCAGGCGCAGCAATGGCTCGATCACGCGTACACCATCGCCACAAAGGACTATTCCACCTGGAGGCGTCCCGAGCATCGCGCCGGTTCGACCGGCCTCGCCCGCTATTTCGATCTCGGCGCCGGCCCCGTCCCCGAGATGGCCGACGCCAGCACGTACTACCCCGACGTCATCCGCTCTCTAGTCGCGCATCCCACTCACGAAGCCGCCGGCTATCTCGTCAAGGGCTCCGAACATCCCGACGCCGCCGAAGCCGCGCGCCTGAAGCAGACAAGTTGCGATGTCCGCGCGAGCCTCGTCTGTCTCCACGCCTGGTACGGCGGCTACCGATTAAGCCGCGATTTCTACACCGGCGACCGAGCCATGCGCGAGTCCGGCTTCGACACCAGCAATCGCTTCGGCCCGTTTTCCGGCGCCACGCATCACTACGCGCCCGTCTGCCTGAACAGCCTGCTCTATCGCTA
>JBEKPO010000094.1:0-19590 GCA_049520675.1 Occallatibacter sp. | reverse complement strand
AACGAGCGCATGGTCCTGCGGCCCATGAACTGCCCGCATCACATCCTTATTTACGAGTCGAAGCTGCGCAGCTATCGCGATCTGCCCGTGCGCCTTGCTGAGCTCGGCACCATGTACCGCTATGAGCTCTCGGGCGCGCTCAGCGGCCTCAGCCGCGTTCGCTGCATGACACTCAACGACGCACACATCTTCTGCACGCCCGATCAGATCAAGGAAGAGTTTTCAGGCGTGATGAAATTGGTCGAGCGCGCCTATCGCGACCTCGGCATCACCCTATACAGTTACCGGCTCTCGCTTCGCGATCCCGCCAACAAGGAGAAGTACGTCGACAACGACGCGATGTGGGAACTAGGTGAGCGTGTGCTCCGCGAAGCCCTCGACAGCCTGGGCCTGAAATACAAGGAAGGGAAAGGGGAAGCGGCGTTCTATGGACCGAAGCTCGACATCCAGCTTGCCGATGTGATGGGCCACGAAGAAACCTACTCAACGATTCAACTCGATTTCCATCTTCCCAACCAGTTCGGCCTCGAATACACCGGCGCAGACGGCAACCGGCATCGCCCCGTCATGATCCATCGCGCCATCATCAGCACCATGGAGCGCATGGTCTCCTATCTCATCGAGCTCTACGCGGGAGCCTTCCCGCTGTGGCTCGCGCCGGTGCAGGTGGGCCTCGTGCCGATCAGCGAAAAACACGCGGCCTACGCGGACAAAGTCGAAGAGGCTCTCAAAGCCGCCGGACTCCGGGTAGAGACCGATTCTCGAAACGAAAAAATGAACGCCAAGATTCGCGACTTCGCCAATCAGAAAACGCCTTACATTCTCGTCTTCGGCGACAAGGAAGAAGCCTCCGGCACCGTCAGTGTGCGCACGCGCGGCAAAGGTGACCAGGGCTCCATGCCCCTCGACGCCTTCCTCGCCAAAGCCAAGGAACTCGTCGATTCGAAGTCGACCGGGCTCTAGCGATTTCATCGAATTCGGAGGATACTATTTTCATGGCTACCCAGCCCGCATTCGAAAGACCGGTCAGCGTCGAGGAGTATCTCTCGACCGTCTACGAGCACGACTGCGAGTATGTGGACGGAACGATTGAGGAGCGCGACTTGGGCGAGTTCGAACATGCGTACGTGCAAGGTCTTTTGATTGGGTTGTTTCTCATGAATCGCGAGACTTGGGGTGTTTATCCGCTTCCTGAGCAGCGCGTTCAGACACGGAAAACGCATTTCCGCGTTCCGGATGTGGCAATTTTGCGCGAAGGCTCGATCCGGGAACCGATCCTCACACATCCTCCGCTGCTTGCCATCGAAGTTCAGTCGCCCGACATTCCTCTGCGCAAGACTGAACTCAAAGCTGCGGAATACCTCGCCTTCGGCATCCAGCACGTTTGGGTGATCGACCCGTATGCCCGCGTTGCTTACCGCGCCACGCCGAAGGGTTTGGAACTGGTCCGCGACGGCGAGTTGAGCATTCCTGGAACGTCCATCCACATTTCCGCGCAGGAGCTCTTCGCAGATCTCGATCGCGTCTAACTCCGGTAGCCCCGCCGACCCCGCTAACTCCGCTGCTCTTCAGGCGTTAATCGCCATCCCCTCCACCGCGCCATATCCATCCAGCATCGCTTCGCTCAGCGTGGGGTGTGCGTGGATGGTGAACATCAGCTCGTCCACGGTACCTTCCAGCTCCATTACGGCAACTGCTTCGGCAATCAACTCCGTGGCCTGCGGCCCGATAATGTGTACGCCCAGGATCTCGCCATACTTCGCATCGGCAACCACCTTCACGAAGCCGTCGTGGCTGTCCACGATCGTCGCCTTCGAATTCCCGGCAAAGGGAAACTTGCCGACTTTGAGTTCGAAGCCTTTCTCTTTCGCCTGCGCTTCGGTCAGCCCGGCCGAACCGATCTGCGGCTCGGTGTAGGTGCAGCTCGGGATGCGGTCCTTCCGCACCGGCCGGTACTTCCGTCCCGCGATCTTCGCCATCGCCACGATGCCGCTCATCGCGCCCACATGGGCCAGTTGCGGCAGCCCGGCCACAATGTCGCCAATGGCAAACACGCCCGGCTCCGCAGTCTCCTGCACTTCATTCACCTTCACAGATCCGCGATCCAGCTCGACCTTGGTCTTTTCCAGACCGATATCCTTCGTCAGCGGTCCGCGCCCCACGGCCACCAGCACCTTTTCGGCTTCCTTCACCTGCGGATTGCCGTTCGCATCGGTGTAGCTCACGCGCACGCCGTCTGCCGTCCTCTCCACTTTCTCAACCTTCGCACCTGTCTGCGTTTCGATGCCGCGTTTGCGAAACACGCGCGCCAGCTCCTTCGAAATCTCTTCGTCCTCCACGGGCACCATGCGCGGCAGAAACTCCAGAATCGTCACTTCGGTCCCGAAGCTGCGAAAGATCGATGCAAACTCCACGCCCACCGCCCCCGCACCAATCACGATGAGCGACTTCGGAGGCGCGGCGAGCGAGAGAATTTCAATATTGGTCAGGATGCGATCGTCGGCCTTCAATCCCGGCAGCAGCTTGGCCTCCGAGCCGGTCGCCAGCATCACGTTCTTCGCCTTCACCTGGCTCTTCACGCCGCTCGCATCCACGTCGACGGTGTGCACGCCATTCTGAGCCGGCCCAGTCGCTCGTCCAAAACCAGAAAAAACCGCGATCTTGTGCTTTTTCATCAGGAATTCCAGGCCCTTGACGTGCTTCGCAATCACGGCATTCTTCCGCGCCAGCACCGCGGCCCAGTCAAGCGCCCGAGATTCAACACCCTTGATGCCGAACTCCTCGGCTTCCTTCAGGTAATCCCACAGCTCCGCGTTGAAGAGCAGTGTCTTGGTGGGAATGCAGCCCACGTGCAGGCATGTCCCGCCCAGCTTGGGGCTCGCGTCAATCAGCGCAACCTTCAGCCCATACTCCGCCCCGCGAATTGCCGCCGTGTAACCCGCCGGCCCGCCGCCGATCACCGCCACGTCGTAAATCGTCTCTGGATTCGAATCTGCCACTTGTCTCTCCGTTCCCGCACGATCATGGGTGCCCCAGGTCCCGATTCTGGGACCTGGGATAGCACAAACGTCCACACGGTCAGTCTAAATTGCGCAGGGATTGCGCTGACTCTTTCTCAACCATCGCGATCGCGCATTCCACCGTTTTGACGTTATCTCCGAACCCCTCGATCCACTTGACCTCCGGCTCCCGGCGGAACCATGTCATCTGCCGCTTCGCGTAATTGCGGTGCCCCTGTTGCGCGGCTCGCACCGCCTCGTCGCTCGTCCAAGAGCCTCGCAACACGCGTTGTGCCTGCTTGTAACCCAGCGAGTCCAGCGCCTTCACCTCGCCATACTTGGCAAGCAGCCCGCGCGTCTCCTCCACCAGCCCTGCGGCGAACATTGCCTCACAGCGCTCGTTCAGGCGCTCGTACAGCGCAGCCCGCGGCGGATTCAACCCTAGCCGCAGCAGCCGGAATCCCGTCAACGGATTCTTTCCCTCGCTTTGGAGAAGAGTAGAGAGGGGCCTCCGCGCCGCCACGCACACCTCGATCGCGCGGATCAGTTTGGGTACATCGTTCGCGTGAATCCGTTTCGCCGACTCCGCATCCAGCCGGGCCAGCACTTTGTGCAGCCATGCGCTTCCGCGCTCTTGCTCTTTGGACCTGAGCCTCGCCCGTAAAGCGCCCGCAAATAAAGTCCCGTTCCCCCGGTCACAATCGGCATGTGCTTGCGCACTCTTATTTCTTGGAGTGACTCACGAGCCAATCGAGAGTACTCGCCCGCGGTGAACGTCTCGCCCGGCGTCGTCACATCGATCAGATGATGCGGAATCCGTTCCCGCTCTTCGCGCGCCGGCTTTGCTGTGCCCAGCTCCATGCCGCGATACACGGCCACTGAGTCGCAGCTCACAATCTCGCCGCCAAACCGGTCCGCAAGCGCCAGCGAGAGCGCTGTCTTCCCGCTCCCCGTCGGCCCCAGCAGAATGATGACGAGCGGGTGACGGCTCTCGTCCAAAGCGTTCGCCGTCCGCGCAGGACCTACCATCTCCACCATCCAGCCGGAAAGATCCATTTCGGATTCGTATGCCAGAGCCACCAGGCGCAGATTGCCGCCGCGAGAATCAGAAGCCCGAACACCTGGTTGCGCTGAAACGCCCGCCGCTGTGCCTCTCGCTTCTCGCGCTCGGCTTCCTGCTCCGCATACGGCTTGATGCGCGTCTCCACCATTTTCCTTCTCTCGAAAACTCCGGCGCACAACCTCCCGCGAGTCCCGCCTCAGTATAGAGAATGCACAGTGTCGCGATCTTCCCGCGCTCCCCCCGTTTGACTTCCCACCCCCTGATTGCCGACCATTGTTTTTCTGGTCTTGGAATCATTCTTTGTAAGGTGCACTTCATGAAAGTCCTCATCCTCGGTTCCGGCGGCCGCGAACATGCGCTCGCCTGGGCCGTTGCGCGCAGCCCGCGCGTTTCTCAGGTCGTTTGTGCTCCGGGCAACGGCGGCATGGCCCAGATCGCCCGCTGCATTCCCCTCAATCTCAAAGACCTCGGCGCCATGGTCCGCCTCGCCGAAGCCGAACGCCCCGATCTCATCATCGTCGGCCCCGAACTGCCTCTCTCCATCGGCGTCGTCGACGAGCTCCGGCAGCGCGGCCTCCGGGTCTTCGGTCCCACACGCGCTGCCGCCATGCTCGAAACCAGCAAGGGCTTCGCCAAGCGCTTTCTCCAGCGCCACGGCATCCCCACTCCCAATTACGCTGTCTGCGCCTCTTCTGCCGAAGCCGCGCACGCCATTGAGATGTTTCATCCGCCGATTGTCGTCAAGGCCGACGGCCTCGCTGCCGGCAAGGGCGTCATTGTCTGCCCCTCGCGCACCGTCGCAGCCGAAGCCGCCGAGGGCCTGTTCACAGGCGCGCTCCTCGGGGCGGCCGAGCAGCAGGTCGTGATCGAGGAATTTCTCGAGGGCGACGAAATCAGCTTCCTCTGCCTCAGCGACGGCAGGCACGTCACGCCGCTCGTTCCTGCGCAGGACCACAAGCGCATCGGCGAGGGCGACACCGGCCCAAACACTGGCGGCATGGGCGTCTACTCCATGGACTCGATGCTCGATCCCGCCATGTCCGAATGGATCATGCATCACATCGCCGAACCAACCGTCCGCGGCATGGCCGAAGAAGAGATGCCTTTCACCGGAGTCCTCTATTGCGGCCTCATGATCACGGCGCGCGGGCCGCAAGTGCTCGAGTTCAACGCCCGCTTCGGCGATCCTGAGACGCAGGCCGTTCTCGTCCGCCTCGAAAGCGATCTCGTCGACGCGCTCGAAGCCTGCGTGGACGGCCGCCTCGCCGAAACTCCATTGCTGTGGGCGCCCGGCGCGTCTGTATGCGTCGTGGCCAGCTCCGCCGGTTATCCCGGCAGCTACAAAACCGGCATGCCTATCACCGGCATGAGTGCCGCCGCACTAGTTCCGGGCGTACAGGTCTTCCACGCAGGGACGGCGCTGATGGGCGGCCAACTCCTCGCTGTCGGGGGCCGTGTTTTGGGCGTCACTGCCGCCGCCGATTCGCTCTCCGACGCTCTTTCCCGCGCCTACCAGGCCATGGCTGAAATCCATTTCGAAGGAATGTATTACCGGCGCGACATCGGACATCGCGCCCTGAATCAGAGGCAAGTCACCGAGTCAGCAGGTTAGCAAGTCTGCCGGCGCCGCATGGCTGACATGCTGGGCTCGCTCAACCGCTACGGGAGGTTCACCATGAGCGTTGGAATCACCCTCGAAGAACTGCTCGTCTGGAACGAGCAATCAGCCAACTACTGGAAGTCTCATCTCGACGCCAACCCGAACCTTCTCGAACTGCCTTGCGGCATCGGCGGGACGGCCAGCGTGCAGGAGCTCGTTCGCCATATCTGGGGTGCAGAACTTCGCTGGAGCGAGCGGCTCGCCGCTACACCTGAGACGCCGAGAGAGCAAATTCCGGCCGGCCCACTTGAAGCTCTTTTCGGCGTTCATCGCCGTGCGGCCGCCATCTTCCACGACCTGCTCGCGGCTCCTGAAGGCTCCTGGAGTGCTCCCTACCCCCTCAAACTCGAGTGGGTTCCGCCAGAACTGCGAACCGTCTCTCGCCGAAAGATCGCCGTGCACGCGCTCATCCACAGTCAACGTCACTGGGCGCAACTCGCCACGCTGGTTCGCAACGCCGGATTTCCATCCGGTTTTCGCGGCGATGTGATCTTCGCGAATTTTCCGTAGAACCGCATCCTCGCGCCCGCTGTCGGGTGCGGCGGCGCCATGCGCATCTGGAGGAAACGCTCTAATCCCGCGCCGCTGCCGATTGACCCGCCGGCTGCGCGCTCCCCCTCTTTTGGAAGCAGGAACGGCACAGCACAGGCCTGCCCTGGGTGGGCTTGAATGGGACGGTCGTCTCCGCGCCGCACTCGGAACAAGTCGTCCGCGTTTCCGGACGCACCCGCTGCGATCCGCGCGCGCGCTTCGCCTTGCACTGCTTGCAGTGCTTCGGGTCGTTCTTGAATTGTTTGTCGTGGAAGAAAACCTGCTCGCCTGCTGTAAAAACGAACTCTGCGCCGCAGTCGACGCACTTGAGCACTCGATCGGTAAACTCCATGGCCGGCTTCCCTCGCAGGGACTCACACCGAAATCGGCCATGGACCTTGAAGACTTGCCGGTTCCGGTTCCCTGTTCTTGTTCGTGGTACTAATAAGGGGCCCGGACCGCCTAAAGAATAAAGCGGTATACCAATCTGCCTGCTAGTTCCAGGCAGCCTTGCATGCTGCATGAGATCGCGCAGAGCGATCCGGTGCAATTCTTCAGTTTCCGTGGGGGGCGATTTGCGTCTATGGAACTCTTCGCAAAGCGAAGAACGAAACAGCCGCAACAGCATCGAGCTTCAGAAACTGAGGAATAATCAACTGCAATTCAACCGCCGCACGACCGTCCCAGTCCACTATCACTTGTCTGGCCTCCTCCGCTCTCATCGAACGGAGGAGCCTGACCGGCTGCTTCATGCGTAGGGTTAAAGACCTAATCTTGCTCTTTACGAGCCTTCTTTCGATTCCGCTTGCGCGCCAAGGCAGCCTTGACGCGGCGCTTCTCGCCGGGTTTGAGGTAGTAGGAGTGACGCTTCACCTCTTTGATGATGTCCTCCTGCTGCACTTTCCGCTTAAACCGGCGCAACGCGTTTTCCAGCGGCTCGCCTTCCTGTATGCGAACCTCTGCCAACTGACACACCTCCAAACCTGCCCAAAGTGGCTCATTCAGAATACGCTAGAAAGCCGCTTCCGCATAGCTTTCCGCGCACTTCCGGGTTCCCACACCGGGTCATTCCAACCCCTCGCGTAAACCAACCAGCCACCCGTTCAGCGGACCCTCAGATCCTCTCTTACAATCGAGTCCGTGGCTCCTTGCGAGCCGGAGGTTCTTCTTCCATGATCCGCTCCTACCAGGGCCACACGCCCCAAATCCCCTCCACCTGCTATATCGACGCCTCGGCGCAAATCCTCGGCGACGTCGTCCTCGGTGAGCGCTCCTCGGTGTGGATGAACGCAGTGCTGCGCGGCGATGTCAACTCCATCCGTGTCGGCGCCTGCTCCAATGTTCAGGATTGCTCTGTCCTTCACGGCCAGCGTAACCTCTATCCCGTCGTCGTCGGCGACTGGGTCACCATCGGCCACAACGCCACCGTCCACGGCTGCGTAGTGGGCGACAACTGTGTCATCGGCATGGGCGCGCGAGTCCTTAACAACAGTCGCATCGGCGAGGGCTGCATCATCGCTGCCGGCTCCGTCGTTCCAGAGCACACCGTGGTCCCTCCTCGTACCCTGTGGGCAGGCGTCCCCGCCAAATTGCGCCGCGAAATCACCGACAAGGATCGCGCCCTCATCGTCGAGTACGCGCAGAATTATCTCGACCACGTCGACCTCTACCTCAAAGACCCGCCAACAAAATTGTCCTGAATTCCGGTTCTATGGTTCCATTCAATACCTCCGGATTTTCTTGACCGTCCTTCCAACGTCGTGATATTCAACTCTTGTTGCCCCCTCCGGCGTGATAAGACACGTGTCCCGTGCAGGAGGCTCCATGTTTAGCCGCAGAATCGCCACCCCCGCTCTCGCCGCAACCATACTTCTCGTTTCCTGCTTCGCCAACTTTGCCTGTCGCTCCTCTTCACAGTCGTCTGCCTCGCAGCGCGCCGCTAACTCGGCCACAGCTCCCACGTGGGTCTCATTCCAGGATCCTTACGAGAAGGCCTTCACCGCCGAGGTGCCCCAGGGATGGACGGTGCGCGGCGGCCTGTTTCGCATGGGCTACTCCGATGAGCGCCCCATGATCGATCTCACCTCGCCCGACGGCCAAACCAACATCCGCCTCGGCGATGTCGCCGTTCCCGACTACACGCTGCCCACGTCGCTTCATCCCGCCGAAGGCCAGATCGACGATCTTGGCGCCCAGGCCCAACTCGTGATCGCCAAGTACCGTACCGGCCCCGAGTTCGCCGTCCTCTACGCTCACGTACGTTTTTCCAAGACATGCCAGAGCCCGGCTTCCGACACCGCGGACGTCAACTTCTCCATTCCCGACTACATTCCCAATGCCGGCACCGGCAATCAATCCTCAACCGGCCGCATCGCCTACTCCTGCGGCTCCGCCCAGAAAATTGCCTTCGACGACATCCGCACCACGCTGACCGGCAGCATATGGACCGCGCCCACGCTGGGTAGCCTCATCGCTCCATCCGCGCAGCTCGACACGGCGCGAACCATCCTGCTTCATTTGGCGCAGACCTTCAAACTCAGTCCCGATTGGCTCAACTACCAGAAGCAGATGGATGCCTACGCACTGCAGTATCAACAGGCCCGCCAGCAGCAGCGAATGGCCCAGCTCGCGCAGCAGGTCCAGCAGTTCGACGCGCAGATGCAGGCCATGCGCAACCAGGTCAGCGCCTTCGAAAATCAGCAAGCTGCACAAGCTTCGCAGGTGCAGAGTTTCGACAACGCCCTGGTCGGTGTCACCCCGACTTACGATCCCCTTACCGGCCAATCGCAGACAGTATGGACGGGCTCGCAGAGCGGCTACTGGACCGATGGATCGGGCAACGTTGTCAACTCCGCAATCGCGCCGCCCGGCGGTGGCTGGCATCAGCTCACCGTTACCGGACCCTGATTGTGGACCATCGCATCGCCGTCACTTCGCTCCCGAAGGGAGCGCCGAAGATGACCCAGAGCAACTTCGGCTTGCTGTGGCGAACCAAGGGGCGCCCGGGAAAGTCGTTGGATTGGATCGAGCAGCCGCAGGGGCGGAGGAACGGAGAAAATCTTCAGAAAAGCGATGCTACCGGCCGCCCGCTCGAGTCTCGCCTAGTCCGCCTTCAGGTTCATCCCAAATTCCGCGGGATCGCCGAGAACCTTTAGATAGTAGTTCTCGTTCGGATAGGGCATATAGATCTGGTCGCCGGGCTTCACTTGCGACGCCTGCCACCAGCGCGGATTGCTGTGGTCCGGCCCGGCCAGGTCAGTGAATGTGAATGTAAGCCACGGCCACACGCGAATGTAATCGACGGCAATTTCAGGCACTCCGCCACGCTCGCCGGTCACCTTCCCATAAACGCGCACCAAAGACAGTGCAGGAATTGTGGCTGGATCGATCTTCAGCTTTGCCTCGAAATCCCCATCGCCGGTCTTTGCCACCAGCATGATGTGGCAGTCCGTCATTCCGTCGAAGTAATGGTGCTGGGCCAGCAGCGTGACTTCGCCTCCCGGCTGCGCAGCAGAGATTCCGCGGACAATCCCGAACCAACTCACATTGGTCCCGGCCTTGCCGTGAATGGAATAGTCTTCGCCGAAGCCCGCGGCGTTGGTCCTCTCAACCTGGCCTAACCGGCCAAAATACGGAGCTTCGGCCGCAACCGGCGCGTAGTTGCAGGTCGCGAGCGTGCCGCCGGGTCTCAGGTCTTTCACGGGCTGAACATCGATCGGAGTCTGCGCCGCGGCACACACGGTGAGTGCGCAGAATGCCGCGAACGCGAACGGGGGAGTTCGCATGGCTGCCTCCTTATTAGAGAAGCCAGTCCTAGTTTAGAACTTTCGCAGCGCGGGAGAACCGAAGGAATCTTCTAGTGATCGTGCCAAAAGTAATATGCCCGCCGCCGGAAGGCGGAGAGACTTGTTCTAATTAGGCAAGTCGCGATGGCAGCGTCTAGCAGTTCAACACATCTTGCAGCTTGGTCAACGTGCGGTGCAGGTCCTTGTCGTTGCGCCGCTGCTCATCGATCTTGCTGATCGAGTGCATCACTGTAGTGTGATGCTTGTTTCCGAACTGGCGTCCAATCTCCGGCAGGCTGGCCTCAGTCATCTGCTTGGCCAGGTACATCGCGATCTGCCGCGGCACCACCACGTTGCGCGAGTTATTTTTCTGCTTCAGATCGGCAACCCGCATGCCGAACTGTTCGGCTACCGCACGCTGGATCGCTTCGATTGTGATCTTGCGCACCTGCATGTCGATAAATTGCTTCAAGCACTGCTGCGCGGCGCCGAGCGTGATCTCCATCCGGTTCAGCTGGCACCAGGCGATCAGCCGCACGAGCGCGCCCTCAAGTTCGCGCACATTGGTTCGGACATTCGACGCCACAAACAGCGCCACGTCGGTCGGCAGGTGCGCCTGCTCGCTCTCTGCCTTCTTCAGCAGGATCGCCACCTTGGTCTCAAGGTCCGGCGGCTGAATGTCGGCAATCAAGCCCCACTCGAAGCGCGAGCGCAGCCGCTCCTCAATCTCGGTCAGCTCCTTCGGGGGGCGGTCGGAAGCAATCACCACCTGCTTCATCGCTTCGTGCAGCGCGTTGAACGTGTGGAAGAACTCTTCCTGCGTGCGCTCCTTTTGCGAGATGAACTGAATGTCGTCGATCAGCAAAACGTCGACCGTCCTGAAGCGATCGCGAAAGCTCGTCATGCGATCGTTGCGGATCGAGTTGATCATCTCGTTGGTGAACTTCTCGGCGCTCGAGTAGCAGATGTTCGCCACCGGCTGCCTGCGCTTCACCTCGTGCCCGATGGCGTGCATCAGGTGCGTCTTGCCCATTCCCACGCCGCCATACAGGAACAGCGGATTGTAAGCCCGCGATGGCCGCTCGGCTACAGCAAGTGCCGCCGCGCGCGCAAATTGATTTCCATTTCCGATCACGAATGCGTCGAATGTGTACTTGGGATTCAATTGCGCTGCGGTCGACCAGTCGAAGCGCCCCTGCTCCGGCGCTCTGGTCGCCGGCGCGGGTGGCGCCGTCGGCGCATGGCTTGCCACTGGCCCAAAACCACCATCCCTCCGCTGCGGAGGAACCGACGGATCTTCTTCCGCGGTCACAAAGCTGACATCGTCAAATTCCAGTGCCTGCAGATCGATCGCTTCCTGGATCAGGTCCCCGTATTTGTCGCCGATGTGCTGGAACTCCGGTGAAGGCACACGTACATAAAGCCTGCGGCCCGCTGCGTGGCTGAATCGTGTCGGCTTCAGCCAGGTTTCGAATGTTTGGCGGACAACTTTCTTTTCTAGTGCGGCCAGAATCTGCAGCCAGGGATTGAGTGCCGAAGTCGGCGTAGTTGCAAATGCCATCGTACAATCCTTACTTCTCCGCCGGCGTGACGCCATGCGGTTCGTTCTGCGGCTTTTCAAACGACGGTCTTCTCTCGGGTACGAAGCGTCTGCTTCGCGCCCACCGCGGAATGACCGGAATCTGTGTGCCGCTGGTTTACCCCTGAAGATCAGCTCTCGGAGAGACTCTCGAGAAAATGCCGTGCTGCGGGGGATTCGAAACTGCGTTGGAAATTTCTTGAACGGTCCCGATAGTAGCACATCTCGAAGCCGTTGCAATCCCCCTTTCACATAAGTTTTCTTCGAGCTCGCTTTCTTGCACCAAGGTTGGTGAAAGTCCTTGCTTTAGTGGTTCGTGCGCCTCTACGAACAGCAATTTTTCTTGGTCGCTCGCCCTCTTCCATTCGCTTTTTTCTAGGATGCACCACCGCTCCGAGCCGGTTTGCCGCGTTGCGATGTGTAGCCGGTGGTCGCTGAGTTCCGAATGGTTTTGAAAGGGCACGACTTCAGTCGTGCCGCAACCGGTTCAAGATGTGAGTGGCTTTAGCCGCTGAGGGAAGGGTTTGCTCGAACTAGGCTACTGCCGTGTACCGTGTAGCCCGGTCGCTGGATTCCACGCGTCGCTTCCGATATACTTTATTTTGTTGCCAGTATTGAGATTCTCACCACGAAACAGGAGCGGGTATCTATGCCCAAGCGAACATTCCAACCCAACCGCCGCAGCCGCGTGAAGAAGCACGGGTTTCGATCGCGCATGAAGACCAAAGCCGGCGCAGCCGTGTTGAGCCGCCGCCGCGCAGCCGGCCGAAAACGCGTCTCGGTTAGCGCCGGGCATCGCGACTGATCGTCTGTGGCGCGTGTTCCTGAGCGGGAACCTGCACTCTTCGTTCTGACGCGGGCACTTTCGCCCGAACTTCACTCATGACGTCAACTTCCAACTCTGCTCAGCGCAAATCGCTGTCGGGTCTGCGTCTGCGCAAGCATGCCGACTATCTGCGCGTTTACGCGGCCGCGCGCAAGCGTCAATCGGCCTCCATGAGTTGGTTCTTCGCGTTGCAAGCGCCCGGCGAAATGCCTTCACCTGTCGCACGAATCGGGCTCACTGTAGGCAAAGTGCTTGGCAAAGCCCACGAGCGCAACCGCATCAAGCGCCGCATGCGAGAAGCGCTTCGCCGTCATATTGAATTGCTGCCTGCCGGCGCCGACCTCATCCTTCATCCCCGCCGCAGCGTCCTCACCATGGAATTTGCGCAACTTGAAGGGGAGATTGTGCGTATCCTTGAACAGGCCGCCCTGGAAGCGTCTCGCTCCGCAAAGCGATCCGCCTCCGCGGTCGAGCCTGCATCATGACGCGTCTACTGCTCGCCATCATCTCGTTCTATCGCCGCTGGCTTTCGCCTCCGTTGCATGCCATCAGTCACGGCGGGTGCAGGTATCTGCCCACGTGTTCTGACTATGCGGCCACGGCCATCGCAATCCATGGTCCCTGGCGGGGCGCAGTGCTGGCCCTGGGTCGGCTGCTGCGGTGCCATCCCTTCGCGCGTGGAGGCCTCGATCCTGTTCCGCCTCTCTCAGTCCGGCCCGACACAGCGCCCTGTCCCCACAAACCTTTACCATAGATGGAGCGGCGACCCAGCGGGTCGACCGTTGGAACGATAGGAAGCACCCTTTGCCCGAAATCCATAATCCCAATCTGCAAACACAAGGTTCTCCTGGCGGCGGCGGCGGTGGTCTTGGTGGCGGCGACCTGCGCTCCACGATGGCCTTCCTGCTGCTCGTGCTTGCCGTCTTTCTCGGCTATCAGTATTTCTTCGTGAAGCCCAAGCCCGAGCCGCAGCAGCCGCCCGCGCAAACACAATCGCAGCCCGCATCGACTTCTGCTCAGGCCGCGCCGGGTCAGGCGCAGTCCGCTCCCGCCGCACCCGCAAAGTCAACCACTCCGCAAATCTCCGCCACTCTCGAAACCGACACCACCGTAGAGAACGAGCTCTTCAAGATTGTTTTCACCAATCGCGGCGCCCAGGTCAAGAGCTGGATTTTGAAGAAATACTCCGACTCCGCCGGCAAACCGCTCGACATGGTCCAGCCCCAGGCCGCGGCCAAGTTCGGATTTCCCCTCTCGCTCTTCACTTACGATTCAGGGCTCACTTCGCAACTGAATAACGCGCTCTATCAGGTGACCGTTGCGGGCGCCCAGCCGACCGCCACTGGCCTGGTCCTCGCGCCCACCGCCATCACTTTTCACTACGCCGCCAACGGCATCGACTCGGTCAAGACCTTCAAATTCGACTCAAGCTACGTGATCTCTGTCGAGACTCAGGTCAGGCAAAATGGTTCGCCGGTTCGCGCGCTCGTCCAGTGGCCCGCCGGCCTCGGCGACATGGAAGAGTTTGTTCCGTCGATGAACAGGGGAGGCGCCCAAACGCGTACGCCCTCTTACTTCGCATGGTCTGTCGATGGACGCCATTCTTCCCTGGCTGCGCCCAAAGTCAGTGGCAATGCGACTCTGGATGAGCCATATCAATACGCCTCGGTCATGGATCTTTATTTCGCCGCGGCCTTCTTGCCCGACGATCCCGGCCGTGCCACCGCAGTCACTCTGCACAACAGCATCGAGATGCCCACCGACCCAAGCGATCCCAACAGCAAAAAGACTCCGGCGGATATCTTGGGCGTGGCGGTCGGCGATTCCAGCGGCGCCACCAGCTTGCGTCTCTTCGCCGGACCCAAGCAGATGGATCTGCTCAAGACCATCCATTCCACCGGGAACGGCGGAAAGCTCGATGGTCCCTCCCTTGAGCCGCTCATCGAGTTCGGCTGGATGGCCGTTATCTCCAAGCCGCTCTACTTCGCCTTGCGGTTCCTGCACAACTTTCTCGGTCAGGGCGCCTACAACTGGGGCTGGGCGATCATTATCTTTACCGCGGTCTTCAACCTCATCATGCTCCCTACGCGCATCAGCATGATGAAGCAGTCACTCAGAATGCAGCGCATCCAGCCCAAGCTCGACGCGATCAAGAACCGCTACAGACATCTCAAGATGAACGATCCCAAGCGGGCTGAAATGAACACCGAGATGATGGCTCTGCACAAAGCCGAGGGCATCAATCCCGTGGGCGGGTGCCTGCCCTTGCTTTTGCAGTTGCCGCTCTTCTCCGCTTATTACTATGTCCTCGCCAGAGCCATCGAGTTGCGCCAGGCCCAGTGGTTCTGGCTTCACGACCTGGCGGCAGCCGATCCCCATTACATCCTGCCGGGCATCATCATCTTCACCATGTTTCTCACTCAGTACATCACGCCCTCCCCCGGCATGGATCCCGCACAGCGCCGCATGATGGCTATCATGATGCCCATCTTCATGGGATTCTTCTTCGGCCATCTCGCCTCCGGCCTGGCCCTGTATATGAGTACCAGCGGCGTCATCAACATGCTGATCCAGATCGCCATTAATCAGTCCAGCATGGGAAAGGAAATGCACGCCCACGCCGCCCGCCGCAATCCCCGAAAGAAGTAGCCGGTCGATTGCAGCTAGTAGCTACAAGCTGCCCGTCGTCCCCAGAACCGGCTGCATAAATCCGGTTTTGAAAGGGCTCGACTTTAGTCGTGCCGTGAAGGCCGCACAAACATTGGGGCTTTAGCCCCTGAGGGAAGTTTCTTCACCGCCCGCAGCTATTTACGCAGTTCTTGTCCCGGCCCCTGGTCTTTGCTTTTCTGCTCCCTTGCTCCCTTGCTCCCTTGCTCCCTCGTTCCCTTGTTCCCGGCCTCACTCTGATTTATCGTCGAGGTGTGATGGCTACCGCGATCAATCAAGCGCCCAATCCCGCACCCGAAGCCCAGGAGATTTACCGCCGCTGGATTCGCTTCCTC
This sequence comes from Occallatibacter sp., assembly GCA_049520675.1. Classification (GTDB taxonomy): domain Bacteria; phylum Acidobacteriota; class Terriglobia; order Terriglobales; family Acidobacteriaceae; genus Telmatobacter. Next base: position 4,145 of record JBEKPO010000094.1, on the reverse strand, counting down.
GATGAAGAATTCCTGCGCCATAGCTCACCTGAGCGCCGCGCCGAGATCGTCCGCGATCAGCTCTACCAGCTTTACCTTGGCCGTCCGCACGGCGGCAAACTCAATCTGACTCTGACCTCGGAACTGCCCGGCAACGTCGTTGGCCTGTCGCTCGACCCCGAGAACGTTACTCTCGAGGCTGGTCATTTCCCTGACGTGGATCGGGAAAAATTCGCGCCCCGCAAGCCCTTGCTTTGGTTTTGGCAGATGTTCGACCGCTCGCCCGTGGGACTCAATCACTGGCTCGGTCTTCGTTTCCGCTGCATGTTAGGCCGCCACCTCTTCGACCACATGGGCTCCGGCGTCAAAATCTACCATGGCGTCGATCTCACCTATGGCTACAACCTGTCCGTTGGCGACGGCGTCACCATCCACCAGCGCGCTCTGCTGAACGATCGTGGCGGCATCACCATCGGTAAGAACGCGATCATCGGTTCCTTCTCGCGCATCTTCTCTCACTCTCATGAGGCTGCCGACTTCGATAAGATCCGGCTCATTCCTACCAGCATTGGCGCCGGTGCGCACATTGCCACTCACGCCATCGTCCTCGCCGGTCAGAATGTCGCTCCCGGCGCTGTCGTCGGAAGCTTTCCCGTCGACCACGACTGATCCGGCCACTAGTTTCCCGTGCCAAGAGTTCGCAGCGGAAATGACTGGTCATCCTGAGCGAAGGTCGCGCAAGCGACCGTAGTCGAATGGGGACCTGCATTTCGGGGCGCGCCGCAGTCGCTGCATCGAAACCCCACCCCTTGAACGGCTCGACCTTCGCGACTAACCCACCGGCTGACCCCTGACCCCTGACCCCTGACCCCTGATCCCCGACCCCTGCTCACCGTTCACCCATCACTGTTCACTGTCCACACCTTCTGCTACACTGCGCGTCGCAGCCCTCCACCATGCTTTTCAAGGCCCTCAGCGCAGCCGTTTACGGCATCGATGCCAGTCTCATCGACGTCGAGGTGGACTACAGCGGCGTCGTCTCCAACGAAGATCACTTCCACACCGTGGGTCTTCCCGACGCCGCTGTGCGCGAAAGCCGCGACCGCGTCCGCGCCGCCATCAAGAACTCCGGCTACCTGATCCCGCCCACGTTCATCACCATCAACCTCGCGCCCGCCGACCTCAAGAAAGAAGGCTCGGGCTTCGATCTTCCCATCGCTGTCGGCATCCTGGGCGCTTACGGCGCCCTGCGCACCGACGACCTCAGCCGCTTTCTCCTCGTTGGCGAGCTCGGCCTCGACGGCAGCGTTCGCCCCATCCCCGGCATGTTGCCGATCGCGATTCTGGCACGCGAAAAAGGCATCCCCAACCTCATCCTGCCTGCCGCCAACGCTGCCGAGGCTGCCGTTGTCGAAGGGGTCAACGTCTATCCGGTCTCCTCGCTGCTCGATGTCCTCGAGCTTCTCAACTCCGCCGTCGTCGGAGTGATTCAGCGCGAACCCTTCCGCGTCGCCACCGAGAAATTGCTCGGCGAGCTCCAAACATTCTCCGTCGACTTCTGCGATGTGCGCGGCCAGCAAACCGCCAAGCGCGCCCTCGAAGTTGCCGCCGCCGGCAGCCACAACATCCTCATGATCGGCCCTCCCGGCTCCGGCAAGACCATGCTGGCCAAGCGTCTCCCCTCCATCCTCGCGCCTCTCACTTTTGAAGAGGCTCTCGAAACCACCAAGATTCATTCCGTCGCCGGAGTGCTGAACGGCGAGGGCCTTGTCACGCAGCGGCCCTTCCGCTCGCCCCACCACACCATCTCCGACGCCGGCCTCATCGGCGGCGGCATCGTCCCGCGCCCCGGCGAAGTCTCCCTCGCCCACAACGGCCTGCTCTTCCTCGACGAGCTCCCCGAGTTTCCTCGCAACGTGCTCGAAGTCATGCGTCAGCCGCTTGAAGACCACACCGTCACCATCGCGCGCGCCTCCATGTCGCTCAGCTTTCCCGCGCGTTTCATGCTGGCTGCCGCCATGAATCCCTGTCCCTGTGGCTACTTCAACGACAAGTCTCGCGAGTGCATGTGTACCCCGCCCATGATCCAGCGCTACGTGGCCAAAATCTCCGGCCCGCTTCTCGACCGCATCGACATTCACATCGAAGTTCCGGCCGTGCAATACAAGGAACTGCGCGGCAGCGCGGCAGCAGAAGGCTCCGCGCAGATCCGCTCACGCGTCATGGCCGCACGTGCGCGTCAGCGCGAGCGCTTCACCAAAGCCAAAGAAAAAATCTACGCCAATGCACAGATGAGCACCCGCCAGATCCGCGCTTATTGCGAGCTCGGCCCTGACGCCGAGCGCCTGCTCGAGCGCGCCATGCAGCAGCAGGGCCTCACCGCACGCGCCCACGACCGCATTCTCAAAGTCGCCCGCACCATCGCCGACCTCGAAGGAAGCGAGTCCCTCACCGTCGCCCACCTCGCCGAAGCCATCCAATACAGAACGCTGGACCGAAGTTACTGGAGTTGAAAACCCCTGTGCCCATCGATTCCACCCCAGCCGGCTGCGAGCGGTGAACCGCTAGTTCGGAACTGTTCGTACGCCCGCCGGGATGCTGGTTACCTCGGATTCTGAAGAATTTCTCACCTTGCGCCGATTACTCAATTACCGAATGAGAATGCCCTCACCCATTCGGAAAGAATCTCTTGGCGCCTTCAATGTCCGATCCTTCCATGCATCCCGAATTGCTCTTCGCCTTGCCTTTCTTGTTCCTCTTGCTAGCGGTTCTCCTCCACATCGACGCCCGCCTTACCCGGCCCCGCCGCAAGTGCCCTCTTGCGCCTGCTCTGGGTTCCGATGAAAGCGGGCGCACCTTCTTTCGCGATCCCGACGGGAGCCGCTGGTACCCTCCAAGTAACTCCTGACGCAGCCATTTCGACACCCGCGCTCCTTGGCCCCGGCAGTCAACTCAACCCATCCCAGCAGCACCAGCGCTCCGTTGAAATTAAAAGACTTACTGAAGTAATCTGCCACCTGTCGCCTGACCCATGTAACCGTTGTCAACCTGCGGAAAAATCTCTTGAAATCACCTGAAAAAACTATTGACCCGCGCCCAGGTTGGTTATACCCTCATCCTAGCCATCCACAGAGGGCTAATTGCTTTGCGTCCGGGTGTGCCCTTCAGCCGTTTCCAGCATCAAATCTTTTGAGCGAGTGGCTCCTTTGATGTCTGGGTGCCTGTAATGCACCGGCTTTGGGCAGTCGGGTTGTCGCAGCTTCTCGGGCGCAAATTGTACGTCCTGTGCGGTATGGCCTCCATTTCATAACGTGCGACGCTCTCCCAAAGATTTTGCGCTTGGGGCGACAACAGCGCGTCTAAGACTTGGAAGTTGCAATTTGGGGCGGCCCTTCGGTGTATCGGCTTCCCTTGCATGCTCTTGCGGAGCTCACACGGTCCGCTCGCAGCAAGCTTTTTTGATAAGAAGGAGATTAGCATGCGTTCTGACCTGGTTTTTCGAGCCCTTTCCCATGTTTCCAATCGCTACCAGCTTTGTCAGTTGGCGAGCAAGGCGACCCGGAAGCTCCACAAGCCGAATACACGGCTGCAGGACACGACAAACGACGTGTTGAATCGTTTCCAACAGACCAGCCCTGAAGCAGAATCAACTGAAGAGGCGGCGCCTCAGCCCGTGGAAAGGCGTCGTGCCGCTTAGCGCGGCTCTTGCAGGGTTGGTTCGATAAGTCAAAGGATTCTCAGACAATTCTCCCATCGAAAGAGGTTGTTTCTATCCGGCGCTTCGCTGCTTCAATGGGTGCTCGAATTCGTTGATATGTAGCTTGACGCCGGAAAGACCTTCAATTGCCCCGTCTGCCTTTCTCCTCTGAAGCAATTCCCCCTCCGCATCCCACCCCAATCCATCCCGCCTTCGTGCAGGTGAACATGACCATCGCAGAACTGAAAGAAAAAAATATTACGGAATTGAGCCGCATCGCGCGCACTCTCGAGATTCCTGGTACCAGCGGCCTTCGCAAGCAGGATCTGATTTTCAAGATCCTCCAGGCGCAGAGCGAAAAAGAAGGGCACATCTTCGCCGAAGGTGTCCTCGAAATCCTTCCCGACGGCTACGGCTTTTTGCGCTCGCCCGACTACAACTACCTGCCCGGCCCCGACGACATCTACGT
>JBEKPO010000093.1:0-25520 GCA_049520675.1 Occallatibacter sp. | reverse complement strand
CGCGAGCGCGCCGAGCGAGCGTAGGCAGCCCGCAACGCACCTTAGAACCAATCTCTCAAAGTCAGTCAAGGAGTCTCCATGAATTCGACGACAACAGCGCCCAGCCCGGTCGTTGCTCCGATCGCAGCCATCTTTAAGACCAACGATGGGTTGATCGCCAAAGCCTTGGATGGCTTATCTCCTGCCGATTTGCAATCCCCGCTCACAAGCAAAAACAACTCCATTCTTTGGCTTGCGGGTCACGTCACGGAGACTCGCGCATCCCTGCTTCGGTCTCTGGGCGAACCGGCAGACACCGGGTGGGGCAAACTCTTCTCCCGCGGCGCTGCACTTGAGGAGGTTGGCCGATATCCGTCCATCGACGAGATCCATTCAGTCTCTGACCGCATCGGCCGCCAGCTCCACGCCAAGCTCGACGCCCTCGACGATAGTCAGTTGGCGAAGCCGGCAAACATCACGTTGCCAAACACAAAGACCATCGCCGATCAGATCGCTTTCTTTTCCTTTCACGAGAGTTATCACGTCGGGCAGGTCGCTTATGTTCGAAAGGGTCTCGGCTATTCGCAAATCGCTGGCTGAGACCTCTGGCCACTGTTCGCCAACAGCCGCTCACTATTCTCGGAGGTCCCATGTGTCCCGTATGCGTAGCAACCACCGCTGTAGTCGTTGCTGGCAGCACCGCCGGCAGCGGCGGCCTTGCGGCAATCGTCTTCGGCTGGTTCCGGCCAAAGAAGTAAGGCTTTGCTGCATTGGCTCGTGCCGCCGGGTGCCCCATCCAAGCTTTGCTTGGGTGGGGGCGGGACTCCGCTCCCGCACAGACTTCGTCATCTCAACCCTCGGGCTCCCTACTCCGGGTCGCGCGTTTCTCCTGAGCCGAAGGATCCAGAAAATCCCGACAAGAGTCTTGTATCAGGGCACGGCTTTAGCCGTGCCGAAACAGCCACACCAATAACGGGGCTTTAGCCCCTGGGGCTAAACTCACCTCAACCACCTTCCCCATACCATTCGGATCAAAGGAGCCCATCATGGCCACCATCGCAACCGAAGCCAAGCAGCACTCCGTCGTCTCTCACCAGGAATGGATCGCGGCGCGCAAAGAATTTCTGCAGAAAGAAAAAGAGTTTACCCGCCAACGCGACGAGATCAGCCGGCTCCGCCGCGAGCTCCCTTGGGAGCGAGTCGAGAAGCGCTATGAATTCGAAGGGCCCGCGGGCAAGCGTGCACTCGCCGATCTCTTCGTCAACCGCGGCCAGCTCGTCGTCTACCACTTCATGCTCGGGCCCGGCTGGAAAGAGGGCTGCCCCAGCTGCTCCTATCTCGCCGATCACTTCGACGGCATGACCATCCATCTCGCCCATCGCGACATCACCTTTGCCGCGGTTTCGCACGCGCCGCTTGCCGAAATCGAGGCTTTCAAGAAGCGCATGGGCTGGAAGTTTCCCTGGTATTCGTCCTATGGCAGCGACTTCAACTACGACTACCAGGTCTCGCAATCGCCCAAAGAGGCTGGTAAAAGTGAAGTTTTCTACAACTACGAAATGATGGCTTTTCCCGCCACCGAGCGGCCCGGCCTCAGCGTCTTTCATAAAGACGCCGGCGGTCAGGTTTTTCACACTTACTCGACTTACGCGCGCGGTCTCGACATCTTAGTCGGCACGTACAACTTTCTCGACATGGCTCCCAAAGGGCGTGACGAGGCCGGCCTCAAACACACCATGGCCTGGGTCCGCCATCACGATAAGTATGAAGATGGCTACGTCGTCGACGCCGGCCGGTCCTACGTCCAGTCCGAAGTCGTCAAGATTGAAACCGCAGGTGGCAAGTGCTGCCACGAATAAGCCACCGGTCGCAAACTCGTATCTAGGGGCCTTGTAACAAGGGCACGACTCTAGTCGGGCCGATAAGGTTAGCAAAACAAGTGTGGGCTTCAGCCCGTCTTCGCTTTTGAAAATCCCGTTCTGCCCCCGGGCTTTTTCAGGAAGCTGTTCAGCCGGGCCACTGTGAAGGGTACGGGCTTTAGCCCGTACAGAGTGCTCGCCCGAGCGTCCGGCTTTAGCCGCCGAGGGATGTCTTTCACGGCTCACATTGCCATCTTTGAAACACCCTTCACCAAAAACGCTGCCGGGTGCCCCACCCTCGCCGCTTGTTTGTTCTTGCGCCTAGGGTGGGAGCGGTGCGCCGCCGCTATTTCGCCGCTTCGTTCAGCATCGCCTCCGCGCGATGCAGCGCATCGCGCCTCTTCTGCTTCTCGCTTTCCACGTCGGCGGGAGCCTGCGTCGCTCCTCCAATCCGTCGCGATGTATCGCTGAGCCGCTGCTCAAACTCCTTGTCGAGCGCGGCCACGTCGGCTTGGGCTTGCTGGAACACTTGCTGGAGGTGCGCAAGCTCAGTCTCGATGCGATCGGGATAGTAGCTCAGGCGATCGCCGCTCTGCATCGCATCCACCAGCGCTGTCGACGGGCCCGCTACCGGCCCAGTCTCCTGCATCGCGTCATAAGCGCCGCGCAGGAGGGTCATTCTGCCCGCAAATCCGTCTAGCTCGCTCCTCCGCGCTGTCAATCCTGCCACCCGCCGCACTTCAATCGTCGTCCTCTCTTGAACGCTCGAGCTGGCCACAGGAATCGCGGTTGTCAGCGTATTGCCCTCATACTTCCATCCTGCCTTGCCTCCACCGCCCTGCGGCACGGTCTTGCCGTTCACCATCACTGCAGCCGGCGGCCAGTCCGCGGGCAGTCGCAGTTCATAGCCCCGCGCCTTCAGCATTCCCGGATAGCTGCCCGACGCCGGTCCAATCTCCACGCGCAGTGTGTCACCGGTTTGTGTTGCCTTAATCGGCGTGCGCGCAAACACGCCGTTCTGATACTGAACAGACACGCCGGAATCCTCATACACCGCGTAGCTCGAGCTTTCGCCCGGCTTCAGCGGCCACACGTTCACGATCAGCGGATCGACAGGTTTCTCTCCCGTGTGCAGCATCGGCGGCTGCATCGTCACAATCGCTCCCGCTTTCACATAGACGGGAATCTCGTTGATCGTAAAGCTGCGCTCCGCCGTCTCCGGCCCGACAAAGTGTTTTCCCGTCGGCCATTCGATCCAGTCGCCCTTCGGCAGCCATACCTCTTCGCTCGCCAGCCGTGTCACCTGGTCCTCCGCCGTCACCACCGGCGCGGCAATCATCTCATCGCCAAAAACGTACTCGCCCTTGCTCGTGTATGCCGCATCCTCCTCCGGCCAGTCGTAGTAAAGCGGCCTCAGGAACGCCACGCCCGAGTCGTAGGTCCGCCGCGCTTCCGTGTAGAGATACGGCTGCATCGCGTAGCGAAGCTGGAACGCCGATCGCAATACCGCTGAATATGGCTCGGGATACGCCCAGATTCTCCTCTCGCTCTCGGGATTCTTCGTCGTGTGCGTGCGCAGAATCGGCGAGAATGCTCCGAACTGCACCCACCGCGTGTAAAGCTCGGGATCGACCGCGCCCGGCATGTGCCCGCCGATGTCGTGGCTCCAATACGCATAGCCCACGTTCGCCGCCGTCGCCGTAAACCACGGCTGAAACGCCAACGACTCCCACACCGAAATGGTGTCGCCCGAAAATCCGATCTGGTAGCGATGATTCCCCAGCCCGCCCCACCGATGAAACAGTAACGGCCGCTTGCCCTCGCGCTGCTGGTCCGTGAAATGGATATAGTTCAGCCACCACGTCGGCAGCACGCCCGCCATGGCCGTCTTCTGCTCCTGCTGCCAGTCAAGCCACCAGAAATCCACTCCCTGCTTTTCCAGCGGGTGCAGTACCAGGTCAAGATAATTCGTCGCCCATTTCTTGTCCGTCGGATCGAAGGGGATATACTTCTTCGTCGCCGGATCGATGCCCATGGCGCGCGCCATCGCAGGATAGGCCTGCTCCCATGGCTGAATCCCCGACGCCGGATGCAGATTCATCGTGGCCTTCAGGCCATCCTCGTGCTGTTTCTTCAGGAACGCATCGGGATCGGGAAACAACAGCTTGTTCCACGTATAACCGCTCCAGCCCAGCCCGTGGCCCGACTGATCCGTCTCGCCCATCGCTTTCAACTGTTCTTCGTTGATATGCCAGTCCATGTCGATCACCAGCACGTCGAGCGGCGTATCGTTTTCTTTGAAGCCCCGCACCAGCTCGTCGAATTCCTGGTCGCTGTAAGCCCAGTACCGCGACCACCACGCGCCGAACGCGAACCGCGGCGGCAGCGGAATCCTGCCCGCCACGCGCACAAAATCTCCCAGCGCTTTCTTGTAGTCGTGGCCATACCCGAAGAAATACCAGTCCACATACGAGCCGGGCTTTTCATTCGCCGGCCGCTCCAACACCCAGGGCCACGGGCTCTTCTCGCCCTCAAGAAATCTGAAGTCGGCTGAATCGAACAGGGGCCGCGTCGTGTCGTCTACCAGCGCCCACCCCGACCGCGACACCAGCCCTTGCTCGATCGGCTCCCTCGTCTGGCTCCCTCGCGCGCCGTCCAGCGTGCGCGTCGTCCCTTGCAGGTTCTCAGGATCGTCCATCCCCGGGCGCCAAGTGGCTTGCTTGCCATCGACCGTGAGCGAGATGGACAGCGTCTCATTGAAGAGACAGTTGCCGCCGGGAGGCTCCTTCCCGTCTGGCATTGCTGTGTAGTTCAGCGTCAGCGCTTCTGTTTTGAGGGTGAGATTGTCGCGGCCTTCCGTTGACAGGGTCTTCTCGAACTTCGGCACCGGGAGTCGCCGGTTGATAAACACGAATGAGGCGTGATCCTCGAATTTGCGGTCGGGTGCGCACTCCATGCGAATCAGCTGCGGCGTCAGCACCGTGAACCGTGCGTTGCCGACCGTGACTACCGCCTTGGGGTCGGCCACAGGATTGTCCGCCATCGTTACCGACACGCTTTGCGCCCGCGCCGCGAGCCCGAAAACCAGAATGAAAGCAATTGAAAAAAATGTCCTGAGAACAGTGCGCATCGAATCCTCCGGCTTTGCTCCATCGGGAAGACTACCACTGTCCGGCGGGTTGCCCCATCCATCGCGCAATCTCATCGCGCGATGGGTGGGAAAGCACCTATCATGGGTTCACCCATGCCATCGGCCCCAACATCCACGTCTCCGGCGATCTTCATCTCGGCCGGCGAGGCCAGCGGCGAGCACTACGGCGCGCTGTTGGCCGCCCAAATCCGCCAACACCTCGCTTCGACCGCGGAGCTCTACGGCATGGGCGGCCCGCAAATGGCCGCCGCCGGCGTCGACCTCGTCGTTCGCGCTGAAGACATGGCCGTCATGGGCCTGACCGAAGTCGTCCTCCACCTGCCGCGCATCTACCGGGAGTTCCGCAAGCTCAAACGTGCCATTCGCGCCCGCCGCCCCTCCGTCGCCGTCCTCATCGACTTTCCCGAGATTCACTTTCGCCTCGCCCGTCTCTTCCATAGCCTCGGCGTCCCCGTCATCTACTTCGTCAGCCCCCAACTCTGGGCCTGGAAGCAGCACCGCATCCGGCTCGTCCGCAAACACGTGAAGCGCATGTTGGTCATCTTCCCCTTCGAAGAGCCTTTCTATCGCCAGCGCAGCATCGCCGCTGAATTCGTCGGCCATCCCCTCGCCGAGCTGCCCCCACCCGCCATTACTCGGGAACAATTCGCCGCCGAGAATCGTCTCGACCCCGCCCGCACCTGGATCGCTCTTCTTCCCGGCAGCCGCCTTACCGAAATTCGCGACCACCTGCCGACCATGCTCGAGGCCGCGCGCAATTTGCCCCAATCCGCTGACGGCTCGCCCTACGAATTCATGGTCCCTTTAGCACCCACTCTCGACGAGGCCCAGCGCGCCACCATTGCTCGCTTGGCCGAGCAGCATGGTGCGCAGCTCTCAGTGCATCTCATCTCCGATGTTTGCGTCGAAGCCGCGGCCCGCTCCACCGGCGAAGGCGCCGCTCGCGACGCCCTCTATCACGCCCGCGCCTCCGTCGTCGCCAGCGGCACCGCTACCGTCGAAGCCGCTCTCATGGGCAACCCCTTCGTCGTGGTCTACCGCGTCTCCCCGGTGACTTATGCTATTGCCAGGCGGGTGGTCAAGGTGCCGCACGTGGCCATGGCCAACCTCATCGCCGGCAAACGCATAGTTCCCGAGCTCATTCAGCATGACTTTACCGCCGCAAATATCGTCCAAGAACTTGTGCGCCTGCTACCCGATGGCCCCGCTCGCGAGTCAATGAAAGTGGAGCTGGAGGTCATTCGCAGAGCCCTGCTCAAGCCAACCGCCTTGGGCGCAAAACGGGCCCCGGGTGCAATTGAGCGCGCCGCTGCGGTGGTGATCGCGGAGCTTGGTCCTGCTTTCCCATCGGCTACACAGCACTGAAAACAAAATCGGAATTCCCCATCATGAATAGCAGCGCGAGAACGGCGGCAAGAGAATGATCACTGCGAACACAAGCATCCTGCTTCTAAGAAGACTCGCAACTTATAGCAACTCGGTCATCCTGAGCGGAGTCCGCCGCGTGGCGGGCGGAGCTGAAGGACCTGCATTTCTACGCTTCGATCGCGCCAGTGATGCCATCGAAAACAGTGCCGGGTGCCCCACCCTCGCGACTTTCTTGTCTTTGTCGCAAGGGTGGGGAGCAGCCCTCGCCCTGTTTCTGGTCTGCGCCGCCCTCCCCGCCAGCGCCCAGCGCGCCGACCGCCAGGCTCTCAACATCACCGGCTATGTCATCAACGCCGAGCTTGATACCACCGCTCACCATCTCACTGCCACAACAGTCGTCAGCTTCATCGCGCCGCCCAACGTCGACATCGTCAACTTTGGATTCCATCCGGCGCTCAAGGTCACCAAAATCACCGACGAATCCGGCAAAGTTCTCGACGGCGAGCGCACCGCTGACGGCGGCATCCGCGTCACCCCCTCCACTGCCTTCACCGCCGGCCAAACCTCGCGCTGGACCTTCGTCTACGACGGCACCATCACCGGCAATGAAGATGGCCCCATCGAGGGCCTCAAGCTCGCCGCCATCCAGGAGCCCATCAGCTACCTCCTCTATGCCGCACGCTGGTTCCCCATGACCGGTTTCATGACCGACCGCTTCACCGCCGAGATGCACATTCGCGTCCCGCAGGGCATGCGCGTGCTCTCCAGCGGCAGCGTCGGCGGACCAAAGCCCGCCGTTCTTTCCAGCGGCGCCGCAGGTGACATGTACGACTTCAAATGGACCAAGCCCGGATTCCCCGGCACCGTCATCGCCGGCCGCTTTGTGCCGCCGGTCTCCGTCGGCCCCGGCAACGTCAAGGTCTACCTCACCGTCAGCCACCAGGCTTCGGGCAATCAGCTCGCGCAAACCGCTAACAAGGAGTACGACTTCTTCACCGACAGCTTCGGCCAGGCCGAAACCGAGCGTCTCAACGTCGTCGAACTGCCCGACGACACCCTCCCCGCCGTCTACGCCCCTGAGCTCGCCGGCATCATGGGCTCTCGCGTTGGCGACCGATCCGGAGTCCGCCTGCTCGCCAACACCATCGCCCACCAGTGGTGGGGCTGTGAGGTCAGTCCGCGCGCCCTCAGCGACGCCTGGATCACCAACGGCATGTCCCGCTACGGCGAGCTGATGTATCTCGAAGACGACAGCGGCAAGAGCGCCCTCCGCGCCGCGCTCGACGATGTGGCCGCCGGTGCCCTCGCCTACGACACCGTCCCCCTCTCCACCGTCGGCCGCCTCGATCCCTTCACCCCGCAGTTCCAGTCCATGACCCTCGAGAAAGGCGCCATGATCTTTCACATGCTGCGCTGGGAAGTGGGCGACAAAATCTTCCTCAACATCCTCAAGGGAGCGCTCAGCCAGTACTCCGACCAGTCCATTCGCACCGACGACTTTGAACGCGTTGCCGAGGCGCAAAGCCAGCAGCAGCTCGTGCCCTTCTTCGCCCAGTGGATCGATGGCACAGGAGCGCCAGCCTTCACCAACAAATACGCTGTCTATCGGTTGGGCAACAACAAAGGCTTCCGCACCATCGGCGAGATCAATCAGGACCTCGACCTCTTCCGCATGCCTGTTGAGCTGCGCGTCGAGACCGACGGCAAAACCGAGAACCAGCGCGTCGACGTCGTCGGCACCGACACGCAATACGTCGTCGACACCTTCGGTCGCCCCCGCCGCATCAGCATCGATCCCGGCGACTGGGTCCTCAAGTCCACTCCCGACCTCCAGGTGCGCATCTCCATCCTCAAGGGTCAGCAGCTCGTTGCCCAGGGCGACCTGCTCAACGCCCTCGCCGAATACAAGAAGGCCCTTGAAGCTAACCCCAATAGCTCGCTCGCCAGTTATCGCATAGGCGAGGTCCTCATGACCCAGTGCAACTTCCAGGCCGCCGTCAATGCCTACCGCGACGCCCTGCGCGGCGACGACGAGCCGCCCTGGACCGAGGTCTGGAGCCACATAGCCATTGGCAAGATCTTTGACGTCACCGGCCAGCGCGACCGCGCCGTCAACGAGTACCGTCTCGCCGTCCAGACCAACGACAACACCCAGGGCGCGGTCAACGAGGCCCGCCAGGACCTGCAGAAACCCTTCGTCCAGTCCTCCGGCGCTTGCGCCCACTAAAGCGCAAAGATCCCGAAATTGGGGTGCCCCGTCCTAACCGGGCTTTTGTTTTTCCGGTTAGGGTGGGGGCCCATGCCTCCTCGCCATCGAGCTCCCATTCTGATGTTCGGGCCTCGGGACGGAGCTGGATGCGGGTGCCCCATCCAAGCAGCGTCTTGGTCCTTGCGGCTTGGGTGGGAACGGGCTTCCGCCGCTCACAAGTCTCGTGCTTAGCTGGCGCTCGCCTTCGGAGGCCTCACCAGAATGGGCAGAATCACCGACACAATCATGATCGTCGCGATGATATGCAGGCCGCTCGCGTAGTTGCCGGTGGATTTTACCGTGTGGGCCAGCAGCAGCGGCCCGAAGGCGCTCGCCGTGCCCCACGCCGTCAGCATGAGCCCGTAGATCGGTCCCACGTTCCGGCTGCCAAAATAATCCGCCGCAAAGGCCGGCATGGTGCCGAAACCACCTCCGTAGCACATCAGGACCACAAACGAAATCGCTGTCATGATCTGGTAGCTCACCAGCGTGGGCAGCATCCAGAACAGCACACACTGCAGCAGGAACATCGTAACGAACGTCCAGCGGCGTGTGATGCCATCGGAGACCCAGGCCCAGAAAATGCGGCCCACGGCGTTCCCAATGCTCACAATGCCTACCATTCCCGCCGCCACTGCGGCCGTGACACCGCAAATCTTCTGGAACATGGGCGACTCCTGCGAGATCAGCGAGATGCCCGCGGTCACGTTTAGAAAGAGAGTCAGCCACAACACCCACCATTGCCAGGTGGCCAGCGCCTCTCCCAGCTTGTAGTCACGAGTCGCGCGTTGCGCCTTTTGCGTGGCACTGGCGGTCCAGCCCTCCGGCTGGTAGCCCTCCGGTGGATTCTGTATGAAATAGCCTGCGATCATCGTTACCGCAAGGTATGCGATGCCCAGGTAGGCGAAGGTCTTGAGCACGCCGACGGTCTGGATGAGATGCGAGGCCACGGGCGCGGTTACCAACGCGCCCGCGCCGAATCCGCCGACAGCGATCCCGGTAATGAGCCCGCGCTTGTCGGGAAACCACTTGACCAGCACGGCTACCGGCACAATGTAGCCAAAGCCCAGCCCGATGCCGCCAATCACCCCGTAGGTCAGATAGAGCCACCAGAGATTGCTGGTGAAGCTCGCCAGAAACACGCCCAGCCCGTAAAGGAATCCGCCCGTGAGCGCCACTACGCGCGGTCCCTTCTTGTTGAGCCACAGGCCGCCGAAAAACGCCGCCACGCCCAGCACAAAAATGCAGATGGTGAAAGTGAGCGTCACGTCGGTCACCGACCATCCGAATTTTTTGGTAAGTGGATTGCGGAAAACGCTCCAGGCATACACCGCGCCCAGGGCCACCTGCATCAGAAATCCTGCCACAGCCATTCCCCAACGATTCTTCATCGATCCTCTCCTGTGGGGGAGCTAGTTCTCGTTGCGATTTTTATATGCTGCCTGCAGCTTGATCTGGTTGCCCAGGCTTTCGAGGAAGCGGTTGATCAGCGCCACGCTGCGGCGCAGTTCCTTGCGCCGGAACTGCCCAAGCAGCGACAGCACTCCTGGTGGCTCGATGATGGGCTTGCGCTCGCTGCCCAGAGTCTGGCCCACGGCGACCGCGATGCACTCCAGCAGGTCAGGATTGATCGAAGCGAACATCTGGCTAAGGATGAGCAGATTGCGCAGCGCACGCACTCCCTGCGGAGACCTGGCCGCGTCCACTGTCCTGTCGAGAATCTCGTCACCGGCGCTGAGCGTGCCGCGCAGCAGTTGAAGAATTCCTGCCTGGCGCAATTGCTCCAGAAGCTCGTATGCGTCGAGGAGGGCTTCGGCGTGTTCCTGCGGAGCGCGTTCGAGGCGATCGAGAAGCTCCTGGCGCGGGTCGCGCGGCGGCAGCTCAAGAGGGATGGGAAGGGCCATGGCGTTTTTGCTCCTCGGTCTCAGGGCCTGAGGGCCCGCTTTCATGATTCACGATTGTCATGAGCCGTCAGGCCCACGCTCCCCGCTCCCTGGCTGCTTTGAATCTGAACCAACCCGCTGGGCAGGCGATAATCGCTGCGTTTCCATTTGCGCTCCACTTCCACTCCTCGTTGCGGCGTGGGATGACCGAACCGCGGATTGCTGGGAGGAAGTGGCGAGATACCCTTGGCCTTAATCACCTCAATGCGCACGCTGGCTTCCTTGTAGGCCGGCGTGCTCGTCACCTTGTCGGTGCAACTGCCGGTGAGGCGGTTGACAGGCTCATCCACCGAGTTCATCGGCATGTAAAGCTGATTGCCCTGCACTCGATCTGTGACCAATGCGCGCACGCGGATGTTGCCGTGCCGCGAGGTTAACTCGACTTCGCTTCCACTGGCGATGCCGCGTTCGGCGGCAAGATCCGGTGAGATCTCAACAAACGTGCAGGGAACTTTCTCGCGAATGCCCGGCGAGCGATAGGTCATATTCCCTTCGTGGAAGTGCTCGAGCAGGCGGCCGTTGTTCAGATGCAGATCGTACTCTGCGTTGGGCTGATCGCTTGGTTCGGTCCATGCAAGCGGGAAAAACTTCGCCCTCCCGTCCGGCATGTTGAATTGCTTGGTGTAGAGTAGCGGCTCATCGTGGCCATCTGCAGCAACCGGCCATTGCAAGGATTTGTAACCCGACAGCCGCCCATAAGTGACACCTGCGGAGATCGGCGTGAGCGGCGCCAGTTCAGCGTAAATCTCCGACGGATGCTTGTACTTCCAGTTCGCGCCCAGCCGGTTGGCGATTTGCTGAATGATCTGCCAGTCCGGCAGGCTTTCGCCCAGCGGCTCAAACACCTGGTACAGCCGCTGGATGCGCCGCTCCGTGCTGGTGAACGTCCCTTCCTTTTCCAGGCTCGGACTGGCCGGCAGCACGACGTCGGCGAAACGACAGGTCTCGGTAAAAAAGATGTCCTGCATGACCAGGAAATCCAGCTTCGCGAGCGCACCGGCGACGTAATTGGCGTTCGAGTCCACGAGGCTAAGCTCTTCGCCGAAGACATACATCGATTTCAGGCGTCCGTCGTAAATGGCGTCGATCATCTGATGGTTGTTCAAGCCCGGCTTGGGGGGCAACGTCACATTCCAGGCGCGCTCGAATTTTCCGCGAATGCCATCATCGGCGACCGGTTGGTATCCAGGAAAGAAATTCGGCATGGCGCCGTGATCGCTCGCTCCCTGCACGTTATTGTGTCCGCGCAGCGGATAAGCGCCCGTCCCAGGCCGCATGTAATTGCCGCTCGCCAACAGCAGGTTTGAGATTGCCGTCGACGTATCCGAGCCTGCGATATGCTGGGTGACGCCCATGGCCCACAGAATGCACATGCTGCCGGCTTCGGCAATCATATGCGCCACCTTAACCAGGGTTTCGTGCGCCAGGCCACAACGCCGGCTGGCGATTTCCAGCGTGAAGGGCTCCAGGCTCTTGATGTACTCGTCTGCGCCGGCCACCCACTTTTCGATGAATCCGGTCTTTGCCAGTCCCTGGTCGAAAAGATAGCGTGTGACGGCGGAAAGCCAGATGAGATCTGTTCCCGGCTTGGGGTGAAGGAACAGATCGGCGCGGCGAGCCATCTCGTGTTCGCGGAGGTCGGCGACAATCAGCTTTTGCCCGCCCATCTTGTGCGATCGCTTGACGCGGGTGGCCAGCACGGGGTGGCTCTCTGCTGTATTGCTTCCGATGATGATCACCAGATCGGCCTTCTCGATATCGGAAATCGAACCCGAATCCCCGCCGTACCCCACGGTGCGGAAGAGGCCGACGGTGGCCGGGGCCTGGCAATAGCGCGAGCAATTGTCCATATTGTTCGTGCCGATCACGGCGCGTGCCAGTTTCTGCATCAGGTAGCTCTCTTCATTGGTGCACTTCGACGAAGAGATAAACGCCAGCGAGTCCGGGCCGGTCCCTGCCTTGATTTCGGCGAAGCGCCGCGCGACCAGCGCGAGCGCTTCATCCCAGCTCGCCTTTCGGAACTTTCCATCTTCGCGAATCAGCGGTGTGGTCAGCCTATCCGCGCTGTTCACGAAATCCCAGCCAAATTTGCCCTTGATGCAGGTGGACACGCCGTTTGCTGCGCCCTGCGCAGGTTCCACCTTCAGAATGTGCCTGTCCCGGGTCCAGATGTCGAAGCTGCAACCGACGCCGCAGTATGTGCACACCGTCTTTGTTCGCTTGATCCGTGACCCGCGCATCGAGGCCTCAACCTCTGAAAGCGCAAGAAAAGTGCTGAAGCCAAGTTCGGGCTCGAGGTCTTTGACAACCTCGATCATCCTCTCGCGCGCCATCTGGGGCAGGGCAGTCATATAGCCGGCCTCACCCAGCATCGAGTTCTCCATGAGCGCATTGCACGGGCACACCGTAACGCAGTGGCCGCACGACACGCAGCTCGACTCGTTGATCGCTGCCCCGCCGTCCCACAATACGCGCGGATGCGGGTCCCCCCAGTTGATGCTGAGCGTTTCGTTCACCTGCAGGTTCTGGCACGCTTCCACGCAGCGCCCGCACAGAATGCACTGGTCAGGATCGTAGCGGTAGAACGGGTTCGAGAAGTCCTTGGCATAGGGCTTCGGCTTGAATGGAGTGTCCTGGTGCTCGATGGCAAGGACCTTGGTCGTGTTGTGGACTGTGCAATTGCCGTTGTTGTTATCGCACACCGTGCAGTAGAGCAGGTGATTGCCCAGGATCCGGTCCATCGCCTCGTGCTGCGCCGCCGACGCTCGCCGCGAATGCGTCTCCACGCGCATGCCATCTGCGGCCCCGGTTGCACATGCGCGCACCAGCTCGCCGTCAGCCTCCACCATGCACGTGTCACAGGTCTGGATGGGCCCGAGCTGCGGGTGATAGCAGATCTGGGAAAGCTCGATCCTGCTGCGATTGATCAGATCGATCAGGCGTTCGCCCGGATTAAATTCCAGAGCGGCGCCGTTCACTGTCACCGACATACTCGCTCACTCGCCTCCCGTGACCGATTTGCGAATACTAGTACGATTGCTGCGGGCCCGCAAAGACTTTTCATGACCAGCGAATGCCTCTTTGATGAATTTTCCATGAATCGCGCCACCGGTTGGCCGTGTGCCCCACTCAAGCTTTGCTTGGGTGGGGCGAGGTTCAATTCATCCGCAAACTCCGTCATCTCTCAACAAAAACACTCCGGTCATCCTGAGCGAAGGTCGTCCCTTGGGACGACAGCAGTCGAAGGACCTGCATTCGTTTCCTCTTGCAAACTCACCAAGGTTTGGGGTGCCCCACCCTCGCCGGGTCTCTGTTTTTCCGGCTAGGGTGGGGGCGGGACTCCCTTCACCACCGACCTCGTCCAGCATCACGCTTCGGGCAGGCACCGCGCCTCGCCTGCGTACACCACAAAGCGTCGCCCGCGCAGAAACCCAATCAGCGTCAACCCTAGCTCCTGCGCCAGTTTTACCGCCAGGCTCGAGGGCGCCGAGACCGACGCCAGGATCGGCACGCCTGCCGCCAGCGCCTTCTGGGCGATCTCAAAGCCGCCGCGGCCGCTCACCATCAGAATGGATTCGGCAAGCGGTAACTTGGCTGCCTGCATCGCCCACCCGATCACTTTGTCGACCGCATTGTGCCGTCCAATATCCTCGCGGAGTGCCACGAGAGTTCCCTCGGCATCGAACAGCGCCGCCGCGTGCAGGCCTCCCGTACTGTCAAATACGGCCTGCTCCGCGCGAATCGCCTCCGGCAAGCCGCATAGCACCTCGGTCCGCACGCGGAAACGCGGATTTGGCGCCGTCAGCCCGCGCCTGCGGATCGACTCAATCGTCGCTTTGCCGCAGATGCCGCAGCTCGATGCCGCAAAAAAGTTCCGTTGCTGGTCTGTGGCCGCAAAGCTCCGCGAGTGCAGCTCCACATCCACCTTGTTGCAACTCGCCCCGGCCGTGCGCAGGCATGCAATCTCCTCCGCGCTCTTCACAATGCCCTCGGTGAGCAGGAAACCCGCCGCCAGCTCCAGGTCGTGTCCCGGAGTCCGCATCGTCACCGTCAGCGGCGCTCCATTCACGCGAATCTCCAGCGGCTCCTCCACCGCAAGCATGTCGTCGACGGCCCGCACTTCGCCGTCCTCCCACTCCGTCACGTGGCTAAGAGCTACACTGCGCGCCGGTGGCTGCATCGCCGCTTCCTCTCCGCTCTTCCTTCGCAATCTGTTTGGTGCTGATTGCCCCGCGCTCGCCATCGACCTTCGCTCAGCGCACAGTGGGCTGTCAATACGCGCCCCATTGCCCCATCGCGCCGGGTGCCCCGGTCCCTTGCATTTGGGGACCGGGGAGACCATCTTATCGACCCGCAAAACCCGCTTTGTACGAATCTAGACGCCCCGTCGCCCCGCAACGATCAATCTCTGTCAAGCCTTCCGCCACAAACCAGGCGACCGCCCCTCCATCCGCATCCTCCACAAAGCACGCGCGTTCCCCGCCCTGAACGCACCGCAAATATTCCTCTCAAACTGTGCGGATTAATTCTTCGAACTTGTTAGCCTCAAATCAAGGCTTGAGGTGATCCCAATGCGGGTTCATCCCAGGCCTTTCGCATTTCTAGTGAGAAAAGGAAGATCCCGATGCAACTTAGCCCACAAGGACTCGACCTGATCAAACGCTCTGAAGGTCTTCGCAGCCGGCAATATCTCGACTCAGCCGGATACGAAACCATCGGCTACGGTCACAAGATCGCTCCGCGCGAGTCGTTTTCCGAAAGCATCACCGAGGAGCAGGCCGTGGCAATCCTGATGGACGACGTAAAGAGGGCCGAGCAGGCCATCGGCCGTCTCATCCACGTGCCACTTACCCAAGGCCAATTCGACGCCCTGGTGGACTTCTGTTTCAACGTCGGCGCGGGCAGGCTCGCGGCCTCCACGCTCCTCAGGGAGCTGAACGCGGGCCAATACGCTCACGCCGGCCTCGAACTCCTGCGCTGGGACTGCGCCGCAGGCGCCCCGAACGCTGGTCTTCGCGCCCGTCGCACCGCCGAGCTACAACTCTGGACCGGCTGTGAGGCGGCAAGCCAGTCGCAAATGCGTTGAAGCTGAAAGCTGACCACTGAAAGCTGCCTCTATGCTCACCTCAACTCTCATCCCACACTTCAACAAGAAGCCATTCCTCAGGCGGGCATTGCTGTGCACTCTCCTGATCGACCTGCGTCTTCCCAATCCATGCTTTCGGATCGGGGAAGTAGCTTCCCTCGCCAATCACCCAGGTCTCGTTCGCCGGGAAGGACCCGCCCGCAAGATGGGGCACGAGGATTTCGGCTCGAGCGGTGAATCGACTCGGGTAGCCATTTCCGCCGAGATCCATCGCCTTGCCCTCTTTGGCCAGATCAATCAGCCAATCCAGGCCATCCACATCCGTCTGCCACACCGCGAGCCGCACGCCCCCCCGTGCCTGAAAAACCCTGGCTGTGAAACTGTGGAGTCCGTTAGCCCGTTCGAAATCAATCGGATCCAGAACGGCGTGAAGCGCTTCACAGAAACACAGAAACTGTGAAACTATAGAGCTCTCGCAAATCGCTGAATCGAAGACACTTCTAAAAATCGTGGCTCTAACCGCAAAATCCAAAAATTCGATGTTTTTCTGCAACTTTTCGAAGGAATTCGAGGATTTCGCCGGGATCATTACAACGCCACGATTTCCAGCCCCTCATCTCGTTTCAGATAGCCTTTGCGCCGGAACCAATCCTCCATCGCTGCCTGCAGCCGTTCCAGCGGCACGCGATGCCCAATTTCCAGCAGCCCATCGCCCGCAGGAAAGGTATCGTCGAAGATCGCATCGTTGGTGAAGTTGCGCATGGCAAAGTTGTCGATCTGCTTGATCGGAACAGGATGGCGCTCGCCCGCCGCATCAATCCGCTCCACCGAAATCTTCCGCGCAAACATGCCATCAGACTATAGCGGATTAGGAAATGGTGTATCCCGGAGCACTGACCCAAAGTCGCCGCGACCATCAGGGAGTCGGCGATCTCGCTCGATCTCTCGCGGACGCGGTATTTACTAATCCGCCGTAATCGAGCCGGCGCTTGAAGAAGAACTGAAGGGATCAAGTCCGCAGTCGGTTTCTTACTTTGCCCCGCTCACCGGCTTTGCATCCTTCGACTGTTGCGTCTCCACGCTGAACCGCTTGAAGTCGTAGTCGCGCTCGCTGTAGTGCCGCCGCACATTCTTGAACATCAGCAGCCGTGCCTGCATTGCCCCTTCGCCGCCCGTCGGCAGCCAAACACCTCCGCCCACCGGCGCCTGGTCGAAGTGAAAGTTCGATCCCTTCTGCACCGTCGCGAACACTCCGCCGGCCACGCGGAAGTTGTCGTTGAAGCTCACTTCCAAATGCGCCACCTGCCGGTCGGCCTCATCGATCCAAAGGGTGCCTTGCAGTTTTTTCGATGCGTCCTCGATCATGCCGTGGGTCTTCGCATCCTTGCGCCCGATGAAGTCGAACACGATCGTCGGTCGGCCGCGATACGTCTCGCGCCGGGGATTGCGCACGTCCATGATATCGAGCATGTGGCTGATGCTCACCGTCTGCCCCTCGAGCGGCTGATTCGAGGGCGTGTTCTGCGCTTTCTTGACGAGCTTGGTCACGCGCTCAGTCTCCTTCTGTTCTTCATGAGGGCTCAGCGGCTTGCCGTCTTTCTTCACCGCGCGGGCGATCAGATGTCCGTTGACGAAGAAGTTTTCATCTTCCTCGGTTTCGGTCTTGGCCACCTGGCCGTTAGCATCGATGTCCTGCGTGGTGATGAGTGCGGTGTAAGTGTCGTTCTCGCGCTCATTTTCCACTGCCTTCTGGTGCGCCTGCACCTCTTTCATCAGTTGGCGAATGTCGGGAATGGGCGCCCCGGTTGATGGCTGCGCAAGCGGGCCTCGGCCCCCGGCGCACAAAACGCATGTGGCCAGCAGAACTGGGATTTGCGTGGGCATCCTGCGCGCCATGTTATACCGTCTTAGATGTGGCGGCCCTGGATTCGGGTGCGCCGGGGAGGTCGACAGCTTGCGATTAATACTCCATTGGATACTGAGCGCAATTGCCCTGATCGTTGTTTCGCATCTGGTACCTGGGTTTCAAGTCAACGGCGTGATACCGGCGCTGATCGCGGCGGTCGTCATCGGGCTGTTGAACGCAACGGTGGGCCTTGTCCTGAAGATCATCACCTTTCCGCTCGCCATCCTCACTCTCGGTTTATTTCTGCTGGTCGTGAACGGCCTCATGATTTTGCTCGCATCCGCCGTCGTGCCCGGCTTTCACGTTCACGGATTGGTGCCGGCGTTCTGGGGCGCACTGGTGCTGGCGCTGCTCGGCATGCTGATCAAGGCTGTTGTGAAAGAAACCTGACCACGGCTACTTCTGCACGGAGGGTTGGCCCGTTATTTTGTTCTTCGGCGCCGCCTTCTTCGCGGTCTTTGACTGTACGGGCTGCGGCGCAGCCGGGCCGGGAACCGTTTCGGGAGTGCGAATGGCGCCGGCTCCGGAGAATCCGCCCGGCGCGGCAACACGCGGCATGAAGAGCACCCTGGCTGGCCGGTTCGGTTCGACGCGCGTATACACACCCCATCCGCCGCCGGCAATGGCGAAGACAATGGCCGCTGCGGCCGCCGTACGCATCCAGTTGCTCTGTGGTTTGAGTGCCGAAGGCCAAGGCAGAACCCGCGCTAAACGCGGCGTCCTGCGCAAGACATCGTGAACCCGTTCCTCCAACCCTTCGGGGGCCGGAAGGTTGGCAACGATCCGCAGAGTGTCTTCCGCAGATTCAGGTGTGGATGCGGAAAGACTGGGGCTGTGAGAGTTCGTAGTCATTTCGAATTCCTGGTGTGATCCAGCAGGCCGGCGATCAGGTTACGGGCGCGAAACAGGCGCGAGCGCACGCTGGATTCTGTGATGCCCAGAACTGCGGCGATCTCCACGCTTGAAAGCTCCTCGAAGGCGGAGAGCACTAGCACTTCGCGCTCTTTCGTGGGAAGCTTCTCCACGCAGGCCAGCACGTGAGCATGATGCTGCGCTGCGGCGGCCACTTCCTCAGCGGAAAGGCCGGTCGACGGGAGCACGCGCGCTAGCTCCGCGACGTCGTCGGTTTCGGGGCGCGTTTTGGCGCGGCGCTTGCGATCGAGAACGATGTTCCAAACAATGCGAATGAGCCAGACGCGGTGGTCACGTACGTCGTTGAGGGTATCGCGGTGGCGCACCACGCGCAGAAAGGCCTCCTGCACGGCGTCTTCGGCATCAGCGGGATTCCGCAGCACGGAGTAGGCGACGCGGTAAAGAGCTCCGGAGTATTGATCGACCAACGCGGAAAGCGCAGTCCCTTCCGCGCGCCGGTGGGCTTCCTCATTCACCGCGCTGTCTGGGATCTCCATCCAACCTGCAAAAATGGCCTGGCTGGTACTCATCAGATACCAGACGCAGGCAGATAAGAAAGTGCTCAGGCGCCGGGTAGCCGCCGCGGGCGGCAGCCATTCTCCGTCAAGCGGCGCAGCTCGCAATGAGAGTGGCCTCAGCAGGCGGTCCGCCCAGCTGCTACTTCGCGGCCAACTTCTGCTCGGCGATCTGCCCGGCGGCGCCGTCTTTGTCAGCGTCCTTCACCTTCGCCCACAGGGCGCGCGCCTGATCCTGCTTGCCTTCTGCGACGTAGAGATCGGCAAGGTCAAGCTGGGCCACCCCGGCTGACACCGTAACCGAAGGCTTGGCAACCAAGTCGTTGTACAGGCTGATGGCCTGGCTGTCCCGGTTGGTCTGGTGATAAAGCCCGGCCAGAGAGAGCCTGGCCAGATTCGCCAGGTTCCGGTCCCAGGAGCCGGCCGCGGCCTCGAGCTCGGTTTCAGCGTTGCCATTCTGGCCCAGCTCAATGTAAGTGACTCCGGCAAAGTAGCGTGCCTTTGTACCCTCTGGTAACCCGCTGAAATCGTGGGCGATCGCGACAAACTCGCGGTTGGCTTCCTTAGCCCGCGCTGCGCCCGAGGTGTAGACACCGGCTTCCGGCGGGGCGCCAGGCAACGCCAGCGGTGTGTCATAGAGATCGATGGCTTTGCCTAGAGCCGCATTGGCGGCCGAAGTCCTCATATTCCAATAAACGAACCCGCCGACGACGAGGAGAACCACCGCCCCCGCAATGACGGCCCAGCGCACAACACCGGTTCTATGGCCGCTGATCCAGTCGGCGCCCGAGGCGGCGGCCTGGGCAAATTTGTCTTGCTTTAAGGCATGGCGAGTTTGAGTATCCACGGGTCTCTTCTTGTCCTTGACGGATTGACTTGCAGGCGGGTCCAAACAGGCGAGATGTTCTGCGCTGCAACCCTATTAGTTTATCAGCGGGGTTTGCGCAAGGTCCACCGGTCGAGCAGACTGACCCAGGATCATGGGAAAGTGTTCCGGCGCTACGGGCACGTCAGCTTGGCCGATCCCCCCACATTGCCGCATCCCGGTCTGCCCGCGGAGTCGACGATATCGCAGCCAGCCGGACTGATCTGCACCCACGCCCCGATCTGAGTGGTCCCCGAACCTCCCTGCTTGCACGTGGCAAGGCCGGTTTGGGTGGCGGAGGCGATGGCTTGCGGGTATGATGCGACTCCCCATGTGGCCTCGAGCGGCGTCACGGTAAAGGGCTCGGTGTTATAGGTTCCCGTAGCAACAAACTGGATCTGGCCCGGGGAACCCTGCGCGGTGCCCGACGTTGGTGTAACGGCAACTGAGAGGAGCCGGCGGGTTTGCATGGGATTCGAACAGGCTTGAATGAACGAAAGAACGAATACAAGCAGGACGGCTCGGGGACCCTTCATCGCTGCCTCCAAAGCAACAGCCTTGTTGATCATTTAGACGCGAGGATAAATGAGTCGTTCGCATCTGACTGCCGAAGGTGCCCGCTCCTCGGCTTGCCGGGCTCGGCCTATGACGATACGCTAAGACCATGTACGAAGACTTCCACGTCACCGACCGCTGGAGCGGCGAGGATCTGCACTGCTGCTGGAAGGGTACGATCGTGGCTATTGCCACACGCCACGCCGACGCCGTCGATGTGCGATTCGACGTAAACAGCCGTCCTATGTGGATCGCCTTGCCATGTACGGCTTGGGTGGAACAGAAGAAACGGTCGGGCAAGGTCATCACCGATCAACTGACCGCGCAAATTGCCGGCCGTTACCTCAAGCAGCTGATTGAAGAAGGTCACGATTCGCAGCGCGAGGTCTACACGATGGCAGTGCCCGAAGTGCTCGCTCATCTGGACGCCGTAGTCGCCGAAGCAAAGCGACTTGGCGCCATGCCCGCAATCCCCGCAGGCCCGGCTGAATTGATTAAGGCCCGGTAGTCCACCAGCGAACCCCGCTCCAGTCCGCGCAACGATGCGCGCGGTTCAGCGCAAACGCTAATTACGGGCTGGAACAGCGTGATATTCCGTCCTCAATCGGCGCTGTGCATTTCGAGTGCGGCATGCGTTTCCGCGTCACGCGATTCGCTGTCGCCGCGCCTGAGCAGGCGACTGAGAATCACGTAGAGGACGGGGATAAAGATCAGATTGAGCACCGTAGAGAGCAGCATGCCGCCGACGATGGTGGTTCCCACGGATTGGCGTCCCAGCGCGCCGGCGCCCGAGGCAAAAACCAGCGGAAGAACGCCGAGAATGAACGCGAACGAGGTCATGAGGATGGGACGCAAGCGCAGCTCGGCGGCTTCGATAGCGGCTTCGGTGATGCTGCGTCCTTTACGCCGTAACTGTTCGGCGAATTCGACGATAAGAATGGAATTCTTGGCCGAGAGGCCGATCAGCATGACGAGGCCGATCTGGCAATAGACGTCGTTGGCGAAGCCGCGCAGCGACACCAGTCCCAGCGCGCCCAGCACCGCCATCGGCACCGCGAGCAGAATGATGAACGGCAACGCGAAGCTCTCGTATTGCGCCGAGAGCGTTAGATAAACGACAAGAATTCCAAGGCCGAAGATAATGATTGCTTCGCCGCTCGACTCGAGCTCGTCCAGCGTGAGTCCGGTCCACTGGAAGCCCATGCCATGCATCATGTTTTGTTTGGCCAACTGCTCCATCCCGGCGAGCGCCTGGCTTGAGCTGTAACCGGGCGCAGGCGAGCCATCGATCTCGACTGAGCGGAAAAGATTGTAGTGGCCGATGACCGGAGGACCAGCGCTTTCAGCCACTGTGACCAAATTGTCGAGCGGCACCATCTGCCCGGAGTCGGAGCGCACGTAATAGCTGTGCAAATCGCTTGCAGTCATGCGGAAAGGCTGGTCGGCCTGCACATACACGCGATACGTGCGGTTGTTGTAGTCGAAGTCGTTGATGTACTCCGAGCCCATGAAGACGTTGAGGGTGGTGGTGATCTGCGAGAGTGGGATGCCCATCGTTTTCGCCTTCAGGCGATCGATGGTGACCAGCTCCTGCGGATCGTTGGCTGAAAACGTGGTGATCAGCCCCGTGAGATCCTTGCGTGCCTGGCTCGCGCCCACAATCTGGTGCGCCACGCGATCCAAATCGCTGAGCGTGTTCCCTCCCTGGTCCTGCAACATGAATTGGAATCCGCCGAAGCTGCCCACGCCCTGCACCGCGGGCGGCTCAAATGCGGCCACGAGCCCGCCGTTGGGCATGAACATCAGCATCTGCAATTGCTTTGACACACCGCGCACAACGTCGCCGGTCGAGTGTCCCTTCTTGGCGTGCTCCGTGTCGGTGGAGACGAACATCATGCCAGAGTTCGGTGCGCTGCCCGCGAAACTGAAGCCAAGGATCTCGAAGACCCCCGTCACTCCGGGCGTGTGCCCGATCATCGCCGCGCCGCGCTGCGCCAGATCGGTGGTGTAGGCGAGCGATGAGCCCGGCGGCGCCTGCACGATCACCATGAAGTAGCCTTGATCCTCCTGCGGAATGAATCCCGTGGGAACGTGCTGGTACATCCACACCGTTGCGCCCAGGCCGACGAAGAAGACCAGCAGGAGCAGGTATCGCAGTTGCAGCGCCACGTGAATGATGCGCGCGTAGGTGGCGCCCGTCCAGTTCACAAAAGCGTCGGCACCGTGAATGAAGCCCGCGAAGGCACGCGAGATGGGCCGGATGTGGAGAAAGTCAAGCTGGCGCGGGCGGGCTTCTTCGCCACGTAGAAACAGCGCTGACAGCGCCGGCGAAAGCGTCAGGGCATTGAACGCCGAGATGGCGATGGAGAACGCGATGGTGAGCGAAAATTGCCGGTAGAGAATGCCTGTGGCGCCGGGGAAGAACGAAACCGGCACAAAAACAGCGATCAATACCAGCGACGTCGCGATCACGGCGCTCGTCACTTCCTTCATGGCGTGCGAAGTCGCCTCGTGCGGATCAGAGTGCTCCATATGGATGTGGCGCTGCACGTTCTCGATGACCACGATCGCGTCGTCAACCACCAGGCCTGTGGCCAGCGTGATGCCGAAGAGGGTCAGCGAGTTGATCGAGAAGTCGAAGATCCGGATGAACGCAAAGGTGCCAATCAATGAGACAGGAATGGTGACCGCGGGAATAATCGTGGCGCGCCAGTCCAGCAGGAAGAGAAAAATGACGGCGATGACGATGACAATCGCCATCCCAAGGGTTTTCAGCACTTCCTGGATGGACTCGTTGACCGCGGTGGTGGAGTCGAAGGCAATCGCGTACTGCAAGCCGGGCGGAAAGCTCTTCGACAGCTCCGCGAGCGCTGCTTTCGCCTTGCGGTCCACATCGAGCGCGTTGGCGTTCGAGAGCTGCTCCACGCCGATGCCCATTGCCTCGTGGCCCGCGTATTCCAGCGCCGTACTGTAGTCTTCGGCACCCACCTCAGCGTGGCCCACGTCTTTCAGCTGCACGAGGCCGTTGGGCGAGTTCTTGACGATGATGTTGTCGAATTCCTGCGGGCTGGTAAGGCGGCCGACAACGCGCACGGGAATCTGGAATGCCTGCTTGGCGTCTGCCGGCGGTTGCCCGAGCTGCCCGGCCGGAACCTCGATATTCTGCTCCTGGAGAGCGCTCACCACATCGGTTGGGGTGAGGCCGCGGGAAGCCAGCCGTACGGGGTCGAGCCACACGCGCATGGCGTATTTACGCGGGCTGAAGTTGAGCACGTCGCCCACGCCCGGCACGCGCTTAAGTGCATCGATTACGTAGACGTCAAGGTAGTTGGAGATGAATTCACTTGAGTAGCGCCCGTCGAGCGTATAGAACCCGGCGCCGAAGACGAAATTAAAATTGGATTTCAGGACGGTAATGCCCGTGGAGACGACTTCGCCAGGCAGGCGGCCTTCCGCGCTGGCTACGCGATTCTGCACATCGACGGCGGCAATATCGAGGTTATAGCCGGTCCTGAACGTGATGCTGATCTGGCAGGTGCCGCTGTTGGTGCTTGAGGAACTGATATAGCGCATTCCTTCCACGCCATTGATCGATTCTTCCAAAGGAATGGTGACAGCCTTTTCGACTGTCTGCGCATCGGCCCCCACATAGTTGGCAGTTACCGACACCACCGGCGGCGCCAAATTGGGATACATCTCGACGGGCAGGGTGGGAATGCAGATCGCGCCCGCCAGAATGATCATCAGGGCGCAGACAGTTGCGAACACCGGCCGATGAATGAAGAAGTCGACAAACAAGGGTTGCTCTCTCCCTGGCTCTTCGCTGCGAACCGTCAGCTGTCCGCTGCTATATGTTGCTGTTGGCTGGCTTCCGGTTTATCCGCCGAGCAGAATAACCGGCATGCCGTCGACCAGAAACTGCGTTCCCGAAACCACCACTTTGTCGCCCGCATTCAGCCCGGATGCGATGGAGTAGTTGTTTCCGACCGTATCCCCCAACGTCACTGGAGCGCGGTGCGCCATGTTCATGCCTTGCGCTTGCTGCACCACAAAGACAAAGCTCTGCTCGCCCTGCCGCGAGACGGCCAGCACCGGAACTACGGCCATAGGCTTCGTGCTCCAGATGACGTCGGCTTTGACCAATTGCGCATTGCGTACTTCGGCCGAAGGCTCGACGGGCGCCTTCACCAGGATGCCCTGCAGCATGCTGTCGACCTGAGGCGAGATGAAATCGATTTTGGTCTTCTCGAGCAGGTTGCCGTTGTTGTCAGTGATGTTGATCGTCTGGCCCACGCGCAATTCGCCGGCGCGCTCGGTGGGAACGTAGATGTAAGCTTCCAGATCTTTGTTTTCATCAAGCGTCGTGAGCATGGTTGAGGTGGTAACGTAATCGCCAACGTGCACCGGAATATCGCCCACGACGCCGTCAAATGGCGCGCGGACCGTGTAGTAGGCGAGAAGCTGCTCCTGCGTCTTGCGCGACTCCCCCGCGGATTCGTAATCGGCCTTCGCGTTCTGGAAGGCCTGCTGCGCCTGGTCGTAGGCGTCGCGGCTGGTGACTCCGGCGTCGAAGAGCTTGTGCTGGCGGTCGAGCTCGATGGTGTCGTAATCGAGCAGGGCCTTCTTCTGCCGCTCGGTGGCGCGCTGCGACTCGACAGTAGCCTGTTGCTGGCGTGGGTCGATCTGCATCAACACCTGGCCGGCCTTCACGCGGTCTCCCGAGCGGGCGCCGATCTCCGTGAGGGCGCCACTCACCTGGGGCTGCAGAGTGGCCGAACGCCGCGATTTGATAGTAGCCACGTACTCGCTCGACTGCGCCACGGGCGACATCGATACTGTGACGGTCTGCACCGGCAATCCCTGCATCTGGGGCGCGGCGGCCGCCTGCTTCTTCTGGCAGCCGGTGGCGTACAGTGCAAGGAAAAATAAAGAGCTTAATGTAAGAATGCGTTCCAATCCGATGGACTTCACTTCAATCTTCCCTCTGTCGCGATCAAACTTCGGATACGAACAGGCTTCCGGTGCACTGGATCCTCGGGGGCGCTGAACCGTCGCTCGCGGACGACGGTGAACCCATCCAGCAGGCGCGCCGCCACGAACGCACGGGTCGCCACCCTATCTGACGCCCAGCCA
>JBEKPO010000092.1:0-21024 GCA_049520675.1 Occallatibacter sp. | reverse complement strand
CATACTCATGGGTACAGGTGCGGCACTGACGATGTTCCGGCGCTCACTTCTGGCCTTGCGAAGCCGGAAGAAAGGCGGCATTGCTTTGCGCAGTCTGATTGAGCAGAGCCGCGAGCGTTTCATCGAATTCGGATTCAACCGTGCGAAGGTCCAGCAACACTCTGTCTTCGCTGACGCGGCCGATGACGGCGGGATCGAGTTGTCTTAGAAAATGCAGCAGCGCCGGTGGTTGAAACCCCCTGTGGCGAAGGGCGACTGCTGAACTTGGCAGCCGTGCCGACGGTGCGGCGCCGCCACCAATAAGACTAAGAGCGGGAACGACGTCCGCGGCAAGATTGGTGCTATTCACCTGCGCGGCAATCCACTCGCATCTTTTCATTACTTCTTCAGAAGAAGTCCGGAGCATTCTAACGATCGGAATCGAGTCCGTTCTGTCTGCCAGATAATCCATCAGCGTTGCCTCCAGCGCTGCGTAGGTCAGCTTGTCTACGCGAAAGGTTCGCAAGAGAGGGTTCTTGCGTATTCGCTCGATGAGGTCTACTCGACCTGCGAGAAGGCCGCACTGAGGGCCGCCAAGCAACTTGTCTCCACTTGCGGCAACCAGATCCGCACCAAGGCGGAAGCTCCCAGGCAGAGTTGGTTGAGAACCGGCTTCCAAAGCTTCAAGCGAAATGCACAGGCCCGTGCCCTGATCCTCGAACACCGGGATATTGGTTCTTCTCCCCAGCGCCACAAGTTCATCGAGAGTCGGCCGTTCGGTGAAACCGTCCATGCTGAAGTTGGACTGGTGAACGCGAAGGATCAGGGCCGTGTCAGGCTGGATGGCGCTCTCATAGTCGGCAAGCCGTGTGCGGTTTGTAGTGCCAACTTCGCGCATGCGTGCGCCGGACTTGGCCAGAATCTCAGGGATGCGAAAGCCGCCGCCGATTTCGACAAGCTCACCACGAGAAACAATAACCTCAGCGCCCTCGGCAAGCGAATTGAGTGCAAGGAAGGTAGCAGCAGCACAGTTATTGACCACGAGCGCGGCTGCAGACGTATTCGGATCGCGCCCACCTGAACCGCCGGCCCTGCCCTGGAGCAACCGCAGGATGAGCTCCTCGGCATGAACGTCGCGACGGCTCCTCCCGCCGTTATGCAGATCGAACTCCAGATTGCAATATCCCTTCGCTGTTTCGGCAACGTGCTCAAGGGCGGAGGCACTGAGAGGCGCGCGCCCGAGATTGGTGTGGAGTATTACGCCCGTTGCATTGATGACGCGCCGGAGCGAAAAGCGCGAATTGGCATTGAGTTCTTCGGCAACCTCAAAATTGATCGTGCTCACGCGGTCGACAAGACCGTCACGAGTCAGTTGTCCTTTGGCAATCTCTTCACGTATGCGAGTGAGAACGGCTCGCGTAGCTTCTAACGTCGCGCTGTGCGAGTGAAGTTGGAGTAAGGCCACGAATTCGGGAGCGAGCAGAAGATCGTTGACAGAAGGCAGTAGCCTGTAGAGACTGGCTTGCTCGTCGCTTTCGCCGGCTTGTTCAACACCCTTCATGGGGTGGCCGTTCTTAGTGGGAACATGCTGCATTGGCTTGAATTACCTCAGCAGAATCGCCGGCTCTCCTGCACCGGAAGTGTAGGGGCCAAGCACTGAACCGATCCGGGCTGCATTCAGACCTGCGCTGCGAAGCGAACCAAGAAACGCGTCGGCGGAATCGGCTGCAACTGAGACTAACAGACCTCCAGCAGTCTGCGGATCGTACAAGAGTATGCGCATATCATCCGGGATTTGAGAGCCCGGCGCGTCCGCGCTGATGCACTCGGCAAATTCGCGATTGGCCAACAGGCCCGCGGGGATCGTGCCGAGACGGACAGCTTCGCACGCGCCTTCGATGCGAGGAACCTGTTCCACCACGATCTCGATCCTCATTCCGCTGCCAAGGGCCAGCTCGCGCCCATGGCCCATCAGGCCAAACCCCGTGACGTCTGTCATCGCGTGCACACCCGCATGCTCCAGGACCAGTCGCGAGGCGGTGCGATTGAGCGTCGTCATGGATTCAACTGCGTTGGCGACCCATTCGGGCTTCGCTTTGCCCTGCTTGATTCCAGTCGTGATTACGCCGGTTCCAATCGGCTTGGTAAGGATCAATGTATCGCCTGCTACCGCGCCTGCATTCGTTAGGACGCGCTCCGGATCGATCAGACCTGTTACGGCATAACCGAACTTGATCTCTGCGTCGCGAACGCTGTGGCCGCCCACGACGGCACAGCCAGCCTCCGCCATTTTCGACATACCGCCGCGCATGATCTGTTCCAGCACGTCCAAATTCCCATCCTGAGGGAAACACACAATCGAGAGAGCAGTCGCGGGCTCGCCTCCCATGGCATAGACATCGCTGAGTGCATTAGTGGCTGCAATCTGACCGAATGTGAAGGGATCGTCAACCAGTGGAGTGAAGAAATCGACCGTCTGGACCAGCGCAAGATTTGCGGCGATCCGATAGATGCCGGCATCGTCGGAAGTGTCGAAACCTACCAGAACGTTAGGGTCCTTCTGTCTGGGGAGCCTGGACAACACTTCCGCGAGTAAGCCCGGCGCGAGTTTGCTTGCACATCCACCCGCTTTCACCGTCTGCGTCAGTCCAACCTTAGCGAAATCGGCCAATTGAGCCCTCCATCTTCAGATACCATACAGAGCAGAACGCCGCCGTTTGAATACGCTGCGATCGTTCAGGAAGTGCTTAGGTTCCGGTGATCCTCCCGGTCTTCAAAACCGGTGGTCGTTCTTAACGGGCGACGGTGTGTTCGACTCACACGCACTTCCGCCACGCGAAGCCATTCGACCGGGCGCATCCATTCATAACCAGCTGTGCCGGAAAATCGATCCGAATGCAGGTCAGGAACATGCCGGCTGACCCTGCGTGGATGAATGACTGCCGAAGAACCCGGCGAGACGGGTTGCGACGGGCTCGGGCTGGTTGAGAGGAATGAAGTGACCGGACTCAAGTGTGACCATACTGGCATTGGGAATGAGTTCGGAAGCTCGGCGGGCGAAAGCCTCGGGAATCGCCGGATCTTGCAAACCATGAAAGATCAGCGTCGGCATCGTCAGTGAGGGTAGGAAGCGGGGAACATTGGCCAGCAGCGACGATGGCTTGCCCCAACGCAGGACCCGCATGAACTCCCACGGCCCTGCGAAGCCCGAAAATGGCCGACGAAAATCGTCGAGAATTCGCCTGGCGTCTCCGGACGGTCCAACGGCTCGGCGCATGGCTATCTTCCAGAAGATTTGCCCGATCAACGGAGCCAGGAGTTCTCCCAGAATGGGCTTTCGCAGGGCTTCAAGAAGAAAGAAGGGCCTGAGTTCAGGGAACAAGGCCGGTGAAAGCAAAGCGAGGCAGCCGACATGTTGGGGGAAGTAGCGTGCGTAGTGAACCGCAACCACCGATCCGGCGTCATGACCCACCACGTGCCATTTTTCAATATTGTTCCCGATGCGAATTTGGTCAATCTGTTCCGCGAAATGGCGCAGAAAGTCAGAATCATAGGGCCGGCCGGGTGTTTCCCCCATTCCAGGCAGGTCCACGGCAAAACACTTGAAGCTTCCGCAGAGGCGCTGAATAACGCCTTTCCAGAGACAGCTACTGGTTGGCATTCCGTGAATGAAAAGGATGGGAACTCCAGAGCCGCAGCTTACAAAATGCATGGTGATACTCCGATCGACGTCATGAGGTTGTACACGCCGGCGCAGAAGATCGCGTTCGCGAGCAGTACCAATAGAACAGGTTCATTGCAAGACGAAGTGTGGCGAGAAACATGCCGAACAAAAAAGTGGAGATTATGCCGCTGGGCCTTATGCGCGAATAGATGTTGTTGATGCTCCATGCCGGAATGGTGTATACGTCGCCGGCGTTGAGCGGTCCAATCCGATTTCTGATGGGCCAGTCGTAGACGACCTTTTCGATTCCGGAATTGAAGAAATTCGCTATGTAGAGTACGCGCCGGCTATAAAGACTTCGCGACAGCCAAGGCAATTGCCTGCGATTGCGACTGCGCGAGATGATTCGCGAGGCTTCTTCAGCGTGCCGCAAGGCCGCGGTCACGCCATTCGATGTCATGGGGTCAACCATGGCGGCCGACTCGCCGATGACGAGCCAATTGGGACCGTTGGTTTTGCCGTACGCGCGACACCGAAACGACGTGGTTTGCGGAGGATTTGCGTTGGAAGGCTGCGCCAGTTGACGGAGTTCTGCAATGTTGCCCAACTGCTCTCTGAAAATATCCTGAGGCGACATTCCCTGCTTTCGCTTCTCACCAACTGTCTCGCCCGCGGCGATATACCCAACGCTGATGGTTTCAGGATGAATCGGTATCTGCCAGACCCAGCTCATGTAGAAAGGGCCTTCACAGTCCGCGTTTATGGTGGTCCCTTCCAGTGGCTCAGGCGCGGGGAAGTAATCCCATATTGCTACCTTTTTGGGGCCGTACTCATAAACCTGCAAATCGAAGAGGCGTGGAAACAGACTAGTCGCCGATCCAGCGGCGTCAACAAACCAACGTGAGGAGATTTCGATGCCGCCCTGGGTAACCACCGAAGTGATCGTTCTGTCTTTCCGCTCCACTCGAATCACTTTGTCGCGCAGCCAGGTGACGCCGGCTGAATTGACAATCTCGCGAAGAGCCCGATCGAGTTTTGTGCGGTCCACGTGAAGGGTTCTCAACTCAACGTTGTATGGCGGCTTAGCAAGCCAATCGGACGGCTCGTAATGTTGTGCCGCTCCGCTGCGCAGCCTGAGAATGACGTGTTTTTTATAAGTAGCCATCTCTTCGCTGAGAAGGCGGTTCATTGGCAGGCCCAGGTCGGCCAGTAACTCAGGTGCGGACCAGTCAAGTGATTCGCCGACTGCGTCTCTGTTTTCAGATTCCGCCTCAATGCAGAGCACGCGCAGTCCACCCTTGGCGAGATGAAAAGCGGCTGCCATTCCGGCCAGACCACCCCCCACTACCGTCACATCAATTTCGGAGAAGTTATTTATCATCAGGAGGATGTGTCGACAGTTTTCCGTATAGCGCATACTGGCGGAAGCAATGACAATCACGCAACAGTCGATGGGCGGGTAATTCTACCCACCTTTCGATGGAACCGCGATCGGCGGAATCTAGATTGAAGCGCTCGCAACGTTGCCTGACCACATTCCCATTAAGCAGCACTCGGATGAGGCGGGGCGGTTGCACATCAAATCATTGGAGCATAAGAACCTTTGGCACTGCTCTTGATCGGGATGTCAGTTATCATGCTGGCGACGCTGGCCGGGGGCTGGCTGGCGCGCAAAGTGGGACAGCCGCGGGTGGTAGGCGAGATCGTTGGCGGGATTCTGCTCGGCCCTTCACTCTTTGGGCGATTCGCGCCAAACGTCTCCAGTGCTCTTTTTCCAAAGTCGTCCTTTGCCGTCTTCGAAATTTTCTCCACAGTTGGGTTAATCCTCTTCCTGTTCCTGGTCGGCATGGAATTGGATCATGAATTGCTCTACCGCCAGCGCAGGACGGCGCTGCTGGCAAGCGGAATGAGCATCCTGCTGCCGTTTGCGATAGGGGCGTTGCTGGCGCCCTCATTGAGGGTCCGGTTCGCGCCGCAGGGAGTCGGCGGCACACCTTTTACATTGTTTCTCGGCATTGCAATGAGCATTACGGCCTTTCCTGTGCTGGCTCGCATCCTCGAAGAGAGAGGGATCCAAGCGACCGAACTGGGGGTGACCGCGATTTTCTGTGCCGCCGTGGACGACTTGTTTGCGTGGCTTTTTCTCTCGCTGGCGCTTGCCCTGATCGGTGCGCCGGGCGGGCCGTCCTCGTTACTCTCGCGACTGTCGGGCCTTGCTGCCTATTTGATAGTGATGCTGGGCGTGATCAGGCCGCTGGCGGCGCGGTGGACGCGTAATCTGCAAAACGTTGAGCTTTCATTTGAGATGCTGAGCATTGTCCTGGCTTTGACGCTGACATCGGCAGCGGCCACTGAATTCATCCGCGTCCACCCGCTCTTTGGAGCGTTCATTGCCGGGACGTGCTTCCCACGCGTTGAAAACTGGCAAAAGACAATGCGCGAGCACCTCGACACCCTGGTGTCAGTCATCCTGTTGCCTCTTTTCTTTGCCCTGACCGGGATGCGGACGCAACTCAGTCTGCTATACGGAAAGTCGGCTTTGCTGTGGGCGGCCACAGTGTTGCTGGCCGCGGTGTTCGGAAAGTTGGCGGGCGCCGCGCTGGCTGCACGCTGGAATGGGCATTCATGGCGTTACGCAGCTGCGCTGGGCGCCCTCTTGAATACGCGCGGGCTGGTGGAACTGGTCGTACTCAACATCGCATATAACGTTGGCGTCTTTTCTCCCACGCTCTTTTCCATGATGGTGGTCATGGCTCTATTGACGACAATGAGTACAGCGCCAATCCTCAACCTTCTCGGCGTTGAAGATCATAGCTTGATAAAGCCGTTGCCCGCAGATCGCCCCGTGATGTGAAACGCATCATGCGACTCGATCTTTGTTCGCCTAGTTCAACTAGAGAATGAGCATTTCTGCCGGCCAGCGTGAACGGGAATCAGGAATCAGGTCTGCCGAAAAATTGATATTGCGGAACTTGACCTCCTGGTATATTCCAGAGATAGTGAGGTCTGCGCCGTGGGTATCGAAAAGACCAAGATCGAGCTGATTGAAGATGCCGACGCGACTGGCGAAGTGGCTGCTGTCTATGACGAGTGGCGTCAGAAGTCCGGCAGGCAGAAGATGCCGGGAATTTTGAAGTGCTTCAGCCACCGGCCCGATTTTCTTCGTGACGTCCTGAAGTTTGGTGACACGGTGCACTTTTCTGAGGGGCATCTGAATCGACGTCAGAAAGAGGCCATCGCCAGCTGGGTTTCGTGGCTCAACCGCTGTCCGTATTGACTGGACTCGCATGCATACTTCCTGCGTGTTCAGGGAGCAGAAGAAAAAACGGTGCAGGCGCTGGCCAACGGCAAGCTCGATGAAGCAGAACTGAGCCCGGCAGAGCGCGCGTTGTTGGATTACGTGACGAAGGTGACGGAGGCCGCGTATCGAACGACCGCAGAAGACGTGCAGACCCTGCGCGATCACGGCTGGACCGAACCGCAGATCGCCGAAGCTGTCTATATTACGGCGATGTTCGCGTTCTTCAATCGAGTTGCAGATGCTTTCGGAATTCCGCCGCAAGGCTATCTTGAAATGAACGCCGTGACAAAGTAACCCGGACAACTTGCTCGAATCTCCGAGGGTCTGGAAATAGGCAATCCATTGTCGTCGGGCAAACGTGGCCTGGGCCCGAATCCTCCGTTTGCGCGTCTCCACCACTCGATGCACCTCCGGCCCCCTCCCTCCGGTGGATGGCGAATGCAACAGGTACCCAGTCAAAATATCCGTTGAGCGCCTTCTTCCCGACCACAGTCGTAAGTCGAGCATTGATTCCGCTTTGAGCGGAATTTATCTCATTGGAATCAGGCGCTGGTCCCCTGACTCAATCATGGTTAGCTGGGATTCTCGAGGCGAGTGATGAATCGTCGAAATTTCCTGCGTGCGAACGGCGCCATTTGTGCTGGTTGGGCGATCACCAGGACGATGCCCGCCTTGGCGAATTCTCCGTCGGTGGGCGGATGGCGGACCTTCGAGGTCACCACCAAAGTGGAGCTGCTGAAGCCAGACGGTGTTGGGCACATCTGGCTGCCGGCGCCGCTGATTCGCGACACGCCTTATCAGCGCACAATTTCAACGCGGTTCACGACTGAGGTTGGATCGGTCAGGGTGAGTAAGGACAAGCAATGCGCTCTTGGGATTGTCTCCGCAAAGTATCCCGCGACCGCCAAGCCGGCGCTGACGTTGACCAGCCGCGTCTCGCTGAAAAACTACACCGTCGATTTGTTCTCCCGGGCTATAGTCCCCCCGGTTTCGCAGACTGAACTGAACTACTTCCTTCAGCCCAGCCGATATGTGCCGACAGACGGCATTGTGAAGCAGACCGCACTCAAGGCGACCGCCGGCGCAACCACCGACATTGAGAAAGCGCGAGCTATTTATGAGTGGGTCGTCGAAAATACGTTCCGCGACCCGAAAATCCGCGGGTGTGGTCGTGGCGATATTCGATTCATGTTGGAGTCCGGAGATATGGGGGGCAAATGTGCCGACCTGAACGCGTTGTACGTCGGCCTGGCCCGCTCGGTGGGCCTGCCCGCGCGGCACGTCTATGGTTTAAGGATTGCCAAGTCGGAGCTGGGCTACAAGAGTCTTGGACTGGCCACGGATAGTGCCACGAAAGGACAGCACTGTCGAGCCGAAGTCCACCTGCACGGGCACGGATGGGTGCCTGTAGACCCAGCCGATGTCCGGAAAGTCGCTTTGGAAGAACCTCCCGGAAACCGTTCCCTGGGCGATGAAGTCGTGTCGAGGGCCCGTGGTTATTTGTTCGGTTCCTGGGAGATGAATTGGATGGCGTACAACTACGCGCATGACGTGGAACTCCCGGGATCCGCCGGCAATCCGCTGGTGTACTTCATGTATCCGCAGGCGGAAACCCCGGAAGGACGAGTCGATCCGTTCGATCCGGATAACTTTAAATACGAGATCGCGGTAAAAGAGATCACCTAGCCAGTGTCATGTCTCCGAAGTTCCTTTCACGATTTCGACGAATCCAAGTGGGGCGAAGAGCAACCCTCAGGGGTCGTGCGCGGGCCATGCTACGGGCGGTGCGATTCAGTTTCGACCAAGCCGCCCGGTTGGTCGGCAGTGAATTGATTTCCCTCCAGATTGGCGGCCAGCCGCCCAACCGTCGTTGGGAGGGCAATTCTACCCATCTTTCGATGGAAGCGCGATTGCCCCGAACCCCGCTAAGCTGCTGGCAGCGGGTCCAACTTCCCTCTCGAAACAATTGGCCCAAGGAGAGTCGGGATATTTGAAAATTCCTGTGTGGCTCCGTCCCGTGCTGCTCATTGCGGCGCTGCTCGCGGTTTGGCAAGTCGCCATCAATCGCCATCCCGGGCAGCTACTGCCGGGGCCGATTGGCGTTGCGTCGGGAATCGTGGACCTGATGCAGCACGGATTGTTAGTCAAATACGTGGTCGCATCTCTTTTCCGGGTGACTTGGGGATTTGGCCTGGCGGCTCTTGTGGCGATCCCTCTGGGGCTTATGCTGGGGTGGTACCGGCGCGGCGAATTGGCGTTCTACCCCCTCGTGCAGGTCTTTCGTCCCATTTCACCCCTGGCCTGGACTCCGATCGCCATTCTCTGGTTCGGCGTGGGCGATCTCGCCGCAATCTTTCTGATCTTTGTCGGGTGCTTCTTTCCTTTGCTTCTGACGGCCATGAGCGCTGTGCATAACATTCCCGCCGTGTATATCAACGCGGGCAGAAACTTTGGATTAAGTTCGAGTGCGTTTGTGTCACGGGTGCTGTATCCGGCGGTTGTTCCTCAGTTGTTGATTGGGCTGAGAATTACGCTCGGCATCGCCTGGCTGGTTGTGGTGGCCGCGGAGATGATTGCCGTCAGTTCCGGATTGGGCTTTCTGATTGTGGATGCCCGGAACGCAGGGAATCGCTACGATCTTGTCGTGGCCGGAATGGTCATTATCGGAGTTATCGGCCTGTTGCTTGACCTTACGATGAGATCGCTGGAGCGGGTGAGGTCGTTTCATTGGAGTGTGGCGGAGGACTAGTGGCGTCAGCAGAAGCAGTTGTGACCGCGGCAGGAACCACGCGCAAATTGCGAATTCAGCACCTGGGCAAGGTGTTTGAGCGCGATGGCGAAAGCGTCGCTGCGCTTGAAGACATCAACCTCGACGTCACCGAAGGGGAATTCATCTGCATCGTCGGCCCTTCGGGATGCGGCAAGTCGACACTCCTGAACGTCCTGGCGGGCTTTCTTCCTTCGACCAGTGGATCCGTCACCATCGACGGTGAAGCAGTGAGCGGGCCCGACCCGCGGCGCATCATGGTTTTCCAGGAGCGAGGTGTTTTTCCCTGGCTGACCGTCGAAGGAAACATAGGCTTCGGATTGTCGAAATTGACGCGCGCGCAGCGCGAAGAGCGCATTGCACACTACGTGCAAACCGTCCGGCTGCAGGGATTTGAAAATACTTACCCTTCGGATCTCTCCGGCGGCATGAAGCAGCGGCTGCAGGTGGCGCGGGCGCTGGCGGTCAATCCTGACATTTTGTATCTGGACGAGCCTTTCGGAGCGCTCGACTCCATTACCCGAGTGATTATGCGCGGCGAATTGCTGCGCATCTGGCAAACAGAGCGCAGAACCATCCTTTTCGTTACGCACGATATCGATGAGGCCGTGCAAATGGCCGACCGCGTTGTGGTCTTGAGCTCGAGGCCGGCGCGCATCGAAGAAGTTCTGACGATCGACATCCCCCATCCCCGCAACATCAGCTCGCCGCGTTACCTGGAGCTTCGCGACGAACTGCTGAAGCAGATTGGCCTGGCCTACGAGATATGAAAGCAGTTGCCAAGCCGCGCATTTGGGAGAATTTCTTTTGGCCCGTGATTGCCGCTGCACTCTTGTTGGCGGTCTGGCATTACTCGGTGGTGTTTACGGGGACGAAAGTCTTCCCGTCGCCAATGAACGTAAGAACGGGAATGGCTGAGTTGCTGCATAAGCATGTTCTATGGGCGGATATCGGCGATTCACTCCGCAGGGTCGCAGTTGGCTTCTGTGCCGCGATCCTGGTCGGAATTCCTGTTGGCCTTTGGCTCGGATGGAGCGCAGCGGCGAACCAGGTGGTTAACCCAGTGCTGCAGATACTGAGACCCATCAGCCCCATCGCATGGATACCAGTAGCCATAATCTTCTTCGGCGTGGGAGACCGCGCTGCAATCTTTCTCATCTTTCTCGCATCGATCTTCCCTATTGTGCAGGCGTGCGTGAGCGGCGTATCCAGCGTGTCGCCCGTTCTGCGCAGTGCGGGGCGCAATTTTGGGTTGTCTACTCCGCAGCTCTTGCGGCGGGTCATTTTTCCGGCTGCCTTGCCTCAGATCCTCGTCGGCGTGCGCATCGCGCTGGGCATCGCCTGGCTCGTGGTTGTGGCGGCTGAAATGATCGCCGTGGACTCGGGACTTGGCTATCTGGTGATCGACTCGCGCAACTCAGGAAAGCGCTACGACCTGGTTGTGGCGGCGATGCTGATGATCGGGATCATCGGGCTGATCCTTGATTTCAGCGTGCGGCGAGTGGAGAGGATCAAGTCCGTTCGCTGGGGGTTCCGCAATGCATCTTAGAACCAAGCTCATGATCCTCGCAGTCGGCTGGCTGGCGCTCATCACGGGGCTGCATGCCTGGCTCAACGTTAATTGGGCAGCGGTTTTGAATGATTACCGGCCCATCAATGAGCGCAAGATCACGGTGGCCTATCTGCCAGTTACCTGTCAGCTCACTTGCCCGGTCACCGACTACATCTCGAAATATTCGCTCTCGGGTGAAGAGTTCATGCCGCGAATGTTTCAGGGGTTTCCAGAGATGAAGGAAGCGCTGATCTCCAATCGCGTTCAGGCGGCATTTATTGTTGCGCCCATGGCACTGGCGCTCAAGGCCCAGGGAGTTCCCATCAAGGTGGTCTATCTCGGGCACCGCTATGGGAGCGCCGTTGTTGTGCAGAAGAATGGACCGATCAAGACGTTCGCCGACATGCGCGGACGCACGATCGCTATCCCCAGCCGCTTCTCAGATGAACGCCTGCTGCTGTTTCGCGCCATGAAGGTGTGGGGCATCAAGCCAGGAGAAATCAAGATGGTGGAGATGGCGCCACCCGATGTCTCCGGCGCGTTGGCGGCTCACGCCATCGACGCGTTTGTCATGGGCGAACCGTTTCCGTCACAAGCGGAGATGGCCGGATATGGACGCATACTTTTTCAGGCTCGGGATTACTGGCCAGACTATATGTCGTGCATTCTGGTGGTGCGCCAGGACCTGATCGACCGTCGTCCGGATGTGGTGCAGGTGCTTGTGGACGGAATCGCGCGCTCGGGCCTGTGGCTGGATACCAGCAAGCCTCATCGCGAGGATGCCGCCGACTTTGTGGGACGTTTTTACTACAATCAGAAGCCCGCGCTGCTGCGCTGGGCGCTTACCAAGCCGATGGATCGGGTTGTCTACAGTCCCCTCGCTCCGCGGAAAGCGGACTTCGACATGGTTCGCGACCTGATGATTGAAACCGGCGTCCTCAATAAGAAACTCGATTTCAGCGAATACACCGACACGCGATTTTCAGACCAGACCAGCACTCTAACGTCTTGGCGATACGAACCTGGCACCGCTTCAGCGAAGTGAATCACAGCAATTTCAAGGCGCGAGTCAACCGCCCGAGGAGGGCATGAACCATGTTACGCAGAAGAGTTCTTCAATTCCTGGCAATCTCGGGTGCAGGCGCGTTGGCATTCGAGGCCAAAGGGAAAGCAACCGCCAGGACCGTGATCTACCAGGTCAGAGGATTCAGTTGCATCACCTGCGCGGTGGGATTGGATACGCTGCTGAGCAAGCAAAAGGGCATTTTGGCAAGTAAGTCGACTTATCCGGAAGGAAAGGTCACCATCAAATTCGATCCCGATGCAATGGATGAAAAATCCATAGAGGGATTGATCTCCGAAATGGGCTTTACTGTTGCCAGCCGCGTAACGGGCTGACCTCTTGGCACACATAGCTTGGTGAAAGGGATTGGAAAATCGATGATGCAAGATTATGCCGGAATCTCGACGGATATCGTAAGCGCACTTAGGCTCAAGAATTCTCCAATTTCAATCTGCTTTGCCGATTCCGTTCCCGCTGGAGTCGGCGCTCCGGCCAGCCGCGTGCCAGCGGGATGCCGCTTCTGGGAGGACGCGATGAGTGACTCGTTTGCGACTTCAGCGGCTGACCACTCGCGGTGCGCCATCGGTGTGTATACGCACAATCTCGAACCTTCTGCCGCACAGCAGGCCGACTTGATGGATGCCATCAAGGTGTTTGGCGACCTTGGATACGTGAGGCCCGACGATTTGCCGCTGATTCCTGTCCTGCAATCGAAGCCGCGGCATGTGCTCTATTCTCCTCTTGCTTCGACGCCATTGCCGCCCGACGTGGTGTTGCTGTTCGCCGATGCAGCGCAGACTCTGATTCTTTCTGAAGCAACACAGCAGGTCGAAGGCGGCAATGCTCCCGCAATGGGGAGACCTGCGTGTGCGGTCGTGCCACAGGTGATGAATACGGGAAAAGCTGCAATGAGTCTCGGTTGTTGCGGAGCCCGCGCCTATCTCAGCCTGCTCACAGATTCGATCTCGCTTTTTGCTTTCCCCGGCGCCCACATCGAGTCGTATGCCGAAAGAATCGTAACTCTCGCTTCGGCGAACTCAGTCTTGTCTAAATTCCATCGCATCCGGCGCGAGGAAATTTACGCGGGGCACAACCCAACCATTCAGGATTCGCTCGAAAGTATGGCGGCTTCGAGCAGAGATGCCGGCTCACCGCAATAAGAATTCCGTCGGCTTCCGCGCCAGCACCTGATCCCGCAGCGGCCACTCACCAGGTGAGCCTGAGTAGCGACACAGCCTGCCTCGGCAACGCCGTATCGATCGGGGCTTTTCCCTCGTGCACGTCCTGGCACGCCTCTAATCCACGTGCACCGTCGTGCTCGTCTGGATGTCGCTTGCCGAGTTGCCGATCATCACGCTTACGGGCTCGGACTCAACTCGGAATCCCGGCAGCTTTTCATCCCACCACGCAAGGGCCGACGCTTTCAGAGGCATTTCAACTGTTTTGGTCTCTCCGGGCGCGAGGGTCACGCGCCGGAACCCCTTCAGCTCCTCGCGCGGGCGCTCTACCTTCGACCCCAAATGCTTCACGTACATCTGCACCACATCGTCGCCGGCCCGGCTGCCGGTATTCGTCACGTCTACGCTCATCGTCACTTCGCTGTTTCCGGCTAACTGCGGGGCGCTTGCGCGAAGGTTGGAATATTTGAACGTCGTATAGCTCAGTCCGAAGCCGAACGGATACAGCGGCTCACCTTTGAAGTACATGTAGGTCTTGCCGTCGCGGATGTTGTAATCCATCATCGGCGGCAACTGGTCGAGCGACTTCGGCCAGGTTTCCGTCAGCCGCCCTCCCGGGTTGTATTTGCCGAACAGCACCTGCGCCAGCGCCGTCCCTTCGTCCTGCGACGAGTGCGTCATATGCAGAATGGCCGGCACATGCGCCTGCGACCAATTGATGGCGAAAGGAAAACTCGAGACGAGAATCACCACGGTTTTCTGATTGACCGCATAGACCTGTTTCACCAACTGTTCCTGCGCCAGGTCAATGCTTTCGCGGTCGCGTCCCTCGCGTCCATCGCTGGGAACGGTACAGGCCAGCGTCCCGCCGCCATCGATGGTGTTGTGCCAGTCGTGAGCCATGTCGGGCCCGCAGGTTGGGTCGTTGCCGATCACCACCACCGCGACATCCGAATCCTTGGCCGCTTTGATCGCCGCGTTGCCCAGCTCATCAGCGGCATAAGTCACCTTCACTCCCGATCCAGCCTCGGCCTTGATTCCCTCGAGCGGGGTGACAGTATACGGCGGCGTGCCACCATACCAGTCCCAGTGAACTGAGTCGGCCAGCGGGCCTATTACCGCAATCGACTTGATCGCATTCTTGTCGAGCGGCAGAAAGTTGTTCTCATTCTTCAGCAGAACCACCGATTCGAGCGC
The DNA here is from genome assembly GCA_049520675.1 of Occallatibacter sp. Taxonomy (GTDB): domain Bacteria; phylum Acidobacteriota; class Terriglobia; order Terriglobales; family Acidobacteriaceae; genus Telmatobacter. The sequence continues at coordinate 6,323 of JBEKPO010000092.1, read as the reverse complement.
CATCCGCAGCGACACGCCGCGGTCTCGCTCTGTACCCCAAGGTTCAGGCGAATCCTTTATCTTCGCGTACGGCACCATCTCGGGCGGATCGAGCAAGCCGAGCCGGATGGCGATGCGGAACTTCGGCCGCAGCAGCGTGTCGATCTCGGCCTCGGTGATCTGGCCATCCTTTAACGCCGCCTTGGTCTCATCCAGGTAGCGGTCGAGGAACTGGTTAATCCCAGCCTTCAGGCACGCCACCACCGCGGCCTGCTGATTCGGAAAAAGATGTCGCGGATCAACGAGCAACCGCACCGCTCCGCCATCGCTCGAAATCACTTCCACGCCCCATTGCTCGCGGACGATGCTGCGCAGGACCGGATTTACTGCCATAGTGGTACCGTTCCACGCGTTGTACGACGCCATCACCGCCTTGGCGCCGCCATCGAGAAAAGCCATGCGGAAAGGAACCGAATAATACTCCCAGAACAGCCTCTCGTCGAAGTCCGACGACGAACTGTCGCGGTGATCCTCATTGCTATTGGCTAGAAAATGCTTGAGCAGCGGAGACGCCTGCCAATATCTCGGATCGTCGCCTTCCAGGCCCTTCGCGAATGCCGTGGCCATGGTTCCATTCAGAAACGGATCTTCACCGTAGACTTCTTCGCTTCGCCCCCAGCGCGGATCGCGCGCCAGGTCTGACTGCGGCCCCCACTGCATCAGAATCTGGCGGTCGTACTTCGGCGTCTGCGTAATGAACCGCGCCTCGTATCCCTCCACGCCGGCGGCCTGCCGCACCAGTTCCGAATCCCAAGACTCGCCCAATCCCTTTGCCTGCGGGAACTGCGTGGTCGTCACCGGCTGCCGGTTGCCCCGCGCCTCGCGCTGCACCACTCCGTGAATGCCCTCGGAGCTTCCGATATTCGGCACGCCCAGCCGCGGCACACCCGTGTTCGTCCCCAGGCAGCCCACCTTCTCGTCGACAGTCATCAGCGAAAGCAGATTGTCGATGCGTTTCTCCATGGGGGGCGTGGGATCGCTGAACGGGTATTTCTGCTGTTGCGCCAGCGCCGGAACAAGCGCGGCAACAGCGAGCCCAAATGGAAGAGCCGCGTTCCTTATCGGAAAGAACAAAGACATGAAGATGCCTCCTCTGTGCCTCGGTGGGAGTTTGAGCAATGTGCAGAGCCTCGATTACGTGCGGCAATCGCGCTATCACAGCGGCGGTTGCTTGCCGCTTGTGAGATCGCGAATGATCTCGCCTTCGCGCTCTCGATATAGCGTTCCGTCGGGATGGAATACGTCGTGAAACCATCGAAGGTGCTGCCCGCCCCGCGCGCCATATATTCGGTGCAGATCAGCGGCCGATGGAACTGTTCGAGCTGCTCGACGCGCTTTTCGAAATCCTCGGGCCAGCCGTAGTTGTGAAAGCTGATCACATCGGACTGCTCGATCTGTACGCGCGCCATCGGGGGCATCACGTCGAGCGAAGCCCAGTCGCCGTGCCAGACGCCGCTGGTCAGCGGCTGCACGGGATGCACACTGCGCGCCCAGGCAAACGCCTGCGGCACCAACTTGAGCACGATCTCATTTTTGTTCCGCGGTTCGCCCTTTGCGGTGGAACTGTCGTTGCCGTTGTCCGGCTCGTTCCATACATCCCACGCCAGGATGCGCGGGTCGTTGGCAAACGCACCAACTACTCCTTTCACGTATTGCTCGAGTTTTGGGTACTGCGCGGGATCGGCAAGAATGGCCGCTCCGGGGGCTTGCACCCATCCTGAGTTGTGCACACCGGGGATCGGAGGATGCTGCGGCCCGAGTTTCGGAAACGGCTCCCAGCACGAATCGAAGAGCACGAACACAGGACGTATGTGGTGCCGCGCGGCGATGGTAAGAAACGTGTCGATGCGGTGCTTGAATCCATCGGGATCCTGCTCCCACAGCAGGTTGTGGAGGAAGACGCGCATGGTATTCATGCCGATGCCCTCGGCCCAGCCCAATTCGCGGTCGATGGTCGCCTGATCGAAGGTATCGGCCTGCCACATCTCCAACTCGTTGATCGCCGTCGAGGGCAGAAAGTTCGCGCCTACTGGCCAGGGTTGCGCCTGGTACCACGCATTTGCCTGAGCCTCGGTCCAACGCTGCTGCGCGCGCGGGTTGCAGGTGGTGGCTGTGAGCAGTAGCACCACGGCCAGGAACTCGCAACCTGTCTTCCCGATAGGTTTCATGCACAACTCCTTCTCTTCAAGAAGGAGAATTCTATCGAACCATTGCTCTCGCCGTCGCGTTCTTTCTCCGCGTCACAGCTCGCAAAGTCGCAGGGTGCTATCATCCGTGCCGTGGGTTCCGGCAAGCCGAGCAGGTCGGCGCTATCAGATCTGGCTACGGGGAAGCGACCCGGCACATCAGTTTGTGATGCAGGCTGAGGTCAACGCAATCGTCGCCTCGATGAAGCCCATTCCCTATCCCGCGCAGCCGAAGCCTTAGATTCGTTTCAGTAAAATGCCCGGCCGGCCCTATGGGGCGACGACCGTCAATCCAGGGATTGCCTCGAAACGCCTCGCACGAAACGTCACGATGGTGGCGCCGCCCTCGAGAGCCGTCGCCGCCAGGATCAGGTCCTGCATGTCGATGCGCTGGCCCGTCGCATCCATCGTGGCCCATAGTCGCGCGTGCTCAATTGCCGCCTTCTCTGAGTAGGGCACCACCTCAAAGACCTGAAAAAGCCGATCGAGGAGCTTTTGCCGCGCCGTTCGCTGCGGCGGCGCTGCCCGTTCTGTGCTGCGCCAGAGCTCGGCCACTGTAATCGCGGCCAACCGGACTTCGTCGCCGGGGTGTGCGCGCAGCCAAGCCTCCAAGTCGAGCTTCTTGCGCTCGGCCTGGATGATCACATCCGCCGCGATCAGGTATGCCATGCGCTGACCTGGGACGGAATCGGGGTGCGTGCCTGCTCAAGATCGTGCAGCCACGACGTCGCTTCTTTCTCGCCGACGTGGACCTCTGCCAGCGCCTCGCGAAGCGCATCGGCCAGCTCCACTCCGCGGGTTGGCCGAGCCGGCGCCGGCACAATTCGGGCCACGGGCAGGCCGGATTTCAGCAACACAAAACTGGTTCCCTGGTAGCGCGCTCGATTCACGCAGTCAGAGAAGTTGCGCGAAGCCTCAGTCACGCTGATGGCACGCGTCCCCATTCGATCAGATTATCAGATTTTCAGTTCAAGTCACTAACTATCTGTAGATGTTTAGGTTACTCAAGATGGTTCGCCGGTCAATCTTTCCATAAGGGCGTCGAAGTCCTCGAGACGTGCGTATTCGATGGTCACTTTCCCCCGGCCATTGCGGTCCTCGACCGTCACCTTTAGCCCCAGCGCGCGTTGCAAACGCTCTTGGGCGTCGCGAACATTGGGGTCAATGGGAGGCTGTTCCTTGGGCGCTTTCTTCGCCTTCCGGCTGGGGTCGATCAGGCCTTGAACGTAGGTTTCCGTTTGGCGAACAGATAGCGAAAGTGAGGCGACCCTCTGCGCTGCCTTCTCAATCTCCTCGGGGTTTTCGAGAGCCAGCAGCGCGCGGGCGTGCCCGAAGGAAAGGCGGTCGGATTCGACCAACAATTGAACCGCCGAAGGCAGGCGCAGCAGGCGCATAAAATTGGCCACCGTGGCGCGGTCCTTTCCGGTGCGATGGGCAATCTGCTCCTGGGTCATGTGGAACTCGCGCGAAAGCCGCTCGAAGGCGCGCGCCTGCTCCATTGCGTTCAGATCTGCGCGCTGCAGATTCTCGACGATCGTGATCTCCATCGCCTGCTCATCCGACACCTGGCGCGGAATAGTCGGGATGGTGAGTTTCCCAGCAAGCTTGGAAGCGCGCCAGCGCCGCTCGCCGGCAATGAGCTGGAAGCGGCCGTTGGCGAGAGGGCGAACGAGAATTGGCTGCACGACGCCGTTCGCCGCGATGGATGCGGCTAATTCAGCCAGTTGCTCTTCATTCACTTGCGAGCGGGTCTGGAAGGGATTGCTCTCAATGAGCTCAAGGGCAATTTCGCGCGGTTTGCCGCTTTCGGTTTCAGTCGCGACTGTGGATTGAGGACGCGGGAGCAAGGAGTCAAGGCCCTTGCCCAGTGCCCGGCGCTTGGTGTCAGTCGTCGCTACATTCGTCATCTAGAATCCTCAATTCCCGCAAAATCTCTCGTCGTCTCCACGGCACGCGGAAACGACCACAACCAAGACAACAGGCAATCATCTATAGGGCCAGAAAGTGCTTCGACCTCGCGGGCTTGCGGTATCCATGTTCTTTCGTTCTGCCGCTCGGGGACTCTCGATGTGGTTCCTCGCCAGAAATTCGCCAGCCAGTTCGAAATAAGCCTCGGTTCCCCGAGAGCGCGGATCATAAAGCGCGACCGGTTTTCCGTGGCTCGGCGCCTCTGCCAGGCGCACATTTCGAGGAATCACCGTTTGATAAAGGAGCTCTCGAAAATATTCACGAAGGGTTTCTGTGACCTGCTGCGCCAGATTCGTGCGATCGTCGTACATCGTCAGCAACACGCCTTCGATCGTCAGGTCCGGATTGTAAGCGGCCCGCACTCGCTCCAACGTCGAAATCAGCTCCGAAACCCCTTCGAGCGCGAAATACTCGGCCTGCATCGGGACGATCAGCGTCTCGGCCGCGCATAACACGTTTAGCGTCAGCAGATCCAGGGCCGGTGGGCAATCGAGAAAAACCAGATCGAAGTTGTCTTTGACGGGCGCGAGAGCACTGCTCAAGCGCAGGGTGCGGTCTTCGGCGGTTGCCAGCTCGACGTTGGCGCCGGTCAGGTTCTTCGAGCCAGGGAGAAGCGAAAGGGTGTCGATCACCGTCGGCAGGATGACCTGATCTGCAGAGCTTTCCCCGGAAATGACCTCGTAAACGGAATGGCGATTGTCGTCCCGCTGCAGTCCCATCCCCGAGCTCGCGTTGGCCTGGGGATCGCAATCAACGAGAAGGACTTTCAGCCCTTCCAGAGCCAGGCAGGCCGACAGGTTGATCGCCGTAGTGGTCTTACCCACTCCTCCCTTTTGGTTGACGAGTCCGACGATCTTCCCCATGGCCTTCCAGAGTAAAAGGACGGGCGATCTTTGTGTGGGCACTTGCGTTGTGGGAAATGGGTCCGAGTTGTGGAAAGTGGCCGGACAACCCTTTTTTAGATGCTCGGCAAGTGATTGCAGACGATAGGTTTCGTGTGAGTCGGCAAGGACCGGCAGAACCGCGCCGAAAAAAGCTACTGCGGTGGAAAACTCCCGGTTTTTCGTCGTAATTTGCGTGTGATTTTCGAGACGTTCCAGATTTGATAACAGTGCTCAAATCGGAAATAGGAAGCGCGGGAGCGGAGTCTCAATGTTGTTGTTCCACGTGGAACAATGAGGGCGCTCTTCTTCTGGATCCGATACAGCTCCCACTGCGCGATAACTGCCAACGTTCCACGTGGAACATCCCTTCAGCCACCGCCGATACCTGGGCCCAAACTGGAGTAGCTGGCAGCCAAACGTCGGTCAACCTCGCTCGGACAATCCTTCGACGGCCCACATTCCAAGGCAGATGGACATTAGGCCTCGGGGTCGGACGCTACGGGCTCCAATCTCTTTGTCAACAGGATGGGACACGACCAACTGGTTCACCCACCTCGCTGTTCGATTTGTCGATTTCCGAAGGCGAGGATCCGATCCACGGCATTGGGCAGCGCCTGCAGCCCGCTCCACGAGAATCCCGGTCCTGCTGCCGCCTGGAGCCCGGCCAGACCAGCATTCGTGGTCATCAAAGCCAGCCATCCGCCGGGCGCAACCAGCCTAGCGGCCGCAGCAACTGCTTTCGGCATCTTGTCGACCGCTCGCAAAATCACGCAATCGAAGACCGTGCCAAGCGTTTCGGCCCGATCTGGGTGGACCGTCGCCTTGATGCCCAGCGACCGCACCGCCTCCTGCAGAAATGCCGCCTTCTTGCCCGTCGATTCGGCCAGCGTGACTGTAATCTCAGGCCGGCAAAGGGCAATCGGGATGCCGGGCAACCCAGCTCCGGAGCCGAAATCGAGTAGCGCTCGCACATCTTCCGGGATAGCTCGAGCGCAGGCTATGCATTCGGCTAAGTGTATGGAATTTATGGCATCTTCGGTACGTACGGAGGTCAGATTCAGGTGCTTATTCCAGCGAATAATAAGCGAAGCATAGTTCTCGAACTTCGTCGCTGTCTCAACGTCTAACGGCGCCATGCCTGACCGTTCAAGAATCTCGTTGAGCCGATCAGAGTCTTCTCCTGTCGCCATTCTTCAATCCCCTGCATGGTCGACTTGAGGAGGTTGCCAGGTGGCGGCGGTTCGAA
>JBEKPO010000091.1:0-16306 GCA_049520675.1 Occallatibacter sp. | reverse complement strand
TCTGACCATCATTTTGTTCATGCTCGACGAGTCGACGATCAGCCGCGAGCTGGCGCCGCTGGCTGGACATTATCCGTGCCTGCGCCTCGGACCGCCGTGGTGGTTTCACGACAGCCCTGAGGGGATGATGCGATTTCGAGAACTGGCGACGGAGACGGCGGGGTTTTATAACACCGTCGGGTTCAACGACGACACGCGGGCGTTTCTTTCCATCCCGGCGCGGCACGATGTCGCGCGCCGGGTCGATTGTGCATTCCTGGGCCGGCTGGTGGCCGAGCACCGGCTGGAGGAGGACGAAGCCTTCGAGGTGGCGCACGAGCTGGCATACGGGCTGGTGAAGAGGGCGTACCGGCTGTGAAAGGCAGGGATCAGGGATCAGGGGTCAGAGAACAGAGAACAGAGAAGACAGATCAGATTCGCCGACGCTTGCAAGTCGAGAAATAAGAAGGTTGAGTTTGTGATATGAGTCTTTATTGTTCCGTTGGGAGTCCGGACACCGATCTGAACGACGCGCAGCTCGGGGATCTTTTTGTCGAGAGCCTGGCCAAGCTTGGCGCACGCAATAAGGTACTGGTGGTGCCGCCCGATCAGAGCCGAGCGCATTCGCGAGCCGGCGATTTGGCACGCTACGCATGGGAGCACTACGGAGAAAAACTGAAAGCGGTGCTGCCGGCAATTGGGACGCACACTCCCATGGGGCCGGAGCAAATTGCGCGCATGTTCGGTAACATGCCGCAGCAACTGTTCCATGTACACAACTGGCGCACCGACATCGAAACGCTGGGCGAGCTGCCCGCGGAGTTTATCCGCGAGCAGTCGGAGGGCAAGCTGGACTATACGTGGCCGGCGCAGGTGAACAAGCTGGTCTCGCAGGGCGGCTTCGACCTGATTCTCTCCATCGGGCAGGTGGTGCCGCACGAAGTGATCGGAATGGCCAGCCACGCGAAAAACATTCTGATCGGAACGGGAGGGCGCGAGAGCATCAATCGCAGCCATTACCTGGGAGCGGTGTACGGGATGGAGCGGATTATGGGCCGCGCCGAAAACCCGGTGCGCAACGTGGTGAACCGCGCCTGCGAGAAATTCCTGCGACAGCTGCCCATCGTGTGGGTGCTGACGATTGTTGGGCGCGGCAAGGGCGGCGGGCTGGCGGTGCGCGGACTGTATATCGGCGACGACCTTGAGTGCTTTTTGCGGGCTGCGGAGCTGAGCCTGAAGGTGAATTTCGAGATGCTGGATGAGCCGATCGAGAAGGCTGTGGTGTATCTGAACCCTGAGGAGTTCCACAGCACATGGATCGGCGACAAGGCCATCTATCGCACGCGCATGGCGCTCGCCGACGATGCGGAACTGGTCATCGTTGCGCCGGGTGTGCGTGAGTTTGGTGAGGACCGGGGCATCGACGCGCTGATTCGCAAATATGGCTACCGGGGAACGCCGGCGACGCTCGAAGCGGTGAATGAGAATGCGGATCTCAAGTCGGATTTGGGCGCGGCGGCGCATCTGATTCACGGATCGAGCGAAGGGCGCTTCAGGATTGTTTGGTGCCCGGGAAAGCTGACGCGAGAAGAGATTGAGAGCGTGGGATATGAGTACGGCGATTTGCAATCGATGCTTGCCCGCTACGATCCCCGCAAGCTCAAGGATGGCTTCAATCGCGTGGACGGCGAGGAGATTTTCTTTGTTGCGAATCCCGGGTTGGGGCTGTGGGCGGACCGCAGGCGGTTTGAAGGCGGCCGCCAGTGAAAATGGAAGCGCAAGGATTGAAGCTCAATAGATATTCAATTGGTGTGGGCGACCGGTTCGCGCATCAGGCCAAGGCGCAGCTACAAGCCTGCATTAAGGCTCTCGATCGCGGTGTGGAAGTGGTTCCGGTATGGAACAAGTCGAACCGCGAACATAACATCATTGGCTCAGAGCCGGTGGCAGTCCGGCAGGCCGCGGATGCAGCAGTGAAGGCGATGGGCTGGAAGCTGCCCTACTACTGCGACGCCGACCACATCACGGCGCAAACGGTAGAACGGTTTCTGGAGCCGTGCGATTTTTTCACCTTCGACGTGGCTGATTTTATCGGCCAGCCGGCGCAGGCCGCTGACATCGATGCGTTTATCAGGAAGCATCCGGAGCTCGAGGGGAGTATCGAGCTCGCCGGGGCCGACGACGCGCTGGAGATTACGCCGGAAGATTTGAGGCGGACCGCGCAGAAGTTTCTGGCTGCTGTGAAAAAGGCCGGCGAGGTGCACCGGCGCGTGTCGAGCGCCAAGGGCGCAGGCAATTTTATCGCGGAAGTCTCGATGGACGAAACCGATCGCGCGCAGAGCCCTGCGGAGCTGCTGATTATTCTTGCAGCGATTGCCGATGAAGGCATTCCGGTGCAAACCATCGCGCCGAAGTTTAGCGGGCGCTTCAACAAGGGCGTAGATTATGCCGGCGATGTGGCGCAGTTCGAGCGCGAGATGGCGCTGGACGTTGCGGCGATTGCTTATGCGGTAAGGCAATATGGATTGCCGGAAAACCTGAAGCTCAGCGTGCATTCGGGCAGCGACAAGTTCTCGATTTATCCGGCGATCCACCGGAACATGAAGCGGTTGAATGTGGGCGTACACCTAAAGACGGCGGGAACGACCTGGCTGGAAGAACTGATCGGGTTGGCCGAGGCCGGCGGCGAGGGACTGGCTCTGGCCAAGGAGGTGTACGCAGGGGCGCTGGCGCACCGCGAGGAGTTGTGCGCGCCCTACGCGACGGTGATCGACATCGATCCGGCGAGGCTGCCCTCAGGGGAAGAGGTGCGGGGCTGGACATCGGAGCAATTCACCAGTGCACTGCGGCACGTGGAAGACGACCCGGTCTACAATCCCAGCGTGCGCCAGCTGCTGCATGTCGGATTCAAGGTCGCTGCCAAGATGGGACGTCGGTATCTGGACCTTCTGGAAGCCAACGAGGCGGTGATTGCGAGAAACGTGACGGAGAATCTTTTCGACCGGCACATCGCACCGGTGTTTCTTGGAACAGCTGCTAGCTTCTAGCTATTAGCTTCTTTCGTGCGCGTGCCGAGTTCCAGCATTGCCGCGAAGTGTTCATGGGGATGGAATGAAGAAAGATTTGTTCAGTCTCGAAGGCAAGGTTGCGGTTGTGACCGGAGGCACTTCAGGCATTGGCCGCGCGTTGAGCCTTGGCTTAGCCGATACCGGCGCGGATGTGGTGGCCACGGCGCGACGCCAGCAAATGGTGGACGAGACCGCAGTGGAGATTGAGAAGCGCGGGCGCAAGACGCTGCGCATGACCTCGGATGTGGAGGAGCGCGGTTCGCTGGAGAAAGTGTGCGCCGCCGTCTTAGAAAGCTTCGGCAAGGTCGACATCCTGGTGAATTGCGCGGGAATCATCAAGCGCCGGCCGACGCTGGATGTGGCAGAGGAAGAGTGGGCTCAGATTCTGAACACGAATCTGACGGGAACGCTGCGCGCCTGCCAGGTGTTTGGGCGGGCCATGCTCGAGCGCGGCTATGGGCGCATCGTCAATATTGCGTCGCTCAACAGTTTTGTTGCGCTGAGCGAGGTGGCTGCGTACGCCGCCAGCAAGGCCGGCGTGGCATCGCTGACGCGATCGCTGGCCGTGGAGTGGTCAAAGAGGGGCGTGACGGTGAATGCGGTAGCGCCGGGCGTTTTCCGCACCGACTTGAACGCGCAACTACTCGACTCGACGCCGCGCGGCCAGGAACTGCTGATGCGGACCCCGATGGGCCGCTTCGGCAAGACGGAAGAACTGGTGGGCGCGGTGGTCTATCTCGCCTCAGACAGCGCTTCGTTTGTGACCGGGCAGGTTCTGGTGGTGGACGGAGGATTTCTGGCGAGCGGAGTGAATCAATAAGGCAGGGAACGAGGGAACAAGGGAACAAGGGCCGACAACGTTCTGCGGACTGGAGAATTCGCTTGCCTGCCGGGGTTTTCTGCGGGTAGAGTCTGTGGATAGCCTTTTCCGGTCATCCGATCGAGTACTCGTTGGGGGTAAAGTGAAAGCAAAATCTGGAAGCGTATGGACGGCGGCTGCCGCGTTGCTTTGTTTCTGCGCCATCGGTTGCGGCAACAGCGTGAAGGGCCACACCTACGCAGGCAACGGCCAATTGGTGAGCATTCAATTTCAATCCGATGGCAAGGCTCTTGCGAGCATGGGTCCGATGACGTCGAACTGTACGTATACGCAGAATGACAAGCAGATCACGCTGATTTGCGAAGGCGATACGGAGCAGCTGACGATGAGCAGCGATGGCTCGCTGAGTGGGCCGCCGGATGGGATGCTGGCGCACCTGACGCGGGTGAAGTAGTGGGGCGGAGCGAATCGGCGTGGCGCGAGCTCAATGCGCCGCACGAAGAGATCATCCCTCAGCGGCTAAAGCCGAGCTCATTCTGCGGTTTTTTGCGGCACGAGTGAACTCCTGCCCTTTCAAATCCGATCCCAGTACGCGAGGATGAATCGCCGGGCGGGTGAGGATTACAGCGGCGAATTGAGCGGCAGGCGGACGATGAAGCGGGTATCGCCGGGCTTGGATTCGACTTCAATCTTGCCGCCGAATTTCTGAGTGACGATGCGGCTGACGATTTCGAGGCCGAGCCCCGTGCCGGAGCCTTGTGGTTTGGTGGTGAAGAAGGCTTCGAAGATGCGGGGCAGAACGTCGCCGGGAATGCCTGCGCCGTGGTCGCCGATGCAGGCGACAATCCATTCCGGCTCCGACCAGGTTGAGATTTCGATCTTGCCGCCCTCGGGCGAGGCGTCGATGGCGTTGTCGATGAGGTTGGTCCAGACCTGGCTGAGGGCGTGGCCACGGGTCTGGATTTTCGCAGGGGAGGCGGCGAATCGTTTCTCGACCTGAATCTGCTTGATGCGCAGCTTGTGGCCGAGAATGGTGAGCGTGCTCTGCAGGCTGTCGTGAACGTCGAGCTCCTTGCTGGGGGTCTTCTCGTCGTAGGCGAATTTCTTGACCGCCATCACCAGCTCAGAGATGCGCCCGATACTTTCTTCGATGGCGCAGACCAGCGAGACGCTTGAGACCAGCGCGCCAAACCAGTTGAGCGCATCGGAGAAAGACGGGCGATCGAAGTCTTTCTGCGCGCACGCGATCTCTTCGCGATCGACGCCCATAGAAACCAGCGTGGGTGCAATGGTAAATGCGTTTTCGACTCCCGCGCCTGCCAGGTACTCGCCCATGGTCTCTTCGGCGTCGGCCTGTTCGAGGCTGCTCATGGCGGGCTGATTGCAGCCGTGGAGCGCGTGATTCAGCAGATCCTTCATGCATTCGAGCTGCGCCGGAGTCTTGGGCTTGCCGGCGTTGCGCAAGCTCACTTCCTGCAGGCGGAGAAGATTCTCGCGAAGTTGCGCGGCGGCGCGCTTGGCGGCGGAGCCGGGATTGTGCAGTTCGTGCATGAGGCCCGCAGCGAGGGTGCCGAGCGATACCAGCTTTTCGCGGTGCAGCGCCTCCACCTGATAGGCCTGCAGGCGCAGGGCGCTATCGGCAAGGATTTTCTTGCGCACGGAAGGGCAGCAAGCCATGATCTCCCAGAAGTCCTGTTCGGTGAAGCGGACGAACACGGAATCCTGGGTCACACTGACGCGGAAGATCGAGGTTCCGCGGCCGGTAAGCAGGGGCACTTCACCAAATCCCTCACCCGGTTGGGCGTTGCCGGCGATGGTCCAGCTTCCATCCTCCTCTTTTCGCTCGGCGCGAGTTTCTCCCTTGAGCAGGAGCCAATAGAAGCGAAACGGCTGGCCGGGCTCGACGAGGACTGTGCCGGCTTTGGCAGTAACGCGCTCAGCGTGTTGAATGCGTTCGAGGCTTTCTAGCGAGGTGCCGGCGAAGACCTGCGATTGGAGGACGGGCCCGGCGAGATCGCGGATGGCGATCGGCTCGATCTGGAGCGATTCAATTGCTCGATCTGGGACCTGGTTTGTCTTGCTCATCTCTCCTAGAACCCACCGAGGTACTGGTGCACCAACTGCACCGCGATGGAACCCTCTCCTACTGCCGACGCCACGCGCTTCACCGATCCGTGGCGCACATCGCCGGCCACAAAAACACCGGGCACGCTGCTTTCGAGCAGATACGGTTCGCGCGGCTCGCGCCAGCTCTCCGGCCACTTGCCGTCGGCACGCAAATCCGGCCCGGCCAGCAAGAATCCTTTATCGTCACGCAGGATGCACTCTGGCAACCATGTGGTGACGGGGGCAGCTCCAATGAAAACAAAAAGCGAAGACGCCGGAACTTTAATGTCACCCGAAGGCCCGCGCAGCCGCAAAGCCTGCAGGCGCCCATTTCCTTCGACTCCGAGCACCTGAGTGTGCGCCTCAACCACAATATTCGATGTGCGAGCGATCTCATCGATCAAATATTTCGACATGGTCGCGGAAAGTCCGTGGCCGCGAACCAGCATGGTTACTTTGGTAGCGTATCTGGCGAAGTGCAGGGCCGCCTGGCCGGCGGAGTTGGCGGCGCCGACGACAAAAACCTCTTCGCCTTTACAGCTCAACGCCTCCACCAGGGCTGCGCCGTAGTAAATGCCGCGGCCGGTGAGCATGTCGCTGCCGGGGAGATCGAGCTTGCGGTACTGGACCCCCGGGGCGAGGAGCACCGAGTGACTGGAGACCTCGCGGCCGTCGGCGAGCTGAATGAAGCGGTATTGGCCATCTACGCGCATGCCCGTAGCGCGCTGGGTGAGGAACTCCGCGCCGAAGCGTGACGCCTGGGCATGAGCGCGACGGCCGAGATCAGCCCCAGTGACTCCGGAAGGGAAGCCGAGGTAGTTCTCGATTTTGGAGCTGGAGCCCGCCTGGCCGCCCGGGGCATCTGGTTCGATGACGAGGGTTTTGAGGCCCTCGCTGGCGCCATAGACGGCTCCCGCCAGCCCGGCCGGACCCGCGCCGACCACGATCATGTCGTAGAAATCCTGGGTGGCCTGGACGCGCAGGCCGACTTTGCCGGCCAGCGTTTCAAGCTCGGGATCGACCAGCGCAGTTCCATCGGCAAAGAGCACTACGGGCAACTTTTCAGAATCGAGATGGCGTTCCTCAAGCAGCTTGAGTCCCTCAGGGCCGGTGGCCACATCGATCCAGCGGTAGGGCACGTGATTGCGAGAGAGAAAGTTGCGCACGCTGTGACTGTCGGGCGACCAGCGGTGACCGATGAGGCGGAGGCCTTCAAACGGCGGCCGGAAACTTGCCTTCCAGTCGTCAAGGAGATCGCTGAGGACCGGGTAAAGCTTCTCTTCGGGCGGATCCCATGGCTTGCTGAGGTAGTAGTGGATGCGGGCTGAGTTGATGGCCTGAATCGCCGCGCTGGTATCGGCATACGCGGTGAGCAGGACGCGGCGCGCATCGGGATAGATCTCGCGAGCCCGCTCCAAAAGCTCGACGCCGGTCATTCCGGGCATGCGCTGGTCGCTGACGAGGAGGGCGACCGGCTCATCGCGGGTCTTGAGCTGGGAGAGCGTATCCAGAGCCGCCTGGCCGCTGGCGGCGCGCATCACGCGATAGGTGTTTCCGTACTGGCGGCGCAGATCCTGGACCACGGCTTCGAGCACGCTCACGTCGTCGTCAATCGCCAGGATGATGGGCCTTGCCATAGGGAAGAGCTCGGTGCAGAGCCAGTGTACGCTGGCGCGATGGTTGGCTCGTGGGCCGCGCTTCGCGGGTCGAGGCCGGTGGCGACGGAACCTACAGGTTCCATTCTAGTTAATGTCTTTGGCAGCCCCGGCAGGAGGTTTTTGTGCCCTTTTAGGCGGTCAGGCTGTAATCTCGGTCATAGCGGTCCGCGACCAGGCATTCTTGGGGGAAGTAACCGGGTAGTTGTAGATGAAACCGGCCGGAACAAGGTAATGTTTCAAATACGGACATTACCAAAGTCTCAGGCAGATTGCCGATAGTACCAAGAGTGATGGCCGAGGAAACCGCTGGCGGCCCGACGCCGGTTCGGGTGGGGAGGGTCGAAGCGGTGAATTTTCCCCGAATGACCGACAGACAGGCAGAGCACAAACCATGAACAAGATCATCCTTGCCGATTCGCAAGCGATCTTCAGGGCCGGCACCGCGAAGGTTTTGGCCATGGACGAAGATTTGCGCATCATCGCGCAATGCACCGATCTTGAGCGCATGTATCACGCGATCACGACGTTCCCTAGTTCGATCGTGGTGTTTGCAGCGTCGCTGCGCCCCGATTTTGCGCGCTTGATCATGTTGCTTGAGACGACGGGAAGCCGCGGGATTGTGGTGGCAGAGAACGACGAGAACGCAGCTTCGTACCTGCAGCAGGGCTTTCGCGGCGTGGTATTCAGGAGCGTGACCGGCCCGGCACTGGTGGAATGCGTGCGGCGCGTGGCCGCCGGCGACAGTTGGCTTCCGACGCAGACCGCTCCGCCGGAGTTGATTGAAGAAGATATGGTGGGTGCGCGGGTGCGCGACCGTCTGACTCCCAAGGAAATGCGCATCGTGGCTCTGATCGTGCAGGGCTGCAAGAACCGCGAGATCGCGCAGCGGCTGAAGACCACCGAGCAGGTGATCAAGAATTATCTGCGTTCGATCTACGACAAGACCGGTGTGGGCGACCGGCTGGAACTGGCGCTTTTCACGATCCATCACCGGGTGCTGGCGCGTGCCGCCGCCGAAATCGGCAACAAGATGGAAGCCGAATCGCAACAGCAGCAGAGCGCGCAGCCTCCCGCAGTGGCTTAGGTGCCGCCTGAGCCCGGGTGTCCTGAGCCCGAAATTCGCTTCGCAAACAGGGTGCCATCCTGAGCGAATTTGGCGCTTTTTGCGCCAAAATGAGTCGAAGCATCTGTGAGGTTTCCCGTCCCTCGCTTTTTGGGACCGGGGAAGTTACACACCGTCGCATCCATCCCAGTAGTGCTAACCCGCCCTAAGCAGAGGTCCTGTTTGTGAAGCAGAATTTCGCCGTAGTCATCCTTGGTGGGACCGGGCAAGTCGGCGGTGCAACCGTCGCCGCACTCCTGGCAGTTCCGGAATGCCGCGAAGTGGTGATGGTGACCAGAAAGCCCATTGCAGCGCGATCGCGCGTGCGCAATGTGGTTCTTGATACCGGCGCTGCTGACTTTGCCGAGCGCATTGCTGCGCTTGCCCGCGAAGTCTTAAGCCAGGGTCCGGCCAGTGCCGTCAGCTGTGTGGGTGTCGGTTCCGGATCGGCGCGCTGGAGCGACGAAGAATTGAAACGGCTTGAGCTCGGCGTGGTCGGCGCCTTTGCGCGTGGCTGCCATGACGCCGGAATCGCCCAGTTTTGCCTACTTTCTGCAGCGGGAAGTTCAGCTCGCAGCCGGATTCGCTATGCGCGAATCATGGGCATGAAAGAAGACACCGTGCGTCAAGTCGGTTTTACACGCCTCGCCATATTTCGCCCCGGCATCATCGTCGGCAACGCTCATACCCCGGCCTGGGCCGGCTGGTTAGGTAGCCTCGTGCCTGGGTCGTTTGGCAATATCGATCAGCAAATTCTCGGCCGCTCCATTGCCGCGGAGATCGCTTTGCACAGTCAAGAGGCTGGCGAAGTGATCCGCGAAAATGCAGCGATGAAAAAACTCGCTGGGCGGCTCAAGAGCGCTCTTTAGAGTCTGTAGAAAAAATTCGATTCGCCCGCCTCTGCATCCGGCACCGCGTAGTCGCAGTGGTCATCCTGAGCGGAGTTTGCCGTGCATTCTCTTTCCAACGTAGTCGAAGGGGCCTTTATTCTGGGACTCTTCGCATGTGTCAATTTATTTCTGAATACCACGCTAGAAGCTTGGCTCCCATCCACCGCACTCGTTCGCAACCTGCCGGTTCGGAGTGCCGATGATGTTCGCGTCGGCGCAAGCGAAGCCTACATCGGACCCATACTGCCCAATCGCGATTGCTCTCAAATAAGCGTTCGTCTCGGCGGCGGTTGTTGCTGCCGCTGCTGTCGAGGAAGCGGGTGGCGCGGTGTAGGGGCCAAGCATCTTTTGTGCCAAACCTGGCGCTAACTTGTAGCTCTTAAAGACAGCCAAAACCGTGGGCTCAGTCTGGGCTGCGATGGCCGTGGGCGCCGTTCCCATAAAGAGGACGATCTTGAACAAATGGGCCGAGTCGTCAGGAAGCGAACAGAATATGCCCATTCCATCGCCCGGCGTGGCGATGCCGGAAATGGCGATAACAAACATGCCGCATTGGACCCCAGCCGGTGGCGACTGAAGAGGGGCAGCGTAGAGGAATTTAACCTGCGCAGCAGGACTCCCGGCGAGGGCCTGTTGCTGCTGGACAAACATGGTGAGTTTGTCGGTAAGCTTTGCCGAGGAGGGCATTGTCATAGCCGCGACGCCTGGGGGCTTCTGTCCCAATTGAAATGGACCGTCCTGCGCAACGAAGACATCGATGTTGATGGCTTCGCCTTGCGGTCCTGACATGTTGATCTGACCGCCCGCAGCATTTTTGACGTTCCATCCCGACGGCACACCGGCAGAGACGCTTTGGTCCGGCGCAGTGTAGGGCTGTAACTGGACTGCGGCGGCCGCAGGGGCAGTGGAGGGCGTCGCCTGCGCTCGAGCGGAGACAAAGGCTGGAACTCCGATGATGATCGCGATCGCCGGCACGACGGCGGTCCGCAGAAATTTCATGGCATCGCATATTTGCATGGTTAAGGTCCCTCGTCCTTGGCTTTTTTGTCCCTTGCTTTGCGCGAAGCACGAACGACGGTGATTCTGCGCTTGCTTCTGCGCTCGGCTCTGCGTCTGGATGTGTGCAGGGTAGCATTCGTCGATGGCTGATTGCCATCATCTTCGATGATCCAGGATGGCGGCGGTTTGCAAAGCGATCGTGCAATGGACCAGGTTTCCGCCGTCAAACCTGTGCAATCCGTCAGGCGGCGTGCAGCAAACTGAAGGCGAGAATCAAGAGCACGATCAGGCTGACGACCGCGTAGAGGCGGTCGCGCTCGAGAAGAAAGACCACCATCGCGACGGCAACGCGCGCGACGGGCGTGAGCACGAGGAGCAGCAGGCCGAGTTCGATGATGGCTTCGCTCTGGCCGTGCGCGGCGGAGATCACGATCCCTGAGACGGAGCGGGTGTTGGCAGCTCCGGCAACGAAGGTGTGGTAGTTGGCCGGGCCGGAGTGATGCTGGATGAGATAGAGAACGCCGCCGGCGAAGACGGTGGCCGCGGCCAGCAGGACGCCGGCGCGGAGAAGCCGGCCGATGATGATTTCGAGGCGGCGATCGTCCATGGGCTACACCTTTCCCGTGAAGCCGCTGACTATCATCTCGATCGCCAAGGTCAGGATGACAACGCCGAAGACGATGCGCAGAGTCTTGACATGCGCATGGATGAGGACCTTGGCGCCGATCAATGCGCCGAAGAGCACGCCGAGCATGACCGGCATGGCCACGCGGGGGTCGATGTAGCCGTGGCTGAAATAGAGCCCGGCGCTGGCGGCGGCAGTGACGCCGATCATGAAGTTGCTGGTGGTGGTGGAGACTTTGAATGGAATGCGCATGATGCGGTCCATGGCGATGACTTTGACGGCACCGGAGCCGATGCCGAGCAAACCGGAGAGCACGCCGGCGCCAAACATCATGGCGAAGCCGCCGGGGACGTTGCGAACGCCGTACCGCTGGGGCTTGCCGTCGACGGGGTAGGCCCCACCGAGGCGCAGGCGGGTGGCCAGCGAATCGGACTCGATGCTGACGCCGTGGTCGGACATCCCTTTAAACGATTGATACGCAGCCTGGAGGAGCATGAGCCCGAAGACGATGGCGAGGGTGTGCGTGCCGACGCGGCCGGTGAGAAAAGCACCGGCGACGGCGCCGAGCGTGGTGGCGATTTCCAAGAACATGCCGATGCGGATATTCGAGAAGCCCTCGCGCACGTAGGCCGACGCCGCGCCCGACGACGTAGCGATGACCGAGACCAGCGAGGCGCCGATGGCGTATTTCATATCGACGCCGAGGGCCAGGACGAGGGCGGGCACGACCACCACGCCGCCGCCAAGACCGGTGAGCGCGCCGAGGAAGCCTGCAAGCGCGGAGAGAACCAGAACCACGGCGGTGAATTCGAGAGCAGTCATTCGGTCACAAGAGCAGACATTGCGTCAATTGAGTTCGAAAACTGCGAGAAGGGTTCGAGTCTTTCAATCGTTGCACCCCGCAGGAATGCGAAGAAACAACCGCAGATCCTTCGGCCTTGCATCAGGGTGACAGGCACTGGTGCTGGAGCTATAGGCTCACAGCTTTTCCGCGACGCTCTTGGCTTGCGTGAAGAGGTAGAGGTAATCGGGTCCGCCGGCCTTGGAATCTGTGCCGCTCATGTTGAATCCGCCGAAGGGGTGCGCGCCGACCATGGCGCCGGTGCACTTGCGATTGAAGTAGAGGTTGCCAACATGGAAGCCCTGCCGGGCGGCAGCCTTTTGGTTTGGATTATTGCTGTAAAGAGAGCCGGTGAGGCCGTACTCGGTGTTGTTGGCTACGCGCAAGCCCTCTTCGAAGTCGTCGACCTTGATGATGGCAAGGACGGGGCCGAAGATCTCTTCCAGAGAGAGCACTCCGCGCGGCGGAACTTCGGAGAAGACCGTCGGTTCAATGTAAAAGCCGCCCTCGGGTGTGGAGACCGCAGACCCGCCGGCGATCAGCTTTCCTTCCTTCTTGCCGGCTTCGATGTAGCCGAGGATGGATTTGAGCGAAGCCTCGTTGACCACTGGGCCGAGATCGGGGTTGTTTGCAGGGTCGCCCACGGTGAGCGTGGCGACGCGTTCGCGCACGCGCTCGACAAAGACGTCGTAGATAGGCGCTTCGACGATGGCGCGCGAACAGGCAGAGCATTTCTGGCCGCTGAAACCGAAGGCCGACGCAACCACGCCCTGGACGGCCGCGTCGAGATCGGCGTCCCGGCAGACAAGGATGGAATCTTTGCCGCCCATCTCGAGAATGGTGCGCTTGATCCAGATCTGGCCTGGGCGCGAGCGGGCAGCGCGCTCGTTGATGTCGAGGCCGACCGATTTGGAGCCGGTGAAGGCAATGAATCGCGTTTTCGGATGCTCGACGATGGCGTTGCCGAACGTGGCGCCCGAGCCGGGGCAGAAGTTGACCACGCCGTCGGGCATGCCGGCTTCTTCGAGCACCTCGACGAATTTTGCGGCGATGGTCGGCGAGTCGCTCGAAGGCTTTAGGACGACGGTGTTGCCGGTGACGATGGCTGCCGAGGTCATGCCTGCCATGATGGCGCAGGCAAAGTTCCACGGAGGAATGACGGCGCAGACGCCGAGCGGAATGTAGAGCAACTCGTTGCGCTCGCCGGGGTATTGAATGGGCGTGGTGGCACGGGCAAGCCGCAGGGCTTCGCGGGCGTAGAACTCGAGGAAGTCGATGGTCTCGCCGATGTCGGCGTCGGCCTCGGCCCAGTTCTTGCCGACTTCATAGGTAAGCCAGGCCATGAATTCGAACTTGCGAGTGCGGATGATCTCGGCTGCGCCGAGCAGAAGCGAGGCCCGTTCCTCGGCGCTGGCCCTGCTCCAGGACTCGAAGGCACGGAGGGCGGCGTTCATCGCGAGCTCGGCGTGCTGGGCTTCGGCTTTCTGGTGGATTCCGACTACTTGAGCCGGGCGCGCCGGGTTGATGGAGCGAATCTTGCCTTCAGTCTTGAGCCGTTCGCCGCCGATAATCAGGTCGTACTCGCGGCCGAGCTGGTCCGAAACCTCATCGAGGGCAAAGCGCATGCGGCGGGCGATTTCGGGGTGCTGGAAATTGGTGAAGGGCTGGTTCGAAAAGGCGCCCTCAGGCGTGCGCGGTCGAATGCTGGGAGGAACTTGAGTGGTAGCCATGACGGTAATCAGTGTAGTCCAGCGGCGGGCCTATCGGCGTGGGTGTGAGCGGCCGATGCGGCCACGCATCTTTCTTGAGATTGGATGAATCTGTCACGGGTTTGAATCTGCGGGTGGACAGGTTTCGTTGTCAGCTCGGGAATCGGCGTGAGAAGCGAATCGGGCAGGGCCGGTTCCCAAAGTGACTGTTTTCAGCCCTTTCCTGCGCGACTTGCCGCCGGGAGGCGCGTCCTTGGTTGTAGACGGGCGGCCGGAAGGCCCGGGCAGGGACAGGAGACGGTTCCGGGCCGAGGTGGGCCCATGCCGAAATCGGTTACAGGCTCTACACTGATTGCGAGCGGTTCCACGACTGCCGACAGCGGAGAATGATGTCCCCCAATTCTCAAGAGAAGTGCCTCAGCCTCATCTACCAGGGAGCGGCCCAGATGCAGTCGGGCGACCTGGCAAAGGCGGAGCAGCTGTTCCGGATGGCGGCACAGGAGGTGCGACCGATGCCGCCGGGGCCGGCGTTCGACTTTGCGTTGCTGGTGCAATGCCATGTGAGCGTGCTGCGGCAGCGGCTGGGCCAGGTAGAAGGCGGCAAGAAGCTGCAGGAGTCGGCCATGCAGATGCTGGACGAAAACCAGCCGCGCATGGAACAAATCGCATTTCCGGACCTTATGGCACGGGTGCTGATCCAGCTTCGCGAATACCGGCGCGCGATTCCGTTTTGCGAGCGGGCCATTCAACGGGAATTGGAAGGCAACGATCCGACGGCGATCGCAGGGTTGCTGGCGCGGACGGCGCAATGCTACGGCCTGATGGGTCTGATGGACCACTCCGCGATTCCGGCGCGTGCGGCGTTGAAGATCCTGCGCGAGTATCCGGGCGACCCGCGGCTGCCCGACGTCCTGGTGACGATGGGGAATGCACTGAGCAAGACCTCACCGGCCGAGGCAGAGGGCCTGTATAAGGAAGCCGCAGAGTTGCACGAAGCCAAAGCGCACCATGAATCGGCCACCACGGTATGGAACAACCTGGGCACCCTGTGCGCAGAGCAAGGCCGCTACGCCGAGGCGCTCGCCTACTACGAGAAGGCGCTCGAGGTTCGCGAGAAGATTCCTTCGACGCGACTGGCGCGGATCGGCAGCCTTCTGAACAATATTGCGAATTGCCATCGCAGGATGGGCAATTATGCCAAGGCGCATGAACTGCTGGACCGGGCGATCCAGCTGCTGACATTGGAGAGCCAGGCGGGGGTGTCGGGGTTAGCTTCGGCGTACGGGACGCGCGGGCTGGTGCTGCGCGACGAAAGGCGCGATGAGGAAGCAGTCGAGTTTTTTGAGCGATCGTATGCGGAGCGCAAGAATGCGCCAAGCCCGAACCTGGAGTCGATGAAAGAGAACCTCGAAGAGGAAATCGCAGCACAGCGCAGGCTGGGCCGGGAAGGAGACGCCCTGATAGCCGAAACGCGGCTGGCGCAAGTGGATGCGCAGAGAAAAGCGATTCCCAGCGTCGAAGTCGACCTGCGCTCGCATGTCTTGCAGGCCAAGGGCTCGGTGCTGGTGGAACTGGCCTACGGAAGCCGGCCCGGCAACCGGTACGGCGCCAAAGACACGGCCAAGCTGGTGGCCGAGCTTGCCTACGCGGCGAAGAACCACGACGCCGGATTCTGCGCGGGCTCGGTGACAATTCCGGAGAGCTCGACCCTGATGTTCTACGGCGAGGATGCGGAGCGGCTTTACCGTTCGATGGAATCGATTTTGGCAGACGACCGAATGTGCGAAGGAGCGACGGTGACGATCCGGCAGGGGAAGGCCTCAAGAGAAGTTGTGGTGCCGGCCGGGTGAAAAGCAAGGGACAAGTCACCCCAGCAACGAAGACCTGTCGCTGGGGATCCCGGCGAGAGAGCGAGAAAACAGGGAACAAGGGAACGAGCGACAAGGGGTTCAAGGGAGGTTAGCTGCCGTGAGGAGATTCGCATTCTGCATCATGACGACGCTTTGCGCGGTGGTCAGCTTGGGCTTTGGCTTGCCGGCCCAGGCCCAGGGAAAAGATGAGCAGGAGATCCGCGCACTGCAGGATCGATTTGCGGCGGCGTTCCGCGCCAAGGATGTGGGCGCGATCATGGAGCTTTATGCGCCGGGGAACGAGTTGTTTGTTTTTGATCTTGGCATGCCACGCGAGCACGTGGGCTGGGAGGATTACAAGAAGGACTGGCAGGATTTTCTTGCCACATTGCGCGGCCCGGTCCATTTTGAGATCACCGACTTGAGCATCGTGACGGACGGCAAGATTGCTTACAGCCACAGCATTCAGCATGTGCGGGGAATGGCCAAGAGCGGATCGGCGCTGGACTACGACGTGCGGGTAACCGACGATTACCGCAAGGTCGGCGAAAAGTGGCTGATTGCGCAGGAGCACGTCTCAGTGCCGATCGATTTGGCGACAGGCAAGCCTGTGATGATGTCGAAACCGTGAAGGGCAGCGTCGGGGAACGGGGAACAGA
>JBEKPO010000090.1:0-16436 GCA_049520675.1 Occallatibacter sp. | reverse complement strand
ATCGGGTTTACGGACGCGGAAGGGACGGACGAAGTGCAGACGTTGATGAACCAGAATCCATTTCAGGCGTCGTGCGGGCACAAGAGCACGCAGCCCATCGCGAACCTTCCCTAGAATTTATGCGTGAATTCGCTCTTTAAGTAGCGCCGGTCTCCAGACCGGCTGTACTGGCGGCGTCCACGCCGCCAGCGGCGGCGCGCAGCATCGCTCAGAGTGTCTCTGACATCGTTGCGGGAATCTCAATCGAAACCAGAGTCCCGCGGCCGGGATTGCTGACGATATTGAAGCTCGCCTGGTTGCCGTAGAGGACTTCGAGGCGCTCCTGCACATTTTTCATGCCGATGCCGGCGCCGGGGCGGCGCAGCGCGGAGGTAGGACGCCCGTTCATGCCCACGCCATCATCGGCAACTTCGATGAAGACGCGATCGCCTTCAAGGCGGCTACGCACGGTGACCGTGCCGCCGTGGATGCGCGGCTCCAGGCCGTGCTTGATGCTGTTCTCAATCAGCGGCTGCAGCAGAATGCTGGGCACCAGCACCTCGAGCGTACGCGGATCGATCTCCTTTTCGACGCGCAACTTGTCGGCACCGAAGCGCACCACTTCGATATCAAGATAATCGTCGGTGAATCGGAGCTCCTCGCGCAGAGGGACGAAAGCGTCGTGGTCCTTGAGCAGGGCGCGGAGGATGTTGGCGAGCTTGGTGATCATGGTGCGCGCCAGTTCGGGCTGGCTGCGCACCAGCGAGGCCACGGAGTTGAGTGTGTTGAAGAGAAAGTGAGGATTGATCTGGCGCTGCAGGGCGTCGAGACGGGCCTCGAGGACGAGACGTTTCTGCTCTTCGAGAGACATTTCCACACGCAGGGCGTTCCACACCTTCAGCGCGATGCCCACATTGATGGGAGCGGCGAGCCATACCAGCGCCTGCAGCCACATCTGATCGGAGAGCAGCGCAAAAAGGCGGTGGGGAAAAAGATGCGCGAGCCAGTCCCGAGCCATCTCCATCAGGGCGATGAGAAACAGAAGCAGAATCTGCCGGTCAATGCGCGGCTTGATGAGGTTGCGCCGCACCCATCGGTAAAGGCTCAGGTCGACGAAAGGAGTGAAGGACCAGACTTCTTCCTTTTCGACGTGGCGGCCGATCATGCCGACCACGAGGCCGAGGAGCACGTTGAAGGGCAGCGCCAGAAATTCGTGGTGCAGCAGAGCTGGACCCGACAAAACGGCGCCGCCCAGCATCGCCCACCCGGGACCGATCAGAAGGCCGAGAAGAACGACAGTTTCAAACGAAATATCGGCGGCCAAAAAGTTCGGCACCCAGAACCTTAGCCACACGCCGATCGTGAGTGGCACCAGAAAAAACGCCAGCAAGGCGAGCGTCTGCGGCGGCCGGCGCTGCTCCGCAAAGAACAGCCGCCGGAACGTGGTGACCCGCGCCAGCACGCTGGCCACCGAGGCCATGACGCCCAGCTTGACCAGCAGCGTGATGAGGATGAGATTGGCGGTAACCACCCCATCACTGTATCGCGCCGCGTGGGGCGAAAGCGAGGTTTCCGGCTACAGCTTGATGCGAATCAGAATCGGCTCTTCAGAGATTTGCGGGAAGGCCGTGGCCTGAACAGGCGGCGCAGTGCCAGCGCGTTCGAAGCCCATGCGTTCGTAGAGCGCCAAAGCGTCACGCATCACGGGCATGGTGTCGCCCACGATTTCACGGTAGCCGGCGGCGCGGGCCTCTGCCATCACCCACTCCATCAGCGCGCGGCCCAGGCCGCAGCCGCGAAAAGCCGGGCGCACATAGAGGCGCTTAGCTTCGGCGTGGTCCCGATCCACGCGGCGCAGGGCGATGCAGCCGGCGGGTTGGCCCCTGGCAGATTGATCATCGACGGTCGCCAGAGCCAGACGGCCGCCGGGTGGCGCATAGGCTCCGGGAAGGCCCGCGAGCTCGTCGCCAAAATTCTGGAAGCAGGGAGTAAAACCGAACGAGTTCCAGTACTCCTCCAGCAGAATGCGCACCGCCGCAAGCGCTTCCGTGCTCTCAACGGGTGTGATTTGCCAAGTTGCGGTGGTCATGAAAGCTCTCGTATCCAGTGCTAACGGCGATTACTGCGTGCTGTCAAGAAAGCGCGGGCGACTTCGACGAGCAGACGCGCGGCACGCGGAAGTTTCCCGATCCAACGTAGAATAGAAACATGGCATTTGAGAGTGTAAAAAAGGTTGCGGAAGCGGATTTTCCCACGCGCTGGGGCGCATTCCGCATTCTGGGCTTTGAGGGCGTGCGCGCTCCAGAACTGCAAATCGAGAATCCGCAAATCGAGGGCCAGCCGGGCTGTGCGCCGCGTACGGTCGAGGGTCTCGTCGCCTTGGTGAAGGGCGACGTGTACACGACGCCGCCTTTGGTGCGCATCCACTCGCAATGCCTCACAGGAGACGTTTTTGGTTCGCTGCGCTGCGACTGTCGTCTCCAACTGGAGCTCGCACTCAAGGCCATCGCCAAGGAGGGCGCTGGAATTCTGCTCTACGAGCAGCAGGAGGGCCGCGGCATCGGCCTCATGGCCAAGTTAAAGGCCTACGAGTTGCAGGATCATGGGCGCGACACGGTGGAAGCGAACGAGGAACTGGGATTTGCCGCCGATTGCCGCGGTTACGAACTGCCGGCCGAGGCACTGAAAGTGCTGGGCGTGACCCGAGTGCGCCTGATGACCAACAATCCCGAAAAGGTAGCAGCCCTCGAGTCGGCAGGCATTACCGTGACGGAGCGCGTGTCGGCCGAGGTCGAGCCGCAGGAGAGTTTCGCCGGCTACCTCAAAACCAAGCAGGAAAAGATGGGCCATATCCTGGAAATGGTCGTTACCGAGGACCAGGCGGAGTAGGTTCGCACGCGAAGTCGGGAGCGCTTAGCTCAATGCGGCGGAGTACAAAGTACCTGCCGTTTTTCAACTCGCCCATCAGCACAGAGAACGGAGTACTTGGCGAGTACTCTCAACAGCCGGGCTCCCCTCATTTGTCATTTGATTGTCATTTCTAATCGAACTTGATTCTAAGGCGACCCGGGGTCGTATAGCCTTAGGTCTCGCCGGCAATCTGCGGATCAGGGAAGATAAAGGGAGGATAAAGTGGGACACGCGCACCTGAATCGCCGGTGAATTGTCCAAAAAGGGCTAGCCAGAGTGCAATGCACCTGCTAATCTACGTGGCACGTAGACGGTGGGCCGGCAAAGCTGCCGCAAAGTTGCCTGTTTCCGGCGCGGAAGAATTCGCGCTCGAACACCAGTGGCATCGGAGCGACCCTCCGCTGAGATTCCGTAATTGAAGGTTGACGCTTGCTGAGTCGGAGCAGACGGAACCGACCACAAAAGCGGCGGTTTTTGGCCTCTTCCCCGGTTGCAGATCTTCGCAGCGGTTTTTCTTCCTTGTAATCCCCGGGCAGCAGTTCGATAAGCATTCGTAGCAATACCGGCCCCCGGGTTTCCGGCAAATTCCTCAGAGTTCCCGGCAAGTCCATCCATCCGCATTGATTCTGCATAGAGGTGGAACTCCGAGGTATCCGGCAGACCGAACGGCCCGAATCTTCGAAACCGCCGGCGGTACGTTGCCGCAGGTAGCGTGTGATTCCATTCTCTGGTGCCGAATCGCGACCGATTCGAACGGAGGACCACGCCATGAAATTCCCTATCCGTTTCCTTGCCGTCACCGCAGCAGGGCTTTCCTGCTTCGCGAGCTGCAACCTCACGCACGCCGCCTCGGATGGGGGATCCCCGAGCCGGGCTCCGGATTCGATCATCATTCCGGGACCGTTACGTTCCTTTCTGCGCATGGCGGGCGTGAGCCAGGAGGCCACCTCTTCGGAGGTGTTGCCGCTGTTGGCGCGCAATGTTTTCCTCTACGGACACATAGAACAAAGGAAGACGGAGTACCTGGTGCTTGCGGATCGCTACGTGCAACAAGCCAGGGAGCTCGAACCGCTGGTCGGCCCAGACGGGAAGATTCACGTGGCCGGTTGCGATGACGCGGGAAGGCTGATTCAAGTTCTGGGATACAAATTTGAACACGGATGCAGCCCCAAAGATGCCTCGCTGATCACGGCCGACGCGGAGCGAGCGTTTCTTACTGTTGATTCCGGCTTCCCGCTGACGCAACTGGAGCAGTCGTTGCAGGAAGGAACTCCCTTCAGCTATGCCTTTCCCGCGACGCGCGTTCCCATTCTCTTCGCGGAAAGCGATTGGCAAGCGGTCCTGCCTGCCAAGGAGCGGGCCGGAGCAACTCTGCTCGATATGCTCTTGAACGACGAGGATATCGATCGACTGTACGCAGGACTGGCCCGGCTTGACCCGCAAACCAGATCCCAAATGCTGCGAACGGTGGGACTCAGGCGATTGCTCGCTTACGCACCCATCTTCGATTTTTACGGCAGTCGCATCTGCATCCGCTCCGGAGCCGTAGTTGTTCCTGGCGGCGAGGCCGCCGAAAAGAATTGGGCAGACCTGGTCGGCGCAGATCCACATGCTCCCGGTGATTTCGTGTACCACTTGCTGGCCAAGGATCAAGGCTGGATGGCGGCGTATTTCGATGCCCTGTCGCGCGTGAGCCCCGAGCAGCAGGCGCATCTGGTGGCCAATGGCCGTTTGAAGCGTCTCTATGCGGCTTACCGGGCTCCGAATGCAAATCTGAGCGCTGGCACAAGCGTCTTTCCGCGGAATGCCAACTTGCTCTTGCTGTTTGCCCGCGTGCCCTGGGACGCGGCGGGCGAGCCCGAGGTGCCCGGCGACGCAAACGTCTGGAAAGATATTTTCGCGCATGTGGACCACGCCAGCCACATACGCGAGCTCGCACACTTCAATCGCGATGACAATAGTCCCGAACGCATGTTGGAGGCGCTGGTCGCCTGCACCGGTCTCGTGGCCGGCGAAGGACCCGCGCAAGTCTACCTGACGCTCACCGCAATCAACAGCGCACGGCCTGCGCAGCAGCAATTGTCTGAT
This sequence comes from Occallatibacter sp., assembly GCA_049520675.1. Lineage (GTDB taxonomy): Bacteria > Acidobacteriota > Terriglobia > Terriglobales > Acidobacteriaceae > Telmatobacter. The sequence goes on along the minus strand of JBEKPO010000090.1, from coordinate 11,459 downwards.
GGGACCGTCCAGTTGCTCGCCTCGCATTTTGTCGAGTTGGAGAATTGGTATCCGATCTTCGTCGAGTTTCCGTCTTTGGACGAAAATTCGATCAAGGGTTTTGTTGACACCGTCGATCGCCTCAACGGCATTGGCAATCTTGTACTGCGTGCCAATGTGATGGGCGCGTTCCAGGCTGAACTCGGGGTATGGCAGATTCTGGCGCGGCAGCAGCAGATTCCCGCTGAGCAATTGAACGCTTCGTGGAAGGCCGCGATTGAGCCGTATGGCGGAATCGGATCGCCGACAGAGCTCTTCGACGCCGCGCGCAAGTCGCTCGATGCCATCCTGGTGGCGGCAGGGGGCAAAGGCGATTTCACCCAGGGCCAGGTGGTGGATCTGCTGGCAGGCCCCGCGCAGAGCAGCCCGGAAGGCGCCCGCGTGCATGAGGAGATTACGCGGCGGATGCGCGCCGTACTCGACGACCAGCGGCTGGTGCCGCTCGATACGCTCTTCGGACTCTACGATGGCCTGGGTGAAATGGCCCACGGCGCAGCCATTGGCGACAGCCTTCTGCCGCTGGCCGGAGCGCTGCGCGAGTTTGAATTGCCGCGCCCCATCTTCACTTCCGGCGAGCGCGTAACCTGGTCTCCCACCGTGTACGTCAGCCGGCACGCGGAGCTGCAAGTGCGCACCGATCTCACCAAGGTCATCAAGACGCCGGGAACGCCTGCGCAGCTCGAGGCGGCGCGCGCACGTCTTGCGCCCTTCCTGCGCGACACGCTGGTGGGATTGAATTATGCGTACTATGAGCCGCCCGGCTCCCAGGTTCTGCACAGCAATCCCCTCTTTGTTCGTGCGCACGACTTCACGGCATCGTCGATTCAGGGCATCAAAGACGTTTGGGGACCGCCCAATTTAATCGGCATCGGGGCCACGGCAGGCGGCGGAGCCTATTTCATTGGTTCGCTCGCCGACCTGCCCTTTGCCCTGGCTCTCACGGAAGAGGATTTCATCTCTCCCGAAAAGCTGCAGGCTCTGATCTGGAAGGAAACCGTACCCGAGCTGCTGGTGAATTCCATCCTGCCAAGGTGGTGGACCGTGAACCAGGACGAGCTGCACGCCGCCGCTCTCTATCAGCGTTCCGGCGAAGAGCTCTTGACAGCCTCCGCAAGCCACGCCGACCTGCGCGAAAAGGTGCTGGCCGTCTTCTCTGGCCGCGTGGGCTCGGGCCGAATGGAAGAGATGGAGCAGGCGCTCGAAAACCCGGACAGCACAGCATCTCTGACCGCTCATCTGCTCCCCTCGGACGCGTTCTATCTCGCCGCCGAGTTCCGCAAGAGATTTCCGGGAGAAGCCGCTCAAGCGGGGCCCGCGAGCCTGGAGTTGGATGCATTGGTCGCGAAAGATCCCGACGCCACCTCACCGCATCGGCTAGCCACTGATTTCGGTGTGCCGCATCCCATTCTGGCCGACAGTTACTCCTGCGCCCTGATCACTTCGGAACCCTTCCCGGTTGCGGGTGGCTACGGAAGCCGGCTCTTCGGCGAATCGTGGGAATCGAGCAACCTCTACTGGGCGCGGCTGGCCGACGAAAAGGGCTATCCTCCGGCGATGCTCAACATTCTGGTTCCCGAGTTGACGCGCCAGATGGTGGCGAACATTTCGGCAACCAGCATCGACGATTGGCCGGCTCTGTTGCGCGCCATGCAGCAAACCGGCGAGGAATTCCGTCAGGGAAAGATCAATATTCACACCGCAAGCTCGCCTGCAAACAACCAGAACATCGCGAATGGGGGAACACATGCCGAATAAAATTTACAGGATCGCCGCCTGCACAGTAGTTTTTCTGGGCACCCTGCTTTCAAGCGGAGCAGGATCCCGATTTGCAGCCCAGGACAGCGGCATGCGCCTGCGCGTGCGTGTGAATCTGGTGCAGCTTAACGTAGCTGTAACCGACAGCAGAGGGAATTACATTACCGGCCTGCGCCCTGAGGACTTTGTCATCATGGAAGACAAAGTTCCTCAGAAGGTGAATACGTTTGAAGAAGGCAACTTCAACCCGGGCGCGCCCGGCACCGTTACCTCGCCCACGGCGGGCAAAATCGCGGGCGCTACCGGAGACGACGGCCAACCGCTTCCCACCGTCAGTTCTTCGGGTGTCAGGATCTCGCCGCTCGCAGGCGCCGACGTCTTCATCCTCTTCGACACCAGCAACTACATGTACCGCGGCTTCGTCTTCGCGCAGGATGCCATCTCCGACTTCGTGCGCTCCATGGATGACGCCAGCAAGATCGCGTTTTACTCCTACAGCCGCGATCTTTCGCGCGCCACGATGCTCACCGCCGACCGCTTCCACGTTGTCAATGGCGTGCGCAGCACGGTCGCCGGAGACGACGCCGCACTGTACAACTCGCTCCTGCTTACCGTGAAGGATGCCGCGCCGCTCACAGGCCGTAAAGCCATCGTCGTCTTTTCCAACGGCCCCGACAACGCCAGCTCCATTCCCCCGGAAGACGTTGCCGAGCTCGCGCAGTCCACCGGAACCATCATCTACATTGTCAGCACGCGCCAGGCGCAGGACGACCTGGTTTCTGCCGCAGCTTTCGAGCGCATGAGCAGAGTCACCGGCGGCAAAGCCTACTTTGCTGGAAATTGGAGCAAGGAGAAGCAGGCCTTCGCCTCCATTCGCAACGACCTCGGCCATCTCTATGCCCTCAGCTACTATCCGCAACCGAACCCCAACCGCGGCTGGCGCAGCATCAGCGTCAAGCTCGTAGGAAAAGATTTGCAGAAGTACCGCATCCGCACCCGAGACGGCTACAGCCTGCAGCAGCAGACGCAAGTAAACAGCGAAGCCTATCTCGAGCCCGACACGAACATCGAACCGAAATAAGACGCCTGGAGCAGCCCCGGTCATTTCCGTGCCCCATCCTTTTCGCGTTTTTTGCGAAAAGGGTGGGAGAGCGAAGAGCCTGGCAACACCGACTCCGGAACCGGCGTATTCCGCGGCTCCCGCACACGGCAAGGCCTTGTAAACTCCACAGCTCGCGGAAAAGGATGCGAAAGTGTAGCGCCGGCCCCGCCCCGGAGGGGCGACCGACAATAGCCCAAGACAAGCCCGCGTCAGCGGGCGCTGTCCTGGGAGAGCGGCCAGCAATCTGCCGCGCCCTGTAGGGTCGCCCGAATTCTTGCACACGATTTTCGAGAGCGCGATCCGGCGCTATCTATTGCCGGACCCGCTGGAACCGCGCAGCCCCTTGGTCACCTTAGCCGTAGTAACCACCTGCCCCACATGCCGCTGCGTGTGATCAGCAACGTGGATCATCGCCCCGCCGATCGACGTAGGCAACTGCTTGCGCCCCACAAATCGCGGCGTATCGAGATTCGCCGTGGCCAAGACGCGAATGCGCTCTGCCGCGTCAGTAAAAGCCACCTCAACCTCAGCAAGCAACTCGGCCAACGGCTCCAGCTTCCCTTCACTTCCCTGTTCAGACTTGAGAGCCGCAAGCTGCTCCGCCGAAAGCACTCCACCTTCCGCGTAAGTCAGAATGCGGTCAGTCGACCGCGCAATGTGCCGAAGATGAAAAGCAATGGAGGTGAGCCCAAGCGGCTGTGCGTGCACTTCAGCGTCGGTCAGGCCCCCAATCCATTTAGTCAAATCGTCAAGCGCCAGCTCGAGCGCATGCAAAACGGCGCGGCCCGCCGCGGGAACGTCAGCATAGGTTCCGCGAAGCCAGGGTTCGGTGTAGGGATCGGCAGAAGTGCTCATAGCCGTAGTTTAAAGCCCCAAAACCCCAATTCACCAGCGACTTACCTTTCCAGGCCGCTTTTTTTCGGGCAAAGATTGGAATTTTCCAAGGCTTATGCCGATAGTAGACGATTAGGCCCGCAGCACGCCGTTCATAGAGGGAGTTCGACCCTTGTCCACCAGCGGAATCACTTCCAGTCTTCTCTCCCAGATCGCCGATTCTCCGTCGGCCGCGAACCAGTTCGTCACCGATCTCAACCAGCTCGCGCAGGACCTCGAGAGCGGCAATCTTTCAGCCGCGCAGCAGGATTACGTCACCCTCACGCAGGACGCGCTCGACGGCGCCACATCCTCCGCCTCCACCACTTCTGCCAGCGGAATCACAACTTCCCTGCTTTCAAACATCGCATCCTCCTCCGCCAGTTCCACCGCCTTCGTGAACGAGCTCAACCAGCTCGGTGCCGACCTGAGCAACGGCGACCTTGCATCCTCTGAAAGCGACCTGCTCTCCCTGGACTCGACAGCCCTCAACGCCACATCGACGTCGAGCGCTGCCCCTGGGAGCAGCCCCTCTACCCCAGCCAACAGCGCCGACATCACTGCGCTGGTCAATGCCACTACGCAGGCCATGGAAGACGGCGACAACTCCGCCATCAGCGCAGACATGGCTCAACTAGCCTCCGTCTCCACCAGCTCCGCAGGCGCCAGCTATCTCGAATCTGAAAGCCAGAATTACGGCTCCGGCGCCCCGAGCTCATCCACCTCGGGTTCCGTGACCCAGTTGCTCCAGAGTCTGGACACGAATAGCTCCTTCAGCTCTGGTTCATCCCTGAACGTGCTGGCTTAGAAGCGTGCTCGTAGAGGGCCAGGATTCACTACCCCAGCCTCACACCTCAACATCCAGAGGAGCGGAGCGACGAAGGATCTGCGGTTGCTTCGGGAGCGCTTGAACGACGCCCAAAATTCGAGTTACTTCCCAATTGACGAACAACCATCAGCGACTTCATCAATGAGTGAAACTTCGCTGCCCAAAAACGAATAAGTTGCCGAGCGCGGATCGCTTGTTGTGCGCTACTCTGCGAACCACTCGTGCAGGAAGTCGAAGTCTTGATGGACGAATTGATCGACCCTGCCGGCCCACTGCGCTGACATCCGGTGCTGCATCTCATAATCGTCCGGTGGCCGGAACAACGCGGCATCGGGAGTCAGTGAGATTTTCTCGAGTCCCCACATGGTCTCTTCGCCATTCGGATCGCCGTCGATGACACGGACGATGAGCTGCATCTCCGCAGAAGTCCACACTTCGTGAATGCGGGTGCGATGCACGGTCCGGCCAGCTTGATCATTCGCGTCGTAATCGAGCGTCCATCGTACGCCGTGCGCCTGTGTGCCCTCGATCTCGCGGTCCCCGAGATCGAAGGTGCGCATCTTTCCATCTTCCTCGGTGAAATCTGGTCCAAACGCGGGTAGTGATGCGGTCACATCCGAAGTCTCTTGAAGCCGCTGTGGCGAGAGCGGAAAGTCAACGGCGCTGTGGGCGCCAAATTCGCCCGCGACCCAATGGGTCACGGTATGCGCCACCGGGTCGATAACGAAGATGTTCCAGCTAGGGCAAACGGGCGGAACGGGCAAATCCAAATGATCGCACTCGGACTGTAGTCGGTCGCTTTGAATGTCCTGCATCATCAGCCTCCCGTCAGCATCACGCGCAATTCGTGTGGGGTAACGCTGATTGCGAATGAATTGCAGCTTTCCATCCGGCAGAACTTTCACGCGGCGCGCGTACTTGATAGCGGTGAATGGATGGCCAGTGATCAGCTGCGCCTCGCCTCCGACGACGGTCGCTGCCGTCGCATCCTGAGCCGGGAGACAAGGATTTCTCGCGAGCGCGATCGCCATAACAAAGCTGGGGAATAGGCAAGAAGCCATGATTCTCATGCGTCGACCTCCTGAAAGAGAAGCGGTATGCCTCGGCCGAACGATAAGTTGATGGCTGCAATCAGTAGGACGCACCGACTTCGCCTTTCGCTCACCTGAAGACCAGGCCGCGAAAAGCCGCTAACACCAGCAGCGCCATGGCTCTCAGGTCTCAAAAAAGAGATGCCTCGGCGAGCTCAGAAGCGCACTCGCGCACCCGGCTTTCGAGTTCCGGGTGTGTAACCGTCAACTCGGAAATAAGAATGAAATGCAACCGCCTACCATTCGGCTGCGCCTCAGCATGACAGAGCTTCCAATTCGCCTAAATCGGACTCGGAAGCCAAAGAGATCGCTACCCCGCGCTCTTCACCCGCACCACCGTGATCTTCTCAAACCCCTCCTCAAACACCGGTGGCTTCAGCTTCTCCGCCATGCGGTGCATGATGTCTTCGCTCACCGAGCGGTCACGCTGGCGGTTACGCTCCAGGCAAACTTCGAGCGGCACATCAAAAAAAACCGCCTGCACCTCGTAGCCGAAGCTCTTCGCCATCTTGATCCACTGACGGCGCTCGTGAATGGAGAGATTCGTCGCGTCCACATAGTTCATGGGCATTTTGGCAATGAGCCGCGCGCGCAGCAACGACCGCAACGTCGAGAAGACCAGCCCCTGGTAGCGTTGCTCCTCCACATCGTCAAAGAGAATGCCGCGCAGCAAATCGCTGGACAACGGCGTGATGCCGCGCCTCCCAAACCATGTGGTTTTGCCGGAGCCGGGCATGCCGATAGCCAGAACCACAAAGCCTTTGGGTGTTAGCCCCTGGGCGTTGGGCTTGGGCGACGCAACGGCCGGCATCTCAGGCTGGGTTTCCACCTCAAGGCGGCCGGAGCCCGCCGGCTCATTCCATTGCGGCTTGGCAGGTGCCTGGGCCCGCGCGGGCCGGTCAGAACGCTGCTGCCGCGGCGGCTGGCCCTGCCGGGGTTCTTGTGCCCGCGGCGCGTCCTGGACTCGCGGCGGTGCCTGTGCCCGCGGCGCAACCGGCGCCCTCACCGGGATCTCGTCGGGATACAGCGGAACCAGCGGAGCCGGCTGATTCGATGGGACTTCCGCACCCGTTTTGCCTGTGGATTCTGAAGTATTCGGACCACGTCTGGAACGTCTTCTCATGTTGCTTTCAACCCTTGCCAATCACTTTCACTTTCTCACGGAATACCATACCGGGCGCGGCCGCTGCAAATCTTGTGCACACCGTCACATACAGTCCCATCGAGGGAACCCCATCCTTACGGTAGGGAATCGTGTGCGCCAGGATGAGCTCTTCGCTCTTCTTTGCCGCCGTCCACAATGGTACGATCAAGGGTTTGGTGGAATCTATTCCAGACGCCCTAAAATTTCGCATTTTGAACCCAAAGGCTCACCCAACACGAAGGAGAAATCACAGATGGCAGTAAAGGTTGGTATTAACGGCTTCGGCCGCATTGGACGCAATGTCTTGCGCGCCGCGCTTGGCAACAAAGAAATCGATTTTGTCGCCGTCAACGACTTGACCAGCCCGGCGACGCTGGCTCACCTGCTCAAGTACGACTCGATCCTGGGCAATCTGAAGAACGAAGTCACCGCCGGCGACGATTTCATCGCAGTCGACGGCAAGAAGATCAAGGTCTTCAGCGAGCGCGACCCCGCCAAGCTGGATTGGGCATCCGTGGGCGCACAGATTGTGGTTGAGTCTACCGGATTTTTTACCGATGCTACCAAGGCCAAGGCGCACCTGGGCTCGACCGTGAAGAAGGTCATCATCTCCGCTCCGGCCAGCAACGAGGACATCACCATCGTGCTGGGCGTGAACGAGGACAAGTACGATCCGGCGAAGCACAACATCATTTCGAACGCCAGCTGCACCACCAACTGCCTGGCGCCGGTCGTCAAGGTGATTCTGGAAACCACGGGCCTCGTCTCCGGCATCATGACCACCATTCACAGCTACACCAACGACCAGGTCATTCTGGACACGCCGCACAAGGATCTGCGCCGCGCCCGCGCCGCCGCGCTGAGCATGATTCCCAGCTCCACCGGCGCCGCCAAGGCGTTGAAGCTCGTCATCCCTGAGACCGCCGGCAAGCTCGACGGCTTCGCCATCCGCGTCCCAACTCCCAACGTGTCGATCGTGGACCTGACGTACATCGCAGAGAAGCCCACGACCGTCGAAGGCCTGAACGCCGCCTTCAAGGCCGCCTCCGAGGGGAAACTGAAGGGGATCCTGGGCGTCGACTCGAACCTGCTCGTCAGCTCTGACTTCAAGGGCGACAAGCGCAGCTCGATCGTGGACGCGCCGCTGACCAAGGTGGTAGGCCAGTGCGTAAAGGTGCTGAGCTGGTACGACAACGAGTGGGGCTACTCCAACCGCGTCGTCGACCTGATCGGCTTCCTGGAAAAGAAGGGGCTGTAAAAAACCGTGAACCGTGAATCGTGAACCGTGATCTGCGAATCGTCTGTGGCATGACGGCTCCTGACCACGGTGCACGGTACACGATTCACGATTCACGATCCTCGGCCCACGGTTCACGGTCCACGGTCCACGGTTCACGATCCTCAGCCCACGCCCGCCGTTTTCTGATTACTGACAACTGACCACTGACAACTCACGAAAGGCATCATCCATGGCCAAGCTCTCGATCAAAGACATCGAACTGACCAACAAGCGGGTGTTCATCCGCGTTGATTTCAATGTTCCGCTCACCGAAGACGGACAGACAATTACCGATGACACCCGCATCGTGGCCACGCTGCCAACCATTGAATACGCGTTGCGGCACCGCGCCAAGGTGATTCTGGCCTCGCACCTCGGTCGGCCCAAGGGCAAGCCGAATCCGAAGTATTCGCTGCGGCCCGTGGTGGACCGGCTGCGCGAGCTGCTCGACAAGAAAGAAGACAATTATTCGATCAATGTCGCCTTTTCGCCGGATTGCGTGGGCGAGATTGCCGAAGAGATGGCGCGCCAGCTCGAATCGGGCCAGGTGCTGCTGCTCGAGAATTTACGCTTCCACGCAGAAGAGGAAGCCAACGATCCCGCCTTTTCAAAATCCCTTGCCTCGCTGGCCGAGATCTACGTGAACGATGCGTTCGGCTCCGCGCACCGCGCGCACGCCTCCACGGAGGGCATCACGCACTACATCAAGCCCGCCGTCGCCGGACTGCTGATGGAAAAAGAAATTACCTATCTCGGCAAGGCGCTCGAGTCGCCGGAAAAGCCTTTTGTGGCCATCCTCGGCGGATCGAAAATCTCGGGCAAAATCGACGTCATTCAGAATCTTCTCGACAAAGTCGACGCGCTCGCGATCGTCGGAGGCATGGCGTACACCTTCTACCGCGCGCTCGGCGTCAAGACCGCCAAGTCACTCGTCGAAGAAGACAAGATCGAACTCGCCAAGCAGACACTCGACAAGGCGAAGGCCAAGGGCGTGAAGCTCCTGCTGCCGGTGGACAATGTCATTGCCGACAGCTTTGCGAACGACGCCAAGACTCAGGTGTGGGACAGCTCGAAAGACTTTCCCGAAGGCTGGCAGGGTCTCGACATCGGTCCCGAGTCGGTTGCCGCCATCGAACAGGTGGTTTCAACCGCAAAGACCATCGTATGGAACGGGCCGGCGGGCGTGTTCGAATTTCCGCGCTTTGCCGTGGGCACCAACGCAATCGCGCGAGCCGTAGCGGCCAATCGCGCGGCCACATCGATCATCGGCGGCGGCGATTCGGTCAGCGCCATCAACCAGGCCGGCGTAGCCGACCAGATCACGCACATCTCCACCGGCGGCGGCGCTTCGTTGGAGTTCCTCGAAGGCAAGAAGCTGCCCGGAGTAGAAGCGCTGACAGAGAAATAAAACAGGGATCAGGGGTCAGCTTTCAGGGGTCAGAAAATCGCATCCGGTGTGAGAACGCCGGATGCGAGAGGATCGAAGAATGATCCTGGCGATTATTCTCGGCACTTCGGCTCTGCTGGCTGCGTGGGCTGGGTACTGGTGGTCGTCCGTATTATTAGGTGCCAAAGCAAACCGCGCAAGCCGGACGGCGAGCGTCATTTCTCCATTTGCGATCGCAGTCGTTCTCGCATGGGCTGCGGGCTCAGTGCTCGGCGCAAACGGAATCGACATCGAGGTTTTGCCGAGCTCGAACCCAAAAGCGATGGCTGCAATCTTTTTTGCATTCGCCATTGTGCTACTGATCCCCACCGTTCTCATTGCATTGCTGGCGGGGCAATTATCTAACAAGTGCTCCCCGGCAAAGAACTAGCGCTGACTTCCGCGGTCCCCGGCGCTCAAGCTACCGCCTCTGGGACTCGGGAGAGCACCAGTTCCCAAGCGCGATTCGTGCTAATCTTCTTTTAAATGGCGACGACCGTCCACATCCCGCTCGAAGAGTACCTTGCGACCACCTACCGGCCGGACTGCGAGTATGTGAACGGCGAGGTGCGGGAGCGCAACGTGGGCAAGTGGGAACACGCAAGAGTTCAGTGGCTGTTGGCGCTTTGGTTTGGCATGCACGAGAAAGAGTGGGGCATCGTGGGCAGCACGGAACAGCGAATTCAGGTTGCCCAGCATCGCGTCCGAGTGCCAGATCTGGTCGTGCTCACAGCGGGCCCGCAGCCAGATGTGTTGACCGAGCCACCGCTGCTGGTCATCGAGATTCTCTCTCCCGAAGATTCCTACTCCGACACGCAGGAGCGCGCCCAGGACTACCGTGCAATGGGCGTGGAAACGGTGTGGATCGTCGATCCCAAAACGCGCACCGGTCGAATGTGCCGCGGAACGGACTGGATCGAAGCCTCACGGCTCGAAGTGAAGGGTACTCCGCTTTTTGTCGATCTGCCTGAAATCTTCCGCCAGGTGACAGTCGCGTAACGTCCTTCGGAATCTCAAAAACTCAGTCCGCCGCATCCGACGCCCGAATGTGGCCCTTCTTTGCGACACTAAGAGCTGAGGCGAATCACCATGCCCTACTACACGCGAGTCCTGTCAAAAGATGAGCAGTTCCCTCCCTTTGTCGAACTTGCGCAATTCGTTCGCGCCGAGCACCCTCAATTCAAACTCACTCTCGAAGAAGGCACGGAGGAAGAGTGGGAAAGCCTGCTCCTCTCCGGAAATGACGACGTTGAAGTAGCGGTGATCGAGCGAAATCCGATCTCGGAAGGCTCCATCGGCGAGGATGATATCGCCGAATTCATCGAGGAGACCCAGGATGCGAAGCCGGAAACCGGTGTCGCATGGCTCCAGGAGTTTCTGGCCTCCGTCAAAACCATTTATGCCTTTCAGCACCTGCAGGGGAACGAATTCGAAGGAGGCAGCAACGCACTGCACGCGCTGCGCACAAGGTTGTGGGAGCGCGGCGACGCGATTCTCCAGGCCGATGGCGAGGGGTTCACCAACGAGGAGGGCTACCACATCGTCTGGCAGTTTTCCGACTCGGTCTCAGGCCCGTGGAACATGGCCGTGCTGCAGGACGGCGTCTGGCGTCAATTCACGATGGACCTGGGGGATCCGGATCATCGTGCTGCGTTCCTTGAAGGCTCGGTGCCCGACGATTTGACCTCGACGGTCGGATCCGGGTCGTAGGCCCAGAACGACCGCCCCTTCCCAGCGTGGTCGCCTCATCCGGCATTGTGCCCGGCGTCACTCGGAACGCCGAAACCGATCCCCTAAAATTGAATTGAGGAACCCAGAACATGTCTCGTAAAGCACTGATTGCTGCCAATTGGAAGATGTACAAGACGCCGGCCGAAGCCAAGGCGTTTGTCGATGCTTTTTTGCCGCTGGTTGCCGGGCA
>JBEKPO010000089.1:0-16451 GCA_049520675.1 Occallatibacter sp. | reverse complement strand
GCGCCTGACTCTGACCCCAGTTGGTAGTTGGAGGGGACTAACGTGATGGTAAAAACCGCGCTTATCCAACTGAGGTCCAAACTCGGCGGCTACTACGCGCTCACTAAGCCGGAGGTGAACCTATTGATTCTCATGACTACGTCGGCTGGGTATTATCTTGCACGTCCTGGGCCCGCGCAGATCAGGGGCTTGGTTAATACGCTCATCGGCACCTTACTGGTTGCCAGCGGAACCGCGACTCTAAATCAATGGATGGAACGACTGTGGGACGGTCAGATGCGCCGAACTTCCTCTCGTCCACTGCCTTCGGGCCGGCTCACGGGCCGGGAGGCGTTGCTGTTTGGTCTTCTGCTGAGCGTCGCGGGAGGACTCTATCTGCTTGTAGCAGTCAATTATTTGTCCTCGTTGCTGGCGGTTTTGACTTTGCTCTCCTATCTCCTCATTTATACTCCGCTCAAACGCAAAACGCCGTTCTGCACTATGCTGGGCGCTTTCCCGGGCGCCATGCCAACGCTGATTGGCTGGGCGGGAGCTTCGGCGAATGTCAGCCGCCAAGCATGGTTTCTCTTTGCGATTCTCTTTCTTTGGCAGTTTCCCCATTTTCTGGCTATTGCCCTGATGTATCGTGACGATTACAGGCAGGCGGGCTATCACATGCTGCCGGATTTTGATCGCGACGCGCGCTTTACTCGGGCGGAAATTGCAATCTTTACGGTGATCCTCGTTCTGGTTACGTTGCTTCCAGTCATGGATCGTATTGGCTGGTTCTACTTTGCTGGCATGTCGGCCGCAGGAGTTTTTCTGCTCTATCACGTGGGTAAGTTGGTGGCATCAAGTTCGAGAGTCATGGCCAGCCGTCTCCTCCATGCATCCGTTCTGTACCTGCCTGTCGTTCTTAGTATCATGGTTGCAGGGAAGGCGTGAAGGTTGCGTTGTTGTGAGCTTTTCGGTGTGTCCTGCTGGAGATCGTCATTCATTAGTTTTGTCAGCCACCGCAAGTGCGCGTAAGGTCACACTGAGGGCCAACTTTTCGGCACACATCCAAAAACTCAACTTGTTCGTAACATGACCATGCCTTATCCGGAAGATGACAATTTGTTCATTCAAGGCTAACCGGCGCATATCGCTTCCCAACTTGGCTATGATTTAGGTCTACGCGCCGCCCACAACTTGAGGTGTCATCGTGAAATGCGTTCATCAACTGATTTCGGCGGTCTGCCTGACGCTCCTCTGGAGTACATCGCTTTCGGGTCAAACCCTTAAGGCCAGACCCGCCGAAACCCCTCCACAACTGTCGAATTCCAGTCAATTGCCAGATCCGGTCAGTTCTATTCCCTTGACAGTTCTGCCCGGCACGCCGCTGAAGATAGCGCTCGATTCGGAGTTGCGAGTTCGGGAAGTGGGGCAGGTGCTCCGTGGCAAAACAACGGAGCCTGTGTATGCATTTGACAAGCTGCTGATTCCGGCAGGCAGTGTGGTTAACGGGAAAGTCTCCGCCATCGACGGAGTGCCTGGGAAGACGCGACTGCTGGATGCGGCAGATGGGAATTTCTCTCCGGCGCGCCATGTTCATGTGCAGTTCGACGAACTGGTGATGGCAGATGGGCGGCATTTGCCGCTGCAGACGGTCTCGTCTCCGGCACCAGACGGAGTTCTTCGTTTCGTGTCGGCAAATGAAACACAAGAGCAGGAAGATGCGGCCGGCAATGCCGCGTCGAACAAATTGAGCGCCGCCCGGCGGCAGATTCGGCAGCAGTGGAACGACTTGCAAAAGCAGATTCACGAGCCTGGAAAGATGCACAAGGTGAAGCGGATCGTGCTGGCGCAACTGCCGGTACATCCGCAGTACATCGACGCGGGAACGAGCTTCAACGCGGATCTGCTCCAGCCACTGGACTTTGGGACGGAGATCGTACCGCAGGCAGCGCTGACCGACATAGGAATGCCGCCGCCCGCGGGAAGCGCGGTGCATGCGCGGCTGGTGACGGCGCTAAGTTCAGCGACGGCGAAGAAGGGTGACCAGGTTCAGGCGCTGATCACATCGCCGCTAGTTGTCTCCGATCATCTCATTCTTCCGGAAGGAAGCCTGATTAAGGGATCGGTGGTACAGGCGCAACCAGCACGACGGCTTGGACGAAACGGGCAGTTGAGAATTCTGTTTCATCAGGTTGCGCCGCCGAACGGAATTGAGCAGAAGGTCGAGACGAGCCTGGAAGGCGTTGCCGTGGCAAAGGACGAGCACTTGCAGCTGGACGCCGAAGGTGGAGCTCAGGTGACCACGCCGCGCACGCGGTACTTAACGACCGGTATCGCGGTGCTGCTGGCGGCAACCCAAGCGGCCCCTGATCGCGACGCGGGACAGAGCGGGCAGAGTGTGGGCGAAGCGGGAAACGGCGCGGCCAATGGTGCGTCGGGATTCAAGTTGGTAGGAATGGTTGTAGCGTTGGCAGCGAATTCGCGCGTACTGCGGGCGGGATTCGGTTCGTACGGAGCGGGGATGTCGATCTATTACCACTTTCTGGCGCGAGGACGTGACGTGGTCTATCCAAAAGACATGGCCATGGTAATCGGGCTCGGAACTCGCGACAACACAATTCACTAACACCGAACGACCCTCTGCGCAGTCGGCTCAACATTTGACTGCCCTCAGCAATCACACCTCTTTGTGGATAGCTTAAGGAGTCCGTGTTTCGGATAGGAATATTGACATGCAACTGTATTTCTGCAAAGATCGAATAATGCCAGCCGTCAAGAAACAAAACACTGAACAGGTGGCAAAGTACGCCGATATGCTTTCGGCCATGGGCACCGAACCGCGTCTTCGAATTATGCAATTACTGCTATCCGCGCATCCGGACGGCTTGGTCGTAGGCGAGATCCAGTCTGAGCTGGATATTCCGAATTCCACGCTTTCGCACCACCTCGACAAATTAAGGAATGAAGAACTCGTGAACGTACGCCGCGAAAGCACTTTTTTGCGGTACACGGCCAACACGGAAGCACTTCAGGATCTGCTGCAATTCCTCTACGCCGAATGCTGCACTCGAAATAAAGCGGTCAAACCCCAAGATATCGTCCAGCTTTGTAAATAGGAGAAGTCATCATGAGCGCCACCGACATCAAGGAAGTAGTCAAAGGAAAGTATGGCCAGGCAGCCTTGCGCGTGAAGACTGGTGGTAGTAGTTGCTGCGGAGCAACCGCGGCAAGCGGTTTGGGCTGCGACCCAATCACGTCCAATCTCTATGACTCTTCCCAATCGGGACAAGTCCCTGAAGAGGCCATGCTCGCCTCGTTAGGGTGTGGAAACCCGACCGCGCTGGCGAAGTTGAATCTAGGAGATGTCGTCCTCGATCTCGGCTCGGGCGGTGGCATAGATGTTCTGCTTTCGGCAAAGAGGGTTGGGCCCACTGGCAAGGCATACGGTCTCGATATGACTGACGAGATGCTCGCGCTTGCCAATGAGAACAAGCGCAAGGCAGGCGCTGAAAATGTCGAGTTTCTGAAGGGCGAGATCGAGCATATCCCTCTGCCAGACAACTCGGTCGACGTGATCATCTCGAATTGCGCGATCAACCTGTCAGCGGACAAGAACCGAGTGCTGCGAGAAGCCATTCGTGTGCTGAAGCCGGGTGGTCGCTTTGCGGTTTCCGATGTTGTCACTCGCGGTGAGATTCCCGCTGCGGTTCGCCAAAGTGTGCTTCTCTGGGTTGGCTGCCTTGCGGGTGCCCTCGAAGAGAACGAATACAACGCCAGACTCGAGTCTGCTGGCTTCGAGCAAATTGAGATTGAACCAACCAGAATTTATCGCATCGAGGACGCTCGCGAGTTCCTTTCCGGCCAAAACATCGACGTGGATGCGATTGCACCGCAGGTGGACGGCAGGTTTATGAGTGCCTTCGTGCGAGCCGTGAAGCCGCAGCGAAAGGAAACTTGCTGTGTCCCAACCTGTTGCCAGTGAGGAACAGCATGCAAGACCACTACAACGTCTTGTTCCTATGCACCGGAAATTCGGCGCGCTCGATCATGGCCGAGGCAATCATGAATTACAAAGGACGACCGAACTTTGTCGCCTACAGTGCTGGGAGCCATCCCTCGGGCGCACTACGACCGGAAGCCATCGCGCAGCTAGAAGGTGCCCATCTGCCCACAGACGGTTTCCGAAGCAAGAGTTGGGACGAGTTCACAAAACCCGACGCACCCAAACTTGATTTCGTCTTCACGGTCTGTGACAACGCTGCAAGCGAAGTGTGCCCTTTCTGGTCGGGTCAGCCGCAGACGGCTCACTGGGGAATTCCCGATCCGGCTGCGGTTCGTGGCACTGCTGAGGAAATCAAGCGTGCATACCGTGATGCCTTCGTGACTCTAGAACGGCGCATCGGTCTATTTCTTTGCCTCCCACTCACTACCATCGACAAGCTGGCAATCCAGAAAGAGATCGACAAGATCGGCGACCAATGAGATTCAACCTGCGTGCCAGACTGACCGCTGAATTTCTCGGTAGTGCGTTTCTCGTTGCCGCTGTGATCGGCTCCGGCATCATGGGCGAACGGCTGGCGGGTGGAAACGTTGCCATTGCGTTGCTTGCGAACACGATTGCGACTGGCGCGGCGTTGGTCGCTCTTATTCTGACGTTTGGGTCGATTTCTGGCGCACACTTGAATCCAGCCGTTACGCTCGCCGACGCGATGGAGCGCGGTATTCCTTGGCGTGAAGCAGCGGCTTACATGCTTGTGCAATGTGCAGGAGGAGTTGCCGGAGCGATTATCGAGCATCTGATGTTTGGGCTGCGATGGTATTCCTTCTCCTCGCATTCCCGGCATGGGTGGACGCTGGTTCTAAGCGAGTTCGTGGCAACGTTCGGACTATTGTCGGTGATCTGGGGATGTTCGCGGCTACGTTCAGAAGCGGTGCCATTCGCAGTTGCAAGCTACATCACCGCCGCTTACTGGTTCACCTCATCCACGTCCTTCGCCAATCCGGCGGTAACCATTGCTAGATCCTTATCCGACACATTTGCAGGGATTCTACCGGCGGACGTTCCTTTGTTCATCGTAGCGCAGATCGCAGGAGCTTTATGTGCCACGGTTCTGTTTCGCTGGCTTGCTCCGGACCTATCGGTATATGCAGACCACGTAGTCATGCCTCATTTCGCTTCTCACGAGCGCAGAGGTTCCAATTAGCTATTGTAAGATCGCGATTATGACTAACAATCTGTTCGTAGTACAAAAGGCTGTTCAAGATTATCGTCAGTCGTTTTTTGAATTCTCGGTCAGTTTCGACGACGTTGGAGAGGTTGCATTTACGAAAATGTGATTGCGATCACATGCACGTGTGACCCTGTACGCTGCAGAACTTCCACGATGCTCCTAGATTCGCCCAATCAATTGTTGCGAAGTAGACTGAACAAATTACTTTCGTCGGTAAGCTGATCCTGCTGACCGAAAGGGCTTCTATATTGTTTTGCTTTCCACGGTCAATACGGCACAGGGCGATTCGCATAACAGCTCTAATTTCGGAGAAGAAATGAGATTTCGGATAAGAAAAGCGGCGGTCTCCTTACTTGTGGCAACCCCTACCATGATTGTGTCGTTTCTTGCCACACTGAATCCTCCGAGCTCGTTGGCGGTTCCAAGCTACGCACGACAAACGGGGTTAGCGTGCAGTGGGTGTCACTATGCACCTCCAGAGCTCAACCCTGCCGGACGACGATTCAAGTTGCTTGGCTATGTTGATCGAGGGGATGACACTAAAGTCGTCAAGGCAGATTCGGGCAAAACGCATGCAGCGCTCGATCTTCTTGCTTCGCTGCCACTTTCTGTGATGCTTGAGACTTCATTCACAGCAACCAAATCACCAGTGCCGCAGACGCAGAACGGAAATTTCGAATTTCCCCAAGATATATCGCTTTTCCTTTCAGGAGCGTGGACTAGCCATGTTGGCAGCTTTCTCCAAGTGACTTACGACACTCAAGCTGACCATTTCAGCATGGATAATACGGATATCCGCTACGCGAATAAGACGCAGGCGGGCGGCAAGGAGCTGATCTACGGCGTGGACCTCAATAACAATCCAACCGTCGAGGATCTCTGGAACACAACGCCCGCATGGGGGTTCCCTTGGGTGGCCAGCGATGTTGCCCCCTCTCCCACCGCTGCTGCCATTATTAATGGTTCGTTGGCCCAGGACGTCGCAGGCTTCGGAGGCTATGCGATGTGGAACAATCACCTTTACCTAAACGCGGAGATTTATCGCTCAGAGCACGTGGGCCCCGGTTCTCAACCGAATCCAGGAGTCGGTTTCTCTTACAACATCCGTGGAGTTGCCCCATACTGGCGTGTCGCCTGGCAGGAATCAACAGGCACGACGCAGTTTGAGATAGGCGCCTATGGAATGCACATTAAGACCAGCCCCAACAATATAACCGGCCTTGAGGATGGGTACACGGATTGGGCCATCGACAGTCAATATGATCGGACATTATTCAGGAAGGACATCCTCTCGCTGCGGGGCACTTACATCCGCGAAAATTCCGAACTGGTAGCCAGCTCCAGCATGACTCTGCCTGGGGGGCCGACGGCAAACCCGGGGGGCCACCATCTAAATACTCTTATGGCGAATGCCGAATACCATCTCGGCAATCGCTATACGGGCACATTGGGTTGGTTTGACACGAACGGCACCGTCGATACCACGCTGTATGCGCCGGCTCCAGTGACTGGCAGTGCCAACGGTGACCCGAGAAGCGCCGGAGTTATCGCGAACTTCTCCTATTGGCCGTGGCAGAATCTGCAGCTCGCCGCCCAATATACCGCATATACACGCTTCAATGGCGCAGCCAACAACTACGATGGTTCGGGTCGCAACGCCAGCGCCAACAACACCGTTTATCTGGATGCGAAGTTCGTATTCTGACACTCACGTTAGCAAGTACCAATTGCAAATCCAAAGGAGAATATGCAATGAAGCGCAAAATATTCATGTTGACGGTATTGATAGCCGGGTTGGGCGTCGCAGCGTGGGCCGGCGATGTCGAGGGAAAAGTTACTGGAATGAAAGGTAAGTCGGTGGTTTACGTCGACGCAATTGCCGGCAAAACGTTCCCCGTTCCCAAAGAGCACCCCGTCATGGATCAAAAAGGACTTGTCTTTGCCCCGCACATTATGGCCGTGCAACAGGGCACAACCGTTGAGTTCCTGAATAGCGACAACGTGCAGCACAACGTCTTCTGGACCTCTATCTCCGGCGACAAGAAAGCAGGACACAATCTCGGAACGTGGCCCAAGGGCGAAAAGCGGCCCTATACGTTCGATAAGGTCGGCGTCATTCCGCTGCTCTGCAATGTACACCCGGAAATGGAGGGCTATATTGTCGTCACCCCAACCCCCTATTTTGCCGAAACAGACGATAGCGGCAGTTACAAAATTAAAGACATTCCCGACGGCAGTTACACCGTGACCGCGTGGCACGAAGGGGCCAAAAATCAGTCCAAGCCCGTCTCTGTATCCGGCGACACGAAAGCAGATTTCACATTGAGCAAATAACAAACGAACGAGCGGTGCGCCGACGCCGCTCCCGTGTTGCTGTAAGAATGCTTCCGTCAAGACAACGCACCGGGGGTTGCCATCTTGCTGAAACGGTTCAAAAACAAGAAAGTCGACAGGGATTGGTTGAATACCAATTTCCCCTGCATGATGGCTTGTCCAGCCCACACCAACGCGGGCCGCTATGTTGCGCTCATTGGAGAAGGGCGATTTGAGGACGCATACAAGATTGCCCGCGACCCCAATCCGCTGGCGAGCATCTGCGGCCGGGTTTGTGCTCATCCTTGTGAAAACGCCTGCCGTCGTGGAGAAATCGATCGTCCGATCGCGATCCGAGCGCTCAAACGGTTCTTGACCGAGCGGCACGGAGCGGAGTCGAAGCGTCCGGTTGACGTATATGCGGGACGGGCGCAGAGCCGGTTGCCTTTCAAGGTCGCGGTAGTAGGAGGCGGGCCGGTGGGACTCTCGGCCGCGCACGACCTGGCGCTGATGGGTTATTCCGTCACGATTTTCGAAGCTGCTCCGGTCGCGGGGGGAATGCTTTATCTCGGCATCCCCGAATACCGCTTGCCTCGCGACGTGGTGGAAGCGCAAGTCCGGGAGATTCTCGAAACTGGCGATATTACGCTCAAGCTCAATCAAGCGGCCGGAAGGGATTTCACGATTTCAGAGTTGCGCTACCAGGGCTACGATGCGGTGCTGATCGCGGTGGGAGCGCACCGCAGCCGCGATCTCACCATCCCCGGAGTTGACTTGGATGGTGTTTACAAGGGCATCGACTTTTTGCTCAACGTAAATCTGGGCTACAAGTTCACCATCGGCAAGAAGGTTATTGTGATCGGCGGCGGCAACGTAGCGATGGACGTGGCGCGTTCGGCGGCTCGCGAAGTCGTCCGGCAACATGTCGCTGGGGTGGAAGACCTGGAGCCATCGCTAGAGAATGTAAGCGCAGTCGCGACGAAAGAAATGGTGGACGTGTCACTCTCCGCGTTGCGCCTGGGAGCACAGGAAGTGCACCTGGTCTGCTTGGAGAAACGTGAAGAAATGCCGGCGGCGCTGGAAGAGATTGAGGAGGCGGAAACCGAAGGGATTGTGATGCATCCCGGTCTGGGCCCAAAACGAATACTCGGCGAAAACGGCAGAGTGGTCGCATTGGAAGCGCTGAAGACAAAATATGTGTTCGATCAGAACAAGCGCTTCAATCCAGCGTTCTACGAGGGCAGCGAGACGCGGCTGGACTGCGACACCATCATCATGGCCGTTGGCCAGGCACCCAATCTCGACTTCCTGAAACCAGAAGATGGCGTGGAACTGTCTCCCCGGAGGCTGATTGCGGTTAATCCGCAGACCCTGATGACGACAGCGAACGGAATCTTTGCCGGGGGCGACTGTGTGTTCGGCCCGCGGCTGATTATCGATAGCGTGGCGGACGGCAAACGCGCGGCGATGGGCATCGACGAGTTCCTGCGCATGCACAGGTCTCGTGAGGCAGGCGCTGGGGCCGATAGCGGCGATAGCGCCGTTGGTCCGCGCGCATCCAGCGGAGGCGCATCGATTGACAGCGTGGCTCGCGGCCGGAACGCAGCGGTCGGCATGGATGAATTTCTTTTGGCCGATAAGCACCCTGAACCGATCATCGAGATTGAAGTGCTGAAGCGCCACGCCATGCCGCTGGAGTTGCTGGACCTGACGCGTCCTTCCATTCCAATGTTGCCGATCGAGCGCCGCACCGGCGTGACTGAAGTTGAAATCGGCTACGACGCTCAGTCCGCGATGGAAGAGGCTCAACGGTGCCTGCATTGCTGGGTGAATACGGTCTTCGAAGGCGTCCCCGAAGATGGGAGCATGTGCATTCTGTGCGGCGGTTGCGTGGATGTATGCCCGGAAAAGTGCCTGTCGCTCGTTTCTCTGGATCGGATTGAGTTCGAACCTGAAACCATCAAGCAGATTAACGAGCATAGGGAATTGTTTGGCGTTGAATTGGATGAAGTGGCGGCCGACGAACTTGGGATCATCACCGGGTCAGCCATGTTGAAGGATGAGACGCGCTGTATTCGCTGCGGGCTCTGCGCGGCGCGCTGCCCGGTCGGCACCATCACCATGGAGTCCTACAATCTGATTTCCGCGGAGCCAACCGGATTGATTTCTGTGGAAGCGATCGATGGACCACTGCGGGCAAGTTCTCCGGCCGCAGGAGGGGCGAAGTAAGCAACGCGGGCGTAGTCGCGAGGAAAACAATGTCCGACGAAAAGAAAACATTGCCGGCTGAAGGCGACGCGAAAAAGGGCAGCGCAGGAGCTGACTTCAATCGCCGCGATTTTTTCGTGAAGCTGGGAGTGGGGTCGTTGAGTATTGCCGCAGTCGGCACCGCGGCCTTCTCGTATCAATTTCTGTCGCCCAACGTTTTGTTCGAACCATCTCCGATTGTGAATGCCGGCAAACCGGAGAATTATGCGGTCGATTCGGTGACGTTGGACGTTAACTCTGGGATTTATCTGATCCACGCTCAGGAGGGATTTTTCTCGCTGAGCGCGGTTTGCACACACCTGGGGTGCCTGACGGCGTGGAAACCGGAGTTGGGCATCATCGCCTGCCCTTGCCATGGCAGCAAGTTTTATGTTTTGGAGCCCAACAAAATCCCGGGCGAGAAGATTGAGGGACCCGCGCCCAGGCCGCTGCCCTGGTTGCAGACCTGGATCAGCGATGAGGGCGACCTGATGGTGGACCGCTCCATCACCATTCGTCCCATGCAGTTTGTGAGGGTGTAAGCGTGGCGAAAACTATCACGAACTATTTCGAGGAGTTGCGCGGCACGAGGGTGTGGCGGTCGGTGTTCCGCAGTGGAACCGGATCGAGCACTCTGCACCGGGCGCTGGCCGTGCAGCAGAACGTATTTCTGCATCTTTTCTCGACCAAGGTGCGGACACGAATGCTCAGCTTCAGCGCGACCTGGTATTTGGGCACTCTCACCTTTGGAACCTTTCTTATCCTGGTGAGCACCGGCATCCCGCTGATGTTCTATTACCACCCATCGGTGCCGCAGGCTTATGCCGATATGAAGGATTTGCAGTTTGTGGTTTCCTCGGGCTTGTTCCTGCGCAATCTGCACCGCTGGTCGGCGCACGCCATGGTGTTCCTGGTATTCGCGCACATGTTCAAGGTGTTTTACCGTGGCGCCTATCGAGCGCCGCGCGAGTTCAATTGGGTTATCGGTGTCATCCTTCTCCTGATTACTCTCTTTCTGAGCTACACCGGATATCTGCTGCCGTGGGATCAGTTGGCTTACTGGGCAATCACGGTGGGTTCCAATATCGCTTCCGCGGTGCCGTTAATGGGCAATAAGATTCACTTCTTGATGCTTGGCGGCAACATGGTGAACGCCAACGCGCTGCTGCGTTTCTACGTGCTCCATTGCATGATTCTGCCTCTGGTGGCGATACTTTTTGTCGCGGTGCATTTCTGGCGCATTCGAAAAGATGGCGGGCTCTATTCTCACAAGAGCGAGCAGCAAACGGCTGCAAAAGCTTTAGCCGCGGCTGGGAAAGGAGTCCAATCGACGTGAGCGAACCCAAAGATTTCATCGCCGGCATGGACTCGAATGCGCGCAAGTCGCCTACGCGGGTCGTCTTCGTCACCCGGCGAACCTCGGCGCAGGTCAAAGTTACGGACGAAGATCAGATTCAGACGTATCCGGAAGTCCTGTTCCGGGCCATCGTCGCCATCGAAGTGCTTGCGATTGCGCTCGTCAGTGTCGCGTTGTTGTTCAACGCACCGCTGGAGGGCCTTGCCGATCCTTCGCATACTCCGAATCCGGCCAAGGCGCCCTGGTACTTCCTCGGCTTGCAGGAAATGCTGCACTACTTTCCTCCAGTGGTTGCGGGTGTCCTGGTGCCGGGGTTAGTGGTGATGGCGCTGGTTGTGATTCCGTACTTCAACATCAACATCGAGGCTGAAGGCGTTTTCCTGAAAGATCGCAAGCGGCGCATCCTAATTTTCTATGTAGTTGCAGCAGCGCTTTGCCTGTTCCTGTGGTTCTTTGGCGTGTATGTGGGGCTCGTGCCCACTTTGATCGTCGCCGGATTCATGGCGTTAGCGGCGCAGAGTTCTCCGCAGTCAAACTCGGCCTTCCGGCGTGGACTGGCGGCTAGGCCGCTCTCCTTCTGGATCATGACCTGGTTTCTTTTCGAAATTACGGTATTAACGGCGGTTGGTACTTTCTTTCGCGGCCCAGGTTGGTCCTGGGTGTTGCCCTGGAGGGGCTAACGTGCAGCCATCGTCACAATCACCTCCGCAATCACCAAAGAACAGTTTAGTTTCCTGGTGGCACACGTTGTTCGGCCATCCGGTTCGTGCTTTTGGCGTGGTCAGCCTGCTGTTATTGATTTTCCTCGCCATCGCGCCCGCCAAGAATCATTTCAGCGAATGGCGTCACTACCAGAAACAATATCTATCTTTGATAGGAGCCCGAGGAGATGCTGTAACCCTGCAGCGCCACTTTAATGGGCACTCCGGGATCCAGCAGATCTGGCTGCCTGAATTCGGAGTTGTAGATCGCTGCACCACGTGCCACGCCGGACTGAAAGAAGCCAGTCTTTCCGATGTCAGCATACAGCCGTTTCGGCGGCATCCCGTCATCCCGCACACGCTTGACCAGTTTGGCTGCGTAATGTGTCACCGCGGCCAGGGGCCTGCAACCACGGTCGAGGAAGCTCACAGCAGCACGCTGGCGTGGGAGCAACCGATTTTGCCGGCCCGCTACGTCCAGTCTTCATGCGGACAATGCCATCGCGCGCCTCTGACCGGCACACCGCAACTGAATTTGGGCCGCAATCTGTTGGCGCGCTACGGATGCGTGCACTGTCACACCATCAAACTGCCCGACGGCACAGCGATGAAGCCAACGGACGATCCCCCTTCGCTCGAACATGTCGCCGACAAGACCACACGAGAATGGATCTACGCATGGTTGAAAGATCCTCAGGCCTACGCCGTCACCGCAACCATGCCCAATTTCAAATTGAGCGACGTGGATGCGCGCGACGTCTCTGCGTTCCTGATCGCCAACAGCACACCGATAGCAGGAGACACGGCGCCCGCCTCTCCTGCCGATAAAGATCAGAGGGCGCTTGATCCCGCCGCTGGCGCCAGCTTGTATGGCGAGTCATTCTGCGCCTCCTGCCATGCCGTGCAAAACGCCGCCGGGAATGTCGTAGGTGGTGACATAGGTCCGGAGTTGACTCGGGTCGGCAATAAAGTAAAGCCCGAATGGTTGCGGGCGTGGTTACGCAACCCTCGCGTCTACGATCCGGGAACGGCCATGCCACACTTCCGGTTCAACGAGCCACAACTCGCTCTACTCACGGCTTACCTTGGGAACAAGACAGACTCCGATCTGCTGGCCAACGTGCATCTCGATCCCGCGACTCCAGAGCAGATTGCGCACGGCAAACATCTGGTGACCGAGTACGGCTGCGCTGCATGCCATGAGGTCAACGGCATCAAAAAGCCCGATAACTTCGCCCCGGAATTGACTCGCATAGGAAGTAAGCCGCTGACGCAGATTATTTTTCTGCCCGGAATGACGCATGCAATACCGGACTACGTTGCCGCCAAAATCCGGCAACCACGCTCTTTTGGATCGGCTCTGAAGATGCCGCAGTTCACCCTCAACCCTGCGCAGATCGATGCGTTAACGACGGCGCTGCTGGCGCTCACAGACCGCGCGCATGACTTGCCGATGGCCCTGACAGTAGCCGCGAAACCGGCTTCCAGTTACGAACCTGCAGGCAAAGCCGGACAACTCATGGCGGACCTCGCCTGCTTCAGTTGCCATTCCATTAATGGACGCGGCGGAGACCTGGCTCCCGACTTGACCTGGGAAGGCAGTTCGGTACAGCGGCAGTGGCTGCTGGCATTCCTGAAGAATCCAGGCACCTTGCGCCCGGCGCTGATCCGCCGCATGCCGAAGTTCAACCTTTCAGATAGCGATGCCGCTGAGCTTACCGACTACATGATGACCGTTTATCAGACCCCTGCATTCGAGCGCGACTCAATGCCGCTTAGCAGTTATCCGTCAGCTCAAGTGGAGCAGGGCAGGCAGCTTTTCTATTCCAAATATGCGTGCCAATCCTGCCACATTGTAGACAGCAAGGTGGACAAAGGATACGTCGGTCCAGCGCTCACGCAGGTGGGCTCGCGCCTGAATGCCGCCTGGATTTATTACTGGCTCAAGAACCCACAGGCCATGCGGCCTGTCACCATCGAGCCCAATCGCAACATGAACGACGAAGATGCCCGCGCTCTGACTGCCTTTCTGATGACACAGAAGGGATCCAAGCAGGAGACAGGGAAATGAGCCTAAAAAATCAATGGCCGACGCTGATCGTTGTCTCCTTCACTCTGGTAGCTGCGGGTTGTTCTCGCACCGCTACACCAGCCTTTGCCCCAAAGCCCACCGGGTTTGGCGCGGCATTGGTCGAATCGAGCGGAGGAAAGCAAAGCGGCGCCACCGGCATGGTCCTCGCGCAACCTGTCGTGGTGCAAGTCAACGATGAGCAGGGGAGAGCTGTTACCGGAGCTCTCGTCGATTTCGGCGGGCCCGCAGGCGTCAGCTTTGACCCTCCGAGTGGACTGGCAGATTCGAGCGGGCAGCTCAGCACAAACGTTGCTTTGGGCGGTATGGCAGGCCGATACCAACTTACGGCGCGCACATTGTCGAAAGCTCAGAAGCCTGTCGAACTGAAAATCGAAGAAATTGCGCTGGGATATCAGCAGGAACTCGGATTTCAGTTGGACAACAAATATTGCGCGCGCTGTCACAATCCGGAGTCCACGCCAGAGCGGGTTTCCAACTACGATAATCTCGAAGTTAAGCCGCACCCGTTCACCGAGGGCGATACACTCAACAAAATGAGTGACGCCGAACTGACCGCGATCATCAGCCACGGCGGACCCGCACTCAGCAAATCTGCATTGATGCCTCCCTACGGTTATACACTCAGCAAGACAGAGATCGAAGCGCTGATTGCTTACATCCGCCTGATTTCCGATCCTCCCTATCATGCCTCCGGAATTGTGTATGCACAAAAGTAAGCTTCGAAGCTAGATACGGGTATGGATGGGCACTTAAAACTATCTCGGTGACAATGGGCTGATCACTGGAGGATCGGATATTGCTGCCCTCGGCCATTGGATCGCATTCGCTCGATCGCGGAGCGTCAGACTAAAGCAAACCGATGGGGGCAAGATTCTCCGACGAGTCGCTGCAAGAATGTCATGTCTATCCTTCGCTTTCGTAAGGGCAAACGATTGCCCCTACGCTGCTGCTTTGCTACGTGAGAACCGTTGCTTTGAAGATTGGGCGAACCTGTGCGCTCGTTCGATGGCTGGAATCAGGCGTTCCGCCAGTTCGCTCTTCATCACATATTCGTCCACCAACCAAAGAATTCGCTCGGGTATTTCTGAGTACGCGGAAAACAGAATGATCGGCAGGTTTGGAAACCGTTGCTTGATATGGCAAGCTATGGCCTCCGCGTCCATGCCTTCCAATTTGTACTCCAGTAGAACCGCAGCCACCCTGGCTTCCTCCAACATTTTCAGCGCTGCGTTTCCGGTTGATGCGATCTCGACGCAATAGCCATGAGATTCCAAGGTTGCTTTGCGAAGTGCGAGTGCTTGTGGCAGATCGTCAATGCACAACAGAGTGGGGGAGGGCATGGCCCACATTGTCGGCCGGGGAGTTACGAGTCGAAAGTTACTAAAGTACATGACCTATCG
Organism: Occallatibacter sp.; assembly: GCA_049520675.1. Lineage (GTDB taxonomy): Bacteria > Acidobacteriota > Terriglobia > Terriglobales > Acidobacteriaceae > Telmatobacter. Next base: position 1,134 of record JBEKPO010000089.1, on the reverse strand, counting down.
TCACGACGCACCCGCCGCTATTGCAGCTTCGCATACTCCGCTTTGGCTTCCATCAATATGGGGACATCTTGGGTCAGCATCTTTCGCACAGCATTTAAAATATGACCGAGACCTCATTGTGAACTTTGTGCGCGTGGATTTGTAAGCTGCATGAAATCGTTCGCACCAATGATGCCGAGCATCGTGCGCACGACAAGGGGAAATCGTCGCCGAGTTGTATCATGCACGATGGTCGGCGCGGAAAGTAAGTACCGCACGCCCCGAGTCTCAAGCTGGCATCTTCCAGCGGCAACTACATTCTTGACCCATTCGCATTCCCGTCCGTAGGTGAGCGCAATCAGAAATCCATCCGACGCTGGGAAAACATTCACCGGCGTCCGGTAAACCCGTCCAGACTTTCGACCAACGTGTGTCACGATGCCAAAGCCCGGCAATCGGGCGGCGAATCGGCTCGTGATTCGGTTCGTAACGGCCAAGTTGAAGGCTGCCACCCACCTTTTGCGGAATCTAATTAGGAGGATGGGGGCCAGCAAGAGCACGAGAAGCGAGACGACCCATGTGGCGATGACCATGGCTGAAATCCGATATGCCACAAAACTGCATCCTAATTAAGTATGGACGAAAACCAGACTTCCGCCTCTATGAATCCTGCGAAATGGGTTGGTCAACTGGTAGCCGCCGTAATCCTGGCCGAGGGGATTTGGGGATTGCTTTCTTCTCTAACCAGCAATTTACTGGTGCCGCTGCTGGCTCGGGTAATGAATGGAGACCCCGGGTCTCCGACGTACCTCGGCAAAGGTGAGGTTAACGTCCCGGCGTTGTTCAACTCGTTCTTGGCACTTTGCCTTACTGGAATTGTGTCTCTCCTTCTGTACGGGTGGTCACTGAGGAAGCCCGCGTCATCACGAACCAAAATGATGCCGGTGCCCAAGAAGGTTTCGCAACAGACTGTCGGACCGCTCTCCATGATCGCTCCTCCAACGGCGGTTGCTGCGCCGACCAAAGACGTGGTAAATCCACCCACAGCATCGCATATTTCGCAGGCACCCGTTTCCATTCCTCCGGTGCCGACACCGCAGCAGTCGAAACCGACGCCAGCGCCGATGGCAGCCCCGACCAAGCCCACGAAGCCCC
>JBEKPO010000088.1:0-17735 GCA_049520675.1 Occallatibacter sp. | reverse complement strand
GCGCGCGATCCCGATTCCTTCAGTGTCTCCACCTGGCCCATGCGTACGTTCACGCTGAATTCGTCGCCCTCCCGCGCCACCGCCTCCGCGTCGCTCGCGCCGGCCTTCATCGCCAACGCAACCACATCGGAAACGAGCGACTCAAGATCGAGAGAAGTATCGGAGGATTGAGCTGGAGCCTGGGCCATGTCCCCAAGCTATCAAACGGAGCGGGGTTCACGGCTGGAGGGTCGTGGCCCAGTCACCTGTTCGCGGGGATCTTGCGACGAAACTTGTTTCGGTTTCAAGACCTCATTGGCACCAGGTTGAAAAGATAACTAGGTTGTAATCCAGGATGAACGCTTGATCCGCCTGCCCAGGAGATTGAGGCGCACATCACTTACAGGGAGCTGTGTTCGGTGCTCCAATTCCTGCATTGCGTGCAGCGCCGTTCGAGGGATTGCAGCCGACTGCGCCGATTGGATCGGTGGAAGACCAAGGTCTGCAGCCTCGCTCAGGTGCATTAGGCCTGATCTTCCACGTCCATGGATGTTGGGCTGGGAAGCGAGCAGCATGCGCGCTGGAAAGAGGGTGTGTTGATGTCCAAGACGAGGCGGGAATTCCTTGAGATCGGCTCTGCCCTGGTGATGGGTATGGCGGGCAGCGTTCCCACTGCACTGGCCGCGGAAACAGCCGGAGAGCAGCAGGCGCAGGGCTCCTCCGCGGGAGCCCAAGGGCAGGCTGCGCAGAACTCTGAAGCTGCAGGCCGGCGAGCGGAGGTCCAGATCCCCAAAATGAAATTCGGCCAGGCCGAGATCGGCAGGCTGGTGCTCGGCGTGAACCCGCTGTATGGATTTGCTCATTACAACGGCAATTTCGGCAATGCCATGAGGGATTGGTACACGCAAGATCGAGTCTGTGAGGTGATGCACCGGGCGAACTCTTACGGAATCGATGCCCTCAACTACGTCAACATTGGGCGCGCTCCGCAGGACTGGGCCAGGTTCCAGGCCGAGGGCGGCAAGATGCAACTGATCATTCAGGTCACGGCTATGGACGACGCGCCGCAATTGGTCAGGGATTTAAGACCGCTTGCGCTGCAGAGGCGCGGGGAAGAGATCGACGCGGCCTTTCAGAAGGGTACGCTCGCCAGCGAGAGAGAGTGGTGCAAGCGAGCTCGCGATTTGGGCGTGCTGGTCGGCGTGGGCACCCACAAACCAGAGGTCATTGAACTTGTGGAAGAGCAAGGTTGGGATATCGATTTCTACGCCGGCTGCGTTTACAATCGCACGCGGACGGAGCAGGAGTGGAGGCAGGTGCTCAACGGCGAGTTGCTGGAAATGCCGCGCGAAATCTACATTCAGAGCGACCCGGCGCGGATGTACAAGGTGATGAGGCAAACCGCGAAGACCTGCTTTGCCTTCAAGATACTGGCCGCTGGACGCATCGCCGACGAAGGCGTCGCGCAGGCCTTTCGCACCGCGTTTGATGGCATCAAGCCCAATGACGGCGTTTACGTGGGCATGTTCCCCAGAAGAAAGGACGAGGTGAAGGAAAACGCCGAGATCGTACATGGCATTCTAAACGGCGGAAAGCTCTAGGCAATCTCCGCAAACAATCCTCTGCTCAAACTCGCATACCCAGGGACTACGGACCCGGGAATAGTTTCGCCACCTTCCGTTAAGTCGCGTGTGTCTGCATGGCAGCGCCTTTCCTCTCCAGTCGTAGTCCGAGGAGGATTGCGGCCACTGGAACGGGAAAGTCTCATCGCATGGCTTTCGCCGCGATCCGAAACAAAAGCAGATTAGCGAAGGGAAGGCGTTTCTACGCCGTCAACCGTTCCAACTGGTCGGGCTTCACAATCGTCAGACTCGTGCCCTTGATCGTGATCCACTGGTCGCGGCGGAATTGATTCAGCAGCCGCGTCACTGTCTCGCGCGAGGTGCCCGCCATATTCGCGATCTCCTCGTGCGTCAGCGCCATGGTGAATCGGATCTCCGGCTTGCCGTTGGCCGCCGCGCGGCCCCAGTCGAGCAGCAATCGCGCCAGCCGTCCTGCAGCGGAGCCCGAAAGCGCCAGCCGCTTGGCATCGTGAAATACGGTCAGGTACTCGCCCGAAAGCGCCTGCGCTGCGTGCATCGAGGCGATGCCGTGCCGCCCCAGGAACTCAACAAATTCCTGTTTGCGTACCGTCTTTACCTGGCAGGGTTCAATGGCCTCGGCCGTCACCTCGTGCGGCACGTTGGCCAGCACCGCGCTCAGTCCCATCACATCGCCCGGCCCGGCAATCTTCAGGATCATCGTCTTGCCGTCGCGCGAAGTCGACGAAATCTTCACCTGCCCGAAACAGATGACAAAAACATTCCGCGCCGGATCCCCTTCGGTGAACAGCTTGGCTCCCCGAGCGTGACTCATCATGATCCCGATATGGTCGTAGTCCGTCAGCGCCTCCGGCGTCAAATTACAGAACATGCGCAGATGCCGGTGCTCGCAATTCAGGCAATCTTCCGGAGCGTGATGGGAATGGAGCGAAGCCATACCTATCCTATTGTCGGCCAGTATTAACCGAAGTATAACGCATTTCCCCGCCCGTTCGGACCGGCCAGTAGCAGGTTTGAGCCAAGGGCACTGTCCTTATTGCTGCTCAGCTGCCCTCAACCAGTTCCCGCGCGGCCAAGGATTAGCGCATTCACCACTGTATCCGCCGTTCCAGGCCGATCATGTGATCTAAATCACACGATCAGGCTCTGGGTCCCCTAGCCCCATCTATTCGAGGAAATAGATTGCCGAAGTAGGAGTTAGATCCGCAGCCTGCAGTAGCTGCCGGCCGGGGATGTCCCCGTCGATCTTCCGCTGTCTTCGATCGTCGAGCGACAACACTGGCCGCTGGGGCTCACTTCTGTGCGGCCAACTCTGTTAGCAGGCTCTCGCGTGCCGCCGCCCGGGCACCACGCGGCTCAAGCAGCAGGTAATGTAGGCGCGCGAAACCTCGCGGGCCAGCTCCTCCAGCAGCCGCATGCGCAGCGGCGGATAACCCTCAAACGCCCGGCGAAGCGCATCGATCGGCAGCAGTAGCAGCGACCCGGAACTCACCGCGCTTAAAGTGTAGGTATGGCGGCCGTCACCCAGCGCGGCGGCCAACTCCAGCAGGTCTCCAGGCCGCGTCTTTCCCAGAGTCACCGACATTTTGAAGCGCTCCGCTTTGCGCACAAATTCACCCGACACCACCACGTACAGCCCTTTTGCGGTTGTGTGCTGGCGAAACACAGCCTCTCCGGCGTCGAAGTCGACGGTCCGCGATACTTTGGTCAGCAGAGTCCCGGCATCCTGCGGGCAGTCCAGCAATTCGGCCAGCGGATGCGCCGCGACTGCGGCCAAACGCTCCAAACGCGATTCAGATGAAACCGTGAGGTCTGCCATGATTCTCGCTGTCCGCCTGTTTGATAGGCGCTTCTTGTCCCGGGGCCCGCTTATCCCGTTGCCGATGGCCGGCGCCTCTCGAATCGGCGCCACAGTCCTTGCTCTTCACGCGGCTCAGCGCTTGCCCACAACAATGCCGCTGGGATCGTTCTCCCGATCCTTGCCGGCGCCCGTCATCTCCGGCGGCACGCAAAGAACCGGCACGCGCGATGAAGAAAGCAAGTGATACGCCGTTCCGTGTGGACCCGGCGAGCTGCTCGCGCGCTTTACACCCGCCACCAGTATGCATGGGTGGCACTCGGCAATCGTCTCTCGGAAGGCTTCAGCCGGATCGCCGTCTTTCACAAGGCAACGCACTTGAATGGCATTTTGAAAACGAATCCCTTGATCTTCCATCACGGTGCATGGATTCAGCCCCGAAGCCTGCTCGGCCGCAGTGCGAACGTGAAGCACCAGCAGCGGCCGTTCGAATGTCTCCGCCAGAGAAGCCGCTGTCGCCGCGGCCGCCGCGGCTGCTTCATTGCGCTCCATTGCCAGCAGCACCGGGCCGCCGGGCGTGGGGCGGTTCGGACCAGCGTTCCAATCGGCCGCGACAGCCAGCACCGGGCACGGCGCAAGCCTTACCATCCGCTCTGCCACCGCTCCAACCACAATGGGCCCAGCCCCCTGTTGGCCCTTGGTGCCGATCACAATCAATCCGGCGCCATACTGCTTCGCGACTTCCACCAGCATCTCGGCAACTGCGCCCTGCCGGATCTCCGAGTGACTGTGAATTCCCTCGTGCAACAGTTCTCCCGCCAGCCGGTCCAGCACCTTGCGTGCGGCTTCTGTCATGTGACCCAGCACCGCGCCCGGCACATCGTCCACCGCGGCATACTCCATCGGGTCAAGCCCGTGGGCCAGCACAATCCGCGACCGGTAGCTCGCAGCCAGCTTGCGTGCATACTCCAGCGCTGCCTCGGCTTGTCCCTCCAGGTCTGTCGCCACAACAATTGTCTTCAAACCGCTCTCAAAGCCCATACCGCATCCCGCTGCTGGCCTATTTCTAGCTATTGGAATCTGAGTCTGCGCCTTGCACCTCGGCAGGGCAGTGACATCATTCACCACGAGAGGTGATTCGAGTCACAAATCGGCCACAATCCGATAGATCCTTGATTCCTCAGATGAATCTCTAAGCCCCGCTCCAGAGATCAATCCGGGCCTTTGCGGGATATCAGAAAACCTCTCAACAATCGATTGTTTTCTGGGCTTCAGCCATTCTCTGCTATACATTCCCGCCCCATTTGAGTTAACTTGGCCGGTGATGAAAAATCTTCTGAGACGTACGCCTCTACGTTTTCTTGCTCTTCTTTCCCTCGCTTGCGCCGCCGGTGCCTCTTGGGCCCAGGGCCCCGCGCCCGACTCACCCGCCATCGAAGCCCAGGCCCAGGCCATGATCGCCAAACTCACACTTGAACAGAAAATCGAGCTCCTCGGCGGCATCAACGATATGTTTACCCGGCCCATGCCGCCGATCGATCTGCCTCGCTTCAAGATGTCCGATGCCTCGGTCGGCGTGCGCACATGGGGCCCGACCACGGCCTATGCCTCGGGCGCATCCCTGGCCGCCACCTGGGATCCCGATCTGGCGCGGCAGATCGGTGAGGGCCTCGGCCGCGACGCCCGCGCGCGCAGCGTCAACTTCCTGCTCGGCCCTGGCGTCAACATAGCGCGCTCGCCGCTGGCGGGCCGCAACTTCGAATACTTGTCCGAAGATCCCTATCTCAACGCCACCCTCGTTGTCCCGTTTATCGAGGGCGTGCAGTCGCAGGGCGTCATCTCCACCATTAAGCATTACGCCCTCAACAATCAGGAATTCAACCGCCACAACGCCAGCGCGGACGTCGACGAGCGCACCATGCGCGAAATCTACCTGCCGACTTTCGAGGCTGCCGTCATCAAGGCCCACGTCGATGCGGTTATGAACTCCTACAACCTCGTCAATGGCGTTCACGCCACACAGAACGATTTTCTCAATCTCAAGGTTCTCAAAGGCGATTGGGGGTTTCAGGGCGTTCTTATGTCCGATTGGGACGCGACCTACGACGGAGTCGCGGCCTGCAATAACGGGCTCGATCTCGAAATGCCCAGCCCGAGGTTTATGAACGCGAAAAACCTGATTCCCGCGGTGCGCAGCGGCCAGGTCAAAGAGTCCACCATCGACGAGCATCTCCTGCGGCTCTTCCGTGCCGAGCTGCGCTACGGCTTCACCGCCCGTCCCCAATTCGATCCCAACGTATCAACCTACTCAGTCGCCGATCGTCCTCTCGCGCTCCAGGAAGCCCTCGAGAGCATCACGCTGCTCAAGAATGACGGAAATCTTCTTCCCCTTGACCCCACAAAAATCAAAACCATCGCCGTCATCGGACCGAATGCTTATCCTGCGGTCACCGGAGGTGGAGGCTCATCCTTTGCAACTCCATTTGAGCCGGTCAGCCTGCTCACCGGTATCGCCAATCTTGCCGGCCCCAATGTCCACGTGCTCTACAGCCATGGTTTGCCTGAGATGAGCGACGTCTTCAAGAACACCCACTGGCAGAACGGCGTCAAAGTCGAGACGTTTGCGGGCGCCAATTTCTCGGGCACGCCGCAAACTGCGACGCTCCCGCGCGTGAACGACTACCGCGACGACCAATGGGGGCCGGTCGATCCCGAGCCGCGCAGTATCCGGTACACATCGTCATTCCAAGCCGATCGCGCCGGCCGGTACCTGCTGATTGCCGCCTCTGGCGGCTCAGACGCCTACAAAGTATTCGTCGACGGCAAACAGCTTCTCGACCAGGTTCAGGCAGAGGGACAGGTCCCGCATCACACCGCCTTTGATCTCGCCGTCGGCCAGACCGTCAACATACGCGCGGACTATCTGCCATACTCTCCCAGTTCCCGCTTCGGATTCGGCGTTGTTGCCGCGGCCGACCTCATCACGCCCGACGAGAAAAACATCGCCGCGCTTGCCGATGTGGCCATCGTTGATATCGGCTTCAATGACCATCTCGAGGGTGAAGGCCACGATCGCACCTTCACCCTGCCCTGGGGCCAGGACGCGCTCGTCGAGCAGGTTGCTGCTGTCAATCCACACACCATTGTCGTCGCCGACGCCGGCGGCGGCTTCGACACCACCCGCTGGCTCGAGAAGGTCCCCGTTCTCGTCCACGCTTACTATCCCGGCCAGGAGGGTGGCTCGGCTCTTGCGCAAATCCTCTTCGGAAAACACAATCCCGAGGGCAAACTCCCCGTCAGCTTCGATCGCACCTGGGACGATAATCCCTCCGCGAAGTGGTATCACGGCGACCCGGCCGCCAACTCCGTGCTGCACACTGTTGGCGACAACGGCAAGCCCCTCGATTACACCGTCGAGCACCTTAAGTACGGCGACAAACTGATGGTCGGCTATCGCTACTGGACCACCACCGGCAAGCACCCGCTTTTCCCATTCGGCTTTGGCCTGAGCTATACCACCTTCAGCTTCTCCAATCTCCAGGCGCCCGCAGCGGCGGCCTCCGGTGCCAATGTCTCCGTCAGCTTCGACGTCACCAATACAGGCAGCGTCGCCGGGGCCGAAGTTGCCCAGCTCTACGTCTCCGATCCATCAGCCAAAGTCGATCGCCCCGAGCGCGAACTGAAAGGCTTCGCGAAAGTCCGCCTCGATCCCGGCCAGACGCGGCACGTCACGCTCTCGCTCGACGCCCGCGCCTTCAGCTACTGGAGCGAATCGGCGCACAACTGGACCATCGACCCCGGCAAATTCGTCGTTCGCGTAGGTGATTCAAGCGAGAACACGCCCCTCAGCGCCGACGTCGACGTCCGCTGATTCCGCACTCTGAAACTGGTGCGCGCGGTAGAAGCAGGAAGTCTGATAAAGTGATCAGCCGGAGCTCCTGAAGAGCACCGGAGGAATCATGTTCAAACGCTGCCTGCTGGTTGTTGCTGTCGCCGCGCTCTTTGCGCCCTTCGCCCCATCTCACGCCCAATCCGCGCCCCATCCACAATGGGTCGGCACCTGGGCCACGGCCTCCATGCTGGCTGACGGCAGCTCTCGCGTCCGAATGCTCTCCGGCGTCACCCTGCGCGAAATCGCGCACATCTCTGCCGGCGGACCGCAAATCCGCGTTCGCTTCACCAATGCCTACGGCACCGATCCCCTCACCATCAGCGACGCGCAGGTCGCGCTCAGCGCCGGCGGCAGCGCTATCCAGGCCGGCAGTGACCACGCCATCACTTTTGGCGGGGCGGCTTCCGTGAACATTCCTCCGGGCGCCGAAATCTTCTCCGATCCCGTCGCACTTTCAGTCGCGCCTCTCTCCGATCTGGCTATCAGCTTTTACTTGCCGCCGCAGGTCATGCGCGCCGAAACCTTCCACGACTTCGCCGATCAGGACAATTTTGTCGCGATGGGCGATGTTGCCAATGCGCCCGACCTGCCGCAGCCCACCACCATCACCTCCTGGTATTTCCTCGACGGCATCGATGTGTCGGCTTCGCCCGGCTCGAGCGCTATCGTTACGCTCGGCGACTCCATCACCGACGGTGCGCTCTCCACGCACAACGCCAATCGCCGTTGGCCCGACTTTCTCGCTGCGCGCCTGCAGGCAGATCCCAATCTCAAGAACGTTGGCGTGCTCAATGTCGGCATCGGCGGCAATCGCGTGCTGAACGAGGGCTACGGCCCCAGCGCAGTTTCGCGCACCGCCCGCGACGTTCTTTCGCAGAGCGGCGTGCGCTATGTCATCGTGCTCGAGAGCATCAACGATATCGGCCGCCTGCAGCGTGCCGAGATAGCGACCGACATGATCACAGCCGAACAGCTCGAGTGGGGATTCAAACAGATCGCCGACGCCGCGCACGAGCATGGCATCAAGGCCATCGGCGCCACACTCACGCCCTATGGCGGAGCCGGATACTCCACCGACAAAGGCGAGCAGATTCGCGAGGCCGTCAACAACTGGATCCGCACCAGTGGAACCTTCGACGGAGTCATCGACTTCGATAAAGCCACGCAAGACCCGGCGAATCCCACGCACTTCAGCGCCGCCGCCGACTCCGGCGATCATCTGCACCCGGGAGACGCCGGCTATAAAACCATGGGCGACGCCATCGATCTCTCGCTCTTCGCAAAGTGAGCCACCGAGCTGGAAGCTAGGAGCCGGTAACTAGAAGCCGCATTTATGACACGCACCCTCCTTTCCTGGAGCAGCGGTAAAGACAGCGCCTGGACCCTCCATGTCCTGCGCCGCGATCCTGCCATCGAGTTATGCGGCCTGCTCACCACCGTGAATATCGAATTCGACCGTGTGGCCATGCATGGCGTGCGCCGCACCGTGCTTGAAGCACAGGCCGCGGCCGCCGGATTGCCGCTTTGGGTTGTCCCGCTACCCTGGCCGTGCTCCAACGAAATCTACGAGCAGCGCATGGCCGATGTCTGCCACCAAGCCGTGGACGATGGCATTGAAGCCATTGCCTTCGGGGATCTTTTCCTTGAAGACGTCCGCGCCTACCGCGAAAAGAATCTCGCGCCCACCGGCCTCCGGCCGCTCTTTCCTCTCTGGAAGATTCCCACCGACCTGCTGGCCCGCGAAATGATTGCCGGCGGTTTGCGCGCGCGCATCTCCTGCGTCGACACACAAAAGCTCCCGGCGAGCTTCGCCGGCCGCGAATTCGACGAAGAGCTGCTGCGCGATTTTCCGCCCGAAATCGATCCCTGCGCCGAACGCGGCGAGTTCCATACCTGCGTCTATACGGGCCCCATGTTTTCCGCGCCGCTCCGCCTCGTCGCCGGCGAAATCGTCACGCGAGACCGCTTCGTCTTCGCCGATTTTTTCTGTGCTGAGCCTGGATCTCGGCTCTGAGTCGAACCGATGTCTGCGGACCGAGGTTCATATGCTCCGGCCCGCAAAATTCTCCGCAAGGTTTGCGGAACAGGCTGGCGATTGGGTTCAAGGAGTATCGAGAATTTTAGGAAGCGGGAGACTCGCCTTCGTGCTGCCGAACCCCGGCGTGATAATTGTGATCGGTATCTCCTATGACCAAGGAACTGAATTTCAAACAGGAACTTGTGGGCTGCTTCGGCTTTCCGGTGGCCGAGAATCCGACCCAGGCGATGATTGAACCTGCTTTCCGTTTGATGGGGTTGGATTGGCGTTATCTCACTCTCGAAGTGCGGCCGGAAAGCCTTGCCGCGGCTGTGGCAGGCGCCAGGGCCTTTGGCTTCCGGGGATTCAACTGCACCATCCCCCATAAGGTCGCCATCATCGAGCACCTGGACTCGCTGGGTGAATCGGCGTCGTTAATGGGAGCGGTCAACTGCGTTGTGAATCGCGAGGGGCTGCTCGTCGGCGAGAACACCGACGGCAAGGGGTTCGTTTCCAGCTTTCGCGAGCTTGCCGATCCCCGCGGCAAGTCGATGGTCCTTTTGGGAGCTGGGGGCGCGGCGCGGGCGATCGGAGTGGAGATGGCTCTGGCAGGCTGCTCGAAGATCACTCTTGTGAATCGCGATGAAAAACGCGGCCGCGAGCTGGAGGCGCTCTTTCGCGGCAAGCTGCGCGAAAGGGCGAGCAGTGTGGGCAACGAGCTCGACGCGACTTATGTGCCCTGGCGGGGCGATTTTCACGTGCCGAAAGAGACCGATATCCTGGTGAACGCTACCTCGATTGGGCTCTTTCCCGACGTCGATGCGCGCATTCCATTGGCAATGGAAACCCTATCCAGCGAAACGATCGTGGCCGACGTGATTCCCAATCCGCCAACGACACGGCTTGTTCGCGAGGCCCGCGAGAAGGGATGTCGCGTGATTGACGGTCTCGGCATGCTCGTCGGCCAGGGCGTGATTGGAATCGAGTACTGGACGGGAAAGGCTGCGGACGCAATGGTGATGCGGGACGCTCTCGAACAAGTATTCGCGGAGTCGTAGGTTAGCGCGAACCTTCAGCCGCGCAGCCCCCTGAGCGCCGGATACAGCTTGCGCCACTTCGCATAGCCGGCTTTGTACGCCTCTACGTCGCCTGCATCCGGTTCGATCCGCTGCGCCACATGGATTGCATGGGCGCACGCCTCATCCAGATTCTTCCAGTGCCCCACGCCCACGCCCGCCATCAACCCGCATCCGAATGCGCCGCCTTCTTCGGCCGCGAGCACTTCGACTGCCTGGCCGTAAATTCCTGCCTGAATCTTTCGCCAAAGCGCACCGCGCGCACCGCCTCCGCCCAGGCGGATCGCTTTCACGGGTATGCCCAGCTCGTGAAACAGCGTGAACGTATCTTTGAGCGAATACGCCACGCCTTCCTCGACGGCGCGCACAAAGTGTGCCGCCGTGTGCTGCACGCCGATGCCGGCAAACGCCGCGCGCACTTCAGGATCGAGGTGCGGCGTGCGCTCACCCAATAGATACGGCGCCCACTCCAGCCCTTCGCTCCCCGGTGGAATTTTTTCCGCGCCCGCGTTCAATGCGTCGTAACTCTGACCGGCGAAAAAAGTGCCGCGCAGCCAATTCAGGCTTAACCCCGCGCTTTGCGTTACGCCCATCACGTGCCAAAGTCCTGGCACCGCGTGGCAAAACGTGTGCAATCTTCCCTTGGGATCCCTCGTGGGCTCGGCCGTGGCTGCGAACACCACGCCCGAAGTGCCGATGGTCGCCGAAACGCTGCCCGGCTGCAAGATCCCCATGCCAACCGCGCCCGCGCCCTGGTCGCCGGCGCCCGCCGCCACGGGCGTTCCCGCCTTCAATCCCGTTAAACCCGCCGCCGTCTCGCTGATTCTCGCGCAAATCTCCGGTGACTCGTACACCCTGGGCAGCCAGCTCATGGGGATCCCTGCCGCCTCGGCCACTTCCTGCGACCACCGCCGATGCGTCACGTCGAGCAGCAAAGTTCCGCTTGCCTCCTGCACGTCGATGGCAAACTCGCCGGTCAGCCGGTAGCGCACATAATCCTTGGGGCACATCACATGGCGGATCTTCGCAAAGATCTCCGGCTGGTGCGTCTTCACCCACAGCAGTTTCGTCAGTGTGAAATTCGGCAGCGCGGGGTTGCACGTGAGCTCGATCAGCCGCTCGTAGCCGATCTTCCGGGTCAGCCAGTCGCACTCCGGCTGTGTTCGTGTGTCGCACCATATCAGTGCCGGCCGCAGCACCGCGCCATTCTCATCCAGCATCACCGCGCCGTGCATCTGGCCGGTCAGTGCAATCGCGGCAATCGGCTCACGCGGCTGCGGCGTGGTCGCGAGGGCGTCGCGAATCGCCACTTGCGCGGCGCGCCACCAATCGGCCGGATCCTGCTCCGCCCACCCTGGATGCTCGGCGCGAAATGGTTCATGTTCGCACGACGCGGAACCCTGAAGCTTGCCCGCGCCATTCACCACCACGGCCCGCGTCCCGCCCGTCCCCACATCCATGCCCAGGAACCACATAATCGCAATCCTCCTTACCGATCGCCGCCGCAAAATGAGTGGGTGTCCCGGGTCCCTCGCATTTGGAGACACCGACGCCCCAGGCAGCCGCGTCCGATAAATCGCTTTTCTCCGCGCTCGCAGCATACCAGCTTGCACGCGGCGTCGGAAGGGCTTCCGCAGGCAGGATCAGGGTCTGCGAATATGCGGGAGACCTGTTTGTGAGGTTTTGGGGCTCCTGGACGGATGGAGCGACTGCGAATCTCGGCCAAGAGCGCGGGTGGCGAGACCCCTAGTTCACGCTCGGCGGTGTCATCGCCGCTGCCGAGGCAACCAGCGCCGTATCCAGCGTCACCGGGCTGTCGAGCACCATCTGGAACTGCCAACCCACGTCGAACACCGCAAAGTCGTAGCTGTTCGCGCGGTGATGCATCCACACCAGCATGCCGATGCCGAAAGCGGCCAGAGCTCCCGCCGCAATTCCGCCAACCACCGCCGGATTCGGACCCACCTGCGGCAACGGCGGCAGCGTTGGAGTCGTTTGTCCTGCGCCCATGGCGAAGTGTTGCCCCGGCAACTGAACTGGAAGCAGTTCTGCGACCTCGTTTTGCGGTGTGTTCGTCTCCGCCGGCAGCAGCAGAGCCTGCGTGTTCTCGCCGCTCAAAGGCGCAGAGTAGCCATTCGTGAACACCAGCCTTGTGAAATGAACACTGAATGTCGGCGCCTGGTTGCTCATTGGCTTCGCCGTGACCTCGTTCACCACGCCTTCCACATACGTGCCCGCAGGAATCGCCAGCTGCGTCCCCTGAGTTACCGGAAACGCGACGATGGCTCGAACCGAATCGCCCGGCTTCGTCGATTTGCTTTTGATGGTGCTCATCAGCGTGACTGGAATCGCTGTGCCTGCGGGCAGCGTGATCGTCTGCGAAGTCGCAGGGTTCTGCCCAGCAAGAGTTGCCGCATTTTGCGCTGCGCTTGCGGGAACGTTAGGAACCGCAGCCGGCGCGGCATTCAGATCGGGAACCGGAGTCTGCGCCGTCAAAATTGATGCAATCATGAGAGCGGCAACTGAATTTGCAAACATCGACAAGTCTTCCTTTCTCGGTATTGTCCGGGAGCGCGGCCGTTACTTCGCCGCGGCGGGTTGGGATGTTGACGATGTTTTGCTCTTCACGATGGAGGTGGACGAAATGACCAGTGGCGCCGGCGGACAGGCCATGCCGGGCGTTCCCGGCGTCCCAGGTGTTCCGGGAATCACGGTGGTCGGCGTTCCCGGAGTGCCCGGAATGGTGGTGTCCGGCATTCCCGGTCCTCCCGGAATGGTTGTCGAGGGAGTACCCGGAGTTCCCGGAATCACAGTGTCCGATGTTCCCGGAGTTCCTGGGCTGCCCGGAACGTATCTGCACATCGTTGCCGATTTGAACTGCTGCGGCTGCGGCCCACGTTCCAGCGGAATATCCTGCGCAACTTCGGCCGCATTCAACTCGAGCGGCGCTTCGAGCGTTATCTCCACCTGCGCGCCGTTATCCAGTAGCAGATCGTTCGCCACGCTCGCCTGTATCTTGATCGCAGTCAAGACTTCGCTCTGCGCCTCGGCACTCGGCGCTGCTGGCGCGCCTGACGCAGCGGCCGGCGCACTCGCGCCAGGCAGCTCCAACGTGTATCCGTTGGCAAAGATGATCTTGGTGAACAGGGCGTCGATTTCTGCGCGACTCGACTTGCGCGTCGGCCGCGTCACATCCTCGATCGTCCCCTGCACGTACGCACCCGCCGGAATCGCCACGCGATCGCCCACGATTGCGGGAAACGAAACCTGCGCATACAAAGGTTCGCCTGCCTTGGCAGACAGAGCCCAGACAGGTCGTATCACGGCCAGCTCAATCTTTGCCCCTGAGGGGAGGGTGACGGAAGGGGAAGGGCCCTCAGCAGACGAACTTGGGGAAGAGGGCTGGCTGTGGGCAGCTAAACTGTTCGCTCCAAGGCAAAAAACAAAAGGCAGAAGCAAAGTTGCTGCAGGGTGTCTCACGATACCACCTCCGCGTACTGCGGTATCACCCCACTACGATGCAGGCTTAGGAAATTGGTTGCCTCTTTCAGGCCTCGCTCGCGCCAGGCGGCTCAACATGTCGCATCACGCGCAGTAGAATCTCCCTGAGCGTGCGCAGCCGGCGCTGCGTGAGAAGCCTCGATGAGCGAACCTCAAACCGCGAAATCGGAAACTGTGTACACGTCTGCACCGTGGCCATCTCTCGCCTTCGATCCCGCCGATCCCAAGTCGGCGCTCGCGCAACTGCCGCCGGCAGCCGCCGTCTTCGCGTTGCATGGGGCAGATTCCCACGCCGAGCCGTACATCGGCCGCACGCCCAATCTGCGCGGACGACTCGAACGATTGCTGCAGCCGTCGGCCCGTCATCCGCGCCGTTTGCATCTCGCCGGCCTGGTGCGGCGCATTGAATGGCGGCTCACGGGCTCCGAGTTCGAATCGCTGCTTACGCAGTTTTCCCTTTTGGACAAGATTTTCGGGTCAAAGGCGCTCGAGCGCATGCATCTTCGCCATCCTGCATTCGTCCGTTTTCTCGGCGGCAATCCCTACCCGCGGGTCGTTGTGACGCATCGCCCCAGCCTGCGCGAAGCCGATTGGGCTTACGGGCCGTTCGCTTCGCGCGCCGCGGCCGAGCGCTACGCCGAAGAAATGCTCAAGCTCTTTCTTCTTCGCCGCTGCACCTTCGAGTTGAATCCCGATCCCAGCTATCCCGGATGCGTCTACTCCGAAATGAAGATGTGTCTCGCGCCCTGCTACAAGGGCTGCAGCGACGAGCGCTACGCCGAAGAGGCTGCTGCTGTCGAGAGCTTTCTCTCCACGCGCGGCGAAAGCCGCCTGGTCACGCTGTGTACTCAGCGCGATCAGGCCTCGGCCAATCTTGAGTTCGAATCCGCCGCCGCACTTCACGAGCAGGTGCAGCGCGTCGAGGCCGTCCGCGCGCTCTCTTCCGAACTGGTCCGTTCTATGAGCCGCCTCCGCGCCGTCATCCTTCAGGCTTCCGCAGGTCCCGCAGAAATTGCGGTCTTCCTCTTCGAAAACGGCACTCTCCGCGGCCCTGCCGCCTTCTCCACTCTCGGCATGCGCATCCAGAACGAGCAGTCCGGCTCGACCTCGCTGTTTCTTCAGCCCATGGCAATCGAGCCGGTCCCGGAAGAGCAGGGAATAGCGATCAACGATCAAGGGTCAGAAAGACAGGAAGCAAGGGAACAAGGGAACGAGGGAACAGAAAACCGCGTCACGAGGGTGCCCCGCACGCAACTCGAAACCCGCCTCGAGACTGCACTCGCCGCGCTCTCCGCACGCTCCCGCGCGCCCAGCGCGACCGAGCGCCAGGGCCATCTCGCCCTGCTCAAGCGCTGGTACTACCGGCCTGAAGCCAAGCGCACCGGAGAAATCTTTTTTCCCGATGCCGATGGCCATTGGCCCATGAAGGCCGTCCTCCGCGGCATCGGCCGCGTGGCGGCAAAGAGTCTGATCGATGCCCGCCATGAATGAGTTCAAACGCAAGCCCGGGTCCGTGACGAGGGCCGAGCCGATGCGCGCGATCCTGGCTGTTGGCCGCCACCCTCTCGACAAGGGCCGCGTAAGCGAGATTGTGGATTTGCTTCGAATGCATCCCCGTCGCCTTGCCGCGCTCGTCGAGTGTTTGTGGGACGAGGACCCCGGTGTCGCCAGTCGAGCCGCCGACGCTTTAGAACGCCTAACTTCTGTCCGGAAATCTGCGACCGGCCCTGTCATTGCCGCGCGCCGTCTCGAACCCTGGAAGGAAGCGCTGATCGGCCTCATGATCGAAGCCGAGCCTAAGAAGCTGCGGTGGAACCTGGCGTTGATTCTGCCGCGCATTGCGCTTACGGTCGCCGAAGCCCGCCGCGGCTCCGCGGTGCTCCGGTCCTGGCTTGAAGACTCATCCTCGATCGTCAAAACCGCCGCCCTCGATGGCTTGGCCGCTTTCACCCGACACGACCCCGCCTCGTTGCCGCAGGTATCGGAGCTTTTGCGCATCCACAGCCGCAGCGGCACCGCGGCGATGCGCGCTCGCTCTCGCATCCTGCTTAAGAAGCTCTCCTCCGTCGATACGCGCCGCTCATTCATCGCCTGATAGGCAGCGCCAGCCGCGGGACTGTCCTGATTGCCGACATTGAATCCGGTTTACCGTTTTTTCGCATGTTCGGAATTCGCCATTAGGCCGCGCAGCCCTTAAGGACTGTGGCCTTTCTGTCGATCAGTTAAGGGACATCGATTTCGAACCTTTGGGAGACCTCTGCATCTGAGCCAGCCCATACATGGGCGCGGAGGTGGGTTCTGACTGATATGGCAGGCGATCAATCGACCGCCAGGGAGACGCGCGGTGAATGACCGAATTCTCTTTGTAGACGATGAGAAGAATGTACTCGATGGTTACAAACGGCTCTTGCACGGCGATTTCAACATTGAAACCGCGCAGAGCGGGGCCCAAGCGCTGGCCGAACTTCATATCTTCGGTCCCTGCGCCATCGTGATATCAGACATGCGCATGCCCGGCATGAACGGCGCCGAGTTTCTCGCCCAGGTACGGCAGATTTCGCCAAATACCGTGCGTATGTTGCTCACCGGCCATAAAGATGTCAACGAGGCGGCTCAAGCGGTCAACCACGGGCGCATCTTTCGCTATCTCACCAAGCCGTGCAAGAAGGGCGATCTGGTGCTGGCCATTCATCTCGGCCTGGCCCAGTACCGCGCCAACGTGGACCACAAAGAAGCCATCAAGGAGGCCAGGGAACTCAAGCTTCAGGCAGCTACTCTCGACAAATTGCTGCTCGCGCGCAAGCTGGGGTAACCCGAAGTCTGGGGCGCCCTCGGCCTCGCCCAACTGTATTCCGCGGTTGCGCCTCACGATCCCTCGTTGCAGTCATGCGGCCTGCCTGCCGACCACCTGCGCTGCATTGTTTGTGCGATTGACCACCGCGATACTTCAAACAGCCCGGCCGATTATCTTCCGTCTCCTTCCGCTGATACACTGTCCCCGCAAGGAGTTCCACCCTTTCGCACATGGTCGAGCTGCTGCCATCCATCCTCTCCGCTGACTTTGCCCACCTGGCCGATCAGATCGCCGCGGCCGAGCGGGGCGGAGGCACCACCATTCACGTCGACGTCATGGACGGCCATTTTGTGCCCAACATCACCATTGGCCCTCCGGTGGTCGCCAGCCTTCGCAAAGCCACAAACCTCCCGCTCGACTGCCACCTGATGATCGATAACCCCAACGACTTCATCGCAGCATTCGCTGAGGCGGGCGCAGACTGGGTCAGCGTCCACTATGAGGCCTGCCCTCACTTGCACCGCACCCTCGAGATGATCATTCACCATGGCATGAAGCCGGGGGTGGTTCTGAACCCGGCCACGCGCGTCGATCTCATCTCAGAAATCCTGCCCATGGTGCACCATGTGCTGATCATGAGCGTCAATCCTGGGTTTGGCGGCCAGGAGTTCATCCCCTTTTCCCTCGACAAGGTCCGGCAGCTCGTCGAAATGCGACGCAAGCTGCGGCTCAAGTTTAAGATCGAGATCGACGGCGGCGTCGCTCACGACACCGTCGCCGCCATCGTCAAAGCTGGTGCGGAGCTCCTGGTTGCCGGCAATGCTGTGTTCGGGGCCGGGCAGCCGGAGCGCGATACGCGCGCCCTGCTTTCCGCGGCCCGCAAAGCCGCCAAAGCCGTCGCACCGAGCGGGAAATAGCCCGGAAAGAGTAAAATTCAGCAAGGTCTGTAAGCATTCGCCGGAGGAGCCGCCCAGCTCTCCAGATCATTGAGGTTGTATGAACCGCTTCTTCCCGAAAATCTTCGTCGTCGCACTCGTCGCATTGCTGCTCGGCGGCGCCGCCGCCAATGCCGCCGAC
>JBEKPO010000087.1:0-18281 GCA_049520675.1 Occallatibacter sp. | reverse complement strand
AAGGTTCGCCGATCGAATCGGGCGTATGCGGGTTGGTCCATGATTCGCGGTCCTGTTCCGCCGGGGTGACCGGCTCGTCAGATTTGCGATGCAATCGCGCCGCCTGACGGCACAACGGATGCAGATTTCATCGCTGAAAAATGTCGATCGGCTTGGTGAAGTCGGTGACGCGGATGAGGTGAGCGAGGCAGGGGTAACGATCCTTCACGGCGAGGAACATCTGGTGCGCCACGCGCCGGTAGCTGAAGTGGCCTGCCGGAGCCGAGCGCAGTTCAGAGATGTATTGCGCCTCGGCGAAGTCCATTTTGAACAGCGCGCGGATGCGCGTGGCCAGCGGGAACAGATATTTCGCGGACTGCTCAGCCTCTAAAGCTGAGCCCGCAGCGATGGTGACTGCGGCCTTGTGCGCCGATTCGATGGCGGACTGGTACTCGTTGAGGACGCCGGCTTCGGCGAGGATGTCGACGCCCGGGGCCAGATCGCCGCAGCCGGGATTTTCATATCCGTGCGCGGAAGTGAATCCCTGGATAATCTGCGTGCAGCGGCGGTGACGGTGCATATCGCGGAAGCCGCCGATATCCATCAGGATGTCGAACCGCAAGGCTGCTCCCGAGTGAAAAGCGCGGAGTGCCTCGTCGTGCTTGCCGCGACGCCGAACGCCAAGATCGATGATTTCTGCGACGCGCGCGGAGGACCAGGAGCCAACGACGTCCCGGATCGCGCGGTAGGGGTGGTGGCTCGCAGAGTAGAGCAGCGTTGCCGCCAATTCGACTTCTAGAGATTCGGACCGTTCAACCAGGTCGACGAGTTTGGGCAGGCCGTCGGGGATTTCCCCGAGAAACTCTTCGGCAGCCTGAGCGAGGTCGGCCTGTGTCTGGATCCGGTATTCATTGGGCTGCGCGTATTTCACCAGGGTGGGCGCAGTCCGAACGTCACGCGTGAAGAGCGCGGCGGCCTCGGCGGCGAGATTGCCGTCAGGAACGCTCGCGGCGAGCTTTTCCACAAATGCTCGAGCCGCCTCCGCATTCAGATCCCAGGCGGGGCCCGTCGCGGCATCGCGAAGTTTGGCCCCAAGGTTGCGGATCTCCGCCGCGGGGTATGAAAGCAGGCGGGAGACCTGGGTTTCCAGGGTGCGAGCGCTGACGATCTGTCCGAGCGAAGTGTTGGTGGCCAGAGGCAACAGGTAGCGGGCTACATCGAAGGCCCGCGCGCGAAGCGTGCGCTCGTAGGCCTCCGGCTTCATGGCTTCGGGCTTGGCGACACGCTGACGCAGAAGCTCAAGCACCGCAGCACTAATGTTCTGGTAGGCGGCGAAGAGGTTGTCGATGGTTTGGGAGTAGAGATGAGCCGACGCGGAATCTTCACCAAAGTCGGGAATATACCAGCCGGATTTCAGGAAATTCTGGTAGCGGGTCGAGCGCTCCTGGCCATCCCAACGTGGCTCGTCGACGAGGACGATGGCGGCCATCAGGCTGAGTCTCTCGATGGCGAAGGCGATATGCGCCAAATCGGCGATCGAGCGATGACCGTATTGAAAATAAAAGGTGTTGAGGAACTGTTCCGCGCGCTGGGAACTGATATCGGCGAGCGACTCGCGCATGGAGAGCGCCGAGCGCGAGTATTTTGCCATGGCAAAGGCCAGAATTTCAGGATCTGCGCCATGAACGGCAAAGACCTCCGTCTGGTTCTGCGCGCCTTGGGGGAGTGAAGTTTCGCTGGACATGAAGATGGTCTCGCGGACAGAATACGTCATAGGGGACCGGCCGCGTGTCGCGGTAATCGTTTCCCATTCTGGGACACCGGACGCCGTCAGGGCGCCGACCCGGGCGCGCGGGAGTTGCCATGCGGGAGTTTTTAGTGCGGACTTCGCACAAACCGCGGCCTTTGCCGGCGGGACGCTGGGCAATGACCCAGCGCTGGAATGACTTGCTTTTTGCCCATTGGCCGATTCCGCCTGCCGAAATCGAAACGCTGCTTCCCGATTGGCTCGAGGCCGACGGGTTTCAAGGATCGGCATGGCTCGGCGCGGTTCCGTTCTGGCTCGACCGGATTAAGATTCGCGGAGTGCCGCCGATCCCCGGCCTGCGAAATTTCCCCGACCTTAATCTGCGCACCTATGTCCGCGACCGGTTCACAGGAACGCCCGGCATCTATTTCTTCTCAGTCGACTCCAACAACCTTCTCGCGATCGCGGCCGCCCGCGCCGTCTATCACCTGCCCTACTTTTTCTCTGAGATGCATCTTGAACCGCGCTCGGAACGCGAGTTCGCCTTCTATAGCCGCCGCCGATTTTCGCGCCAACAGGTGATTTTCAAAGCGCGCTATCGAGGGCTTGGGCCGAGCCGCAGAACGGTAGAGATCCGCAGCGGCTCGTTTGAGCAATTTATGTCGGAGCGGCCATGTGTCTTCAGCGTGAATCGATCCGGGCAGCCTATCCGCTCGAACCTGCACCATGTTTCGTGGCCGCTCGAAGAGGCTGAGGCAGAGATCGAGCGCAACGATCTGGCCTCCGCCGCGGGCATCGAACTGCCCGACATCGATCCTGTGCTGCACTACTCGCGACGCCTAGCCGTTTACGTCTGGCCTGCGGAGTTGGTGCGACCTGCGCTCGCCGGCCGGCCTGTGACGGTGGCGGCGACACCGAGCTAGAAACAGGGCTCAGGTGTCAGGTTTCAGGGGTCAGTTTGCGGCCCGCAGCCTCGAACTCTCAGCTCATCCGGCTACCAGCACCCAGCTGCCGGTCTGTAGATCTCTGCGGCTGCCAAGTTGATCCCGTTGCGGCATTTGGCGGCGGGCGGTTCCTGCGATGCGGTTTTCTGAAACCTGACCCCTGAAACCTGATTCACCCCCGACCCCTGTCTCTATAATGAGCGAGGAAATTGCGCGCTGTGCATCTTGCGCGCGGAGAGGTCGATAACGAAACATGGGCGATTTGCAGGGAAGAATTGCGCTGGTTACAGGCGCGGCGCAGGGAATTGGAAAGGCAATTGCAGCCGAGCTGGCCGCAGCGGGAGCGACACTGGTTCTGGCCGATATGAATGAGGCCAAACTGAATGAGACCGCCGGAGAGCTTGCTGCCACGGGCGCTACGGCAGCAGCGTTCGTCATGAACGTGTCGGACCAGGAATCGATCGATGCTGGAGCCAAGGCGATCCTCGACAGATTTGGAAAGGTCGAAATTCTCGTCAACAACGCCGGTATCACTCGCGACAACTTGATGCTGCGCATGAAGCGCTTGGAATGGGACTCTGTGATCAGCATCAACCTGACCGGAGCTTTTCTGCTCACCCAGGCTCTGCTTAGTCCCATGCTTAAGAACCGCTGGGGGCGAATCGTCAATATCGCCAGCGTGGTCGGCCGCGCCGGTCAGGCCGGTCAGGTGAACTATGCGGCCTCGAAGGCGGGAATCATCGGACTCACCAAGTCGCTGGCTCGCGAAGTGGCTTCGCGCAATATTACGGTGAATGCCGTGGCGCCCGGTTATATAGAGACGCCCATGACCGCGGTGCTGAGCGAGGAAGTGACCAAGGCAATGCTGGCAACCGTCCCCCTCGGCCGCAGGGGAACGCCGCGGGATGTGGCCAACGCAGTCAAGTTTCTGGCCTCCGACGCCGCGTCGTACATCACCGGGCATGTGCTCGATGTCAACGGCGGCATGTTCATGGGCTAAGAGTGGGCCAAGGTGACAGGTACCAGCGCAGTGGACGGAATCCGAGGGTCAGGGAATTCGGGATACGTCTCGACGTGCCGAGACTCTTTTCCGCGTCTTCAGCACCAAAGCAATCAGGACATCAATCAAGTTTTGCGAGCGACCAGCCGATAGGCGTATCGGAAGGGAAGCATGGCGACCGAGGTCGAATCGCCGGGCCGGATTGCGCCCGAGGAGCAGGAAACTGGATGCGGGACCCGCTTCGTGGCCCGTCAGCCCATCATGGACATGCATGGCAGGGTTCACGGATACGAGCTGCTCTTTCGCGATGGCTCAGAATCCGCATTCCGCGGCGACGGCGAAGCAGCCACCCTGACCATGATCGATAACGCTGTGCTCTTCGGCCTTGGCCGCCTCACCAGCGGGTTGCCGGCGTTTGTGAATTGTACGGCGGATACGCTGCAGGGCAACCTCGTCCATCTGCTGCCGGCGGGTATGACGGTGCTGGAGATTCTCGAGACCGTAGGCCCTGTGCCGGTGCTGATAAGGGCATGCCGCAGGCTCAAAGCCTGCGGATACCGGCTGGCGCTCGACGATTTTACGTGGAAGCCCGGCATGGAGCCGCTTGTCGAGATAGCCGACTACATCAAGGTGGATTTCGCTATCCTGAATCATCCCGAGCGTCAGCGTCTGCTGGACCATTTGAGGGGCGTTACGGTTGCGCTGGTGGCAGAGAAAGTGGAGACGCAGGAACAGTTTGCCGAGGCGCACAGCGAGGGTTTCACCTTGGTACAAGGCTTCTATTTCTGCAGGCCGAAGCTGCTAAAGAATCGCGGAATGCCGGCCAACCGCATGTCGCAGCTCGAAATTCTCCACCTTCTGCAGGACGATGCGATCGACCTGCGCAGACTGACGGGCCTCGTCAAGCGAGACGCCTCGATCACTTATCGCTTGCTTCGGCTGATTAACTCGCCGGTGTGCGCCATGCGACAGGAAGTGCGCAGCGTGCAGGCTGCGCTCATCGCGGTGGGCGAGCTGACGTTTCGCCGGCTAGCCACCCTGGCTATCTCCAGTGAGCTGAATGCAGGCCAGCCGCAGGAAGTCTTGCGCATGGCTTTTGTCCGGGCCCGATTCTGCGAGCTGGCCGCGGGATTTGCCGCGCTCGACAATCGAGAGCAGTATTTGCTGGGGCTGCTGAGTTTGCTGCCCGTCATGCTGCAGCTGCCCATGAAGGACCTTGCGCCATCTCTGCCACTACGTGAGGAAATTTGCCGCGCTCTGCTCGACGAGCCCGTTCAGGAGCGCTGTTTTCTCGAATGGCTCGAAGGGCATGAGCGTGGCGACTGGGAGGCGTGCGATGCGGTTGTGCGAGAGCACATGCTGCGCCCCGAAAGCCTGCAACACTGCTATGAAGAGGCACTGGTATGGGCCGAGGCCGCATTGCACTTTTCATAACCAGACAGCCTTTTGTAAGAAACGCGGCTGAGCACCAACCTGGCCTATGCGAACCAGAGCCTGGAGTCACTTCAATCGCCGTGGAGCGATCACCTCTTCCATCGATCCTCAACCGGTAAAGAGTTTTCCCCGTCAGCCGTGACACACCTGCTTAACAGGTGCTGCGGTCGGTCACTATACTGGCGCGTGGCCGGAAAAGTGTCTTTGCGCTCGACTCTGGCCGCTCGGAGGATGTATGTCGATCCTTGGCAAGCTTTCGCCATTCCTATGCGTACTTTTCGTTACCGGATTGCTGGCCGCGCAGAATCCCGGGACAACTGGCTCGCCGGCTGCTACAGTGACTTCGCCGGGTGGCCAAATCACACTGCAGTTGTTCGATTCGGACGCGCCGGCCTCGTCTTTGAGGTACGACGTGGAGTTCCACGGCAAGCGGCTTTTCGAGCGATCGGGGCTTGGACTGAATCTCGCCGGGCAGCCTGACCTTGGGCCGGGAATGCGCACGACCGGCCAGCATTCCGAGAGCGCCGACGAAACGTACACGATTCCAGTCGGCAAGACGCACGAGGTGCGCAATCACTACAAAGGTGCGCTGGTGGACTTTGAAGATCCGAACGGTCGCAAGTTGACCATTGAGGTGCGCGCGTTCGACGATGGCGTGGCTTTTCGTTATCTGGTTCCAGAGCAACCGGCGATGCAGCAGGTGCGCATCGCGCACGAGCTGACGGAATTCACGTATGCCAAAGACGCTTCGACCTACCCGCTGATTCTGGATGGCTACCAATCGTCGTGGGAAGACGAGTATCAGCTGCGCAACGTGAGCGGTCTTCATCCGGATTGGAACATCGCCCTGCCTTTTCTTGCCAACGAGCCAGGAATCGGATGGGTGGCGATTACCGAAGCGGACATCGAGCATTACTCGGGCATGTACCTGCGCAAGGCAAAGGAGTTCGGCAGCCATGTCGTGCGCGCCGATTTATCGCCGCATGAGGATCACGAAGGCAACATCGACTCCAGCTATGCCGTTGAGACGACCACTCCGTTCGCCAGCCCCTGGCGGGTGTTGATGATCGCCGACCAGCCGGCCAAGCTGATTGAGTCGAACATTGTCCTCAATTTGAATCCGCCGTCGAAGATCGCAGACACCTCGTGGATTCATCCCGGCAAATCGGCATGGGACTGGTGGAGCGGCGAAGCTGCGCCCAGCGTCACCTTCAAGACCGGCATGAATACGGCGACAATGAAACACTACATCGACTTCGCTTCGGCGTCAGGGCTCCCGTACATGCTCATCGATGCCGGATGGGCGCTGGCAAACCGCAACGGGCCGCAGGATTACGCGGCGGCTGCCGATATAACGCAGACGGCGCCGGAAATCGATATGCCCGAACTGCTGCGCTACGCCAAAGAAAAGAATGTGAAGCTGTGGCTGTGGTCGCACTGGACATCCGTGGACAAATACATGGACCAGGCTTTTCCGCTCTTCGAGAAGTGGGGCATCGCCGGCGTGAAGATCGACTTCATGAATCGTGACGACCAGTGGATGGCGGATTGGTACCGTAAGGTCGTGGCCCTGGCGGCGGAGCATCATTTGATGATCGATTACCATGGCGCGTTCAAGCCCGATGGCCTAAGGCGTACCTATCCGAACCTGTTGACGCGCGAAGGAGTGATGGGCAAAGAGTATCTGAAATTCACTGCGCGGGTGACGCCGGCGCACAACGCCACGCTGCCCTTTACGCGCATGCTCGCCGGCCCGATGGACTACACGCCGGGCGCCTTTGGCAACGTCACACTGGAAAACTTCGTGCCCCGGGATCTGATGCCCATGGGGCTGAACACGCGCGCGCAGGAGTTGGCGCTTTACGTGATATTCGAAAGTGAGCTGGAGATGGTGTCGGATTACCCGGAGCACTACGCCGGGCAGAAGGAGTTCGATTTCATCAAGCGGGTTCCGTGCACGTGGGATGAGGTGCACGCCATCGGCGGCATGCCCATGCAGTGGATCGCGCTGGCGCGGCGCAGCGGGAAGGACTGGTATGTGGGCTCGCTGACCAATTGGGATGCGCGCGACATGAAGATACCGTTGGATTTTCTTGGCGGCGGAAAGTACGTGGCCGAGATGTATGCCGACGCGCCCGACGCAGCCCAGGAGCCCACACATACAGTGCTGACTCGCCAGACCGTAGACAATTCCAGCGTGCTTGACGTGCACATGGTTTCGGGCGGGGGAAACGCGATCTGGATCCACCCGGCCGAGTAGCCGAGCGGCGCAGGGCAGGGATTTTCAACGAACTGCTGCATCCTCTCTTCCCGCGGCTCATCTGAGAGAATGTGAGAGTGAAGCTGCGTCCTGATCCTGCCTGCCGGCAGGTCATTTTGGCCATTGCATGTTTGGGTTTTGCCGGCTTTGGCGCGGGCAAATCGCCGGCGCGGGCGCAGAATCCAACATCCGCTACCAATCCATACTGGGGCAGCGTGACTGCGCAGCCGGTAACCGATGCCCCGCTCAAGCTCTCGCTTGACGATGCGGTCCGCCGCGGGCTCAACAACAACCTGGGCTTGAAAGAAGCTGAGAGCGGCGAGAAAGCCTTGCACGGCGAAAAGAACGAAGTTGAGCAGGTCTTTCTGCCCACCATCACAGCCAGCGCAGACACCGGCTATTACATGCACAATCTCGCCGCCCTCGGTTTCGGGCCAAAAACCATCAGTGAATTTTCAAAGCTCTTCCCTGGGGGAAAAACACCCGCGGGCTTCTCTGACATTACGCGCGACACGTTGACCGATGGGAAACTCCAGTTGACGCAGGTGCTTTTTTCCGCGCCCGCCATTGCAGCCTATAAAGCGGCCGGAGCGGCAGAGCGCTCGTCGTACTTTGCGAAGATGACCGCGCGCGGCGAAGTGGTGCAGCGAGTTGCCGGAGCTTATCTGCGTGCCGTTGCCGATGCCAGCGAGGTTGAGAACGCGCAGGCTCAGCTCAAACAGTCGCAGGTGCTCGAGCAGCACGCTCACGACGCGCACGTGGCCGGAGTGGCAGCCAATCTCGACGAGCTGCGCGCGCAGGTCGAGGTGCAGTCGCAGCAGCAGGCACTGCTTGCGGCTCAGAACCAGCAGGCGAAAGATCTCATCCTGCTTAAGCGCGAAATCGGCGTGGATCCCGCGCAGCAGCTCACCCTCAGCGATCAGGCGCCATACAGTGAGCTCGCTGCGCAAACCCCTGAAGAGCTGCGCGCCCTGGCCTACAAAAGCCGGCAGGACTATCAGAATCTACAGAATCAAGTCGTGGTCTATAAGGCGCTCCATTCCTCGGCGCGCGCCGAGCGCTTGCCGTCGCTCACCTTCTACAGCTACTACCAGGTCAGCGCAGTAACCACGGTGGGCGCCCATGGCAATTTCATCGCCATGGGCAATCTGAGTTTTCCCATCTTTCGCGAGGCGGGGGTGCGCGGCGATGAGCAAGCCTCGCAGGCGAACCAGAGCGCCATTACCGCGCAGCTCGATGAAATGCGCAGCCACATCGACGAGCAGGTGCGCGCCGCGCTGCTTGACGTCAATGCAAACTCCAAGCTCGTCGATGTGGCCCGGTCCAATGTCGACCTGGCTACGCGGGCGCTGAGCGACGAAACCGATCGCGTGACTGCCGGCGTCGACGACAACCTTCCCCTGGTCACTGCACAGGCTACGCTGGCATCGGCGCAAACCAACCTGGTCGAGGGCCTGTACCAATACAACATCTCAAAGCTGGCCTTGGCGCGTGCCGCGGGCGTGCTTGAGCAGCAGTACCGCGTGTACCTGGGCGAATAGGAGCCTGCTCAAGTAATTCCGTTTGCCGCCCTATCCCGCTTTTCCCGTCAACGCAAAACCCGGAGGACTCTTCCCCGTGGCCGAAAAGCTCAAAATCCTCTATTCCGTCTCGCCCGATGCGTCTGCGCTCGCACGGCGCGCGGCGCAGTACTTCGCCGAAAAATCCGCCGCCGCGGCTGCCGCACAAGGTCGGGCACGCATTGCCATCAGCGGCGGATCGACACCGAAGGCTACCTTCGCTCTTCTCGCCGACCCGGGCCAGCCTTGGCGCGAACTGATGCCGTGGTTGAAGCTTGACCTCTGGTGGGTCGATGAGCGCTCCGTGCCGCCCGGCGACCCTGACTCGAACTACCGCATGACGCGCGATGCGCTGCTCGACAAAGTGCCGCTCAAGCCGGAGCAGATTCACCGTATCGAGGGCGAACTCGATCCCGCCGAGGCTGCCGTGCGCTACGAGTTGGAATTGCGCAACGGCTTCGGGCTGAAGGGCTCGGAACTGCCGCGCTTTGATCTGCTTCAACTCGGAATGGGCCCCGACGGACATACAGCATCTCTTTTCCCTCACACCGCGGCCCTCCATGAAACCAGCCTGCTCGTCACAGCAAACCATGTGGAGACCGTGAAAGACAGCTGGCGGGTTACGCTGACCCTGCCCGTGTTCAACAACGCAGCCGATGTCTTCTTTCTGATCGGTGGGCATGACAAGGCGCAGATCTTGAAAGAAGTGCTGCTCGGGCCGCTCGATCCGGAGCGTCTGCCGAGCCAAATGATTGCGCCTGCCAGCGGTATACTAACGTTGCTTCTCGACACGGCTGCGGCAGCGCTGCTGCCAGCGGACGGCGAGGGTGGAATGGGCACGATTGAGAGGATTTAGATGATTCTGGCCGGCGATGTTGGCGGCACGAAAGTTCACCTGGCGCTCTTCGATTTTACCGACGGTAACCTGAAGCACGAGCGCGACCAGATCTTTCCGGCAAAGGAGTATGGGGGGCTGGAAGAGATCGTAAAGGAGTTCATTGTCACAGAAAAAGTGACCTCGGCCTGTTTCGGGGTGCCCGGGCCGGTGCGCGATGGGCGTCTTCGCCTGACCAATCTTCCATGGACTCTCGATAGTCGCGAACTCGCCGCCGATCTCAGGATCGATTACGTATTCCTCATCAATGACTTGCAGGCCAACGGATACGGAATTGCCGAGCTGGGGCCCGACCAGATCTACACCCTGAGCGAGGGCGACGCACGCCAGGTGGGCAATCGCGCGCTCATCTCGGCGGGGACCGGGCTGGGAGAAGCGTTCTTGATTTGGGACGGTCGCAATTACGTTCCCTACCCCTCAGAAGGCGGCCACTCAGACTTTGCGCCGCGCAATGAAGACGAGATCGATCTCCTGCGCTTTCTCAGGCAAAAGTACAACGGCCGCATCAGCTTCGAGCGCGTCGTCAGCGGGCAGGGAATTACGAACTGCTACGAGTTTCTGCGAGAAGTGCGGGGGCTTGAAGAGCCGGCATGGCTGGCTGAGCGCATCGCCAAGGAAGATCCGAATGCCGTGATCACAGAGATGGCCCTCAAGGCCAAGAGCGAGATCTGCGAAAAAGCGCTCGACATGTTTGTCTCGGCCTACGGCGCCGAAGCGGGCAATCTGGCGCTGAAAGTTCTCTCCGTGGGAGGCATGTACGTCGGAGGGGGCATAGCGCCGCGCATCCTGGAGAAGTTGAAGGATGGCACGTTTATGAAGGCGTTCACCGATAAGGGCCGTTTGAGCCAGTTGCTCGTCAACATGCCGGTGCGGGTGATTCTCGAGAGCCGCACTGCGCTGATGGGGGCAGCGGCTTACGCCGAGGCGCGAGCAGCCGAGTTGAGCGGCATTTCGCCGCGGGCCGCGAGCGTCAAGTTCTGACGCGCTTTTCTCCAGAGGTCGCAAGAAAGGCGGACGACGATGCGGTTTCTGGGCCGGTGGTTCTTACGCATCTTGATTTCGTTCGCCGTCGTCACATTGGCGGCCTTTGTGCTCGATTTCGCGGTCTACAAGTTGCGCGGTTCGCCGCAATCCCAGGTCACAGTCAACCGCTTTTTGTCGGTGCCATTGAAGGGGCAGAAAACGGAATACGACTTCCTTGGCACAGCCAACGTTCCGTGTGTCATCGCGCTCTTTCCGCACGGGGGCAACCCTCCGTGCTGGTACCTGCAACTCCACCCGAACCAGTGGGACAATGCGGGCGCGCCCGCATATTGAACGGCTCGCACTCGGCGGCTCACCCTCAACGATCACATGCTGAACATGCGGTCGTGATGCGAATCACCACGAAAAAACACCATCGCGCCTACGATCGGAGCATGTTTCCCCAGAAGAGCATGTATAGCCGCACGCAGAACGAAAACGGCAGCTATAACTCCCGGTGCCTCGACTGCTTCATGACCATTGCGAGTTGCGTGGAGACGGAAGAAGAGCTCGAGCAGCGAGAAGCGAGCCACATCTGCCCTGAAAAAGCGCTTGCCAATTTGCTTGCCGCACGGCGGGCAGCGATTTCCCACGTGGCCCACAACTGACCCGAACGCAATCGCCTGGCTTTGCTGGCGCCTGATCCCTGCTCTTTGGCTGTCAACTTCGCGGAACTTCCAGGAATACAAAGATGTTGTCGTCTGGATCGTGGACGAAAACGATCTTGTCGTCGCGAACCGCTCTCACGCCCGCGTCCCTGAGTTGATTTTCCGTGCGGCGTGCGTCGGCAATCGGAAAAAGAAATTCCGGCTGCGCATTCTGGTGCCACGAGCGTAATTCAATGTGGATGCCGGGAGCGGCCGGCGCACTCAGGCGCACATTGCCGTTTTCTACCTGCGTTTCGAAGCCAAGGTCGGCATAAAACTCCTTTTGTGCTGCGCCATCCTTTACGGGCAGGTCGAAACCCATCAGCTCGGTGGAAACGCGTCCCGATCCCAGGTGTTGTCCTTGGTCAAGCAGCTGCTTCGACCCCGACATGTACTGGGTGAATTCCGTGACGCGGCCCTCGGGGTCGTTGATCGCAGAGATCAGATTGCCCGCGCCCGCCGTGCGAACCGGCAGCAGCTTCAGTCCGACCGAATCGTAGAAGCTGTACAGCGTCTTAAGGTCGCCAACTTCATAGCAGACGTGCATCCAACCCAGCGGCTGCGGAGGATTGGTCTGAGGGTAGAGTTCGATGAACTGGCGATCGTTGACTTTGATGAAGACCTCGGCGACCCTTCCGTTGTTGGAAATTGAGAACGACTCTTGATATCCCAATTTGCCCAGGAATGCGACCTCGCGGTCTATATCGCTGACCCGAAACGCAACGTGGGCAATGCCGATAATGCCCGCGTCAGGTCTCGGTGGCTGCGCGACGACAGATAAGGGGACGGCCAAAGCGAGCGCCAGCGGTCCCATCGATCGCAGTTTCATCGTTGTCTCCTTACGTTTCCGACTGCATGTTCCGGAAGTGCTTCTGCATTGATTGGATGCAAAGTCTTGGGCAGTAAGGCCTGCCCGGCCAGTGATTTCTTCGGTTTACGGCGGCCCGTCAGAGTGCAAATGGACTATCCTGATCCCTATCCTCGGCTCTCTCGTTCCCTTGTTCCCTGTTTCTACGGTCCCGTTCCTACCGGTTGAGCCACCCGCCGTCGACCACCAGGA
Source organism: Occallatibacter sp. (assembly GCA_049520675.1). Lineage (GTDB taxonomy): Bacteria > Acidobacteriota > Terriglobia > Terriglobales > Acidobacteriaceae > Telmatobacter. The sequence goes on along the minus strand of JBEKPO010000087.1, from coordinate 5,733 downwards.
TGTGCCCGTTGACGTAGTCGCTCGCCGCGGACGCGAGAAAGACCGCAGCGCCAGCAAGGTCGTTGGGCTCGCCCCATCGGCCCGCTGGGATGCGATCCAAAATCTGCCTGGACCGCTCCGGATTCTTGCGCAAGGCTTCGGTATTATCGGTGTCCATATAGCCGGGTGCGATGGCATTGACGTTGATCCCTTTGGCGGCCCACTCGTTAGCGAAGGCCTTGGTGAGCTGGCCCACGCCGCCTTTGGCCGCCGCGTACGCGGGAACCAGGATGCCGCCTTGAAACGTAAGCAGCGAGGCGATGTTGATGATTTTGCCGGAGCCGCGCGCCAGCATGTGCCGGCCGGCTAGCTGGGTGAGACGAAAAACGCTGGTCAGATTCACATCGATCACCGCCGTCCAGTCTTCTTCTCGGTAATCTGCCGCGGGCGCGCGTCGAATGATGCCGGCATTGTTCACCAGAATGTCAATGGCCCCGAAGTGCCCGACCGTCTCCTCAACGAGCATTGCGCAGACTGTTGCATGGCTCACGTCGCCGGCCAGGGCGACGGATCTGGCGCCGAGGGCATCGAGCTTTTGCTGTGTGACGGTGGGTACCGAGGTCGATCCATGAATGGCCACACTGGCCCCGGCTTCAGCCAACGCAATGGCGATTGCGGCGCCCAATCCGCGAGATGAACCTGTCACCAGAGCGATTTTGCCATCGAGCCTGAATTGATCGAGAATCATCGTCTTCTCAGATTAGCAACAGAAGCGGTAATCAGCTGCCAATGAGCAGTTGCTTCCTGCGGACTTGGCAGCGCCGGCATGAAGCCGCGATCGACCGTGGCGATGCCCGCGCGCAGGAACCCTAGTGTGTGCGCAATGCCCGCATGCCATGGCGCGTCAGAAGTGTTACAAGGTGGAGGGGGTGAAACAGTGAAGGGCTCTAAACTATGCCTGAAATTGAAAACGCCAGAGACCGAAGCCTCTGGCGTCTCAATCTTGATGGGCTAATAGTACAACCGGTATTGCGTCCCTTGGCTCCCCCAGTGGCGAACCTGCAACTCTCGCTGCCGTTCCTTCCTCTGGCTGCGCCGGTTTCGAACCTCCGACTTGCGTCGGCTGCCCTACCTCCGGCTCGACCGCGGGCCAACCCTCCGGCTCGGATCGGTGTTTTCTCGCCTGGCTCGACCGGTGGCAAGCACCCGATTTTCACCGCGTGCTACGCGCTTCCGACCGACTGGCTGCTAACCCTCCAACTTGCGTTGGCGTCCTGCCTCCAGCTAGGCCTGCGATCACTCCCGACTCACACCTGGCGTCGTCCTTCAGCTCGGCTCGTGTCCAACCTCCGGCTCTCGCCGTCTGTTGTTGCAACCTTCAGCTTGCGCTGTCTGCTGCTGCGGCCCTCCAACTCGCGCTGGCTGCCGCCCGTCTGCCACACCGGTGGGGAACCTCCGACTCGCATCGGCTGTCACGCCCCCCGGCTTTACCGGTCTCGACTCGCTCGGCTTGCGCCTCGCGATTCTACCTCCGGCTGGGCCTTTGATGCACCCCTTGCTTCAATTGAACCTTGCATCGCCGGCTGAGCCGTCGATGAGTATTCCATTTCCGCCGGACCTTGCATCCTCCGGATCTGCCAGCTTAACAACTCCGACCGTCGTCGGTTTTTGCAATCTCTGGCGCGACCAGCGATCCCTCTGTGGCTTTCGCCTCAGGTTTCACCCTCTGGCTGGGCTGATGGGTGAACTTCCGATTCTCATCGGCTTCGTTCCACCAACCGTTCCGGCGATCAACTCCCGATGCCCTACTGGCCATCAGTTGAATGAACAGTACGTCCGCTGAATCTGTGGATGCAAGTGCAAAAACCAAGTAAATTTGTGGATTTCACCAGGGTTGGTGCATTGCCCCCGATTTCGTGAAATTCCCCATTGATTTTGGGCCAAATTACACCGGACCCAGCCTTCCGGATCCCTGCTTTAGTTCGCATTTTGTCGGTTTGCACACCTCGAAAAGCCGTGTCGTCGATTCCTTCGCCCCTGCCCGCCGATCATTGGCCAGGAATGGAACCCTCGGCGAGGCGATGCCTTGGGTGAACACTGATTGCCACTATGCGAAAATGAATCTTTGCAAACGCAGTCCAGCTTTCGCCTCCTCGTGGTCCGATTGGGCGCAATGGGCGACATTCTCCATGCGCTCCCGGCCGTGACGGCGATGCGCCTTGCCCATCCCGATTGGCACATTGGCTGGGTGGTCGAGCCGCGCTGGCAGGCTCTGCTCGCCGCGCCTGGTGCCCAGTTTCGCGGTTCCGCCATGCCGGTCGTCGACCGCCTCCACTTAGGCCCTTTGCGCCAGTGGAAGCGCCACCCGCTCAGCCCCAAAACAGTCCACGAACTCCGTGCCTTGCGCGACGAGCTGCGTGCCGATCGCTACGATGCCATTCTGGACCTTCAAGGCGCGATTCGTTCAGCCGTGATTGCCCGCGCGGCCGGCTGCACGCGCATCATCGGTGAGGCGCATCCCCGCGAATTGCCTGCCCAGTGGTTGTTCACTCAGCGCGTAACCACTCGCGGCGCGCACGTGATTGAGCAGGATCTGGAACTGGCCTCGGCCGTGGCCGGCGATGCGCTCACCATTGGCGAGGCGATGCTTCCTTTCGATGCCGACGCAGAACGTTGGACCTATCACCAGCTTGCGGCTCCATCGGCTCGCGCTGCGCCCAGGCCCATCGCGCTCATCGCTCCCGGAGCAGGATGGGGCGCCAAACGCTGGCCGCCAGGGCGCTATGCCGCCGTTGCCCAGGGCCTCACCGACCGCGGTTTTCGCGTGCTGGTCAATGCCCCCCCCGGCGAGGAACAGCTCGCCGACCCCATCGTAGCCACCGGCGCCGCGGCCCCTCTCAGCGCCACCCTGCCTCAGTTGATCGCGCTCACTCGCCGCATTTCCCTGTGCATCGCAGGAGACACCGGTCCCCTTCATCTGGCTTGCGCTTTGGGCCGGCCGGTCGTCGGTATTTACGGTCCCACCGATCCCAGCCGCAACGGTCCTTACGGCAGGCGCGTCCGTGTGTTGCGCAGCCCCGGCAGCCGCCTTGACCACTCCCGCCGCTCTCAGCCCGATCCCGGCTTGCTTACCATTTCGCCCGATGACGTACTCCGGGCCTCCGATGAACTGCTCGCGGAGAAGAACGGATGACTCGGCACTCCGCTCCTCCAAAAGTCCGCCACGCGCAGGACCGGGGTCCCCAGCGAAAGGTCCACGTCGCTGGGGTGGAGTGGCAATCGTGGGTGCGCCGCATTCGCGTACCGCTCGGTTTTCTTACCGCCGCGCTTTACCTCATCGAATGTGCGCGCTGCCCGCTGCACCCTCTCGCTGTCGTTTGCAGTCTCGCCTTAGTTTTGCCGGGACTGGCGCTGCGTGCTGCCGCCGCGGGCACCGTGAAGAAGAACCGCGAGCTAACCATCAGTGGGCCGTATGCCTACACCCGAAATCCGCTTTATCTCGGTTCGGCCCTCATCGCCGGCGGGTTCGCACTGGCCCTCCTCGATTGGCCAATGGCGCTCCTGATTGTTCTGGGATTTGCAGCCATCTATATTCCGGTCATCTTCTCCGAGGAGCGCTTTCTGCGTGGCGCCTTCGCCGGCTTTGACGATTACTGCCGCCAGGTGCCTCGCTTCTTCCCTCGCTTGACTCCTGCTAATGTGCATGAAACCAATCATTTGCGCTCCCCGTCGCACCCCGTTACCAGCGATGCGCGCGACGGCTTCTCGCTTGCGCTTTACTTCCAGCACCGCGAGTACAATGCAGCATTAGGGGCCGCGCTGCTTTACCTCAGTCTGCTCTATCTGCGCCCACTGATGGACCTTATCCGCCAGTGGATGCGGTGAGTTCGCAACGCAAGAAGCGTCTAAACAACAGGATCTCTTTGAACGACAAGGAGCCGTGCCCAACGTTGAAGACACGTGCGAACGCAGCCATCCTTTCTTGTGCGCTTGCCGTGATGGCGGTGTCCCATGGCCAGGACCCGGCAGGCCTCGCTTCCCCGCGCTCCGGTTTCACCTTTCCTCAGCGTCAAACCCTCACCTATAGCGTCGACTGGCGAGTCTTTCCTGCAGGCAGCGCGGTGATTCACTTCGAGCAAGCCGGAGATCGCGAGCGCATCTCGGCCAGCGCCGGCACCAGCGGCGCCATCAACATGATCTTCCACGTCGCCGACAACTTTCAGTCCGACTTCGATCGCGAGAAGGGCTGCACCTACGACTTCAACAAGCAAACCGTCGAGGGCCGGCGCCAGAACAATTCCACCCTGCACATCGACTACAACGGCGACCGGTCGATCCTCGATGAAAAGAACATGGTCAACGGGCAGACGAAACATGTTGAGGCGCCGGTTCATGGCTGCCTGACCGATCTGCTGACCGGCGTCTTCTATGCCGCATCGCAGCCGATGGTCGTGGGCCACAACTTCATTCTTCCCGTGGTAGACGCGCAGCGCACGGTGCCGGTGACCATGAAGGTCGAGGGAAAAGAGGAGATCAAGACCTCGCTGGGAACCTTCAAGACCGTTCGCGTTCAGCCCACCGCCGACGCGGGAGTGGTGAAAAACCGCGGCAACATCTGGATCTGGTATACCGACGACGATCGCCATTTGCCTGTGCAGATGCGCGCCCGCCTCTTCTGGGGAACCATCACCTTCCGCCTCACCGGCAACGAAAACAAGTGAAGAAGTGAAGCGAGTAAAGAAGTGAAGAGAGTGAAGAAGTGAAAAGCAGCCCGGAGTTCGCCCCCTTCACTTAACTCACTCAGTTCACTCCCTTCACTTTCGCCGGGGTGCCCCATCCTAGCTTCGCTAGGGTGGGGGCCCATGTCTCCCCAGCAACGAACTCCGGACGTATCTGACCCCTGATCACTGACAACTGCTTTTCCGGTGTACACTTTCTCTTCGCTCGGATGCGCTTGTTGCTCCGTGCGGTGAGGAAGTTCATGCGCAAGTTATCCCTCCCATCCTGGGTGCCCCAGGTCCCTCGCATTTGGGGACCTGGGATAGCACCAATGTTCGCTCTTCTTTCTGCCCTTCTCACGATTTCCATTTGCTCCGCTCAACCCGCTCCGCAAAAGCGCCCCATGACCTTCGAAGACATGATGGCGATGAAGCGCCTGGGCGAAACGGCCGTCTCGCCCGACGGCAAGTGGCTGGCGTACTCGGTCACCACGGTCGATCTGGCGAAGAACACCAAAACGCCCGAACTGTGGCTGCAGGCCATCGCGGGGGGTGAGCCATTCAAAATTGCCGTCGCGCAGCCGGGCGACTCCGATCCGCAGTTCTCGGCTGACGGCAAGCGAATCCTCTTTATCAGCGGGCGCGAGGGCGGGCAGCAGGTTTGGGTTGCCGATTTCGACACGGCCACGGGCGCGGCCAGCAACGCGAAGAAGCTGACGGCGATCGCGACCGGCGCCGACAGCCCCAAGTGGTCGCCGGATGGGAAGTCGATCCTGTTCTTGTCCTCCGTCTATCCGGACTGCCCGGCAATCAGTCCTGCGGACGGCGGAGCAGGCGACAGCTGCAACAAGGAAAGAGACAAGGCGCTGGCCGACAGCAAGGTGAAGGCGCAGATCTGGACGCATCTTTTATATCGCCACTGGGACCACTACACCGGCGAAAAGCGGAGCCACCTTTTTCTGGTGTCGGTGGATACCGGCACGATGCGCGACCTGAACCCTGGCGACACACACGACGTTCCGCCGTTCTCGCTCTC
>JBEKPO010000086.1:0-18884 GCA_049520675.1 Occallatibacter sp. | reverse complement strand
CGATTCTTTTTGCCGCTCCTTGTTTTGCTCTGCAATCTCCGCCACAGACCAGCGCGACTCCGCCTTCAACTGCCGGTTTTTCCACAGATCGAGGAGCGGCACCGGACGAAGTCTCCGCTGCCGAAGCCGCCATTGGCAGCTCTGACTGGAAGACTGCCCAGGCGAAGTTGGGCCCGTGGCTGGTTTCTCACCCCGGCGACGCCCGCGCGCTTTTCGATGCCGGCTATGTAGCCGACGCGCAGAACCGGCTGGACGATGCGGCCGCTCTCTACCGTCGGGCCGTCATAGCCGATCCCAAGTCGTTCGAGGCGCGCCTCTCGCTTGGATTGTTGTTGGCGCGCGAAGGCAAGACCGATGAGGCCCGCCCCGAACTTGCTCAGGCTACCGCGCTCGATCCTGGTCAGGCTGGGCCTGATCTCAAAGCCCGCGCCTGGCGGGCGCTCGCGCAGATCGATCGCACCTCTAATCCATCGCAAGCCTCCGGCGATTTGCTTGAGGCACTGAAGCTGTCTCCCGAGACTCCCGACGACACTTTGCTTGCCGCCAATCTGGCCGAGCAAGCTGGCCAGCTCGATGCCGCTGAGACTGCCTACCGGCGAGTGCTCGCCCAGGACCCTAAATCGGTTGTCGCCGATTCCGGTCTGGCGCACATTCTGATGGTGAGGAAGCGGTACTCTGATGCCGAAACCCTGCTACGCGCTGCGCTGGCTCAAGCTCCCGACGACCCGGCATTGACCGCGCAGCTGGCAGCGGCTCTCGCCGCACAGGACAACGCCGAAGCGCTGCCCCTGCTCGAGAAGCTCTATGCGGCACATCCCGCCGATCGCACCATCGCGCGTATGCTGGCGGCAATTCGCGCCGATGCCGGCGATTATGCCGGCTCTGACCAGCTGGATTTGCGCCTCCTCGCTGCTGACCCTGACGATGCAGGGCTCTTGATAGCTCACGGACAGAACCTTGTCCACCAGGGCGAGCTTCAGCAGGCCTTCGCAGCTTTCGATAAGGCAGCCAAGATCGATCCGGCCAGCACCGACGCGTGGAGCGGCCTGGCCTTCGCTGCGTCGCGTACCAATCGCCCGGATGTGACGGTTCACGCGCTGACCATGCGCTCGCGATCCGCTCCTGAGATCCCTGCCACCCTCTTTCTCTGGGCCACGGCATACGATTCCCTGCACCAGAAAGAACAGGCCGCAGCCTACTATCACCGCTTTCTCGACGCCGCCGGTGGAAAGCTCCCAAATCAGGAATGGCAGGCGCGACAGCGTTTGCAAGCCCTTGGGAAATAAGCTCGCGCCGCGACAATTCCCCTTCCTGCATACCTTGAGAAATGGCCTTCCCGTTACCACTCAATCAAATTGCTGCATCTTAGCAGTTGCGGATCGTTGTGCGATGTGCCTATAGTAGTCACAATCTTGAGGGGCAGCGCCGCAGTCGTGGAGGTACCCCATGCGGAGTGTGGTTCCATTCGCCGTGGTCCTCGTCTTAAGCTTGAGCGGCGTTCCCCTGTGCGCTTCGAACCTGGATAGCGTGCCCCCCGACCAGCAGACCATCGATGCTCTTCTCGCCAAGGCCACTCAGGCCCAGCCGCGCGACCAGTGTTTCATCTATGCCGAAGTGGTTCATCAAATGACGGAGCTGAGCATCCGCCAATACGCAGCAGGCGAGACCACCAAGGCGACTGGACTTCTCAGGCAGATCCAGCAATTCTCGCAAAAGATTCATCTTTCGATGGCGCAAAACGACAAGCGCCTGAAGAACGCTGAGATCCTGCTCAGCCACACCGCGTTTCGGCTCACCGAGATGCTTCACTCGAGCAGCGCCGATGACCAGGCCCTCGTCAAGCAGACGCTGGCGCAGGTGAATTCTGCGCAGAACGAAGCCATGATGCAGGTCTTCAGCAAGTAGCGGGGGGGGGCAAGCCGCCCGCGCCGGCGTCCCTCACATTTTCCGGAAAACCAAAGGAACCATCGGAGCTTTGCCCCGGTTGGAACTCTGTGCTTGAATGAAGGCACCGGAGGGATGTCGCGATGCGTGCTCTCGCTGCCTTGGCGCTTTGCCTCTTGATCCACGTGGCTTCGCTCGCGCAAAAAGAAAAACGAGAACCTCTCACCGAGACGGAGCAAGACCAGATTGCTGAAGCGGGCGTCGATCCGGTAGCCCGTGTCGACCTCTACGTGAAGTTTCTCAACGAACATGCCGAAACGATCAGGGGTTTGATCAAGCGAGCCAAGTCGCAGGCTCGCGCCCACCGCATCGACGACGAGTTGCAGGACTTCTCTGCGTTGATGGACGAATTTGGGGATAACCTCGATGTCTATTCCGGACGCAAGGCCGATCTTCGCAAATCGCTCAAGGGGCTCAATGAAGGAGTCCAAAACTGGCAGGGCGTCCTCCATGACCTGCCCACCGAGCCGGGCTTCGAACTCTCGCTAAAGGAGGCTCTCGACTCGAGCAGTGACCTCGGCCAGCAGGCCAAGGAGATTACGGCTGATCAGGAAGCTTACTTCAAAGCTCATCCAGACGAGAAGAACCAGGACCGCGCCGAGCCAAAGTGACTGCGGACGTAATCGGCTTTCTGCTCCCTGCTGACCACTCTTTCCACCTTGCCTGCTATCCTGCCCTACGTGTCCCCCGACGTTGTTGCAATCTTCCAAGAGGAGTACCGCACACTTCGGCCGCGCGCGCCGATGCCGGTCTTTCACGTACGATTCCGGCGTTTCACTTCGCTCAACACCACGATTCGTATGCGTAACGGTGGGATCCACGCCAGCCTTTCCGATTTGCTTGAGGGCGCGCCGGAGAGCGTGACGCGCGCCATCGCACACATTCTGCTGGCCAAGCTCTATCGCAAACCAATCGACCCGGCGCACAACTTGCGCTTCAAGCAATTCGCCAATAGCGCCGCAGTCTCGCGCCAGAGCGAGCTCATCCGCCATGCGCGCGGTAGCAAGCGCTACTTCGGCCCCGAAGGCCGCTTTTTTCATCTTGAAGAGATATTCGACTCCCTCAACGTGCGTTTCTTTGGCGGCCTATTGGGCCGCCCCGAGCTGACCTGGAGCGAGCACAACGCCAAGCGCTCGCTGGGCCACTACGACGCCGCGCACAACACCATCGTCGTCAGCCGTGTCTTCGACCGGCCGTCCAGTCCGCGCTATGCGATCGAATACCTGCTCTATCACGAGATGCTGCATTTGAAGCACCCTGTCAGGAGACGGGGCCTGCGGCGTTGCGTCCATTCTGCCGAATTTAAGGCTGAAGAAGCACGCTTCCCGCATTTTGCCGAGGCGCTCGCCTTCATCAAGCGGCTGTAGTGTTGTGGCCACCGACCACTGATCACTGTTCTCTGTTCTTCGGTCCCGGTTTTTCCATCGCGCCCGTCAGGCTGGCTACGCTACCCACATCATGGCTGCGGCACCACGCTTCCAGCCCGTGCGCCAGTCGCTCCGAGGCGCGGGGATCGGCAAAGTTGGCCGTGCCGACCTGCACCGCAGCGGCTCCGGCGAGCATAAACTCCACCGCGTCCTCGGGTTTCACAATCCCCCCCATGCCGATTACAGGGATCTCTACGGCTCGGGAGGCCTCGTAGACCATGCGTAGTGCAATGGGCTTGATCGCCGGCCCGGAAAGCCCGCCGGTGACATTGGTCAGGCGAGGCCGCCGCGTCTCTGAGTCGATGGCCATGGCGCGAAACGTATTCGCCACGCTGAGGGCGTCGGCACCGGCCCCTTCGCAAATGCGCGCCATTCTCGCGATGGAAGTCACGTTTGGCGACAGCTTGACAATCAGTGGCTGAATCGCGACGCGCTTCGTCCGCTCGACAAGCTCTTCCAGGGCAAACGGGTCGGCGCCGAAGGCCATTCCGCCTGCCTGCACGTTGGGGCACGACACGTTCAGCTCGTAGGCCGCGATTCCTTCGGCGTCGTTGAGCTGTTCGATTACCGCGAGATACTCGGCCGCCGTATGCCCGAAGACATTCACGAAGACTTTGCAATTGGGGTAGCGGCTCAGCGGCGGCAGCTTCTTCTCGATGAATTCCTGAACGCCGACGTTCTGCAACCCGATCGCGTTGAGCATGCCCGCCGCGGTTTGCACCATCCGCGGCGCTGGGTGACCAGCCATCGGTTCAAGAGAGATGCCCTTGGTCACCAATCCGCCGAGCTTTTCCAGCGAGACAATCTCTTCAAACTCGATTCCGTAGCCGAAGGTGCCGCTGGCCGCGATCACCGGGTTTACAAGCACCAGCCCAGCTAACGAGACTCTCATGTCGGGTTCCATGCGGCAATCTTCCTTTATTTGCTGAATTGCGCGAAGTGGCGGCTAGGCCGCTATAAGAAAAGCTCTTCGCTCATGATACGCGCCTGCAGGATGCGGCCCCTTTCAGGCGAAGCTTGCGTTTGCAACGCAAGACCAGCAACAGAACGGCCCCCGGAGTCACACCCGGAGGCCGTTTTCTGCCATGTCTTTCTTGAATATCGATCGCCTAGCGCCTACAAGCTCTTCCTACGCCGTTACCGGCTCGCTGGCATTCACCTTGACGGGAGTCAGCCAGCCAAACCGGTCGGGTTTCAGTCCGTTGGCGATGCCCAAAAACTCATCGGCGATCTTCTTTGCGATCTCGCCGGGCTTGCCGTCGCCAATCACAATGCGATCGATTGAACGGATTGGCTGCACCTCGGCCGCTGTCCCGGTGAAGAATACCTCGTCGGCGATGTAGAGCAGCTCGCGCGGAATCGACTGCTCGGTAACCGTGAGCCCGAGATGCCGGGCAATTGTCAGCACGCTGTCACGAGTGATTCCCGAAAGTGCGGAGTTAGCCAGCGGCGGCGTGAAGAGCACTCCGTTACGCACGATGAAGATGTTCTCGCCGGATCCTTCGCTCACCAGGCCGTTCACGTCGAGGGCAATTCCCTCCTGATAACCGTTGGCCTCAGCTTCCATGCGAATGAGCTGCGAACTCATGTAGTTGGCTCCGGCCTTGGCCAGCGCGGGCATGGTGTTCGGGGCAAGCCGGTTCCAGCTTGACACGCAGATATCTGCGCCGCCGTGCCCGGCGAGGTACTTGCCCCAGGGATAATTCGCAATATAGACCTCGATGGGCGATCCCTTCGTGCTGACACCGATCTCGCCGTAGCCGCGCAAAACAATGGGCCGGATGTAGCATGGCGCGACACCGTTTGCCTCGATCGTATCCACAACGCCCGCGCAAAGCTCTTCGAGGGTGAACGGAATCTCCATGCGGTAGATCTTGGCTGAATCGAGCAGGCGTTGCATATGCTCTGGCAGGCGGAAGACCGCCGAGCCTTGTGGTTGCCCATAGCAGCGAATCCCCTCAAAGACGCTCGAGCCATAGTGCACCACGTGGCTCATCACGTGAATTGTGGCCTGTTCCCAAGGAATCAAGTTGCCGTTGTGCCAGATCTTCCCAGTGGCTTGGATGGGCATGGGGGTATTGTTGCTCCTTCCGGTTGCGGTAAATCCGGACTTCTTTCACAAGAGTGTCATGGCTTGGCTTCGGCTGGCAAGTTGAGAATCCGTGCGAGTGGCGAACCCGAAATCCCCGCAAAGATGGGAGCCGGGCGGCCTGGCATCTCTCGCCGATCCGGTTCGGCTGGCGGTTCAGGCTTCTACCGCGGGAACTGCGATGCCGGCGGCCGCCAGCACCTCTGGCTCGATTTTGAGAGATTCCAATTCGCATTGCGCCTGCCTGGCCGTGACCGGCTCCGAGCTCTTCGTCTGAAACCGTAAATACGAAAGACGGAGCAAAATACAGGCGGTTTCAAACTCTTGCTCCTTCACACGCACAGTGGTCCAGCCGGAATCCGGCAGCCAATGATGCCGCCTTGCTTTTCCAACGCCGATCAACGCGTCCCGGATCTTCACTGTGAAAGGAATGTCAACGATGCCGAAGTTGTGCGCATGGCCGATCTCGCGTGTCCCCACCCGGAATTCAACCCCGCCGAACCGGTGGTCATGACAGGTAACGCCCGGCCACCCCGACACCTGCTCAACGAGGTTCTTCACCCAGTCCCGCATTTCCCTCTCCACTGGTATTGGATTCCTAAATCAGATCGAAGGTGCTGGAATCTGCGTTTCTTGGATTCTTGGAGCGCGGGCGCCACCTTCTCATTGCGCGGTGGAATCAATGTGTAACCAGCTCCTCGACACCAAGTCTGTATGGCGGCAGAAAACCGTACTCCGCGGCCGAGCTGAAGAAGCCTTGCATGCCTTCGACGCACTCATCGTCGAGGATGTAATGGATATTCGTGCTCAAGTAGCTGCGGATCGTGCTCTCGGGAATGGGAACACGCCCGGCCCACTGGGAAGCGATCGCTTCGATGTTCTTGAGGCCGTGATCGCGGGACCGGGTGAAATCTTCAATAACATCCTCGTCAAAAACTCCGCCCGGCGCTGCGGTGCCGTGCGCAGCAGCCCAGACGGCAGAAACAAAGGGGAGGCCGGTGAGCGCGCGCCATTCCTCCGCCAGGTCGCGATACGCAAGCTCCTCGCCTGTCCGTTCCAGGCGGTTGGAGCGCTCTTCGAGGGCCAGCAGCGCGGGATCGCCGATCACGATCGCGGCATCGGCGCGCTCCAACATGAGGTCGAGATTGGCCGCAAAGGGAAGGAATGGCACGTCGGGATTGCCCCACTTGCGAAACATGATCCGCGCATAGACGACCGTGCTGCGGCTGGCAGTATCGGCAGCCACCGAGCGAAGCGACTCAAGCGACTGATTGGCACGATGAATCAGCAGCAGCGAGCGAACGCTGCCTTTTGAGGCGATGGTGCAGCCGGGCAGGACGCGCAATCCTGGCGAGGTGGCGAGCGAAGCAATGGGGATCAAACCGATATCGGCGCGGCCGTCGGCCAGGCGCGCGGCGCATTCCGAAGGTGTCATTCGGTCTATGCAATATCGCTTGGCAAGCTCTTCGTCAAGTGGAGCATGCTCAAAATCCCACATCAGAGGGGCAGGATTTAGAAACCCGATGGCGGCGATGCGCAGGCGCGAGTCTTCAACGGGGTTCACATCTCTTAGACTAGCAATTCCTGCGGTATGAAATCGCAAATCCAGCGCACGAGGGTAAGCAGAACTGTCACCTGCTCGGGGCTGAAAGCGGGCGCGAGATGAAGTTGCAGTTCAGCAACTGGAGAAAGGAATGGCCCGGAACGAACTCACGCGGAATGGCACAGTTCACCCCGGGCCAAGAAGTTTGAAAAGCCAGATTTCCTTCTCAGCGGTGGCCGCCTCCACCGCCACCACCGCCCCCGCCATGCGAGCCACCACCGCCGCCGCCGGAGAACCCTCCACCGCTGCTGCCGCTGCTGGCATGACTGGCGCCGCTCGAGGGGGCGCTTGAAGCTGGATGCGGAGCGCTCCCTCCCGATGGATGGCTCGATTGGCTGCCAGTGGATCTGCCGCTCGAAAGCCCGCGTTCACCCCAGTTGACCGAACCTGACGCCTCGGGCCGAATGTAACCTGGGCGGGCGGACGGCGATTGACCATTCGCATTCGCGACTCCTGCCGTATTTGAGGGCGCATGACTCGACATGACCATCATTGTCGGATGACTGAGCTCGGGCCGGCTTGCCAGGGGAGTCAGCGCCTTTACCGAGTTTCCCGCAATCACCACGGGTGTATTTACATTTCGCGTTGGCAGCGTGCCGGTGCCATGGTTCGAGGTTCGATTCACAGCAAGAACCGGAATCGGCTTTCCTATGCCAGGATGCCGCGGCAGAACCGGGCGCGAAATCACGTGGTAGCCGGGGGGCAAATAGCCGAAATTCGGGCCCCCATAAAACCCTAAACCCCACCACGGCGAGCAGCCGCCCAATCCAGGTGCCCAACCCCAGCCAAAGCTGTCATAAAAGTTCCATGCTCCGCACTGGTAAGGGAGATATCCCCACGAATATCCTGATGCCCATATGTAGCCAAATCCAGGCGTAAACATCCAGTTTCCGTATCCATAGGGATCAAAGCCCGCGTTTGCAGCGCCATAGGGCGACCAGACATAGCCTTGCCCAGGCACGTTGTACCAGCTCCCATTGGCATCCAGATCGTTCCAGGCAGGGTTCTGGTTCATACCCATATTCGCTGGGGCGCCGGTCTGCGCGGCCGCTTCGGTGGTCAGCACCTGGTCTCGGTCGGAGTTCCATGCATCCCATGAGTCCGGCTCGACCGACTCAGCCATCTCGTATCGGTCCGGCTGGGCGCCGTTCAAGGCAACGCTCTCGCCGTCGTGCAGATCAAGCTCCACGGCTCCATTCGCACTGTCTAGATGCGCATTCCCGGAGAAAACGGAAACTTGCCCTGGAGCGCGATCCATAGTGATGCGCATCACCGTGAATCCGCTGGCGGTGGCTGTGCTGTTTCCGAAGTGGACCAGGACCTTTCCGTTTTGATACCCGCCTTGCAACTCGAAGTAGGCTAGACCGCCATTCAAGGTGAGTTCCGCCTCGGCCGCTGAACCCGACCCGCGCAGCGCGGAAAGCGTAAGGGAGCTGTCGGGGGGAATCCGCACCACGCTGCCGTCTTCAAACTGAATCTCGGCTTTGCCATTATCCGCAGTCGCTAGTTGCATCCCTTCAAGAAGCGGTGTGTTGATGACCGCCTGATCGGCCAGAATCTGATTGCCTTGCGACAGCTTGACCTGCCCGTCGACATAACTCAGGCGGACGGCTCTTGCCGGTCCCGCAGCTTGGCCCGAGTCTTGCGCCTGCAGCGCCGGACCGAACGATGCCAGGCTGATAGTCAAAGCCGCCAGCCCTGTGAATTTTCTCAGATTGCCCAAGCACTCCATGGCGCCCCCGCCTCTCTCATCGCCCGCAGGCAATGCCACCCCGTTCTACGCCAACTGCACATTGAGTTTGACACTTTTCGAGCGAGATTTGTCTCCCAATCGCGATTATTTATGTGGCAGCATGCTCCAGAAGAGACCTGGCCCGCCTTCTCACCCTCTCCAGCACCTCATCGTCCTGGACCAACCGTTCAAGAATCCCGCGGATAGCGCAGATTTGCTGCGCCCGGCCGTCTTCGGCCGCATCGGTCAGGAACTCCATCTCGGCATCCAATCCCAACCGGTCGTGCTGCAGCAGAGTCTCCAGGCGTGCGCCTTCCAAAATCGTCTCGGCAACCGCCTCCATGGACTCTGAAAGCGCCTGTATCTCCTTGTCCTTCGAATAGTTGAAGGTGCAGGCGCCGCGCCCCTGCGGCCCCGTATACGTGAAGGTCTTCCACCCCTGAAAAGCAACCTTCAAGTGGCTTTCGCACGGCTCATTGAACCAGTTGTGATGTCCAGCCGCATCAAAGACCTGCTCTGCGAATGACGTGGTCACCTGGAAGTTGCGATCAACGGCGGGCGTACCGATCATTTGCTGGCCGCCTTCGGGCGGCTTGCCCATTTGCGACCAAAAATGCCCCGTGCCATCGGGATGCAGTGTGATCGTCCATTGCGAAGGTGAGAGCCCGGGATTGGCATAGTCCACCTGAATCACCGGATCGGCTGCAGCGGGAGCCAAGCTGCTCGCCGCCAATGCGAGCCCAGCCAGCGCCAGCCATGGGGCTCTCATCTCACAACTCCCTGCGCGGCAAATGTCTGTGCGGTATGAATGTGACAAATGGCGAGAGCCAGGGCATCTGCTACGTCTGCCGGCTCCGGTAGTTCGGCCAGTGAAAGCAGGCGCGCCACCATAAACTGCACCTGCTCCTTCTTGGCCAACCCGTATCCAACGACACTTGACTTGATCTGCAGAGGCGCATACTCGGCCACGCAGATGCCTTGCCGAGCGGCTGCCAGCAGCGCGACGCCTCGCACCTGGCCCAGCTTCAAGGCCGATTTCGCATTCACCGAGTAGAAGACTTCTTCGATCGCGACGGCGTCAGGCCGCCAACGCTGCAGGGCGAGAGTCAATTCCTGAAATACCTGTTCAAGCCTGGCGGGCAGCGCCTGCGTCCTTGCCAGACGGATCGCTCCTTTGGCGCAACAGTTCAGCCTGGGCTCTCGCGCGCTTTCATCGGAATCGACCACGCCGAATCCCGTTACTTCCGTACCGCAATCGATTCCGAAGACGCGCATCGACCCCAAGTTTAACCCAGATGCAACCCCTCCGGTTACTCATTGGACATGCACTGGTTGACCAATCGGTGCCATGGATTATGCAACTAGCCATGTGACAGTCTTCCTTCATTGGAGCCGGTTTGCCTCGTAACGAATTTGGTTCGTTAGCCGAAGTTTCATCACTGGGCAACTTTGTGGTGATTGCATTGTTCATAACTTAAAGAGGAGCGGTTCTGGAGTTGGAATGCATCGGTTCACGGCAGCGGCGAAGCGCACGGTTCTCTTCTGGCTCAGCCAGGGAGTCTCGCCCCGCCGCTTGGCGCTGACCCTGGCACTCGGATTCGCAATCGGCTGCATCCCGGTCGTCGGGATCCCCACCGTGCTCTGCGTTACGGTGGCCCTGGCCCTGCGCTTAAACCTTCCCGCGATTCAAGCCGCCAACTACGCCGCAATGCCGCTACAGCTTGTGCTCATCGTGCCTTTCATGCGCCTTGGCAGATGGCTCGTATCCATTAAACCATCGCGCGCGCTCGCCCCGGGCGCCTTGCTTCATCTTCCAACGTATGACATCGCGTCACGGATGGGCGCCCTCGCTGGTCAGGCCTTGCTGGCCTGGGTGCTGGTGGCGATTCCCGCCGTCGCGCTCCTGACAATCGCTCTGAGCCTGATGTTGCGCCGCATACCTTCGATGGCCGCCAACGAAGCTGGCGACTGAGTCCTTTTCAGCGAGTATCTTGTAGTGCATTCGATCCCCCGGCTCCTGCACGAAGCTTCGCCGCAGAGCGGGCCCGCCGGCACATCTGCAAGCTGAATTTCAACGATCCGCTGAGCAATTGGTTGGAGCGCGTAGCCCGTCCCATTGCTGGTAACTCGACGGCTTCGCTCTTGGCGGCCACGCCGTGAATTGCCTAGGGAAGACTTTGACCAAACGCATATACTACCTGCAATCGCACGATCACCGGGAAAAGCTCGTTTTCAGGGGTGTCGGCCAGGAGGATTTGGAGCTGCGCCGGGCAAAGCAAGCGATTCCGGTTGACGTTTTTCACCCGGCCACGCGCGGTTTGTGCGCGAGGCAGGCCTTGAGGGAGAAATGAGCGAGCCGATGAGCGAGCGGCTGGATGATCAGGCGAAGGCAAAGACAATGCAGCCTGCACCAGCAGCGCATGGCAACGTGTCGGAGCTATGGCTCGTCGTGCCCTTCTCCATTTTGGCGTTTGCTGCGGGAGCCGCTTTGGCCCGCTTGATTCCCGCGCTCAGATGGCAATCGTTGCCGATCTGGGCGGCCGGAGTCGCCACCATTGCCTTCGCCTTCATTTTGAACCGTCTGGTGCTGCGCGCCGCGGCCGCGCTTCCAAGCCAGACCGAGGAAGTGATCGGTGAAGGACTCAGAGCCCTTCTCGATTCCGCCGGCCCCGCGGTGGTGGCTATGGACCTCGAAGGCCGCCTGATCTACTGCAACCCCGCGGTCGAGCGGCTGCTCGGCTACCATGCCGCCGAGCTTACAAATATGCCCTTCCAAATGGAACGGGAGATTCTCGGTCCGGCCGAGGGCGAACGCGTGCTGGCAGAGATCAAGAAGTTCTGCAAAATCGACAGGCCAAATGCAGCCACGACGGCCGGCCGGCTTGCCAATTTCTTTGAGTGTGTGCGCTCCTTGCCCCCGGGCGCGGTTCCAAGCTTCGACGCCCAAGTGCGCCGCAAAGATGGCGAATTAGTTCCCGTCACGCTTCACATTTCTGCGCTGCGCGACCCCTCCGGTGAGCTTGGTGGATTGGTGGCCGTCGCGATGGATCCGGGCTCGGCCCTGCATCGCGAACCGTCGCAGCGCGAGTCGCATGATCGGTACCGCGACCTTTTCGAACACTCGAATGAGATGATTGCCACCCTCAGCCCAGCCGGCAAGTTCCTCTACGCCAACCCGGCATGGAAACAGTGTTTTGGCTCGGAGCCCTCCGAACTGCTGGCGATCGATTCCTTTGAGCAGCTCTTTGCGCCCGATATTCGCGACCAGGCCGCCGCGCTTTTCCGCCGCGCGCTCGACGGCGAAACGGTCGAGCGCGCTCTATTGCGTCACCACACATCCGACGGCCGAATGCTGGAGCTCGAAATCAATCTCAGCCGCCGCCAAAGCGCAGGCCAGCCACTGGCAGTGCGCTGCCTGCTGCGCGATGTTACCCAGCAGAAGCAGCGCGAGCATCGCCTGGCGTTGCAGCTCGCGATCAGTCAGATCATCGCCGAAAACACGAGCGTTGAAGTAGCCAGCATGAGTATCGTCGAGGCCCTGTGCCTTTCCCAGGGATGGGATGTCGCCATCGAATGGATGGTCGACCCCGACCAGGACCATCTGGAGTTCGGCACTGCCTGGGGTGTGCCCGGCCGAAGAACCGAAGCCCTCATCCAGGGAAGTATGGGCACGACATTGGGTAGCGGCAGCGAGTTGCCCGAAACGGTCTGGAAAGATGCCCGCACAGTGTGGCTCACAGACCTTGCTTCGGCTCCCGATAGTCCCCGCATTCGCGCAGCGCTCTCCCAGGAGATGGTCTCCGCCTGGGCAACTCCGGTTCGCTCCGGCGCCAGGGTGCTGGCGGTGCTCGAGTTTTACAGCCGAGTTCGCTTGCGCGAAGATCGCGAGGCGATGGCGGCGATGGAGGCTGCGGCGGCTTCGTTGGGGCAGCTGCTGGCGCGCACACAGGAGCGCGGGCGCGCCGACGAGCTCAGCCGCCAACAGGAGATTCTGCTTGATTCCGTTACCGATGGGATCTGCGGCCTGGATCGTAATGGACGGGTCAGCTTTGCCAACTCGGCGGCCGCTCACTTGCTTGGTTTGCCGTCCGACGCGTTGATCGGCAAGCCTGCACATGAGATATTGCATGGCTCTGCGCCCGGCGACCGCGCCTGCGATGAAGATTGCCCTTTGCGCCGCACATCCGCCGCCCCAGCAAACGCTTCAGGCGAGGACAACATCTTTCGCGGCGACGGCAGCTCGTTTCCAGCCGAGTATGCTGTGACTCCGATTCGCGGCCAGGGGCGCTTTCTGGGTTCCGTCCTGACGTTCCGCGACATCAGCCAGCGCTACGCGCTCGATCAGCTCAAAGACGAGTTCATTTCGACCGTCAGTCACGAGTTGCGCACCCCGCTCACCTCAATTCGCGGGGCGCTGGGTTTGCTCAACTCCGGAATGCTGGGCGAAACCAATGAAAAAGCCACCCACCTGCTGCGCATAGCTTTAACCAATTCCGATCGGCTGGTGCGCCTGATCAACGACATTCTTGACCTCGAACGTATCCAGAGCGGGCGGGAGCCCCTGAATTTCCGCTCTGTGCAGTTGGGCGAGATCGTGAAACAGGCCATAGAAGACCTGCAACCGATGGCCGAGGCCGCTGGCGTGAAGCTGATTCACGACACCACGCAGGTAGAGGTTGCTGCCGATCCCGATCGCCTTCTCCAGGTTCTCACCAACCTTCTCTCCAACGCGGTCAAGTTCTCGCCGCCCAACTCTCCAGTGAGTGTGATGCTCCGCCCCGGCGTTACTGGCGTCATCTTGTCGGTGATCGACCACGGACGCGGCATTCCCGTCGACAAACTGGAAACCATCTTCGGCCGCTTTCAGCAGGTCGACGCATCCGACGCGCGCCAGAAGGGCGGCACCGGGCTCGGCCTCGCCATCTGCCGCACCATCGTCATGCAGCACGCGGGCCGCATCTGGGCCGAGCGGAATCCAGTACGCGGATCCACCTTCCGTGTGTTCCTTCCTTACCAGCCGGCGGTTCTCTCCGCGCAGCGCAACCCGGCCGACTCCGAGATTACGCGCGGTACCGTAGTCCTTGCCGATGCAAACTCCGAATCGCGCCCTCGCGTGGCTGCATTGTTGGCTCGCCACGGTTATTCCGTCGTCCAAGCCGCCACGGTGGAGCAAACGTTGACTGCGGCGCGACAAGACGCGCAGGCCATTCTCCTCGACAGCGCCCTCGACGGGATGAATGGCTGGGAGATTCTGCCTCTGCTGCGCCGCCTGGATAAGTCCTCGCCCACGCCGGTTGTTCTGATGAGCGTCGAAGACCCCAACACCGGCAACGAACCGCGCAGCGAGGCCGCAGGATGGCTTCACAAGCCCCTGCGCGAAGACGATGTGCTGGCCGAACTGGCGCGCGTACTATGCGGTTCGGGCGAAAAGGCTCACATCCTCGTGGTGGAGGACGATCGCGACCTGGCTCTGGTGATTAACGAGATCTTCACTCGCGACAACATTACCGTGCGAACCGCGCATTCCCTCAAGGAGACCATCGAGGAGTGTTCCGCTTCTCCGCCCGATCTTCTGGTGCTCGACATTGGCCTGCCCGACGGAGACGGCTTCAACGTTGTGGATTATCTGCGACAGCATGAGGAGCTTGCACGGCTACCGCTGGTGGTTTACTCCGGCCGCGAGATTACGCCTGAGGAGCGCGTCAATCTGACACTGGGCCCCACTTATTTCCTGGCGAAGACTCGCGTCCAGCCTCAGCAGCTCGAAGCCCTGGTGCTGACCATGCTCCGTTCTTCGCGCCAGGCAAGCAACGCGCAGTCCGCAGAGTCGCCGGTGCCTAAGGCGTAACTGGCTTTGCTCCTGTTGCTCGAATTTCAACCATTCAGCCATCGACACCCAGCGTTCGGCCCATTGAAAATGTGTGCGGAGGGGTTTCGCCGTGGCCCGCAAAATCCTGATCATCGACGATGAAGACGACATTCGCGAAGTGGCTGCGTTGAGCCTGGAGAGTGTTGCGGGTTGGGAAGTGATTCGAGCAAGTTCGGGCGCGCAGGGAATCGCGCGTGCCGCCGAGCAGCGTCCCGACGCCATCCTGCTGGATGTGATGATGCCGGGCATGGACGGACCAACCACGTTTCACCAATTGCGCCAGAATCCGGCCACGGCCCGCATCCCCGTGCTGCTGCTGACCGCGAAGGTGCAAGGCAACGATCAGCGCCGCTTCGCCGATCTCGGCGTCGAAGCCGTCCTCTTCAAGCCTTTCGATCCGCTCACGCTCTCGACGCAAATCGCCAGCGCTTTGGGCTGGAATTGACACTCATGCCTTCATGGATCGCCCAAACCAACCCGGCGCGCCGCCACAGCCCAAGCTAACCGAGGCGCTTGACGGCTTGTGGGCGCGTTTTCTACCAGAGATGAAGCAGCGCATCGCTGTGCTGGAGTCTGCGGCCTCGGCCGTCACCCAAGAGAATCTCAATGCTTCTGACCGCGAGGCTGCGCACGCCGCCGCGCACAAACTAGCGGGAGTGCTCGGCACCTTTGGTCTAAAGCGCGGCTCCGATTTGGCGCATGAGCTCGAAATCTCTTTCTCGCCCCAGAGCGCTCCTGATGGCAATTCGGGCAACGATCTTGAACAAACTGTCGCAGAACTGCGCTCACTGATCGAGAACCGCAAGAGCACTTTCTGACGTGAAGCTGGTTTCGGCTCTTGCTCAATTAAACTCATGGCAGTGACTCGTCGCGATCCCATCGAACCGCAACTGGACTTCGTCTTCGAAGAGCCCGTACCCATGCGCCGCATCTGGCCGGTGCGCGAATTGGTGGCGCAGATGCGGGAATTGGTAGAAAAGGCTTGTGGCGATGTCTGGGTCGAGGGGGAGATCTCCAATTTCCGCTCCGCACCCTCAGGTCACGTCTATTTCACGCTCAAGGATGCAGAAGCCCAGCTCCCCGTGGTTCTTTTTCGCCGTCAGGCCATGCTCCTGCGATTCCGCCCCGAAGACGGGCTGCACGTTTTGGTTCGGGGTAAAGCCAGCGTCTACGAACAGCGGGGCCAGTTGCAACTCATCGCCGAGACGATGGAGCCTGTGGGCGCGGGATCCTTGCAGCTTGCCTTCGAGCAACTGAGAGAGCGGCTCAAAGCCGAGGGCCTCTTCGACGCCGGGCGCAAGCGGCCCTTGCCCCTGTTTCCTCGCACCGTGGGCATTATCACGTCGCCCACCGGCGCTGTCATTCGCGACTTTCTCAATATCGTGCGCCGGCGACATTCCGGCCTGAACGTCCTGCTCTTTCCGGTCGCCGTCCAGGGTGAGGCCGCGCCGGCCGAACTTGAAGCCTCCATTGTCGAATTGAACTCTGCGAACCTCGTCGATCTCATAGTGCTCGCTCGCGGCGGCGGTTCGCTTGAGGATTTGGCCGCTTTCAATAGCGACCGTGTGGCGCGCGCGATTGCATCGAGCAGGCTGCCGGTCGTTTCTGCAGTCGGACACGAGACCGACTTCACTATCGCCGATTTTGTCGCTGACTTGCGGGCGCCCACTCCATCCGCCGCGGCAGAGCTGATCACCGAGGCGCAACACAAGATCGCCGAACGCCTTGCGACGCAGGCGCATCGCCTGGAGCGCGCCGCGCGATTTCAGCTCCTGCACGCACGCCAGTGCTTGGCGCACGTACCGGTCAGTCGCGCAGAATCGCGCGTCTCCGCCGGCCTCTATCGGCTGAACCAGAGGCTCGACGACGCAGTGGAGCGGCTCGACGAAGCTCTTTCGGAGAAATTGCACAGTGGTCAAAAACGCATCGCCCAGTTGGCTGCCGCAATCCTGCATCAGGATCTGCACCGGCGACTGGCGCATCTGCTCCAGCATTTGGCGGACTTTCGTGCTCGCCTCAACCGAAGCCTGGAACGCCATATTGATGCCTCCGCTTCCCGGCTGGCCGCACTTGACGCCCGTCTCCACTCCCTTTCGCCGCTCGCAGTTCTCGACCGTGGCTATGCCCTGGTTTTTGCCGCCGACGGGGCCCTCGTTCGCTCAATAAGCTCGATCGCAGCCGGCGACCCTCTCACCACGCGCCTTGCCGACGGGGCATTTCTGAGCCGCGTGGAAGACCCTTCACCCCCATCATCAGTTCCCGGCACGGGAAGCAAGAAATCGAAACCATGACCGCAAATGCTCGCAAACTCTTCGGCACGGATGGCATTCGCGCCGTCGCCGGCCAAGCACCGCTGGACCCAACAACCGTTTATGCCGTCGGGCTCGCTCTAGCTCATTCGCTCAGGAAAACCGCCGACAAGCCCCGCGTTCTGTTGGGCCGCGACACGCGCGAATCAAGTCCCTGGATCGCGGCCACACTCGCGGAAGGGTTGCGCGTAGCCGGGGCGGAGGCAGAGAGCGCAGGCGTCATTACCACACCCGCGGTGGCGTTTCTCGCCCGCACTCACGGCTTTCACGCCGGCGTGGTGATCTCCGCCTCGCACAATCCCTGGCAGGACAATGGCATCAAGCTCTTTGGCGGCGATGGCTTCAAGCTGCCCGACGCCGTCGAACTGGCCATGGAGACGGAGATCCTGCATCACGCTTCCCAAGTCAAGGTCGTCGATCCTCGCTCCTTTACTCCCGTCGAGGAGGACCTGGCGTTCCAAGCCGATTACGTTCAGTTCCTCATCGATTCCGTCCCCGACCTTTGGCTCGCCGACCTCTCCATCGTGGTCGATTGCGCCAATGGCGCCGCTGCCGCCGTCGCGCCCGAACTGTTTCGCCGCCTGAACCGTGACGGCCGAGCCAGCCTCACTCTACTCAACATCGCGCCCGACGGCCGCAACATTAACGCTGGGTGTGGAGCGCTCCATCCGGAATATGTCGCAAAAGAAGTGAAAGCCCGCGGCGCGTCGATTGGACTTACTTTTGACGGCGACGCCGACCGCTGCATGCTGGCGGGGGCGCAGGGCAACGTGATCAATGGAGACGCCATCCTGCTGATGGCGGCGCGCGATCTTAAGGCCCGCGGCATGTTGACCGGCGACATCGTCGTCGCGACCAGTATGTCCAACATGGGCCTCGAGGCGGCCCTCAAGCGCAGCGGCATTCGCATGCTGCGCGCGCCGGTCGGCGACCGCTATGTGCTCGAAGAGATGCAGAAGCACAATGCTGTACTGGGCGGCGAGCAATCCGGCCACATTCTCTTTCCCCATCTCGCCACCACTGGCGACGGCCTGCTAACAGCTCTCGTGGTGCTCGATCTCGTCGCCCGCAGCGGCCAGTCGGTTGAGGCGTTAACCGCCGACTTGAAGGTCTTTCCGCAAGTGATCGTAAATGTGAAGGTGCGCGAGAAGAAGCCGCTCGATGCGATCCCTCCGGTTGTGAAGGCCATCCGCGCTGCCGAAAACGAGCTGAAAGATTCAGGCCGCGTCGTCATCCGCTACAGCGGGACCGAAGCTTTGGCCCGCGTGATGATCGAGGCAGAAAGCGAGGAGGCCATGCGCCGCCACGCCGCGGCGTGCAATCGAGTGCTGGAACCGCTCAACTGACAGCTTGTACCATCGAATCCATGCCCAACTTCCCAGCCGGCCAAACGCTTTTGATCGACGCCGACGACACGCTTTGGGAAAACAACATCTACTTTGAGCGCGCCATTGCCGCGTTCATCAGCTTCTTGAATCACAAGGAATATTCACCGGCTGCCGTGCGCAGCACTCTGAACGCCGTCGAGCGAGAAACCATCCTCGCCCATGGCTATGGCGTCTCCAGCTTTACCCGTTCGCTCGTGGATTGCTTCGAGCGCCTGAGCCCAGCGCAGGTTAGCGAGGAAAAACGCCGGCAGATTCGCGGCTTTGCCCGCGCCATCGCCGAGCAGGAGATCGAGTTGCTGCCCGGCGTGGCCGAAACCCTGCCCGATCTCGCCGCCCGGCATCATCTCATCCTGATGACTAAGGGTAACGACGCCGAGCAGGCCGATAAGCTGGCCCGTTCCGGGCTCGCGCGCCATTTCACCGCTGTCGAAATCGTTGCCGAAAAAGATCCGCAGGCCTATCGTGAAGTCATCTCGCGCCACGAGCTCGCCCCGCACAGCAGTTGGATGATCGGCAACAGCCC
>JBEKPO010000085.1:0-18962 GCA_049520675.1 Occallatibacter sp. | reverse complement strand
CCGCGCTGGCTGAGCCTGCTAGGGCGTGACGATCATTTTGCCTATGCCGTCGCGGTAGTGGCTGGTGAGGTCGAAAGCCTCGCCAATGCGATTGAGGGGACGCGTGTGCGTGAGAACCCCAGCGAACCACTCGGGGTGCTGGCGAAGCAGATCGAGAGCTTCGCCGGTCTCGTTGTTGGACCGGCGGACGTTGAAGAGGGTGAGCTCTTTGCGACGCATGGCCGAGCTATCGAGGGTGACAAAAGGGCTGGAGTGAATGCCGGTGAGCACGACGCGTCCGGCATTGCGTGCGATCTGAATGGCCTGCGAGGTCGTGTCTTCGGCGGCAGCACAGTCGATGGCGCAGTCGACGCCGCGCTGCGCGGTGGCGTGGAGAATTTCGTGGACGGCTTCCTGGCGGTGGGCGAGCGGCTCGACAGCCCAAATCCGGCCGGCGTTGACGGCGCGCAGCGCGGCTATCGTCAGAAGGCCGATGGGTCCGGCGCCGATGACGGCAACGGTTTCGCCGGCGCGGATGGAGGCGAGGCGTAGGGTATGCACGCCGATGGCGAGAGGCTCGCTGAGAGCGGCCTGGGCGAACGACATGCCGGAAGGAATGGGCAAGAAATTCGCAGCTGGCAGGTTGACGAGCTCGCGGAAGAATCCAGGAAGGTGCGGGTTCGAGAGGAAACGAATGTTGGCGCAAACGTTGTGGTGGCCGGTGAGGCAAAACTCGCAGTGATAGCAGTAGAGCGCGGGCTCGAGGGCGCCGCGGTCGCCGGCGGCGAGCGAAGTGACACCGGAGCCAGTTTTGACAATGACGCCCGAAGGCTCGTGGCCGAGCACCATGGGGTAGACATTGGCTGTGTTGCCGATGCGTCCCTCAGTGTAGGCATGGAGATCGGAGCCGCAGATTCCAACGGCCTCGACGCGAACCTGCACTTCGCCGGGCGCGGGGGCTTCGATGGGCATGTCTGTGAGCCGGAAGGTGAGAGGGGCAGTGAGTTCCGCTGCGCGCATGAGAAAACGATAGCAGGGAAACGGGATCTGGGGCAGGGAGCGGGGCGAACGCCGGCGGCGGTGTTCGTGGCGAGGCAGAACGGCATCCAAAGCAGCAGAGAAGCGACTTTGCTTCGAGGAGGGGTGTCTGATGAAGCGAGTGATCTATGCGGCGACAGCGTTTGGGTTGGCGTGGTTACTGGTGTCGATGGCGCCGGATATTCGGCGGTATCTGCGGATGAGGGCGATGTAAAAGCCAGGGACGAGGGACCAGGGAACGGAAATCAGTGGAGGAACATCAGGGCGAGGTGGTTGACGGCGAAGGCGGCGCCGTATGCCAGCGCCAGCATGTAGAAGAACTGGATGGCGGGCCAGCGCCAGGAGTTGGTCTCGCGGCGGACGACGGCGATAGTTGACGTGCACTGCATGGCAAAGGCGAAGAAGATCATCAGCGCCAGCGCGCCGCCTAGCGTCATGTCGTGATGGAGAGCGGTCTGCAGGTTGAGCGTCTGGGTGCTGGGGTCGGCGCCGTAGAGCGTACCCATGGTGCTGACCATCACTTCGCGAGCGAGGACGCTGGAAACCAGCCCGATTCCGATCTTCCAATTGAAGCCCAGAGGCGCGATGGCCGGCTCGAGGAAATGGCCAAGGCGTCCAATGAGACTCTCGGCGAGATGAGGTGCGGCAATGGAGCCGGAGGCTGTGTGGATGACGGGCAGGTGGGCGAGGACCCAAAGCGCCAGCGTAACAGCGAGAATGATGGTGCCGGCGTTCTTGAGAAAGATGCGGGCGCGGTCCATGAGGCGCAGGCCCAGTGAGTAAAGAGTGGGCATGCGGTACTGCGGCAACTCGAGGATGAAGGGTGTATCGCTGGACTTGAGAATGGAGCTCTTGAGCAGACGCGCGGTGGTGAAGGCCGCAACAAATCCGGCGACATAGAGACCGAGCATGACCACGGTGCGCAGGCCGAGAACGCCGTGGAGGAAGTAGATGTTGGGAATGAAGGCGGCAATGAGCAGCAGATAGACGGGCAGACGCGCTGAGCAGGTCATGAAGGGCGTGACCAGAATGGTGGCGAGACGGTCGCGCTTGTTTTCGATGGTGCGCGTAGCCATGATGGCGGGAATGGCGCAGGCGTAAGCGGAGAGCAGGGGAATGAACGCTTTGCCGTTGAGGCCGATGGTGCGCATGACGCGGTCGGCGATGAGCGCGGCGCGGGCAAGGTAGCCGGAGTCTTCGAGGACTCCGATAAAGAGAAAGAGCAGCAGGATCTGGGGGAGGAAAACTAGAACGGAGGAGATGCCCTTCCAGACACCGTCGAGAAGAAGCGACTGCAGCCAGCCAACGGGAAGAAGCGGGCGGGCGAGATCGGCGGCGCGGCCGAGCAGATCGCCGAAGCCGTCGGAGAGAGGCTGGCCAAGGGCGAAGACGACTTCAAAGACAGCAACGACGACGACGAGGAAGAGCAGCGGTCCCCAGACCCGATGCAGAAGGATGTTGTCGATCTTGCGCGTGTTTTCTGCCGAAAGCGGAGCCTGGTAGCCGGTCCGGCTCGAGACCTGCGCGGCCCAGGAATGCGCGCTGGCGGCGTTGCCGACAACGGGAAGCGTGACCAGCTGCGGGCTGGTGGAGCGATGGCCGTTCTGCTGATTGAGGAACAGCGGCACGGCGTCGAGACCGGTGCCATTGACTGCGCTGATTTGCGCCACAGGTGCGCCCAGCTCGCGCGCGAGCTTGAGCGGATCGATACGACCGCCGCGAGATTCCATCAGGTCGCTCATATTGAGCAGGACCAGTGTGGGCAAGCCAACAGCAAGCACCGGCATGGCGAGCATCAGTTGCCGGGTCAGATGAAGCGAGTCGAGGACAAGAAGAACGGCATCGGGCTTGGGCGTGCCGGGCATGCGGCCGCGCAGAACGTCGACGGCGACGCGCGCGTCTTCGGAGTATGGAGTGAGCGAATAGATGCCGGGGAGATCGATGAGGGTGAGGTCGTCGCGGCCGACACCGGCCATGAGCCCCATGCGCTGTTCGACGGTGACGCCGGGGTAATTGGCGACCTTCTGTCGGAGGCCGGTGAGCTTGTTGAAGAGTGTGGACTTGCCGGAGTTGGGCGGACCGATGAGGACGACGGTTTTGAGGGCGCTCTCACTTGGTGCGGCAGGCGGCTTGAAAGCCGGCGTCTCGCAACAGGCGTTCATTGCGCGGCCTCGACGAGGGTTCTTTCCTGGTCGGCGGACGCATCCGTACCAGCAGAGGTTGTGGCTCCGTCATGGGCTCCGGTTGCGGTGTTGTGGGCGGTGCAGGGGCGAACTCGGATGGCTTCGGCGGTCTCGTGGCGGAGGGCGATTTCAAGGCCATCGACACAGTAGACTGTAGGGTCGCCGGCAGGAGCGCGGCGCAGCGCCACGATGCACGACCCAGGGACAAAGCCCATATGCATCAGGTGGTTCTGAACGTTTTCCGGCAGCTCGAGCGAAACCAGGATCCCGCGTTCTCCAACGGCCAATTCACTTAGTACGCTCACCTGCCGAACTCCGATGTGCCGCCTCCGGAACGGAAGCACCTTAGAACTACGACCAGTTTGGTCGTATTTAAGTATACGGCCAAATATGGCTTGGCCGCAATCGCGGAATTCAGGGAATTTCGGTTCACCTGCTCTCATCACTCGACCTCTGCGCAGGGAGGCGTCCGGTCCGGAATCCCCCAGTTCCCTCCCCAAGTCCCCCATGGCGGACCCTTGTTCAACTCATCGGTGGAATGAGTCATTTGTAACAGTAGCTTGGTCTTGAGAATGTGATCCAAATCACTTGATCGGGCGGCGCAACTGCGAGAGCTCGGGGCCGCCCATTGTGACTCTGGGCACTGAACTCAGTGCGCGCGATTCGGTATTTCTACAGCGACTGCCAGCTGCGGCCGGGGGATGCTATGCACTATTTGAATGAGGAGGTTCTGCAACAGCTTTCGCCAGAAGATTTTCGGGCGACGCCGCCGTATCCCTGGTCCGGGATCGAAAACTCGCTGACGCCCGAGGGCTTCGAGACGCTGCGGCAATCGCTGCCTGACGTGGCGCGCTTCAACAAAATGGTCGGCGTGAAGCGCGCTTATGGACAGGGTCCTCATGACCGCTTTCTCCTGCATTATCAGCCGTGGCTCGACATCGCGGCTCCGTGGCAGGAGTTCATCCGCGAGCTCGAGGGCGACGCGTATCAGTCGTTCCTGCGGCGGATGTTGGGACCGCGCAAATTCATCCTTACGTTTGAGTGGTACTACGCCTGGGAAGGCTGCGCAGTTTCGCCACATTGCGACGCGGCGCGCAAGCTGGCCACGCACATCTTCTACTTCAATACGGAAAATGACTGGGATCCGAAGTGGGGCGGCGAAATTCTGATCATGGACAGCGAACGGCGGTTCAAGACGCACTCGGCCCCAAGCTTCGACCAATTAAAGGTGGCGGCAAAGCTGGAACCTTGGGGCAATGAGAGCCTGATCTTTGAGCGGACGCCTCACTCGTGGCATGGCGTGCGGCCGCTGCGCTGCCCTGTGGGCCATCTGCGCAAGCTGTTCCTCATCACGATCAATATTCCCAGCTTCCAGGTATGGTGGCGCGGCCTACGCGGCAAGGATCCCGACGGGTACTACCTGAAACAGCAAAAGGCTGCGGCGTGAGCGGTAAGCGGAAGACGGCCGAGGTTCAGGGTGTGACGCAGGCAAAATTTGCCGCGCTGTTCACGTCGCCTGAACCCGCGTAGCGAGCCACCATGGGATACGCGCAGAGCGGCCGAGTGAATTTTGCTTTTGCCGCGCCGTCCGGTCCGGCTTCGTATTTGGTGGCAACCACGCTTTCGAGCGGCGAGCCCTTTTCGACCCAATTCACGAGCGAATCAAAGAGACCGTATTTCGGCCCTTCAGATGCCGGTGAGCCAAATTGTCCAAAAGAGCTTGCGCCAGGACCATCGCCACAGTGCTCCATGCCGGCAACCATGTACAGGCGAACAGATGCGACGGCTTTTTCCGCACCCATCTTCTCCTTTACATCCTTGAAATAGGAAACCGTCAATCCGGGCGAGATCGCGGGGTCGTTCCATCCGTGATACAGAATCAGCTTTCCACCGCGGGCGGCAAATCGGCTCAGGTCTGGATTGGTAGCGTCCAGGTCAGCCGCGCCTTTCTCAATGGACTGACGCAATAAATCGTCTGGGCTTGCTGTTAATACATTGAATCTGGAATCTCCGGTAACCATATAGCGGAAATAGTTGACGGCAAAGCGGGAACCGAGAGATGCTGCCGGATCTTCTCCGACGACCCACTCTTTCCAACTGGTTTCGTCTCCCATGGAAAAGCCGGGGAAGATGAGAGCGCCGTGTTCATCTCGGATTCCGAAATAGAGCAACTTGAGCGAATCGATCTGCGGCTGGGTAAGGCACTCAGGTGAATTGTCTCCCCTGCAGAGCAGAACCTGAGGGTCGAAATGGCACTTTGCAGGATCGCCGATGACATTGTCCTTTACGCCGTCGAGCGCGTCGCAGGCCTCAAGCGAAGCCCGCTGAATGGCATTCAGTTTTCCATCGGGGATGTAGGCCTTCGGATCTCCGGTTAGTTGTTGCAACACGCGCGCACCTGCCCCGAGTAGCGTCGTCCAAGCGTATGCGGGAGCGCCCGCAAGAATTCCGTCGTAATCCTCGGGGAATCTCTGTGCCTCCATCAGCGCTTCGCGGCCTCCGTCGGAGCAGGCATCAAAATACGATTTCTCTGCCGGTTTGCCGTAGTAGGCCGCCAGGATTTGCTTTGCCCGCTCGGCCGTCAAGTGAATGGCGCGCCAACCAAAATCCTTGATCTTTTCGGGATGTCCGTAGGCCCAGCTCGCATCCGTGCCTTCTGCCTGGTGTCCGGCATCGGTGCCTGCCACCGCAAATCCGCGCTTCAGGTAGCCTGCGAGTTGCTCATAGTAAATTGAGCCGGCAAAGCCTCCATTGCCGCTACCGAGCAGGCGGCCGTTCCAACCTTCTGCCGGCAGCCAGACTTCGAATCGAATCCGGGAGTCACCGGTGGGACGAATTTCGCCTGCGACGCGGCAGAGCGCGGGGAGGTTCTGCAGGGGCGCATCGCCGTCTGCGATCGTAAGCACGCCCGAAGTCACCGATTCTGCAACGGTAATCTTTGTGCCGGCAAGTTGCATGTTCTTGAGATTTGCGCAGTCCGCCGCGAACAGGTACGGGCAGGCTTCGACGACCAGGCAGAGAAATCCGCGCGTGATCCAACGCATCGCTGACTCCTTACGATCAACCTTTATAGCAGACCCCCAGGCGTGGCTGGTTGGGGGCCCAGGAGCGACCGGTGGGAAGGGTGATTGTGAGCCAGATTCGGAGGCCTTGCTGTAAAAGTCGGTGCTCTGAAAGGGCACGAATTCATTCGTGCCGTAATCACCTCAATATGATTCACGGCCAAACAGCTTGCGGAAAAACTCCGCGATGGGGCTTTGTAACAAGGGCATGGCTTTAGCCAGGCCGTAGGTTCGAGCAAAATGACTGCGGGCTTTCAGCCCCTGCTGGCTCTGCCACACGAAAATGCATCCTAATAGGACATTTTCAGCACGCTCTTCAATCGCTGAGGGGTGGCTTCGTGATCGCTGCGTGATTTTTTCTGCAGCCTGTTTAGCCCGTACGCCAAAGCCATCGAAGCCTCAAGGGCACGGGGCTTGGCCCGTTCGCTAAAGCACCTCAGCCGAGCGTGGCCCAGAGGGACGGCTCGCCCACCCACCTCACCTCCCTTGTCAACCCCTCTCGCTCCGGCTTCCCTCGCCAATCGCCCTCCACAACCCCAATCCCACCTTGCATTTACACCCTGCGCTCCGGCCCGCAATTTCCGCCTCGCATTTCAAAAGAATTTCCCCCTTCGGGCGCAACATAGAACCGTGAGTCCAGCCAGCTCCCCGGTGCCGCCGCAATCGCCCTCGCTTCTCTCTGCATCGCGTCCCGTACTCTCGCCGCCCCGGCCGCCGCGCCAGATGAATCCTGGTCCCTCGCAAAAAAAATCCCCAAAAACAGCCCCAAAATCAGTGCAAAACCGACTAACCCAAGCCCCGATCGATTGAAATCAATCACTTACATGTTTACTGAAAGTACAACATTTCGGCGGCAGATGAGCCTGAAGTCGCCAAAGGGCACGGTTTCAGCCGCGCCGAAACGGTCCCATCTGGATCACCGGGGCTTAACAGCTTGCGGAAAAACGTCCCGTGCAGCTTTCTCGCTCGAACATTGCCTGGAGCGGAGCCCGATGGTACAAGGATTCCATGACCTTGGAAGAGTTTCGCGCAACGTTGAACGATGCAAAGCCGCCGGGCGATTTGTCCGCGCCAGTGACGGCGCTGTGGTGGGATGCGAAGGGCGATTGGGCGCGCGCCCACGGCATGGTAGACGAGCTCGAGACGAAGGACGGCATGGCTGTGCACGCCTATCTGCATCGCAAAGAAGGCGTCGAGTCGAACGCGGAATACTGGTACAGCCGCGCCGGGCGCAAGTTTCACCGGCCCACCCTCGAGGAGGAGTGGGAGGCTCTGGTGGAAGGGCTCCTGTAAACACAGCGAGTCGGCGGGTCAGCAAGCCGGGCGGGAGAACAGTAGGGCGATTATTCTGAAAGGTGACAGAGGAGCTGGAGTTTCGCGCCGGGAACGAGATGACCGGCAAAGTGGACGGGCCGAGCCGACGTGCCGGAGGGCCGCTTAAGGCCAAGACTCAGCGGCCGACCGAGACGCAGCGAGGGAGCTGGGTTTGGTACGTAAAGTGGTTTGCGTTGGGTCTGGCTGGACTTTGGGCCCTGGCCGCGTTGACGCTGGTGGCCGCGAAGTGGATCGATCCGCCGACGACTGCGGTGCACATGGAGCGCCGCATACAGTCGTGGTTCGACGGCAAGCAATACCACAAGCGTTACGAATTCGTTCCGCTCAACCAGATCTCGCCCGATTTCGAGCATGCGGTGATTGCCGCTGAGGACGCGCGCTTCTACCAGCATCACGGGTTCGACTGGCAGGCGATGGAGATCGCCGCCGAAGGCGATATGGACGGCAAGCGCATTCGCGGCGGTTCCACGATCACTCAGCAACTGGTGAAGAATCTTTTTTTTGGGACCAGGCGCTCGTTTCTGCGCAAGGGCGCGGAGTTCGCGCTGGTGCCGGTGGCTGAGTTTGTGCTGGGCAAGCGGCGCATTTTGGAGCTCTATCTAAATGTGGTCGAGTGGGGGCCGGGAATTTATGGCGCCGAGGCGGCCTCGCGCGCCTACTACGAAAAGCCCGCTCGGAATATCGATCGCGATCAGGGGGCACGGCTGGCGGCGATTTTGCCTTCCCCCCTGAAGCGCCGTCCCAACCGCATGGATCACTATAGCGCGATCATTGTGGATCGGATGCGGGAGATGGGTTGGTAAGCGGAAACCATCACTCACATCAAGGCAAGTTTGACCAGTTCGCGGAGGCAGATCTCGGAGGCGGGGGAGCCGGCAACGAGGCGCAAGTAAAAGCCGCTCGCAAATCAAGTGCAGGATTTAAGGTAAAGGTCATGCATTGGACACGCAGAGAATTCGCCAAACTGGGAGGGTTGGGTATTGCCGCGCGCTTCGCCCCGGCCCTCGCTGCTCAACCCGCCGGACGCCCAACCGGCTACGCCATCATAGGACTGGGTCGCATCGCCGCGATCTTCATGTCCGGCATCCGCAACAGCAGCAACTCCCGTGTTGTCGCTCTGGTTAGCGGCCATCCCGACAAGGCCCTGCGCATTGCCGCCGACTATGGAGTTCCTGAGAATTCGATTTACAACTACGACAACTTCGATTCCATCGCCACCAACCAGCAAGTGGATGCCGTGTACGTGGCGCTGCCCAACTCGATGCACGCCGAGTACACCATCCGTGCGGCCAAAGCCGGCAAGCACGTTCTGTGTGAGAAGCCGATGGCCAACAGCGTCGCCCAATGCGAGCAGATGATCGCGTCATGCAAATCCGCCGGGGTCAAGCTGATGATTGGCTACCGATGCCAGTATGATCCCACCCATCTGAAAGCCATCGATCTGATCCGTTCCGGCGCTATCGGCCAGCTCCAGGCCATCGAAAGCGCTTTCGGTTTCAATATTCAGCCGGGGGAGTGGCGTCTCGACAAGAAAATGGCCGGCGGCGGCCCACTGGTCGACGTAGGCATCTACTCGCTCAACGCCACGCGCTTTCTCACCGGTGAGGAGCCCGGCGATTTCAAGGCATACACCTCCACGATTGATCACGACGGCCGATTTACCACTGTCGAAGAAAACGTCTCCTGGACCATGAAATTCCCCTCCGGCATTATGGCCGCATGCAATACCACCTATGGCGGGCAGATGGAGGGTTTCTACCGGGTTCACGGAGCGAAAGGATGGATCGAAGTAAGCTCGGCGTTCGTCTACGAGGGCCTACGCCTGCGCGCCGAATACTTCGCTGCCGACGGTGCGGCTCCCACCCGCCTCGATGAGCCCAACCCGGCTCACATTCCTTACCAGTTTCAAACCGAGGCCGAGCACTTTTCGCACTGCATTCAGAATGGCGTCGAGCCGAAGACTCCTGGCGAAGAGGGTCTGCGCGATATGCGCTATATCGCGGAGATTTACAAGACCGCTGCTGCCTCGTAACCGGTTGCGCCGCCCGCTCGAGAAAAGGCGCAATCGCTAGGCCGAATTGTGCTAGTCTGGCGGCGTGCCAGCGGTTTCCCTGCAAGAAAAAACCAAGACCAAGCGTCACTCCGCCGTGGTGCGAATCACGCACTGGCTGACGTTTGTGGCCTTCGTGGCGCTGCTGGTGACGGGCTTTGAGATCGTAATCTCGCACCCGCGGTTTTATTGGGGCGAAGTGGGGAACGTCAACACGAAGCCGTGGCTCGTGATTCCCATTCCGGCAAGCCGCGGCACCGTGCCCACCGGCTACAACTACGAGATGCCCGACGAGAATGGATGGAGCCGGTACCTGCACTTCGAAGCAGCGTGGCTGGCAATATTGGTTGGGCTAGTCTACGGGATTTACGGAGTGGTGAGCGGACATTTCAGAAAAGATCTGATTCCCGAACGGCGCGACTGGAACGGGCGTGCTTACTGGGAACGCATCGGGAAATACCTGCGCCGCAAGCCGCCAGATCGCGCGGAAGAGAGCTCGTATAACGTGCTGCAGCGAACGGCGTACCTGATGGTGATTTTCGTTTTGTTTCCGTTGATCATCTGGACGGGGCTGGCGATGTCACCCACGTTTACGGCAGCATTTCCCTGGACGGCTGCGTTGCTGGGCGGGCGTCAATCGGCGCGGACGATCCACTTTCTTGTGACATGGCTGCTCCTGTTCTTCTTGATCGTGCACGTGACCATGGTGGCTTTATCCGGATTCTGGCGGAGGATGCGGGCCATGATTACGGGAACCACGCAAGATGCTGAGGAGGGCCGATGAATCCAGTTTCGCGACGCAAGTTGATCTACGGAGGCGTTGCCGCTGCTGCAGGTGTTGCAGGGCTGGCGGTGGCCGATCGCATGGCCAAGCGCTACGGGCTGATTCCGCCGGACAGTGGCGGAGTTTACGGGCCGGGCGAGACACTGACCTACGCCTGCCAGCGGCTTCTGACCGTAAACAAGCCGGCGCGCGAGTTTCCGCGCGGCATGATCTCGAAGAATCCGTTTGCCAATGCGGTGGCTCCGCCGAACGATGAGTTCAAAAAGTTGCAGGCGAGTGGATTCAGAGATTGGCGCCTGGTTGTGGATGGAACCGTGGCGCGGCCAATGTCGTTTTCGCTGGCGGATCTCAAAAGTATCGGGCTGCGCAGCCAGATTACGGAAGTGGCGTGCGAGGAGGGTTGGTCGTATATTGCGGAGTGGATCGGGACGCCGCTGAGTGGTGTGCTGCGCGAGGCAGGCGTGCTGCCGCAATCACGCTACGTCGTTTACCTGTCGTTCGAGAAGGGAATGTGGGGAAGCATCGATATGAACGATGCGGAGGATCCGCACTCGCTGCTGACGATGGGTATGAACGACGGCGACTTGCCGGTTCCGTTTGGCGGGCCGCTCCGACTGCGCCTTCCGCGGCAGCTCGGGTACAAGAGCCTGAAGTACGTGGACCATATTACGTTGACCGACGATATCAAGAAATTTGGAGGCGGAAAGGGCTCCGTCGATCCGGATTATGGGTATTCGTGGTACGCAGGGATCTGAAGAGTCGGGCGTCGCGGTCTGCAAGGCCGGGCGACGAGCACGGAGCGCCGCGCCATGCGCTGCACCAAGAGCGCAATTCCGATTCGCCGCTGGCCGGCGCTGTTCCCGAACATGTCAGACGGAAACGTCAGCCGCTTTCGTCGTGGGTCCTTTTGCGAAAATGACCGCGAGAGCGAGGCAAAGGACGATCATTACTTCAGTGAAGATCGGACCGGCAAAGAAAAAAAGACAGGAGTTCGCTGCCAGAGCCAGATAGGCCAGCGCAAACACGGAGATCAGAGGCCGAAGCCTGGCGCTTTCGCGCAATGCCAGCGACCCCAGCAACCAGAATGCGACTGCCTCGACCGTGAGAAAGATGGTAATTGCGAGGCCAAACCCAAGATAGAAATCCCAGTAAGTGCGCGTGCTCCCCATGAGGACAAAGTGATTTGCTTTCATGGCCGCCACGGCTCGTTCCGCCGGTCCCGGCGTGGGTTTGGCGAAGACACCACCGATGGTGTGAAGAATCGCGTGAATCAGCGCGACAACCGCGGCGATGCGAAGAAAGATCGCGGCCTTCATCGTGCCCCTCCTGCAAGATCTTTTCAAAAGGTCTTGAGCAAAGGTCTAGGATACCCTTCTACGAGTGCGACACGAGGAACACTTGCCGATGGAGGCCAATTATCGCATCAGCCCGCTAAAGTGGGCGCCGATATAGTACGGCCACAGAATAATAGCCAGAGCGCCTCTCCAGAAATGCAAGTGCAAGTAACCGATGGAGAAAAGCCAGGCGGCGCACCACAGGCTTCCCATGAAGGTGTGCTGTTCGATCCGAATCTTCTGCGGGTGTTTTGTGCAGGCTTCTGATTCCAAGATGTCCTCCTTCGGCCGTCCTTCACTGCCAGGGTAGACAGGTCGCTCCCTCTCCTCGGCAGAGGCCCTCAGGTTGTGACCTTCCGCGGGAACTGCAGCCATGGTACTCCTTCCGGCGGGTGGAGACCGGGCCTGCCGATCCCCAGACATCGCTCGGCGGTGACGAACATGCCGGATGGGGTTTGCACCGGGTGATCGATCTAACCTTCCACGGCTTTCCGTCTCAGGATCAGGAATTCCCGGTTGGCCGGATCGTTTTCCAGGCCAATCGCAAGGTCGTATGCTTTGCGGGCCTCTTCATGGCGTGCCACGCGGGCGCATAGGCTCGCCCGCGCCGCCCAATACGGCTGATATGTGTCGAGACGTTTGTCATCGCTCAATGCGTCGAGCACGGCTAATCCGGCTTTTGGGCCGTCGAGCTCGGCCACAACCAGGGCCCGATTGATCGAGGCGACAGGCGAACCGGCGAGTTCGACGAGTGCGTTATAAAGGGTAAGAATTTCGCGCCATTGTGGAGAGCCCGCGCGAGCGCCGGCTACGTGCGCCGACTGAATTGCGGCTTCCAACTGATAACGCCCGATGAGACTTGCCCGACTCGCTTGACGCAGAGCTGATTCTGCCGCTTCTATCATCCCTGCATCCCACAGATCGCAATTCTGCTGCGAGAGCGGGATATATTTTCCCTCTTGCGAGCGGCGTGCCGGTTTGCGCGCCTCACTGTAGAGCATCAGCGCGAGAAGCCCCTGGACCTCGGGTTCTTCGGGAAGCAATTCGGCGAGTACACGACCGAGAAAGATCGCCTCGGCGGCCAACTCCCGGCGCATGATTTCTGTGCCGGCTGGATCGGTCCATCCCTCAGAGAAGCACGCATAGATCGAGTCGAGGACGGCTTCAAGACGGCCGGGAAGCTCGCTGCGATCGGGAATGACGAATGGAATGCCGGCGTCGCGGATCTTGGTTTTGGCGCGAACCAGGCGCTGCGCCATGGCTGCCGGCGAGACCAGAAACGCAGCGGCGATCTGCGCAGCATCGAGGCCGAGCACGACCTGCAGCATGAGCGGCGCTCGCACCGTTGGATCGATTGCGGGGTGGGTGCAGGCAAAAAGCAAGGCGAGCCGGCGGTCGGGAAGGGCCATGTCATCTGCGGCCGGTCCCGCGGCCAATTCCTCGAGTTCATCGCTGCCGGCAGTCTCGCGGCTGCGGCGGAACTGGTCGATCAGCTTGCGGCGGGCGGCGGTAAGCAGCCATGCTTCAGGATTGGATGGGCAGCCCTTTTCGGGCCACGCGGCGAGCGCGGAAGCGAAGGCATCTGAAACGGCATCTTCGGCGGCTTCGATATCTCCGAAGCGGCCTGCGAGATAGGCAACCAGCTTGGCTCGGCTGCGCCGGGCGACTGCTTCAACAAGAAGAGCAACGGCTTCGTCGTTAGGAGCGTGAGTCATGGAAGACGATGTATGAATTAGAGCCTGCTGACCCAATTTGATCGGCCAGTCTATCCCTGCTTCTTTTTATTGCCCGGGGCGGATATTCGTTCAAGGAGCGTGATCCTGACTTTTTGGCCGGCCCTCTTGCCGATCTCTTGCAGAATTTCCGCCTTCACCGGCAACTTGTGGTTGCCGTCGCCCAATGCCATGAACGAACTTTGGAGCGGATGGCCGTCGACGGTGGCTTTGACCTTGACCAATCCGCGCGTGCCGAAGAACGAGGCGGATTGCGGCCAGACGACGTAAGTCCAGCCACCCGGCTTAGGGCTTTTCACGAGTTCGGCGGTAAATGATTTGTTCAGCATAATGACCTCGTTGATCAGGTGCCGCGCGGCGCCCGTTTTGTGCCAAGGATCCGCCGCGCCGGCGGAAGAAATCCTTGCGATCCTGGCCGGGTGCGAGAGATTCGCTGCGCCGGCCAGGGGGCGGACAGCCGAAGTTGCGCTACATGGCCCAAATGGCGCGTACTTCAACGATGCCGTGCTGCGCGGCCGGGCAGCGACCGGCCCATTGCATCGCGGCATCGAGGTCGGGCACGTCAATCAGGTAGTACCCGGCCAACTGCTCCTTCGAATCCGCAAAGGGGCCGTCGAGAACCTGGGCTTTGCCGTTGGTGGTGCGCAGGGTTGTAGCCGTGGCGGAGGGCCGCAGCCGGTTTGCATTAACCAGGACCTTACCGGCCTGGAGGGCTTCGGTGTAAGCCGAGTAGGCCGCTGCGCCCTGTTGCTGCTGTTCCGGGGTCATCCGCTCCCAGCCTGACTCATCGAGGTAAAGTGCCAGCAAGTATTGCATCGTCATCTCCCGTGTTTGGATTGTAGGCGTTTGAGCGCCTCACTCCCATGACGAGACAGGGAGGGTTGAATCGACATCCGAGGGAGAAATTTCTACAGATGGATGTAATGGGCGAAAAACCAGCGCACCAAGGCACCTCTGGAACGGAGCACCCTGCATCCAAACGGAAGGTGGGCGCACCGGTACGCGTAACAATAGATGCGATGGTGAATCAAGTCCCCATTCTCCGAAGGTCTCGCAAGGCGGCGCAGGAGTTGGTCGCGTGCGCCATGCTGCTGTGCGCCGCAGGAGCGGCACCAGGGCAAGGGACCCTCACGATTCCAGAAATGGGGCCCTATATAAAGCCAGAGCCCAAGGTCTTCGAGAAGTACCCCGAAAAGCCGAGCCTGACGCCCGCATTCACCATGCCTGTGGGCCCGCTGGGGTTTTCTGCGCCCAGCGACTTCTATCTTTTTCGGGGCCGCGGCCTGGTGAGCCTGGATTTTCTCGACGAGAATCGCCTGCTGTTTACGTTCCGCAAGCCGGGGCTCGGGATGCGCGGCGCAGAGAGCGGCGAAGACGAAGAGAAACTGCGAGCGGTGGTGATCGCGCTTGCCGACGGAAGAATCGATCCCCAGGCTGATTGGGTTGTACCCGACGGCGGACGCTACCTCTGGATGTTGAAGGACGGCCATTATCTGCTGCGCAGCGAGGGTGGCCTTTTGCAGGGCGATGCCACGCTCACGACAAGGCCGTATCTTGACTTTCCTGGGCGCCTGCTGTGGGTTGATCTTGATCCCGATCAGCGCACCATGGTTACCAACTCCCTTGAAAGCTCTTTGCCGTCGCAACCTTCCGATCAAGCCCACGATCCGCCAAGAGGACCATCTGCGACGACTACCGATGCACAGAAGCCGAGCGCTGATCAGACGCTGGTGGTGCGCACCCTGAACCGCGAAACCGGTCAGTTGATCAAGATGATTCGCCTGCCGTGGGACGCGCAAAACAAGGACTGGCCTGTGAATGCAGACGGGTATGTCGTTAGCTCACATGACAAGGACACCCAGTGGACCCTGCACATGGATTCCTTCTCAGGCGCAATGAAGGTCCTGGGCCACATGGATTCGACCTGCATGCCCGACGGGGCCTTTGCCACCGAAGCCGAGTTGCTGGTGAAAACCTGCGCCGAAAGCGGAGGAGGCAAGCTCACGGCAATGTCCGCGGTCGACGGTAAGTTTACGTGGCAGGCGACGACAGCGACGAACGCCGCCCGGCCGCTGCTGGTTGCCTCGCCGGATGGTTCGCGCGTGGCCCTGGAGGCCGTGGTTCTGAGGCACGCGGCGTCCCATTATCGACACATGAAACAAGTGGATCCCGATGAATTGGAAGGGCAGATGGTGCGTGTACTCGATACAGCGGATGGCACATTGAAGCTGGAGGCGCCGCTGTCTCCAATGCTCGATGGTGGAGGCAACGTAGCCATCTCGCCGACGGGGCGCCGCGTAGCGATCCTCAACGATGGGGCGATCGAGGTGTTCGATTTGCCTGCGGCGCGGCTGCCATGACGCGTTGCTCGCGCTAATGGGGCGGCATCAGTCGGCGAGAAGCATCATGTTTGCTGCATGCCTCGCATCTCCCGCGCCGGACTCCGCCTTGTCTTGACATGACCGGGCGCGGCCTGTAAATTCGTACTCATCCTACAAATTCACCATCACCGTATGAATTTGTAAAATCACCCATCCATGCCCGAGAAACGCGCAGCACAGAGGGCGAAGACCTACGACGCGCACCGCGGACGGCAGCGGCGTCGAATTGTGGATGCCGCCCGCAGGCTTTTCGACGGCCGGGGAATCGATCGAGTCAGGATGGCCGAAATCACCGTCGCCAGTGGGCTCCGTGCCTCGACCGTCTACCAGTACTTCGCGAACAAGGACGACATCGTCTGGGCTATCTTGAACGATGCCTTCGAAGAAAGCTCGGAGCGCGCGATAGACAGCATCGAGGGTGCGGAAACGGCGCACGCCAAGATCGCCGGAATCTTCGAATATATGGCCGACGAGCTCGCGAAGAATCCGGCGAAGGTTCGGTTCCTGGCTCAGTTCGACGCACTGTACGCACATGACTGGCCGGCCAAACGCCTGCTTGATCTCGAGTCGAGAGTTCATTTTCAGGGATTCCGCTATCTCAAGGCGTTGATCGGCGAGGGCATCGCCGACGGTTCTCTGCGGCGGGACCTCGATCCGGACCTGACCATGCAAGCCGTGCTCAATGCCGTAGTTGGCACCCAGCGGCGTCTCGCGTCACTTGGCAAGAAGGTTGAGCTGGAATACGGGCAGCCTGTCGATCGGCTGCTCCGCGAAACCATCCGGATTATCTTGCTGGGACTGCAGGCTCCGCGGCCGCAGACTGTCAGGCGGAAATCGAAACCATCGCGAGGCAACAAGCGCAACACCCGGAGGAGAGTTCCATGAAAATGCATCGGCACAACCTTATCGCGCTCTTTGCAATGCTTGCTCCGCTCACCCCTCTTGCAATGGGCGCAGCCACCCCAGGCCCGCCGAGGCTGGTCTTGGCCGCAGACGCGAATTGGAAGTTCTTCCTGGGCGATCCCAGCAGCGCGGAGGCTCCATCCTTCGACGATTCCTCCTGGCGCACCGTGACGCTGCCGCATGACTGGAGCATTGAGGGCCGGCCGGATAAAGACAACCCCAGCGGCGCGGGCGGCGGATTCTTTCCCACCGGTGTGGGATGGTATCGCAAGACATTCAATGCTCCGGCCGGTTGGCAGGGCAAGCGAGTGAGCATCGAGTTCGACGGAGTGTACCGCGACGCCACCGTGTACCTGAACGGCCAGAAGCTTGGCACTCATCCCTATGGATACACGGGCTTCACCTTCGATCTGACGTCGGGGCTGCACCCTGCGGGCACGAATGTGCTTGCCGTGCGCGTCGATAACTCCGCTCAGCCGAACAGCCGTTGGTACAGCGGGTCCGGCATCTATCGGCACGTCCGTGTAGTCGTAACAGATCCAACGCATGTTGCGCATTGGGGCGTTTTTGTCGCCACGAAAGAGGCCACAGACAAGCAGGCCACGATTTCACTCCGCACTCGAGTGGCCAACGATTCCACCGGTCAGGTGGAGGCGACCGTAGAGACGACCATCGTGGATGGCGCGGGGAGCAAAGCCGGCAGCGCTCGATCGAAGATCACGATTTTGCCGGGAAGCGACGCGGAAGCAACGCAGGAGATCACATTAGCGAACCCTGATTTGTGGTCGCCCGGTTCGGCCGCAATGTATCGCGCCGTCACCGAGGTGCGAAAAGACGGCAAAATCATCGACCAGGTGGAAACCCCCTTCGGAATTCGAACGCTCGCGTGGTCCGCGGAAAAGGGACTGCTTTTGAACGGCAAGCCGGTGAAGCTGTCGGGCGGCAGCGTTCACCACGACAACGGGCCGCTGGGTGCGGCAGCATTCGACCGCGCCGAAGAGCGCAGAGTGGAATTGTTGAAGGCGGCGGGATACAGTGCGGTGCGGACTGCGCACAATCCGCCGAGCCCCGCATTTCTGGATGCCTGCGACCGGATCGGCCTGCTGGTTCTCGACGAGCCTTTCGACGTGTGGGAGGCGCACAAGGTCAAATTCGATTACGCCGGCGACTTCGATGCATGGTGGAAGCAGGATCTCTCGTCGATGGTGCTGCGCGATCGCAACCATCCATCGGTGGTGATCTGGGGAATCGGCAACGAGATCCCCGAACTGGAAGTAGAACGCGGCAAGTTGATCGCGAAGGACGTGGCCGATCAGGTGCGAACGCTCGACCGCACTCGCCCACTCACGCTGGCGTTTCCCGGTACCACTACGGCGCCCAACGCGGCAGCAGTGTTTTCGCTGCTCGACATCACCGGGTACAACTACAACCTCATCCCCACCTATGCGGCAGACCACAAGCAGCTGCCTTCGCGCATCATGCTCACGACGGAATCAGATCCAGCGAAGGCATTTCCTCTCTGGCAAATCTCCAAGGAGAATCCGTTTGTCCTCGGCGATTTGACCTGGACCGCAATGGATTACCTGGGCGAATCGGGGATCGGCGCCTGGTCGTATGGAACTCCGGAGCAGGCGCAGGCAGCAGAGAAGATCATGGGGGGGATGGGCGACACCAGCTTTATCGACAAGCTCTTCCTGGGCATGGCGAATGGAGTGGATCTCACGGCGGCGATGTCGCAGGGCACGCCCGATCCTGCGATGGCGGCAGCGATGCAGGTGCTCTTCCACGGATACCCCTGGCACGCCGCTGCGTGTGGCGATATCGATTTGACAGGGTACAGAAAGCCGCAGTCGTATTATCGCGACATTCTCTGGAACGGCGGCGATCGCGTGTATGCTACCGTGCGCCTGCCCGAACCGGAAGGCAAGAAGATTATTGCGGTGGGTTGGTCCACCTATCCCACGCTACCGACCTGGACCTGGCCCGGACAGGAAGGCAAGGATTTGCAGGTGGAAGTCTACTCCGGCACAGAAAAGGTGCAGCTGTTCCTGAATGACAAGCTGATTGGCGAGAAGCCAACCGGCCGCGAACAGGAATTCAAGGCAGTCTTTGAGGTGCCTTACGGCCCAGGAACGTTGAAAGCGGTGGGAATTCGCGGCGGTCGAGCGGTGGCGGAGAGT